>MBRE01000041.1:41700-167744 GCA_001698425.1 Oscillatoriales cyanobacterium USR001 | reverse complement strand
TGAGAATGAAACCGCCCTGCCTGTCCCCGGTAGGCGCGTCAATTAGCAGAACCGTCTTTTATTGAAACCTCAACCCTTTGCCTTAAGGTTCCGGGTATTCTGCGACCACTATGACGGAGGTAACGTCGAATACCCTGTCTCTTTTCTCTTTATTATCTTCGTCTTTAGACACAAAAAGCAAAAGATAACAAATATCTGGGTGGCACTCCTTACGAAGACATACATTATGATAAGTTTTGGGACTAAATTCAGCCTGGGTGAAATGTTTTGGATCGAAATACCATTCACAATATTCTGGGGAATAGTTGGGGTATGAATAAAAGAATTCGACAGGGACGATAATTACCGTCTCTTCCTTCACCTTGTAATCATCCTCTTCCTTCACCTTGTAATCGTCGTTATTTTGGACAGGTTGGACAGGAATGACCATTTTTAGCAACATAAAGATTTCTCCAATGAGGTAGAAATGAAACTATAACACGCTTAATCGAGTGTATCAAATTTAATTACCCCCCACAACCAGACTCTGAGCGTAAAAAAAGTAAGCCCGTTTTTTTAAAACATTCGGACGCGACATAGCATAAATTTAAACGGGGTGAGGTGGCGATCGCCTCACCCCCAAAACCCAGTTTCCCTCGCCCCTACCAAAAGCGCAATATCAATAATCTCTTTAAATCAAGTATGATAATTAGGTAGGAGGCGATATTTGCCACCCTCCTGAGATACCTGACTCTTAATCTGGTGAATAAATGGAGAGCATGATCATGCAAGTCCAGACTGAAAAACGCCTCTATACTCCTGAAGAATACCTAGCTTTAGAGGAAAAAGCAGAGTACAAAAGTGAATACCATGATGGAGAAATCATACCCATGACTGGCGGAACTACCGATCACAATATTATTGCTGGGAATTTTTACAAAAAATTTCCTTTGAGGATTAAAGGACAATCTTACAAGGTATTTTTTGCTGACGTGCGTTTATGGATGTCAACTTACCGCCGCTACGTCTATCCAGATGTCATGGTTGTTCAAGGAAAACCCATTTATGATGGAAGTAATAAAACCACAATTACCAATCCCTTACTAATTGTTGAAGTTTTATCAAAGTCAACCAAAAACTACGATAAAAGTGAGAAATTTGATTATTATCGCTCAATTCCTGAATTTCGGGAATATATCTTAATTGACCAATCTAAATATCATCTGGAACAATACGCTAAAACTTCAGAGAATCAATGGTTATTCACGGAATATAACTCAGAAAATTCTATTTTAACCCTGGCTTCTGTTGAAGTTAAAATTCCCTTGATCGAACTTTATGAAGAAGTTGACTTTTCTGAGATTGAGGAATAAGAATATAAAAATATTAGCACCCCACCCTTCATCATCCCAAATATGCTTGCTTCACTCGTTCATCCTTCAACAAATCCGAAGCCACCCCCGATAGAGTAATATTTCCCGCCTCCAAAACATAACCCCGATCGGCAATTTGCAAAGCTAAATTAGCATTTTGTTCCACCAATAAAATTGTCACACCGATCGAACGCAAATTTTCAATAATCCCAAAAATCTCTCGCACAATTGCCGGCGCTAAACCCAAACTCGGTTCATCTAATAATAATAACTTTGGACGACTCATCAAAGCCCGCGCGATCGCTAACATTTGCTGTTCCCCACCGCTAAGAGTTCCTGCTAGTTGATGGCGACGTTCAGCTAATCGAGGAAATAGCTCAAATTGCCGTTCTAAATCAGCTTTTACTTCCGCAGAATTTGAGCGAATATATGCCCCCAATTCCAAATTAGCTAGAATAGTTTGCCGCGCCAAAACTCTCCTACCTTCGGGACTATGAGCCATGCCATATTTAACTACTTCGTGAGCTTGACGAGCGGTAATATCTCGCCCATTATAAATAATTTGCCCTTGACGAACATTAATCATCCTAGAAATAGCTCTCAGCGTAGTGCTTTTGCCCGCGCCATTCGCACCAATCAGAGTTACAACCTCCCCAAGATTTACAGTTAAATTAACATCTTGGAGAGCTTGAATCCCTCCATAATTAACAAATAATCCCTTAACATCTAATAGTAAAAATTTGTGTTTTTCTGCGTTCATCTGCGGTTAAAAATCCTCATTCATCTCCTAAATAAGCTTCAATCACAGCCGGATCATTTCTGACTGTAGCTGGATCGCCCAAAGCAATTAGTTGACCGAAGTGTAAAACGGCAATTCGATCGCACAATCCCATAACTAACGGTACATGATGCTCAATTAATATTACACTAAGATTGAACTGTTGGCGCAGTTCTCGGATAAATTCACTGAGTTGATGTTTCTCAGATGGATTCATGCCAGCGGCCGGCTCATCTAATAGTAATATTTGCGGTTCGAGGGCGAGAGCGCGGGCAATTTCTAGGCGACGTTGATCCCCATAAGCAAAGTTTTTTGCTTTTTCTTGAGCGCGATCGCGTAATCCTACTAATTCTAACAAATCTAAAGCTTTTTGCTTAGTTCTACGTTCCATAGCCTGAGACTTTGGTAAACCCAAGATGCCACTAATTAATGATAATACAGGATTGCCTTGGCGACTGTGAATATGTCTAGCAATCATCACATTTTCTAAGGCCGAAAGTTCACCAAATAACCGAATATTTTGAAAGGTGCGCGAAATGCCTTTATTGGCTATTTGATAAGGGCGAAGTTGGGAAATATCTTGGTTTTGATAAATCAGTTGACCGCTGGATGGTACAATCAATCCAGTAACAAGATTAAAAAGAGTTGTTTTCCCGGCTCCATTGGGACCAATAAGCCCAAATATCTCATGTTTCTGCACGGTGAAAGATACCTCATTAACCGCAATTAATCCTCCAAAGCGACGGGTTAATCTTTTAGCTTCTAAAATGGTGTTGTTATTGGTAAGGGAAAGATTTGTTACTGGAACCATAAAGAAAAAATAGAGTAATTTAATATAATCATGCCTTGAATTTGTCAGAATTGAGAGTTATACTAAAGGTTAAAGAAAAAAGGTTGTGCGATCGCGCTTACGCCAAATTGCCAAACCCATCATTAAACCTTGCCATTTTCGACCAAAAATGCTAAAAAAATTAAATCAACCTTTCTAAATATATTAAGGGATGTTCGCCTCCCCTACAAACCTTAGATTCAATACGAGTAACTGTCAAATATGGTTTTTAACGCAACTGAACTTCTAATTGATGCCTTTGTGCAGAAAATTCGCTTCGGCTATACCCGCACTTATGGCGGCTACAAACCCGACTACGAAGATATTATTGCCTGGGCCGGCAGTATGGCACTAGAAAATATTGCCAATAGCGATGCCCTTTATCACAACGTTGAACATACAATTTTAGTAACATTAGTTGGGCAGGAAATTTTGCGCGGAAAACACATTCGTGAAGGCGGAACTTCCTGCGAAGATTGGTTACATTTTATCATTGCCTTAGTATGTCACGATATCGGTTATGTTAAAGGAGTTTGCCGTCAAGATAGAACAGGTTGGTATGCTACTGGTAATGGTACAGAATTAGTACCTTTGCCGCCTGGTTGTACTGATGCAAGCCTGACTCCCTATCACGTAGATCGCGCTAAATTGTTTATTGATGAACGATTTGGTGGTCACAGATTAATTGATGCTGAGGTGATTAAACGGAACATTGAACTAACTAGATTTCCTGTACCCAAAGAGTCAGATCATCAAGATACCATTAACTTTCCCGGTTTAGTTAGAGCAGCGGATCTCATTGGTCAACTTAGCGATCCTCGTTACCTCAAAAAAATTAGTTTATTGTATTATGAATTTGAGGAAACAGGCTTTAATCAAAAAGTAGGTTACAAAAGTCCAGGGGATTTACGAGTTAATTATGCCAAATTTTACTGGCATGGCGTTCATCCATATATCAAAGATGCTTTGTATTACCTATCTCTAACGCAACAAGGTAAGCAAATAATTGCTAATCTTTACTCAAATGTGTTTGTGGTTGAACATGATTTATCGGCAGAGGAAGCGATCGCAGTCTAGGGCAGAGCGATTTCATTCTCTTGTAGGGGCAATCCCCCTGTGGTTGCCCCGTAAGGGTTTGGGGGCAGGCACGGGGGCAACTACCCCTACATCAATCTATAGAAAAATATTCAATATCAAATCAAGATGAATACTTTTTTTTCTCCGGTTCAACAGTTTCTAATTACTTGCTTGTTGGTGTTAGTAACTGGTTGGCTTACTGTCGGTGCAATTCATTATGTAGCAGAATTAGTCAGTATTTTAGTTACGGCTGGTTTAATTGCATTTTTGTTAAATTACCCAGTGGCGAGATTGCAAGTGTTTTTACCGCGTGGATTGGCGGCGGTATTGGTTTATTTAGCGGCTGGTTTTGTGGTGGTGGTAATTGTTTTAACGATCGCGCCACCAGTTTTAAATCAAGGCGCACAATTAGCAGTAAAATTCCCCGAATTACTGGAGTCTGGAAGGCAACAGTTACAGGAGTTTCAAATTTGGAGTGCCGATCGAAATTTGCCCTTTGACGTGCAAATTTTAGAGGAACAATTATCAGCTAAAGTGCAGGAACAAGTGCAGACTATTTTAGCTAGTGGTTTAGGTTTAGTTGTGGGAACTGTTAATTGGTTTTTCGACTTAATCGTACTCCTGGTAATTTCGTTTTATATGTTATTAGATGGGGACAGAGTTTGGCATGGTTTGATGAGTATTTTTGCACCAGAAATTCGCTATGTTTTAACAGAAACTTTAGAGCGTAACCTCCAACGTTTTATCTCTGGTCAATTGTTGTTAGGTTTATTTATGGCCGCCGCATTAAGTTTAGCTTTCTGGAGTTTGCACGTTCCTTTTTTCTTGCTATTTGCTGTGTTTATTGGATTATTAGAAGTCATCCCTTTTATCGGTGCGACACTGGGAATTGGGGCAGTTAGCGTCATTGTGGTATTTATTGATTGGCAGTTGGCACTAGAGGTTTTGGGAGTTGCGATCGCGCTTCAGCAAGTAAAAGATAATTTAATTGCACCTCGAATTATGGGCAGTTTAACAGGATTTAGCCCTGTGATTATTTTCACCGCTTTACTATTAGGAGGTAGAGTAGCAGGACTTTTAGGAGTAATTTTGGCAATTCCTTTAACTGGAGTTGTTAAAAGTATCTTGGAAATTGTGCTTAATCCCAAGTTACCGCCGCAAACTGGTTCATTTTTTTACAATCCTTTTAATGGTGAAAAATTGGTGGAGGAAAATTTGGCAGAAAACCCGGAAATATTAACTACAAGCGATCGCATATAATTAAGCCTTACTCGCTTAATTACCGCAAAAATTACCGCTTGTAGTAGCGACTTTAGTCGCTTAATTGCAGAAGAAAGCGACTAAAGTCGCTACTACAAAGTTGAATTACTTTTTCCAACTAACAACTAACAAAATTATGAAATGGTGGCAAAACCTTCAGAATAATCCTTTAGCTCGATTTGGGGCTGTGTTACTATTAATCTTATATGGAGTTGCGATCGCGGCTGATTTTATAGCACCCTATAACCCCTACGATTCTCAACTCAATGCTTCCCTATTACCGCCAACTCAGATTTATTTAACCACGCAAGATGGCAAATTTATCGGTCCCCATGTTTATCCTACAACTCAAGGACCTGTCGATGTAAATACAGGCGATCGCAAAGTAATTGTAGACTGGAAAAAGCCATCACGTCTCGCATTATTTGTCAAGGGAGATAGCTATAAAATATTAGGAATTTTCCCCTGCGATCGACACTTATTCGGCACAACAAATAAAGATGTAAGATTTCACCTTGCAGGCACTGATGAACAAGCGCGAGATCAATTCAGTCGCCTAGTTCATGGTAGCAGAATTAGCCTCTGCATCGGATTAGTAGGAATTGTCATTTCTTTTCCTTTAGGTTTATTAGTAGGAGGAATATCTGGATATTTTGGCGGCTGGATTGACTCAATTTTAATGCGAATTGTGGAAGTTTTAATGACCATTCCCAGTATTTATCTATTAGTAGCATTAGCCTCTGTATTACCAGTAGGCTTAACAAGCGCTCAACGATTTATGTTAATTGTATTGATTACTTCATTTATAAGTTGGGCCGGTTTAGCGCGGGTAATTCGAGGTCAAGTCCTCTCCATTAAACAGCGAGAATTTGTGCAAGCAGCGCGGGCAATGGGGGCAAATCCAATTTATATTATTGTGCGCCACGTATTACCACAAACAGCTACTTATGTGATTATTTCTGCTACTTTATCAATTCCGAGTTTTATTGTTTCTGAATCAGTTTTGAGTTTAATTGGATTAGGAATTCAACAGCCAGATGCTTCTTGGGGAAATTTGCTTTCTCTATCTACAAATGCTTCAATTTTAGTATTGCAACCTTGGTTAGTTTGGCCGCCTGCGTTATTAATTATTTTGACAGTTTTAGCCTTTAATTTGTTAGGTGATGGTTTACGAGATGCCCTCGATCCCAGGAGTTTGCAGAGGTAGAGAATCCAGCTGTGTTAATATAATATAAGCTGTAGGGGCGGGTTCGCCGAGATATTTGATGAGTATCCAAAATTTTATAAACCCGCCCCGCCCATGCAGTTTCGATGCTTAAATCTTGATTAAATCTCTTGATTAACACCGCTGGCTAAAATCCCCAAAATTTTATTAACATTGGTGAGATAATATTCACTAAGATCGATATTGATTATATCTCCTTCCAATTTCAGAAATTGCCAGTTAGTCCCAGTTGTCACAGTTCCATAAATTGCTGAAATTTTATTATTATTTCGTTCATTAAAGATTCTAGCAGCAATCATTTCTGCTATACACTGCCCCAAGCCTGCATTAATATTTTCCTTTTTGGCTTCCACAATAGTAATCACAGGCGCAGTCATAATCAGTATTTCGGTTGATTTAGTAATGAGAAAATCACAAATTCCATTCAAACCTTTGCTGTCATCAACTGAGAAATCTATTCCCGAAAATAAACTGACTTGCTCATTTAATTGCCTCCGAAAATCCACCAAAATCGGAGCAATAATCAGTTCAGAGCGAGCTTTTTCACTATTACTTCCCCGCACAATTGGCTGATAGTATTGTAGAGTTTCTTTCAGCCACTTACTACTCTCTAATTCAGGAACATCAGCAAAAATATCAGATTTTTCAAAAGTCGTAAGATTAAACTCTCTTTTGACCCGTTCTAAAGTAAATTCACTGTAAGCCATCTTAATTAGTCCTTTTAGTTTATTCTTTGAAATTTATTCTTTTTCTTTAACTGGATGTTGACCGTAATAGGGTAATGCTTCTGACCAATTAGGGCGTTTTCCTTGTTGGTATTCTAAATAGGCTAGTTCTAATAGGCTAGAAACTGACGCGCCTAAGTCATTTGGAACTTCAATTAAATGATAGGGTTTTTGCCAAGATTCCAAGATATTTTGCCAAGACTCAGTAGTCATTACTGTATCTGGCAATAACTCGATTAAACCTAAATTATTTGGCTCTAAATTTATTTTTTTAACTGCATAGATAGCCCCAAATATTTGCCCACGCTGAGCCGGCATTTGAAGTGCGTAGGCGTAGCCAGCCGCAGGTATCGCCTTTTCTGCTATTGATATGTCAGGATAAAGTAAAATCTTTTCTACTTCTTCCTTCTTCCTTCTTCCTTCTTCTTTCTTCCTTCTTCCTTCTTCCTTCTTCCTTTCTTCCCAAGCCATAGTTGCTAAAGTAGAAATAGCAAATAAAGGAATATCTAACTGTTGCGCTAGAGTCCTAGCCGTAACCACACCAATCCGAGTACCGGTGAAACTTCCCGGCCCTTTAGCAACTGCAATAAATCCTAAATCTGCCCAAGTTTGCGGCTGGATAAAGTCCAATATATGCTGATGCAAATGAGTAGCTAAGTCTCGACCTAAATTCCATATTTGACAGCGATTATCACCAGCAAAATTGCTGATTGCTAACCCTAATTCTGGACTGGAAGTATGAATTGCTAAACCGTATTGCACTGATTTGTTATTTGTTATTTGTTATTTGTTGTTTGTTAACCGTTAACGGTTGACGGTTAACAGTTTTCCTAATCAAGTGGGTACAAGTTCTCCTGGGCGTAATTTTGCCCATTTACCTGTTTCCTGTTTAAAACTTAAACAACCTACAACATCCCATTCCATTTCTATTTCCTCTCCACGAGTACGGATGTTGACATTAATACTAGGTTCAATGGGATCGAAATCGGGATTTTCAGTCAGATGAAGTTGCTCATGCTGCGTTTCTACGGCATGATAAGAAATGCAACGATCGACGTACTCGCAGTTAACACAAATACACATGATTAAATTCCTCTCTCTGTGCATTTCAAAAATTGATGAACAAAAATTGAACGAACTAATTTGACGTACTTTCTGTTAATCTAGCATAAGTCGGATGCTAATGGGTTAAAATTTTCGTTTATTTTTGTTGCAATGTCTAATAATTTTTTGTCTGTATTATCTCCAAATAATTGGCCTTTTGATTTGGCCTGGCTACCTGAACCTGCTTATTTAGTGGGTGGTGCGGTGCGAGATGCTTTACTGGGGAGAGTTTCTGAGTATTTAGATTTAGATTTTGTGATGATGTCTCCAGCGGTAAAGACGGCTCGTAAAATTGCTGCTGAGTATCAGGCGGGGTTTGTTTTGTTGGATGCAGAACGACAAATTGCACGGGTGGTTTTTGCGGGTGCTACGGCTGATTTTGCTCAGGCGGATGGGGATAATTTAGAAGCGGATTTGGGGCGGCGGGATTTTCGGTTAAATGCGATCGCATACAATCCTTTTACTGAGGAAATAATCGATCCTTTGGAGGGTGAAGCAGATTTACAGGCGCGGATAATTCGGATGATTTCCCCTGCAAATTTACGCGACGATCCGTTAAGGTTATTGAGAGCTTATCGCCAAGCTGCTCAATTAGATTTTGCGATCGCGCCAGAAACACATTCTACCATCCGGGAGTTAGCACCATTGTTAAATCAGGTAGCTGTAGAACGAGTGCGATCGGAGTTAGGTTATTTATTAAATAATTCCCAAGGTATTCCTTGGATTTGTCGCGCTTGGGAAGATAATTTAATATCAGTTTATTTTCCAAGTGTGCAAGATAAATTTGATAGATTGACCGGGATTCCTGCGGCTATTATTACCTTAGCAGAAATTTGGTCTGATTTGCCCGATCGATTATCTCAATGGGTACGCGATACAATTAAAACACCTTTATTAGCAATTGCTAAATTAGCCTGTTTAGTCAATCCAGATCCGATCGTTGCTGAATTTGAATTAACTATATTAAAATACAGCAATGCTGAAATTAAAAGTGTAATCGCACTATTAAAGTATTTGCCGAAAGTGACAGAAAATACAACTTCTGAATTGTCTTTAAAAGAGCAGTATTTTTTATTTCGCGATCTGGGAAACGTATTTCCAGCTTTTGCTATTTTTGCTTTATCTTCCGAAGGATCATTCGATCGAATTTTGACTTTAATTAATCGGTATTTAGATCCAGAAGATCAGGTTTCTCATCCGACACAGTTAGTCAGTGGCAATGATTTAATGGCGGAGTTGAATTTGCCTAGAAGTCCCCTCATTGGACAATTATTATTAGAGATTCAGTTAGCGCGAATTGAGGGTAGAATTTCTACTCGTCAAGAGGCGTTAGAATTGGCGACAAAGTTGGTTGGTAATGTGCTATAGAGGCAACGCTATGAACAACAACTTGAACAGTATATCCAGCGGCTTAACGAATGAGCAACAGCAGCAAATGGCAGTAGCTAATATGGCAGTTGCATTTGATTATCTCAATTTTTTGCTTGAGAACCCGAACGCACTTGAAGAAATTCCCGATAGTGCGACAGTAATTATACCTACAGAGGATACCTGGGTTAATGAGCAAAATAATCAGATAGTCGCACAGGTGCAAAAATCAGGGGGCACTGTTTATTATGTGCAGAAGTTAGTTAATGCTGCCTAAAAGTAATATAGCGCGTCTAAATGAATTGTGTACTTTTTTGTAGGGCAATCCCCCTGTGTTTGCCCCGATCGATGGGGTAGGCACGGGGAAACTAACCCTACAATATCACTTGACATTACTCATTTCTCCTGGCAATTCAAACTTACCATTTTCCCCTGATTCAAACTCAATTACTTTAATCACCGCATCAACATTTAGCGCACCATAAATATGAGGAAAGCGATCGCCATCAGCATCCTCATACTTTACTTCAGATTGCACTCGATCGCAGTCAATACACAAAATCATCAACTCTTTTTGACCGAAAAAGAATTTATTTGCCACCTTAATTAACTGTTGATAAGTAGAACAATGGATAAAGCCTTCAGTATCTAGCGTATCACCCCGATAAGCTTGACTCAATTTTGCTTCTTCCCATTGTTGGCGCTGAGTGATATGCAAAATGATATTCATATTTTTCTTATTCCTTGTTCAACAGGATACTAACACATCTGAACGTCTGAGAACTCTCATATCTTCAGCATCTAATTCCACTGGTATGCCACTGCGAATCAGTTCAACAAAGTCCTCATTTGGAACCATAATGCACAAAGCATATAAGCGTTCTTTTCCAGTATTTTCAATCAAATGAGTGCTAGTTGCCGGTACTAATAAACTATCTCCTGCCTGAATCTTAACTGTTTTTCCATCACAAGTAGCTAGTCCTTCTCCTTTGAGAATAAAAAACATTTCTACTGCTAGTTGATGACGATTTGGAGGAGTTTTACCACCGACATCAAAAATCTCGACGCAAACGGTTAATGAACTCTGAGCATTTTCTGGATCGAAGATAATTGCTAATCTATTGGTATCCTGGGGACTGATCCGAAAAGCTTGATAGTCTTTAGGAGACTTAGCAACGGGAATCATGCACTGGTTTGTCATAGTAATTGTTAGTTGTTAGTTGTTTGTAGTAGCGACTTTAGTCGCTTTCTTCTAAAATTAAGCGACTAAAGTCGCTACTACAATTTAATTGCTTTTAAAATTGCTTGAGAATCGCACACAAAGCCAAAGCATTGTTTAACATTATAAAGGGTAGCTTGCCAACAATAATCGGGAGAAGTAGTAGCCGTACAATCTTTCACCATTATGCAATCATAACCGAGAAAATTGGCATCTTGCAATGTGGCCATCACGCATTGATCGGCGTTCACTCCTGCAAAGAAAATTGTGGTTTTACCCAGGTTTCGTAATATACTATCTAAAGGGGTATCCCAAAAGCCACTCATCCGATATTTATCAATACAAATATCCTCCGGTTGCTGTTCTAATTCATCGACAACTGCGGCGGCCCAACTTCCGGCCATAAGCACAGGAGCGCCATTTTTAGGTAAGGGATCGCCCAAGCCAATTCCTGCACCGGTAGGGTTATAAACATGACGCAATCCAGCACTAATATTGAGTAAGTCGGGGCGGTTTCCCCAGTTCAACCAAATAATAGGAATTGACTGCGATCGCAATGTCGGTAATAATATTTTTAGCGGATTAATTGGACTTCTAGCCGGTGTTACATCTACGCCAATATGTGCTAACCAACCATCAGGATGACAGAAATCATTTTGCATATCGATCGCCAAGATCGCAGCTTTCGCTAAATCTAGGCGCAGGGTTTTAGTTTCGGTTTCCAGGGTGACAGGTTGAGGTGCGAGGGGAGGGCGGGTAATATCGGCAATTTTTCCATCAACAGCCCAAGTATTTGGCGGTACGCCCAAGGTACGGAGAGATGAGGGATTCATATTGTTTTTGCCCACAGAGCAATCTCTAGGTTTTACACAAATTTTTTTTCGATAACTTGTATTAGCGCATTTTTTAAGTTAGAATCAAAATTTAATAGTAATTTTTTAATAATTAGCCGATCGTTAAATAATAATTGATGTGAAGGCGGTAAAAAGGTTAAATTATGAGCTTTACAATTCAAAATGTATTGATTCCAGTTGAGGGCGGTTATAAAATAGTGAATGTGCAGGTGGAGGGCGATCGCATCAGCGCGATCGCACCTGAAGCACCCATAATTGGGGATGCGATCGATGGCAAAAATAAGTTGCTATTGCCCGGTTTTGTAAATGCACATACCCACTCTTCAGAAATGTGGCAACGCGGTATAATTCCACCTTTACCTCTGGAATTATGGCTTGCCCAATTGTACGATTTTGCCCCCTTAAATCCTGATAAAATTTACCTAAGTGCCTTGGGCACAGCAGTCGAAACGCTACTATCAGGTGGTACGACAGTTGTCGATCATTTAGTATTAATTCCGGGGCAAGAATTAGAAACGATCGCGGCTGCCGATCGAGCTTATCGTGAAATTGGCATTCGCGCTTTCATTGGCCCATTGATTCAGGATGAATCTTTAACAGCGAGTATACCTTCTGGGGAAAATTTGATAGAACACGCGCCCTATATTCGCTCAACAGCAGCCACTTTACAGCTAATGAAAGACGCGATCGCACGATTTCACCAACCCGAAATCGGCATCAATATCATATTAGCCCCAACTGGAATACAACTATGTTCTGAAGCCTTATTTAAAGGGTGTATAGAATTAAGCAAAACTCATAATCTTTGCCTCCACGCTCACTTATTAGAAACCAAAGCTCAAAAAAAATTAGCTCAAGAAAAATACGGTTTTAGCAGTGTAAAATATTTGCAAAATCTCGGCTTTCTTACTTCCCACACTTCTTTAGCTCACTGCGTTTGGTTAGATGATGATGACATTACTATTCTAGCAGAAACTCAAGCTACAGTTGTTCACAATCCCCTCAGTAACTTGCGCTTAGGTAGTGGCATTGCGCCGATTATTAAATACCGTCAGGCAGGGGTAAATGTCTCTTTTGGTTGCGATGGAGCATCTAGTAATGACTCCCAAGATTTATTAGAAGCCATTAAAATTGGTTCAATTTTGCACAACATTACAGATTTTGATTATCGCCACTGGATTACACCACGTCAGTCAGTAGAAATGGCATCAATGGGAGGCGCTAAAGGGTTAAATATGGGCGATGAAATTGGTTCGCTAACTGTAGGTAAAAAAGCTGATTTTGTCCTTTACGATCTTACCAGTTTATCACTCTTACCGCGCACAGATCCGATTGGATTACTAATCTTAGGTCGCCCCACTCAAGCCGTTGATAGTGTTTGGGTAAATGGCAAACAAATTGTGGCTAAAAATCAAGTCAAAACTATTAATGTTGATGAATTAAGGAAGCAATTATTTGAACAAAGTCAGTGGATTGAAGAGCGAAATTCTCAAACAATGAACGAGATTGAATCCCACTATCGAAAAGTGATGAAATTAGAAACTTAGTCTTTCTTAGGAATGAAAATTAAATAATTTGATGATTTGGTTTGTAGTAAGCGCTGTCTTCGCGCTAAAGCGCTTACTACAAGCCCAAATATTAAATAACCCGCACTAATACTGTTGCACTGTACTGGATTCTATTGAATTTTTTACAGGAATTTCAATCAAAAATTCTGTTCCTTGCCCTATAACCGAGTTACATTTCAGCGAACCCCCATGCTGTTCAACAATAATTTGATAGGCAATAGATAATCCTAAGCCTGTGCCTTTTCCCACAGGTTTTGTGGTGAAAAAAGGATCGAATAGTCGCCCTTTGATATCCTCTGAAATACCAATACCATTATCAGCAATACTAATCACAACTTTATTGCCAATCTCATCATTATTTGGAGCAAAATTAGCCTTAACAAACTCAGTAACAATTGTAATCTGTGGAATAGAAATATGTAATAATCGATCCGATTTGCTGACATTATCAGTTTCATTTACCAGCAAAATATCGCTACTATTAGCATCGCCTGTATCCATTGCATAGCGAGAATCGATCGCATCTATCCCATTACTCAAAATATTCAAAAATACCTGATTTATTTGAGCCGCCCAGCACTCAATCATCGGCAAATTACCATAACTTTTGATAACTTGAATACCCGGACGATTTAGTTGACTTTGTAATCGGTGCTCTAAAATTAGCAATGCACTCTCTAATCCCTCATGTAAATCTACAGCTTTTACTGCGGCTTCATCCAGGCGAGAAAAAGTTCGCAGCGAAAGAACAATTTGCTTAATACGTTCAGTTCCTACTTGCATCGAAGCTAAAAGTTTCGGCAAATCTTCCTGCAAAAATTCTAAATCGGCAATTTCCTGTTGCTGTTTAATCTCTGGAGTTGGGTTAGGAAATTGCTGCTGATAAAGTTTAACTAAAGCTAACAAGTTCTCCAATGACTCTTGAGTATATGGCAAATTGGTATGGATAAAACCGACAGGATTATTAATTTCGTGAGCAATTCCTGCCATCAATTGCCCTAAACTAGACATTTTCTCACTCTGAATGAGTTGTAATTGCGCTTGTTGCAGTTCTTCTAAAGCATGAGTTAACTCTATTGTTCGCTCTTGAACGCGAATTTCTAAATTATTTTTTGACTGTTCTAGTGCTGTAAAATAAGTTTGTAACTGACCAGCCATTTGCCTAAAAGATACTGCTAATACATTTAATTCTTTAACCGAAGCCGCTTCTATATTTTGATTAAGTTCCCCACAAGCGATCGCCGTCGATGCTACAACTAAATTTTGAATAGGTTGTGCAATCCATTGAGCAGTTAAAACACCTAATAAAATAGCTACACCTAAAGCTGCAATACACAACATAATCGTAGTCCGAGTGTTGGCATTAATTTGCTCCATAAAATCTTTTTCTGGCACAACCACTACCACTAACCAATCTAAACCCCCGGTATCTTGGTAAGGTAATACTTGTGCAAATAAATGTTCATTGTTTAGCCCAAAGTCAAACTTTTCTGCCTGATTAACATTTTTTAGAGAACCAAATTTAGAGTTCAATTCTTGAGTCGCAGATTTAATTAATATCGTGGGACTTTCGGTTGCCAAAAGGCGTTTTTGCTTGCCATCAGCATTAACTGTAAATGGCTGAGAATCTGAACTGGCTATTAGATAACCCGAACGTTCTATGATAAAAGTTTGAGCGTTAGGACTAATTTTAATATTTCGTAAAAAGTCGCTGATATAACTGAGGCTTAAATCAACAGCAAAGACTCCTTGAAATATTCCTGAAGAGTCATAAGCAGGTTGCGATACAGTAATACCTAAATGCCCATAAGTAAAAGTGTAAATTTCCCAACTTTGCTGATTATTTTTAATCGCAGCCTTATACCAAGGTCGAGTTCGAGCGTCATAATTTTGGTCTATTCTTTGGCGTTGTAAGCGATTTCCTTGACTATCAAGGCTGTAGGTAATGCGTTGTGGAAAATTTTCGGTAATTCTAGCAACAATTGCTCCATCATCTTCTCGTGTAATTAAGTTGATTCCACCTTCTTTATTACCAAAATAGTTAGAACGCACAGTAGAAAATAACTGAATCTGTTGCCATAGATAACGCTCTAAAGCTAGAGGATTTTTCCAGCTTAATTGTCCTTGTTTAAAAGCATCAGCGTTGATTTTGGTGATTAAGACTGGTTTTTCTAAGTAATTTTCTAAATATTGCTGAATGCGTGCGCTGACGGAATTTCTGAGTTGTGTTGCTAAATCGTTGACGGCTTTTTGACTATTGCGCCATGATAGCCAACCAGTGAGTCCAACAACAGCAAAAATTTCTATGATAAATGGGGCAATTAAGGCAAGGCGCAGAGGGACTGGCTGATGAATACTTGCCTTAATTTTTTCTTGATATTTTCTCAACATCTTTGCTAACAGATGATTTGAAAAGTTTTGGGATGAGATGTTTAATCTATAACATTTAGCCCGAATTTGTCAAGGTCAACTGTTAAGCGATCGAATAAATGCCCCCGAAAACTGTTTATATTAAGGTTTAAAAGGAGTATATTTACCTCCTAATCCTTCCACTATTGTCTGGGTATTCGCAATCATCATTTTCTGGTAAGTATCGGCATCACTTCCCGCTTCTCCTAAACCATCGGCAAATAATTCTCGCGGCGAAACTTTCACCTTTGCTTCTTTCGCCACCGCCTCAATTAATTTAGGATTAATTGTAGTTTCGGCAAAAATTGTCGGCACTCCAGAGGCTTTAATTTCTCTGACTAATTGAGCCACCCGCGTTGGTGTTGGCGCTTCATCGGTACTAATACCTTCTAATGCTCCTACTACTGGGATTCCATAAGCTTTTGAGTAGTAACCTAAAGCATCGTGAGTGGTGACAAGCTTGCGCTGTTTGGCAGGAATTGTGGCAATTTCTGACTTAATCCATGTATCTAGTTTGGTCAGATTTGAGGTAATTTGTTGAGTTTTTGCATTGTAAGCAGATGTTTGGTTTGGTAAGATTTTACTGAGTTGATTGTTAATGACTTTTGCCATCGCTACACCATTTTTAGCGTCGTGCCAAACGTGCGGATCGGTAACTTTTTTTCCGTCTTCTTCAAGCTCTAATGGTTTGGTGACTGCGGCTTCAGCGACAGCAATTTTGGCTGATTTGTTGGAACTTGCTTTAATTAAGCGAATTAAAGTAGGCTCAAAATCATAGCCGTTGTAAAGCACGAGTTTTGCTTGGTCAATTGCTTTACGATCGTCGGGTTTTGGGTTATAAACGTGCGGATCTGAACCCGCATCTACCAAGCATTTGAGGTCAATAGTATTACCAGCTATTTCTTTAGTTAAACCGCAAATAACTGTGGAAGTTGCTATGACTTGGGGACGATTTTGTGCTACAGTCTGGCGTTGGGCGATCTGTGAAAAAGTTGACTCAGTGGTGCTCCATCCAGCACCCACGATTAAGCCAAATACAGCAAGGGTTGTAAATTTTAATTTTTGTAACATTCTCTGTTCCTCCTTATGTGCCATTATAATGATAATCGTTATCATTCAAGATTTACTATGTTAGAGGTTCGGCATCTGGCTGTCAACTACCGAGGAGTTAGCGCTGTTGAGGATGTGAGTTTCAGCTTGAAACCGGGGCAAATCGTGGGGGTGATTGGGCCTAACGGTGCGGGGAAAAGTACGCTGGTGAAGGCCATTTTGGGGTTAATTCCGGCGGCAAATGGGGTAGTGAGATATCGCGATCGCGCACTTTCTCAGCAACTAGGACAGGTAGCTTATGTGCCCCAGCGATCGCAGATTGACTGGGACTATCTGATTACAGTACAAAATGTCGTAATGATGGCCCGTACTCGCCATACAGGTTGGTTGCGATCGCCTTCACGTCAATCCAAAGAAATTGTCAAAGCGGCCTTAGAAAGAGTTGGAATTTGGGAGTTAAGAAATCGCCAAATTGGAGAGTTATCGGGAGGACAACAACAGCGAGTATTTTTAGCACAATCATTAGCGCAAGAAGCGGATTTATTTTTCTTTGATGAGCCATTTGTTGGCGTTGATAAAAAGACAGAAGCGGTACTATTTGAAGTTTTTGATGAATTAAAATCAGCAGGAAAAATCTTGCTAGTAATTGGTCACGAATTGGGAGAAGCTTCGAGGAAGTATGACAGATTTTTATTAATTAATAAACAACTAATTGCTGACGGAGAGAGGTCAGAAGTAATTACCGCTGATAATATTCAGCGGGCTTATGGTGATAATGTCATTTTGGTGCAGCGAGAGATGAAACAATGTTAAATTTACTGATAGAACCCCTACAATTCGAGTTCATGCGGAATGCGATCGCCATTGCTATAATGTTAGGCATTCTCTGTTCCGTAGTTGGTAGTTATTTAATAGTTCAACGCATGGGATTATTAGGAGATGTGATTGCCCATGCAGTATTACCAGGACTAGCGATCGCCTTTTATTTAGGCATTGATATTTTCCTGGGAGCCTTTATTTCCGGGACATTAAGCACCTTAATTATTGCTTGGATTCAATCTCAATCCCGCGTCAAAGTTGATGTGGCAATGGCGTTAGTTTTTTCGGGATTTTTAGCATTAGGAATTATGTTAATTACTTTATTAAAAAGCAAGCTAGATTTACATCATTTTTTGTTCGGCGATATCTTAGGAGTGACAGTAGATGATGTATGGCGGACATTATGGATTTCAATTATTGTCCTAATTTTTGTGAGAATATTTTATAAAGAATTGCTATTTTACACCTTTAACCCACTAGGGGCGCAGGCGATCGGATTACCTGTAAATTTAATTCACATTGGGTTAATTTCGGCAATTACTCTGACAATCATTGTCAGTATGCAAGCAGTCGGCGTAGTATTAGTAGTTTCCCTGCTAATTGGCCCCAGTATTACTGGCTATTTATTAGTTAAAGAATTGCATCAAATGATGGGAGTCGGGGCAATTGTCGGCGTAATTGCCAGCGTGTCTGGGATGTATATTAGTTATTACTTAAATGTGCCTTCGGGTGCAGCAATTGTATTAGTAGTAACGGCATTATTTTTAGTAGCGTTTCTGTTTAGTCCCTCTCAAGGAATTTTGACTCGGCCGGAAATGGCGAGTCGGAGGAGTAAAATTTTGCAACATTTGAAACAACTGGGTAAGTGAGTCTATTTTCTGCTAAACTACAGCTATTGTGATTAAAGCTACAGAATTCCTAAAAACTTCATATATAATGCCAAAATCATAAACCGACCATTGAAAATGCCCTAAAAGTATAAGAGAAGTTAAAGAATCAGCCCAAATTTCAGATATTACCCTTAATATCGACTGGAGAAGTTTATGCCGCTGGAACCTTGAACGTAACACCGGGAAATGGGGACTGGGTAATGGGTGCAGGGAACTGGACAATGGATAAATTTTCTGTTACCAATTCCTCATTCCCCTAACAGGAAACAGTTAATCAACAGTTAAAGAATTCCACGCTTATTGTAAGGAGAGATACATGAAAGTAGCGATCGCGAAAGAAGTTGAGGCCGGCGAGCGCCGAGTAGCCTTAATCCCTGACGCTGTAGCCAAGTTAGTCAAACAGGGCATAGAAGTGTTAGTTGAGGCTGGTGCTGGCGAACAATCTTTCTTCTCAGATATTGCTTACGAAGCAGTCGGAGCAAAGATTGTAGCCGATACAGGTGCGCTCTGGAGCGAAGCCGACGTAGTGGTGAAAATCGGCGCACTACAAGAGTCAGAAATTCATCAGTTACGCTCAGGATCGGTATTCATTGGCTTTCTCAATCCTTTGGGAAACCCCGCTTTAGTGCAGCGTTTGGCGGAGCGCCAAGTCAGCGCCTTCAGCATGGAAATGATTCCCCGCACCAGTCGCGCTCAAAGTATGGATGCTTTGTCATCTCAAGCTAACGTCGCCGGCTACAAAGCAGTATTGATCGCGGCCGCAAGTTTGCCTAAATATTTTCCCATGTTAACCACCGCAGCGGGCACAATTCGCCCCGCGAAGGTGTTGGTAATGGGTGCTGGTGTAGCTGGTTTACAGGCGATCGCTACCGCCCGCCGCTTAGGAGCCGTTGTCGAAGCCTTCGACATCCGCCCCGAAGTTAAAGAACAAGTGCAAAGCTTGGGCGCTAAATTTATTGATGTCGAACTCAAAGAAGAAACCGTCGCCGCCGGTGGCTACGCGAAGGAACTTTCCGAAGCCTCGAAACAATACACCCGCGAAGTGCTCACCCAGCACGTCGGCGCATCAGACGCAGTAATTACCACCGCTCAAGTTCCAGGCCGTAAAGCTCCGGTGTTAGTCACTAGAGAAATGGTAGCCCAAATGAAGCCCGGATCGGTAGTAGTTGACTTGGCGGCCGAACAAGGCGGAAACTGCGAATGTACTGAGCCCGGAAAAGATGTGATGTGGAACGGTGTGACGGTAATTGGTCCGATTAATTTGCCATCGTCAATGCCGGTACACGCCAGCGAAACTTACTCGAAAAATATCTCGGCTTTACTTCAATTGATGGTGAAAGATAAAGCCCTTAATTTGAATTTTGAAGATGACATTATTGCTGGAGCTTGTGTCGCTCACGGTGGCGAAATCCGCAACCAGCGAGTACGCGATGCTTTAGGCATGGCAGTCGAACTAACAGTTAACAGTTAACAAATAACAGTTAACAAATAACAGTTAACAAATAACAGTTAACAGTTAACAAATAACCACTAACAAATAACGAAAATTATGGCATCAGGATTGATTGCAGGTTTAGTAGTGTTTGTCTTAGCGTCCTTTGTGGGCTTTGAAGTAATTAACAAAGTGCCTCCAACGCTACACACACCCTTAATGTCTGGTTCCAATGCGATTTCTGGAATTGCAGTTTTAGGGGCAATTTTGATTGCCGGTCAAGGCAATCTTAGCGTTACTTCGATTCTCGGTACGATCGCAGTGGCTTTAGCAACAATTAACGTGGTCGGGGGTTTCTTAGTAACCGATCGGATGTTGCAAATGTTCAAGAAAAAAGAAGTGAAAGCTTAAAACTTTCACCCGGAAAAACAAGCGAATCGGTAGGGACACGGCAGTGCCCAAGGCGTGTCAACTTAAGGTCAAATTCTTAGTCCGACAGGGGTTAAAACCCCTGTCTCAAAGCTAAAGTCCTCTGAAGAGGACTAAGAAGAGTTTGAAATTTAATTAGTCCTCTGAAGAGGACTTAAGCTATTAGACAGGGACTTAAGTCCCTGGCGGGTTTCAGCTTAAGTTGACACCAATGAGTAGTGCCGTTTCCCTACACCGGAAGATTCTCCCCTACAAAATTAACCTGACAATTTCTATTTTCTTTGAGGACGACTTATGAGCGATTTTCTGCCTAGTGGCATTCAGTTAAGCTATTTAGTAGCCGCGTCATTATTCATTGTTGGCTTGAAACAATTGGGATCGCCAGCAACAGCCCGTCAAGGAAATGTTCTTGCAGCAATTGGGATGGGAATTGCGATCGTCGGTACGCTACTCGAGCGTCAAGTCATCAGCTACGAACTAATTGTTGTCGGCGTAATCGCGGGTTCCATCTTAGGAACAATTATGGCAAAAACTGTGGCAATGACGGATATGCCGCAGATGGTAGGTTTACTCAATGGCTTTGGTGGTGCGGCTTCGGCCTTAGTTGCAGTGGGTGAATTTTGGCGCTATCTCAGCATCCCTGAATCTCCGACTGCTGAGTCTACGATTACGATCGTTTTAGGCGTATTAATTGGTGGGATTACCTTTACCGGTAGCTTGTTAGCTTTTGCCAAATTGCAAGAATTACTTCCTGGTGCGCCGGTGACTTTCCCCTTACAGCAACCAGTAAATGCTGCATTGGCGATCGCACTTTTAGCAGGTAGCGCTTATTTAGTCTTCAACCCTGAAAATGTTCCAGTATTCCTGGCTTTAGTCTTGATTTCCAACGTCCTTGGTATCATGTTTGTGTTGCCAATTGGCGGCGGCGATATGCCTGTAGTAATCTCGCTGTTGAACTCTTATTCAGGTATTGCAGCGAGTGTTGCTGGGTTCATTTTGATGAACAATATGCTGATCATTGCTGGTGCTTTGGTTGGTGCGTCTGGAATCATTTTGACGCAAATCATGTGCAAGGCAATGAACCGTTCTCTAGCAAATGTGCTGTTTAGTGCTTTTGGTAGTAGCGGTGGCGGTGGGGCGACGACTGCGGCGGCTGGTGGTGCGATCGATAAAACTGTTCGCAGCATCGATTTAGAAGAAAGTGCGATGATGTTAGGTTATGCGCGATCGGTTGTAATTATTCCTGGTTATGGGATGGCCGTAGCCCAAGCACAGCACGCTGTTCGCGAATTAGCAGATCAATTGGAAGGCCTCGGCGTTGATGTAAAATATGCCATTCATCCTGTGGCTGGACGGATGCCGGGACACATGAATGTACTATTAGCAGAAGCGAACGTTCCTTATCCGCAATTGTACGATATGGATGACATCAATCCTTTGTTTGATGAAACAGATGTCGCCTTAGTAATTGGGGCAAATGATGTGGTAAATCCAGCGGCGCGTCACGATACGGCAAGTCCGATTTATGGAATGCCAATTCTGGAAGTCGATCGCGCCAAGCATACGATCGTGATTAAACGTGGGATGAATGCTGGTTTTTCTGGTGTAGATAATGAGCTTTTCTACAAGGATAAAACTATGATGCTGTTTGGTGGCGCTAAGGATGTAGTTGCCAAGTTAGTGTCTCAAGTGAAACAGTTGTAAGGCTTTTTACCGCAGTAGGACTTGTTTGTAGTAAGCGCGAAGACAGCGCTAAAGCGCTTACTACAAACTGGCTCATAGCGCTAAAGCGCTTACTACAAACCGCAAGTTATTTAATTGTTGTTTCTAATAGTGACGTGGGGTATAAATCCATTGCTTCTCCCCTTGTTGAACGATCCGAGTTTTACTCGAACCAACCAAAATTATAGTTCGCATATCGGCATCTTCAACTGTCAATTTTTCTAAGAATTTTACTGTCACCGCTTGCCCTTTTCGCCCTAAATTACGAGCTAAAATAATCGGAGTTTGAGGCGATCGCCACTGCAATAAAATCTCCTTTGCCTTTTCTAATTGCCAAGTACGTTGTTGAGAAACAGGATTATAAAAAGCGATCGCTAAATCTGCTTTAGCCGCCAACTCAATCCGCTGCGAAATCACCTGCCAAGATTTCAGAATATCTGATAGCGAAATTACACAAAAATCATGTCCTAAAGGTGCGCCAACACTCGCCGCCGCTGCTTGCATTGCCGAAATCCCTGGACAAACCTGAATTGCGATCGCTTCCCATTCCGGTTTTGCCTTTTTTTCTAATACCTCAAAAACTGCCGATGCCATTGCATAAATTCCCGGATCGCCAGAAGAAACTAACACAACAGATCGCCCCTTAGCGGCTAAATCTAAGGCTATTTCTGCGCGATCGAGTTCTACTCGATTATCAGATTCATGGCGAACAATCTCCGGTTTTCGCAACGATTCCACCAAATCTAAATAAGTTTTATAACCTACCCAATCTGTGGCATTTTGCAACACTTCTCGGACTTCTGGAGACATCCAATTCATTGCCCCTGGACCCGTACCTACAATTACTAATTGTGCCTTAACTGATGTAATTAAACCTCGATCGAATTGATAAACTAAACAATTAGCACTAGGTTTTGCTAATTCTAAATTATCTTTGGCTACAATCTCAATAGTTAATTTTCCCTCGGTCGAAATGGGTAATTGACTATTTTCCAACCAGGAAGATTCGCCAATTAATTTAACCTTTTCCCCCGCCAACAAATCAGAAATAAACTTTTTAGCATCATCAGGATTAACTAACTGATAGCCCGATGGTGGAGATAATAAAGCAGTCCTAAATCTAATATCCCCAGTAGTTGTAATTGCCGGAGAAACTTGAAATATTTCGGCAATTTGACGAGCGAGATCGTTAACACCTTGTAAACCTCCCAATAAAGGAACTATAGCACTTCCATCTTCTGCGATCGCTAATACAGGAGGTTCCTGCCATTTATTTGTTAATAAAGGTGCTAAAGTACGAATTAAAATACCCGCCGCACAAACCCCAATAATTGGCGTTCCATTTTGGAATAATTCTCGCACCTTTTCCCCAAAATTAGTATAAGTAAAATCAGCCGAATGAGTGCGATCGATTAAACCATAAACTACTGCTTCTGGGAGCGCCATTTGAATTTGACGAGCAACAGAAATACTTGATTGTCCTAGAATGATAATAGCTTTCATTTTTAATTCACTCTTTCTTAGTGTCTTAGTGTCTTAGTGGTTTCAGATCACCACTAAGACACTAAGACACTAAGATTTATACGGCAATTCGTTTGATACCATCTTTAATTAAAGGAACATTGAAATTAATTAAAAATCCGAGCCTGCGTTTAGAGAGTTTGAGATAGGTGATGATTTGTGCAGTATGAACTGGTAAAAGATTTTCTACAGCTTTTAGTTCAAGTATGACAGATTCATTGACCAGTAAATCAAGCCGAAAGCCAGCTTCTAATTGTATATCTTCATACACTACAGGCAGATCAACTTGACGATCGACTTTTAAACCTCTTTTCGTTAATTCATACTCCAAACAAACTTCATAAACACTTTCCAATAAACCTGGCCCCAAAGAAAAATGGACATTAAAAGCCGCATCCACTATATGTTTTGCTATTTGATTTAGATTATCAGAAATTGGCTCTCTCTGCATCATTTCTTAGTGTCTCCGTATCTTGGTGTTTTCTTAGTGTCTTAGTGTCTTGGTGGTTTCAGATAACCACTAAGACACTAAGACACTAAGTATTTTTGTAAGTTTACTAGAATATTACGTGAATTACAAATTAGTTTCATTGGGGTTGGGTTTTACTAGGAATCAGAATTAATGCCCAGTAGGTAACTGCTGCTGAATCGATTTCCGTAATCGGAATGATTTGTTGATTAGGTAAAGTTGCTCGCTCAATGTAAAGGGCGCGCTCTAATAGCCCTAATTCATCAAGAATATCGCGAACTTTAGCGAAATGTCTGCCTAATTTAATAATTGCTGCCGCATCAACAACCGCAAGGCGATCGCGCAATATTTCCGCTTCTAATGTAGCGGGCATAATGCTAAATACATCATTGCGATAAGTAATTGGTACACCCAACATTGCCGCACTTGCCATCACTGAAGAAATGCCCGGAACTACTTCAATAGAAAACCGCTCAGATAAGCGATTAAAAATGTACATAAATGAGCCATAAAGCATCGGATCGCCTACGCATAAAACCGCGACATCTCGCCCTAAATTCAAATGTTCGGCAATTTTTTCGGCGGCAATATCATAATAGGGTTGCGACGATCGCTCTACACTAAAAGGCAAAGGCATGGGAATTTCTATTCGATCGGGACGAATAAAATCAGCTACAATTGCTCGTGCCAAAACCTTCCCATTTTCTAAAGTTGGATAAGCAATTACTGGAACATTTGTTAAAATCCGATGGGCTTTCAATGTCAGCAATTCTGGATCGCCGGGACCAATTCCTAATCCATAAAGTTTTCCTAATTTAGTCATAATTCGCTCTCCTTTGCTAACGCATTTACTGCCGCCGCCGCGATCGCACTTCCACCCCTACGCCCATGCAAGGTAATAAATGGTACGCCACGACTATTTGCTGCTAATTCTATTTTTGATTCTTTTGCTCCCACAAAACCAACTGGAAAACCTAAAATTAATGCCGGTTTTACTACATTTTCATCGAGTAATTCTAGTAAGTGAAAAAGGGCAGTAGGAGCATTGCCAATAACTACAACAGCATCTTTTAAATTAGGTCGCCAAAATTCCAAAGCTGCCGCCGATCGCGTATTATTAATTTGACGAGCCATCTCTGGAACTTCTGGATTATTTAAAGTACAAATAATCTGATTATTTCTTGGCAATCGAGCTTTAGTAATTCCATCAGCCACCATCTGAGAATCACAAAAAATTGATGCACCCTGAGAAAGTGCATCTCGTCCAACTTTCACCGCATCCGGTGATGCTTCTAAATCCTGTACAATATCTGTCATGCCACAGGAATGAATCAAACGCACCGCAACATGAGCTAAATCATTTGATAAACTTTCTAAATTAGTTTCGGCGCGAATAATCGCAAAAGATTTTCGATAAATTTCGTCACCATTCCGCAAGTAATCAATCATAATGAAGGAAGAAGGAAGAAGGAAGAAGGAAGAAGGAAGAGGGAAGAAGGAAGAAGGAAGAGGGAAGAAGGAAGAAGGAAGAAGGAAGAAGGAAGAAGGAAGAAGGAAGAGGGAAGAAGGAAGAAGGAAGAAGGAAGAAGGAAGAAGGAAGAGGGAAGAAGGAAGAAGGAAGAGGGAAGAAGGAAGAAGGAAGAGGGAAGAAGAAGAGGGAAGAGGGAATTTTATCAATAATTATAGTTAACAGTTAACAGTTAACTGTTAACTGTTAACAATTAACAATTAACAGTTAACGAATCTATAATACTGGGAATATTTAAAAAATCTCCCTCAAAAATTTGCTCTTTCAAGGAATCTTTACAATCACCAACATAAACTTGATAACCATCAATCATTTCACCATTTTGCTCAATTGTAGTTCCTAAAAGTGTAATTTCTGCTGGACTAGGTTGAGCGCAGGATTTAGCACAACCTGAAACATGAATATTTACAGGAGAATCAAAAGTTAATCGATCGTTTAGATAATCTATCAACATTGAAGCATGAATTTGAGTTTCAGTTGCCGCCGCCGCACAACCAGGTTTACCAGCACAAGCAACGATCGCAGCATCCCATCCTATAGAAGCAGATAAACCTAATGATACCAGTTTTGGCAATAATTCTGACACTTTTTCATTAGGAATATTCGGTAATAAAATCGTCTGCCAAGGAGTTAATCTTAACTGACTATCACCAAACATTTCCGAAATTTCTCCTAATCCCAAAAGTTGAGCAGCAGTCAATTGTCCTAACCTTAATGATACTCCAATATAAGATAATCCGGCTTGCTTTTGAGCATGAATCCCTAGATGATAATACGGTTCAGTAGGCACTATTGGGCAAGTTTCAACCTGATGTAAAGGATGCTCTAATTGCAAGTTAACTTGTTGGAGATATTTTTCAACTCCCCAATCTTTTAGCAAGTGTTTCATGCGCGGCTTTTTACCTGTAGAAGACGGGTTTTGTTGCACATAATCCCCATAAACTTTTACTAACGCCGACATCACAGATAAACTGTTTTCTGGTTTGATTAACGCATTGGTATCGTATAATTGTTTATCGCCTCCCAAGGCCAATCGGAAGTAAATACCCGAATCTAAATCTCTTTGATTATTCAAGGCAATTGCTGATAGTTGAATCTCGTTATAGCGGTGTTCCCAGGCGATCGCAGAACGAGTCCCAATTCCTACTTTACCGCCGCCATCAATCCCAATGCTAAATTTAGGACTAAGTTTGGTAATTGATGGATGATTTTGAATAAAATTATCCAATTCTTTTACTAATTGACGAGGATCAATTAATTCTTCGCAGTCAATTCCAGCAGTAGGACTGCACATGATATTCCGCAAGTGATCGATCGAGGGATTATCAGCAGCTAAACCTAATTTTTGTAAGGTTTCAAAGACTTCTAAACTTGGGGCTATTTGAACTCCACGAATTTGTAAATTTGCCCGATTTGTAACTTGTAGTTTTCCGCCCCATTGTTCTAGCAAAATCGCGATCGCTTTTCCCTGTTGAGAATTGAGCCATCCGCCAGGAGTGCGAATGCGAATTAAAAACCCATCTTGGGCAGGGGTAGCATAATATAACCCCGGACAAACCTTCGGTTCAACTAACCAATTCACCTTTTTTTCCCCATGCAACGCAGAGAATTAGTTAGAAACTAGATTTCTTTTCCTACAAATCAAAACCTGGTTTCTATCTACCTTTGAAAAACTTGCAAATGGCATTCTGACTAACAAGGTAAAAAGTTAAAAGGCAAGGGAAAATAATTCTCTTTTTACTTTTTCCTTGATTACAGTTGCGGCACAGTACCGGAATCGCACCGGACTTTCCCAACGACAAGTTAAAGCAGTATAGCATAGTTCAAATCATTTTTTAGATAGAACTTATGCAGAGCTAAAAGATCCTATCATCTATGAGCCCAGCGGGAGCGTACCGATTTTGTAGGGGCAAAGCCTTCGGACGATAATTTATCGCTATAAACCGACGTTTTGTATGCGAATGCTTCGCCCTAGCTCCTAGTTTCAACGAGATTGCTTGTCAGCCCCCGAAAGTAGAACCATAAATGGTACGCTAAGTAGGGAGCAAATCATAACTGCTCTATGCTTAAAGCGTCAAATTTTCAAACCAAACTAGAGTTTTGTGAGCAATATATTCGATTTAAAATTATCCGGTCCATTGCTGTCCCAAGGAAGCCACCAAGATTTATCTTTAGAATCCACCCTGCGGGATTTGCCTCTTTATCATTTTCAGGTACAACTTGGCTGTCTAGGAATAACTGTTACTGAAATATTTGAAAAAAATCCCCTTCTACCAGGAGTAATCTTGATGGAAGATGACAAATTTATGGGGATGATTTCGCGGCGGCGACTATTGGAGTATCTGATTAAACCCCAGGGAATTGAATTGTTTTTAAACTTACCATTAAAAGTTCTCTATAGCTATGCTCGTGCTGAAATGTTAATTTTGTCAGAAAATACCACAATTTTGACGGCAGCACAACAGGCACTCAGGCGATCGCCTGAATTGCAGGGAGAACCAATTATTGTAGTACAATTAGAACCCAAATCTTATCAATTATTAGATGTTCACGCTTTAAATATTGCCTATTGGCAAATTCGAGGTATTGAAACTCAAGTACGGTACGAAAGAGCTCAAGCTCAAATGATTCAAAGTGAAAAAATGGCGAGTTTAGGGCGCTTAGTAGATGGAGTAGCCCATGAAATTTTAGATCCGGTTGGGTTTATTTGGGGAAATTTAACTTATATTACAGATTACACTGATAATTTGATCGAATTGCTCTCAACTTATGAAGCTATTTTACCAAATATTCCGGCGGAAATTAGCCAACTAAAGGAAGAGATAGAGTTTGATTTTTTACAAACAGATTTGCCGCGAACTATTGCTAGTATTAAAGCGGGAGCCGAGCGCTTAACTAAGCTGGCAACCAGTTTGCAAAATTTCTGTCATATTGATGATGTGTATCCGAAGCCTGCTGATTTACACACTGTAATTAATGGCATAATTTTGCTGCTTAAAAGTCGGCTAACGGGGGAAATAGAAGTAGTAAAAAATTATGGCTATTTACCACCAGTTTCTTGTTATGCAGGACAGCTAAATCAGGTTTTTATGAATATGTTGACTAATGCGATTAATGTTTTGCTGAATGAGGCAGTTGGTCAAGATTTGGCGAAGGAATTCCGAGGAACTGTTCTTAAAGATCCAGCCCACAAACCACGAATTAATATTACAACTGAAGTTTGTTCCCCGGAAAATCTAATTGATGCAGAAAGACCTCATTTACGGTGGGTTTCTATTCGGATTGCTGACAATGGACCGGGGATGTCTTTGGAGAAGCAAGAGAAGATTTTGCAATCTTTTTCTACAGAAAAACGTGCTGAGAAAGAGACGAGTTTAGCGGTTAGTTATCAAATTGTTACAGCTAAACATGGTGGGAGATTTAGGATGCGATCGCAAATTGGTGTAGGTACTGAGTTTGAAGTTCTATTGCCCTTGATATGATATTGTGATGCGTAATTCCTACATTTATTTATCTTTCAATCGATACAACACAGACTTTTGCTCAACATCTTTACCCCAAACTAATTCTAAGTAGCCATCATCACTGGTTAACCAAGACACAATTTTTTTCGTGTTTTTATCATTTTTAGTTAGCGGTCCTGCGGCAACAATTCTAATTCCCTTTTGCCGCAAGTTATCTACCCATCGATCGATTCGATCGATTTCATCTCTCAAAGGAACATATAAAACTTGCCTATCTAGGTTTTTTCCATAAAAAAGATAACTGCGACGACTTAAAAAGAAGCCAATTTTTTCATTAGGAAGCGTATTTTTTTCGATATACTCATAAATGCCTCGATAAATTTCAGTCCGATTCACATCTCGTTTTTCTCGTAAAACCCAAGTTGCACTAACTATTAATCCTAAACAAACACAAATCACAATTGTTCGACTAAAACGCTGAAAACTATGCAATACATTTGTTAAAAATCTACCCTGAGAATTATCCCAAAATAATAGCCAATGCAGAAGAAGAATAAACAACAAATAAATTACTAAATATACCCAGATATAAATCAGGTTATTTCCCAGTATTTTGATAACTGTCCCACTCGCTTCTATCGGAGAAGATTTAAACTGGTTAATCAGTTGACCACCCCAAACTATACTATTGCCAGTAAAATATGAGTTCTTGATTATATCAGAAATCTTGCTGCTAAGAATCCCGAAAATACTGCTAATTAAAACCGTTAATACAATTAATTTATTTGGAGTTCTGACTAACGTAGCACTAACGGCTGCGGCTACAGCTATCATACTTAAAAAAGGAAATCCATATCTTAAGTTAAATCCCAACAAAGGATCTAGATAACCAACTATTTCGCCATCAGTACCAGAACTATAGGGGGTAATAAAATATAAAAAGCCTGTGCCAATAAGTAAAATAGTTAAACAAATAAATTTTTCATCAATCTTGAATATTTTACTCTTAATTACTGAGACAAAAGGCACTGCTAATATCTGGAATAACATGATCAGAAATTCTAACTGCAACCTCAAAATTACTTGCCAGAAAAAGATTTGCCAATTAGAGATTTTCCTCAAATCAAATTGAACCAATAAAGTGCTTTTCCAGATTTTAAAATATTTGGACGGTTCTGAATTGATCGGCGTTGAAGATACAGGCAAACTTGGTGCAATTAAACTAACATCCTGAATTGGATGATTAATATGTAAAAAGTTTCGCACATACCAAAATCCTCCTAAAAACAATAACAAAGCTATTCCTAAAAATAGGACAGGTGATTTTAACTGCCAATTAAATTGTGTATTTTTGGGTTTTAACCACAATCGTCTTAATTCTAATATTGCCCACATTCCCAAAATAAAAAATCCGTAAATAACAGCAGTAATCTTAATACCCGCAAATAGTCCTAAAGTAGCTAAAAATAAAGCAAAGTCAGATAAATTGCGGCGGCTATAATAAGATAAGATCAAGTATAAACTGGAAGTAAATAATGCCGATAACGGTAAATCTATATGAATAGTATTAACTTGGTTAATCACCATTGGTACTGTCAATAATAAAGATGAAGCAGCAATGCTATTAATACGATTTGATCCAAAATAAATGCTCAAAAGATAGACAGAAATTCCCTGAATTAGCCAAGCAATTAACTGAGGAAAAGCTACCAGGAAGTCTTCATGGAAAGGGAGAATAGATAGTAAGTTTAGAATGTGCCAATTATAAGGATAAACTCTGGCTTGTTCGTGGTCAAAAATCCAATTTCCGGCGGTATCTAATAAAGTTAAAGCACCTGTTTGATACCAGTTGGCGATCGCGGGAAGGTGAAACCATAAAGAATCATAGTTTGTGATGGGTTGAGTAGTAATAATTTCTAACAATACAACCGTGACAAAAGCAGTAGCACCGATAATTCGCAGTTCTATTTTATTCAGCGATCGCTGAATTTTTGGTAGCTTTTGAGCCAAAGTAAAAAAATTATGATTTTGCCAATAAATTAGACTAAAACCGATGATAAATATAATAATTTCTGTAAAAATAACTGAACTCAAGTCTAACTTTTCAAAACTTCCTAAAATTAGACCTATTACAACTTGGATAATACTCCATACTGTTAATATTACCAGACAAAAATGGGCAAAGGAAGAGTTATATTTTTCTCTCTGATTGTGTACTGCAAATGATAAAGATAAAGGCAATGGGCTGATGAAAATAATTAGAAATAAAATTAATTCCCAGAGATGTTGTATTATCATAAAAACGACCCAAATCTTAATGGTAAGTAGGGGCGGGTTCGCCAAGATATTTGACACTCACCGACGATCTTCATAACCCGCCCCCACCCAACGAATAATCCCGAACAACCATCTCAAAATAACCGTTAAATTTAATTAATTGTTAATTTTTTCCTGGGGTGGGGGCGGGTTTATAGAATTTGTCGATATTTATCAAATATCTTGGCGAACCCGCCCCTACAGAAACCCTGTCGGATTAAATCCCGATCGCAACTACCAGTTAACAAATAACAGTTAACAGTTAACAGTTAACAAATAACAGTTAACAAATAACAGTTATTTATTCATCGCTTCACGGGCGGCCGCTGCTTCATCGGGGTGAATATTCAAGCGAGTAAGATTAATCCGGCCTTTGTTATCAATCTCACGCACTTTCACAATCACTTCATCAGCTACAGCTAATTCATCTTCAACTTTACCCACACGATAATCGGCCAATTGGGAAATATGAATCATTCCCTCTTTTCCAGGTAAAATCTCGACAAATGCACCGATAGGAATAATCCGGGTAACGCGACCAACATAAACATCTCCGGCATTTAACTTGCGTGTCATGCCTTGGATAATATTGTAAGCGCGAGCGGCTCTTTCACCATCATTTCCGGCGATCGTCACCGTACCATCGTCGGAAATATCAATTTTTACACCTGTTTCTTCGGTGATGCCTTTGATAGTTTTGCCGCCGGGTCCGATCACTAAACCGATAAATTCTGGATCGATTTTTAGGGTTAACAAACGCGGCGCAAAGGGTGACATTTCCTTGCGAGGTTTGTCGATTGTTGCCAACATTTTCCCTAAAATATGTAATCGTGCAGGCTTGGCTTGGCGAATCGCATCGGCTACTATATTCAATGGTAAACCGGAGATTTTCATGTCCATTTGTAGGGCCGTAATTCCGCTATCGGTGCCGGCTACTTTAAAGTCCATGTCGCCTAAAAAGTCCTCAATTCCCTGAATGTCTGTCAGGATACGGACTTCATCGCCTTCTTTAATTAATCCCATCGCCGCCCCGCTAACGGGTTGGGTGATGGGTACGCCTGCGTCCATCAAGGCTAACGTTGAGGCGCAAACGGAACCCATTGAGGTGGAACCGTTGGAGGAGAGGACTTCTGAGACTACGCGAATCACGTAGGGGAACTCTACCTGGGGGGGTAATACGGGGACGATCGCACGTTCCGCGAGGGCTCCATGACCGATTTCCCGACGACCAGGCGATCGCAGGGGCTTGGTTTCGCCCACTGAGAACGGTGGGAAGTTATAGTGATGCAAATACCGCTTTTCGTCTTGGGGGTGTAAATCGTCTCCCAAGTCTTGCGCGTCTCCAGGAGTGCCTAAAGTCGCCGCCGAAAGCACTTGAGTCAATCCGCGATTAAAGAGGGCGCTACCGTGTACTCGCGAGGGTAATACGCCAACGCGACAGGAAACTGGACGCACTTCATCCAATTTGCGACCATCAACGCGCACGCCTTCCTCAATGATTTGGCGACGCATTAGCTTTTTGGTGACATCCTTAAAAACGTTACCGATCGCCTTGCCATCAGCCTCAGCCGCCACCCGCACCGGATCGTCTTCAGGAAGTTCCGCGATCGCAGCTACCACCGCCGTTGCTTTAATCTCATCTAAAGTGTCATCTCGCACCGTCTTATCGGCAAATTGCGATAAAATTAGCTTAATGGGAGCTTCAGCGCGATCGCGGATAAAATTCTCCAAAGTCGGATCGGTTGGCGGTTCCTCCCCAGTCACCAACTCAATCCCCAATTCCGCCATGATTTCCCGCTGAGCCTGAATCAAATCAGACGCAGCCTCATAACCGAAATCAATTGCCTCAATAATATCCTGCTCCGGTAACTGGTTCGCTCCCGCCTCCACCATGATCACCCCGTCTGGGGAGCCCGCTACCACTAGATCCAATTCACCACTCTTAATCTCGCTGTAGGTTGGGTTAATAATAAAATCATCTCCCACTAAACCCACACGCACCGCCGCCATTGGACCATAAAACGGCAACCGCGCCAGTAACACCGCTACTGAAGCCCCCGTCACCGCCAACACATCCGGTGGCACTTCCTCATCCATCGAAAGCGTCGTCGCCACAACTTGGATATCATCTCGCAGCCAACTAGGGAACAGCGGCCGCAGCGGTCGGTCAATCAAACGGCAAGTGAGAGTCACTTTTTCTGGAGGACGACCTTCCCGACGCAAGAAACCTCCCGGAATTTTACCCCCGGCATACAGTCTCTCCTCGTAATCCACTAGCAGAGGCAGGAAATCAACTCCCTCTCTCCCCTGTGCGCGGGTAGCAGTCACCAAAACAGATGTATCTCCCGACTGGATCAACACAGCGCCTCCGGCCTGTGGTGCCAGTAACCCGATCTTCAGCCTAATATCCCTTCCGTCAAAGGATATTGACTTGTCTATCTCTACCATGTAGTCGTCTTTCCTTTATCTACCACAGTTCTTTCTCTGTGGCAATCGTAACACTAGAATAGCTAATGTGTAATCTTGCTCTAGCGGTCAGCAATTGTTTTTAATGAGAAATTGAAAATATATTTGCGTAAAACTCTCTGGGCAGTGTTATTAAAAGAGGGGGAGAAATTCTACTCTATCTTGATATTCATCCTCAAATGAACCTTCAGCGATTAAAATCAACTGCTCAATATTTTCACCAATACTTAATTTTGGACTTGATTTGTATAAATGGGATCAATATTTTCATCAATTAAGATCCTGTTCTAAAGTTAGCTGGCGCATATCGTAGGGTGCGTCAGAAGGTGAAACCCTCGATCGTTGTTATCAAACCCGGTCTGACGCACCCTACAAGACTCAAGTCCTTATGGGTTGGGTTCTGGATTAATTCTTTGCTACTTCTTGTTTATGGGAATTATAGGCTTGAACAATGCGAGTTTCAGGATCGATGCCTTCAAAGGTAGGCGGTATCCAAACTCTCACCACCAGAAGCACTGCTAACACTAACAGAAAGGCTCCAGTGGCAAGGATCTCTACCCAAGGGGTTTCTAATACGCCATGAACGATTACTTCCCTCAGCACCGAAACAATCGAAACTTCTACAGCAACTCCGATAGAAACCCGGTGTTCTTGTAAGTAGATAATCAATAGCCGGAATAACTCAACTAAAATTAGAACGAATAAAATATCAGCAGTGATCGCATGAAAATTAAAATCTGTCCAGGAAAGCAAAGATATAAACATATCTTTTAACTGAAGCACCATCACGCCAAACAAACCAATACATAAGGAGATCACGATCAGATCCTGAATTGATTCTAAAACACGAACAACAAGTTTACGATCGAGCCAGGTGATGGGTTGATTTGATAGTTGATCTGGGGTCTTTTGCATTACTTTCTCCTGATGCTATTTTTTGTCGAGGCGAATTTGCAGCCATCGCACTCACCTGAGTTAAGTTTATTTCATATTCAGTAAGTTTAGAGCTCAGAATTATTTATGCCAATGATTAAGCCTAAATTATTCTTACGTCATGCAGGCTGTTGTTATCTTTCTCACCTATAAGTTGTTGAGATTTGCGCGATCGCCATTAAAGATTTGACAAATTACCAATTATCGGTTAACTGTGAACGGTGAACAGTTAACTGTTACTTTTGTGTGGCATACTATTCCACCAATGGCAGGTTAGCCTAAAAAACATAGCATAAGTTGTCTCTAAAACAAAAAATGGAAAGACTCAAGCAACAAAATAACCAAACCGTCAATTTAGGGAAATCTGGGGAAAATCTCGCGATCGCCACCACAAAAACCCATCTGAGCTTACCGTTCGCTACCTTCAAGAAATTAGTCTGGGTGGCTGGGGTAGCCTCGCTGTGTGCCAGTTGTCAAAGTCCTCCAGCTTCTACTTCTGCGAGTCCTAGCTCAACGGCTAGTGCTAGTCTCCCAACATCTCCGGTAGTCGCCAGCAGTCCCGCCGATCCCAATACTCTGAAGATAGTTTCCATGCTACCCATGACTGGCAGTTCTTTGGGCTTGAGTCAATCAATTGTTAATGGTGCAAAACAAGCTTTCGAGGAAGCAAAATCAACCGCCTGTGATGGGAAACTAAAAATCCAATTTGAACAATTTGACGACGCTACTGCTGCCCTTGGAAAATGGGATGGAGCCCAGGTGACAGCTAATGCTAATAAAGCCGTTGCAGATGGGAGTATAGTAGCAGTTATTGGTCACTTCAACTCTGGCGCTGCTAAACTATCTATTCCTATTCTTAACGCGGCTAATTTAATTATGGTTAGTCCAGCCAATACTTATCCTGGTTTAACAAAACCCGGGAAAGGAACACCGCAGGAACCTAATGTTTATTATCCTAATGGCAAACGTAACTATGCCCGCGTTGTTCCTGCTGACGATCTGCAAGGAAGTGTTGGTGCTAAGTGGGCAAAATCTCTAGGAGCAACAAAAGTTTTTATCATTGACGATCAAGAACTTTATGGCAAAGGACTAGGTGATATTTTTGAAGCAACTAGCAAAGAAATTGGCTTAACAATTGTCGGTCGTGAAGGCATTGATAGCAAAGCTAGTGACTATAAAGCTTTGATGACTAAAATCAAGGATTTAGATCCAGATTTGATTTACTTTGGTGGAATTACTCAAAATAACGGCGGACAGTTAATTAAAGACATGAGAAATGTCGGAATGACAGCCGAAAAAGTCAAATTTATCGGACCTGATGGCATCTTTGAGAAAGCTTTGATTGAGGCTGCTGGTAAAGATGCAGAAGGGGTTTATGCTACTTTTGGCGGAGTACCAGGAAATCAACTTACGGGCGCTGGTAAGGCTTGGTATGAAAACTACAAAAAACAATTCAATATTGAACCAGAATCTTATGCTGCTTACGGTTATGAATCAGCTAAAGTGGTGCTAGGTGCGATTAATAAAGTCTGTAAAAACGATCGTGCAGCTATTCGCGATGCAGTGATGGCAACTAAAGACTTTAATGGGGTACTAGGTACTTGGAGTTTTGATGCTAATGGCGATACTAGCCTTACTACAATGTCAGGAAATGTGGTGAAGGATGGGAAATGGGAATTTGTTACTGTTTTGAAGAATGAATAAAGGAATAGAAATTAAATAATTAGGTTGTTTGTAGTAAGCGTAAAGAGCGCGCTTGGCGCTTACTACAAACTAACTAATAACCAATCACCAATAACAAAATAATGAAAAATTGGCAACGTATATTTCTGTATTTAGGTGTAGCTTACTTAATTTTGATGTTAGGACCAATTGCAGGATTAGATTTACCGCGAATTGTGGTGGAAATTTCCCGTAGTCCTCAACTTTTAATTCAACAACTATTAGTAGGTTTAGTTAATGGTGCGTTAATTGCGATTATTGCCCTGGGTTATACGATGGTCTATGGCATTATTGAACTGATCAATTTTGCTCATGGGGATTTATATATGTTGGGGGGTTTTGCTGCTTTAACGGTGATGAGTAGTTTGGGGATTAAAGATGGCGCACCGCTAGAATTGGCTATTCCTGCAATGTTAGTGGCTTTAATTGTGAGTACGGTATTTTGTGCTGGCCTAAATATTCTTACTGAAAAATATGCCTATCGACCTTTGCGTAATTCTCCGCGTTTAGCGCCGCTAATTTCGGCGATTGGAGTTTCTTTTATTTTTCAGAATATGGGCTTATTTTGGGGAGGTTTGAGAGCTTTTATTCCGGTGATGGGAACAAATTCGGCGGCCCCGAAAAGCTTTCCCGATCTATTACCAAGAATTGATATTCTGAAGTCTTTGGGAATTAATACGAATATTGTATTTACGACTAAGGATTTAATTGTGTTGGTGGTGGCGGTAGTGTTAATGGTATCGTTGCATTTATTTGTAAAATATACTCGTTGGGGAAAGGCGATGCGTGCAACTGCTCAAAATCGTGATGCTGCTAAAATTATGGGGATTAATGTGGATCAGATTATTGCTTTGACTTTTTTAATTGGCGGGGCTTTGGCGGGTGCTGCGGGTTTGTTGGTGGGATTGTACAATAATACTATTGTTTTTACAATGGGTTTTACTGCGGGTTTAAGGGCTTTTACGGCGGCGGTTTTAGGGGGAATTGGAAATATTATTGGTGCGATGTTGGGAGGAGTTTTGATTGGGTTGTTGTCGTCGATTAGCGATCAATATTTATCTAGTCGTTGGACTAATGCTTGGGTTTTTGCAGTTTTGGTGATTATCTTGGCGTTTCGTCCTGGCGGTTTATTGGGTGAGAATGTTCAGGAAAAAGTTTGATTTTTGTTAACTGTTATTTGTTAACTGTTATTTGTTAATTGTTATTTGTTAACTGTTAACTGTTAACTGTTAAAATTACTAACTAATTACTAACTAACAAATAATTATGAAAGAGCAGATAATTAAGGGAATTAAGTCAAGTGGGATTGTAGGCGCGATCGCGGCTATAACTGTTCTAATATTTGGTGGTTGGAGTGGTTCTTTGATTGGTTGGCTATTAGGTGCGGGCGTGGGTTTTATGCGCTGTCAAGGGGAGAAAATTTACAGCCCAAAAATAGGAGCGAAATTAGGTATTGAGGTGGGATTATGGTTAGGAAGTTGGTTGGCGATCGCAAGTATTATAGAAGGAGTTTTACTCAGACCAATTTCTGGCCAATTTCCTGTACCTTTTCTAACTACGCTATTGTATGGAGGTTGTAGCTGCGCGATCGCCACTTTTGCCAGTGGAATTATGGGAACATTACAAGGAATACAAGGCCAACGCAGTCGCATCGCCACTTTAATAACATTGGCATTTATCTTAATATCTTTTCCCTTTGTTGATGGTTCGGCTCAAACTCAGTGGATAGCTACCGTTGTACAAATTCAAATTTTCATTATCTTAGCTCTTGGTCTAAATATTACAGTCGGTTTTGCCGGTTTATTAGACTTAGGCTATGCAGCTTTTTTTGCGATTGGTGCTTATACTACAGCCTTACTTTCTTCTCCTCAGCTTAATTTATATTGGAACTTCTGGTTAGTATTACCAATTGCGGCTTTTGTAGCCGCGATCGCCGGAGTAGTTTTAGGCGCTCCAACATTACGATTAAGAGGTGATTACCTAGCAATTGTCACTCTAGGATTTGGGGAAATTATCCCAGTTGTATTTAGAAATTTAACTTCAGTGCGGATTGAAGAACCTATTTCTAAACTTTTTGCTTTACTGTCAGGAAATCCCCAAATAGCAATTTGTTTGTTAGGATGCGATCGCGCCCTGAATCTCACCGGTGGCGAAGCCGGAATAAACCCAATTGGTCGCCCATCTCTCCCCTTAATCGGCACTTTTAATTCCGGCAATTATTACCCCTGGTATTACCTAATTTTAGCTCTAGTTGTCTTCTCCTATTTTATGATTTCACGACTCCGAAATTCCCGATTAGGGAGAGCTTGGGCCGCCATGCGAGAAGATGAATTAGCCGCTAGTGCAATGGGAATTAACCTAGTAAAAACCAAGCTTTCCGCCTTTGCAATGGGCGCTACTTTTTCAGGCTTTGCTGGTGCTTTTTACGCCGCCTACATCAGTGCTATTTTCCCCAGCGTCTTTGACTTTTCCGTTTCCGTAATCATTCTATGTATGGTAATTTTAGGAGGATTAGGTAATATGAGCGGGGTAATTTTAGGTAGTATTATCATTATGTCAGCCGATCGACTTTATTTACCTCAACTTGCACAAGTTCTTAAAGGAGTATTGAATACTTCTATATTACCAAATATTTCCAGTCCCGCACTGCGAGAATTTTTAGTTGTTAGTTTAGATCCCGTACAAATGCGCCTATTTCTCTTTGGTTTAACTCTAGTTATAATGATGATTGTACGTCCAGAGGGGCTAATCCCCGATCGAGTACATCAAGCCGAAATGCACTCAGATAATGAAATGAGCTAATTAATTTTTAGCTAATATTAAGGAGTCAATTATGCCATTATTAGAAGCCCATCAACTAACTATGCGATTTGGCGGTTTAACAGCGGTTAACCAGGTAAATTTTACTTTAGAAAAAGGTATAATTGCTAGTTTAATCGGTCCCAATGGAGCCGGAAAAACCACATTTTTTAATATGTTAACAGGCATTTATGTCCCTACCTCTGGTCAATTGCGGATAGAAAATCAAGAAATTACTGGTTTACCACCAGATAAACTGACAAGTTTAGGAATTGCACGGACTTTTCAGAATATTCGCTTGTTCAATAATATGACCGTCTTAGAAAATGTTTTGGTAGGGAGACATAGCAGAATGAAAACTGGTTTATTAGGTGCAATTATTCGCACTAAAACTGTAGAAAGAGAGGAATTACAAGCTAAAGAAAAAGCACTTTATTTGATTAATTTTGTGGGCTTAGGAGTTTCTAAAGCCACAGAAATGGCAAAAAATTTGTCCTATGGAGATCAGCGAAGATTAGAAATTGCTAGAGCCTTAGCTTCCGAACCAAAAGTATTACTTTTAGATGAGCCAACTGCGGGAATGAATCCCAATGAAACGGCAGATTTAACCAGATTTATTTACCGGATTCGAGATGAATTAGATTTGACAATTTTGTTAATTGAGCATGATATGAAAGTTGTAATGGGAATTAGCGATCGCGTGAGTGTAATGGAATATGGTGTTAAAATTGCTGAGGGAACCCCTGGAGAAATTCAGACCAATCCCCGCGTGATTGAAGCTTATTTAGGAAAAGAAGAAAATAATAATTAAGTAGGCATAAATAAATTATCATAGGACTTACAATAAAAATATGCTTGAAATTAAAAACATTCATACTTATTACGGCAATATTCACGCTCTCAAAGGAGTTTCATTAAAAGTTGAGCAGGGAGAAGTTGTCACTTTAATTGGTAGTAATGGAGCCGGAAAAACTACCACTCTTCGCACAATTCAAGGTCTAATTCGCCACCGCGAAGGTAATATATTATTTGAGGGAAAACCCCTAGATTCCATGTCTACCGAGGCAATTGTTCGCTTAGGAATTTCTCAAAGTCCAGAGGGACGGCTAATTTTTCCTCGGATGACAGTTCAAGAAAATTTAGAAATGGGTGCTTATCTTCGCAATGATACTCTAGGCATTAAATCTGACATGGAATTAGTGTTAAATTTGTTCCCCAGATTGAGAGAACGAATTACTCAAAAAGGTGGGACACTTAGCGGCGGCGAACAGCAAATGTTAGCCATTGGTCGGGCGATGATGTCGCGACCTCGGTTATTATTATTAGATGAGCCAAGTATGGGCTTGGCTCCAATGTTGGTGAGTCAAATTTTTGCGATTATTCGTGATATTAATTCCCAAGGAACAACGATTTTATTAGTAGAGCAAAATGCTCGCATGGCATTGACTGTGGCTCATCGGGGTTATGTAATTCAAACCGGTCAAGTTGTAGTTGAGGGAACCGCTAAAGATTTACAATCTAATGAGACAGTTCGTAAAGCTTATTTGGGTGAGAATTAAAACTTAGAATTAAAACTTAAAATAATGATTAATTTAACTCCTCAGATTATATTGTAAACGATAGATAATCGAATTGCGTTCAACTTGGTTAATAATATCTTGAATAATTTTATCCTGTCCCAAGGGCCCCCAAGTACAACCCTTTTCCAAATAAACTTGAGAAGCACGACCTACAGCATAAGTTCCATAAGCAGCTAAACTAGCTTGAGTAACAGTAACTCCCGCAAAGGTAGAAAAATCTGCAATCATTCCAGCCGCACTTTTTCCCAAACCTAACATTAAACTACTACCAAATTCTCCTAATAGTAAACCACTAGCACTAAACATAATTGTTTTCCAAAGTTTACCCGCTTCATAACCAGTCATCGGCAAACCATATAGCTTAGATAAAGATCGAATTAACACTAAATCTGCCATAGAAGCACCCATGATATCCAAAAAAGCCACTGGATTTAAACCCACAGCTAAAGCCTTATATTTAGCAAACTGCCAGATTAAATTTTCAGCTTCAGCTTGTCGCAACTTAATAGTTTTATGAGCAATATTTGCTTCAGCTTCCCTAGCTTGAGTTAACGCATTAAGAGCGAGAATAGATTGACCTTCCTGGTTAATAATTGTGATAATTTTTTGCCGCAGTTCATCCACTTGTGGTGGCGGTGATTCCCATTCATAGGTAATGCTACCATCAGGCAATTCTACCCTTACCTGTATCGCCGTCGGTTCAGCAGCAGTCATTACAATTTCTAGGGATTTATAATTAATGTTTTCTCTCTTAATATTGTCTTTTTCTTCATTTCTCAATGCCTGTAAATTTTGGTAAATAGCTTGTCTATCTACCTCTGGATAAAGGTCAATTTTATTAAAAACTAGAATCAAAGGTTTCTGGGATTTTTGTAATTCTTGTAGCGCTTCATACTCAGTTTTCGTAATATCACCTGCTACTACAAATAAAATTAAATCTGCTTGGCGAGTTACTTGTTTTGCCATTTCACCTCGCGCATCACCGCCAACTTCATCAAGTCCCGGAGTATCAATTAATTCTACTTGTATTTCATCCTTACCAATCAGAGTTTGAGAAGTCGTCCAAGGGACAGAACGCGGCCACTTAGTAACACCATTCAGCGGACCTGTTTGTAAAATTTTTTGACCTAAAATAGCATTCAAAACGGCAGATTTACCTCGACTAACTAGACCAAAAGCTGCAATCCGAATTACATTTCGATCGAGTTTTTCTAAAGTAGAATTTAAGACATCTAATTGGGTTTGCAATTCTGCTTGTAATTCTGTATTTGCAGTCTGTTGTGGATTGCCAAAAGGGGAATGTCGTGCTAATGCTTGGCGCAAACTAGCACGGGCGAGGGATAAGTGTAGTTCGCCTGGTTGATGGGGACGCGGAGAGGAGGTTTCAGGCGTACCAATTACATGAGGTTGAGAAGAGGAAGGATTAATCAAGGTTTAATATTAGGAGTAACTATTGCAATCTTAGCAAAAATTTGTGGTCTTTGGTGGTATAAATTAATGGCGATCGAAGTAGGGTGAAGTATTCCGATTTGCTGGAATATTTCACCCTCAATAATTAAGCGTTTGAAAGTATTTCAGATTTAGGTGTTTCTGGCAATAAACGCTGCATAATTTGTTTGATGAAAGTTTGTAAAATGGTGATTTGTTGATTTTGTTGGAAGACGGTTTGCAGGGTTTTTGTGAGATGTTGTTTCAGGGTATTGCTATCTGTAGCATCTACACTTATTTCTTGAGTTTGGAAATACTCAATTAGGCTTAAACCTGCGATTTTGGTAAAGTAAGCAGCGCTAACACCTTGCACAACTCCACCGGCTACAAAGGTAATTGCGTTAGTTTTGAGAGCCGCAGTAATGGCTTGGGTTGAGAGTTCTACTAATCCCAATTTTAACATTTGATTGGCTAATGTGGCGGCTACTGTTTTGGCTTGCTCTAAGGAGAATTTTTGCTGATAAATTGCCCCAATATCTATTACCATTTGGGTGCTGATGGCAGCTGTGGCTAATAAATCTAAGGCGGCTATGGGGTTGGCAAAGGCGGCGGCAGCAGCAATATATTGATATTGTTCAATTATTGGTAAGGTGCGATCGCGCCGGACTAAATTTAATGCTGATTTTGCTTCTAATTTGAGATGGGATGCTAATCTAATAGTGTTCGCCCAAACTAATTTTTGACTTTCTTGAGTTAAGATTTTACTTAATCTTTCAGTCAATGGCTGAATTTGTGCTTTGGGGTTTTCTGTCCACTCTTTTAAAGTGCCGTCGGCTTGGTGTTGGCGAACTTTTATTGTATTAGGTGAAGATGCGATCGCGACGACATCCTCCGCCACTAATATTCCCGCCATTCTTTGCCGTAATTGCTGCAATACTTGTGATTGTTGTTCCGGTAAACATCGATCGATTTTATTCCAAATTAACACCAACCGCTGACCGGCTGAAGCTAGTTGAGATAAAATTTGAAATTCTGGATCTGTGATATCGCCAGCGGTGACAAATAATACTAAATCTGAGGAGATTTTTACGTCATTTTGGTTAGTAAATAATGGCGCAATTTCGCAGATAGTTAGCTGTGGGGAATTTTGGGGTATCCAGTCGGACTGTAATACTTGCATTAAAGCTGTTTTTCCTACTGCTTTACCTCCAATGATGCTGAGGCGCAAATCTTGGCGATCGAGTTCAGTTTTTAACTGATTAAGTTGTTCTGTTAAAGTAGAATTAGCGTCGCAATTTGGTGATTCTGTGGCTAGTTGATTAATGGCTATTTCTGCGATCGCGATCGCTTTTTCTGCTGTTTCTCTATCCACTATCACAGGTGTTTCTGGAACTTTTGGCCCCTGCTTTAACCACCAAAAACCGATACTCGCCGCCGCCACGCCAAACAGCGCAACTTCACCGAGTTCTGCCACTGAATCCTGAAGGCTGTCTAATAGCCATAATGCGAATGATAGCCCAATCCCGCCAACTAGAATCGGTCGCCGTAAGTTAAGAGTCATTTGTGCTTTCCTTCGGGTAATCCGGTCAAGATTTATTTTTATTTTAGCAGGTTGGAGTCGCTTCTGTCCAAACTACTGTTGAATCGACTGATTGATGCCATCCCACAAACAATGGCGTACTTTCAGAGCATTGTTAGCAGCATTTACAGCCTGCATCCATTTGAGGGAGTCATTGCCACAAATATTTCTTAATAGTTTTTTCCCCATTGGTGCGTGCTGTTCTTCATCAATATGGGTGTGTCTTTCTAGGTAAAGACGAAAGGAATTGCAGGGAATACCTTGAGCATCTTCTAGTTTGGTAAGGATTTGTTGAAACATCTTGGGAATCACATCTTCTCTACCTAATAGAAAGACGGCGGCTACTTCGTGAGTCAATCCGTTTGCCGATTTCAAAGTGTTCATTACAAAAGTTTTAGTAGATTCGGGAATCGGCAGATTTGCCAAAGCTTCGTTAGCAGGAAAACCTTGTTGAATTGCTGTAATAAAATCCCGAATTGGTTGGCTATCTGCACCAACTTCTTCCATTGCAGCTAGGTAGAGATGGAAGTGACTTAAATAATAACCAGGAGTAATTTCATCGGTTTCTTCTACCAAAACTATTTCATTAACTAATCGGGCGGAATGGATATCTATGGGAGGAATCCAGGGTAATTCGATACAAGTTAATTGACGTTGTAGGGTTTTTAGCAGTGTCATAAAATCCCAGACAGCGAAAACATGAGATTTCATAAATACTTGCAGAGATTTTAAGTCGTTTACTTGTTGATAAATTGAGTGAGTTAGTAGTGCAGTGCGGGGGGTGGAGGTTTGTTTTAATAACTGAATGTATGGATCTAAGGTTGCTGAAATTTGATGGTAATTCACGATTTTTACTCCAGAGTATTGTTGGCGATTTGCTCGAATTACACCCTGATATTTAATGTGCGATCGCGCTTTTTTACTAAGAGCGATCGCACTAATTTTTTGCTCAAACTACTGATGAATCAAGAGATTTCTGTTGCTGTTTACGTTTCATCCGCCAACGCGCTGCAAAAGTGCTAAAGGCTAAAGTACCCAAGATAGTAGTAGGTTCAGGTACAGGTTCAGATTCAGAGACATCGGTAGTGATAGTTGCAGTGAATCTAGTGGTGTCATTCAAATCATTTCCGTTAGGATTGATCGCAAAATCCACAAAAGAGCCTTTTGTAATTGCAGTGTTAAGGTTGTAATTAACTCCGTACCCATCATTAGGTGCAATATATTGCGACCAAATAGGAACGCCATTAATAAAAATACTGCCAGTAATACTGTCTTGACGACCGTTAAAGTATGTATCGCTTTTAGCAAGGTTGCCAAGAATCTGAATGTCTCCATCAACCTCACTTACCCAGCGACGCACCACCCATTGAATAACTGGCAGACGATACCCTGTTGGGGCTTTTCCGTTTGGGTGGCCTCCAGTAGAAGCGAGTAAACTCAAATAAGTTCCTTGCTGAACAAACCACGTGCCATTAAACTGAGTCATTTGCTTAAAGTCAGTGCTAGTCAAAGACCGGTCATAATAGCCGTAGTACCAGTTGTTCTGACCCTGTGTGCCAGAAAATTCGCTGACTGAATCTGCGATGGTTAGAGATGCAGCATTAGCAGGAGTAGGTATAGATAGTCCTAGAGCAACAACTAGCGACGATCCAACCATAATTGATAACTTTTTCATAGGAATCATAAACTAATCTCCTCCAAAGAGTTAAGTAAGTATGAGTGACCGAAACATTGTTGAAGCGCAATTGCGCCTCTACTTACCTTTATTTATGAAAATCACCCAACTTTTTATGCAAATCTCAGAAAAATTTTTTCAGACCGACCCAAAAGTAAATATTTGTAACAAATTCAGCGCGATCGCATAAAAACTTCCCCAAAAGTCAGATATCCATTTATGGGAAACTATCGAATGAAGTTGAAAAGTTCAGCGATCGCCTATTCCAAGTCTTCAGGAATAATACCCAAAGCTGTTAACTGTTCGGCAGAAAGTGACTTTAACTTGGCAGCTAATTCTATTCGTTTTTGTCGTTCTTGTTCCGCCTGTGTAACAGCTAATTCCGCATCGGTTTGCACCCAATTTCCCAGAGCATCATACCAGCGCAACCAGCGCCGATTAATCCCCTCAAACTCACCTTCCCACACTCCCAAACCCAATTTTAATTCGGGAATCCAAAACCGAGAATTATCCGCATCTAGGATTTGTTCTACATAGCGCCCACCATCCAATTTAAACATCCGCAAGCGATCGCTATACCGACTAAATACAGCATAATAAGGTACTCGCAAAATTCGCTCATAAACATCCCACTTTCTCGGCGGTGTTTCTCGCGTTGCTTGTCCATTATGCTCCTCAATAGCATCTATTTCCCCTTCTACAAACTGCCCTAAATCTTCTTTTTCCGTTCCCGGCGACAGCAATTCCACTACTAAAAAAGGATTTGTACCTTCTTGCCAAACCACATAACTAGAGCGCAAATCTGTCTCTTCATACAACCGAGAAACATCCAAAACTAGAAACCAATCAGGACGCTTGTACCACAGAGTATGATGAACATCATAATACAAGTTTAAATCTGAACCGACAAAAATGCGATCGCTCGGATAATCTGGCAATTTTAGCGTGCGCGAAAGCAACTGAGGTTGCCAACTATGAAACTCATCAGGCAAACCAGGTTCCTCCGGGTTTTCACTAGGGAGATCGTACATTGTCGGCAAAGTCTGTTTCGCCGGTAGAGGTATTTCTGTCTGGGGAATTGTCGATCGCTGTTGGAGCATGACGATACCAGAAAAGTCTTCTTTCACATTATATATTCAATTGGGTGTTACTGAATTAAGTTATGCGATCTCATTATCCCTGACTTAATATATCTAAAAATTCTTGGACAATGCGATCGGGTTCATCCCTACATCGGTTAGCATCGCAAGCCTTGATAATTTCATCTGATGCCGTCTTGTTATCAGATATAATTGCACCGTGTAAATCTGCTGATGAATCAGATTCACTTAAGTTTGCGAATAATATTCTGGCTCCGCTTAAGTTAGCACCGCTAAGGTTAACAAAGATATAATAGTATTACGTATAAACTTTCTGCACCTTTAGGTCACTTGCCTTTTGAAGTTACTCCTCGTGTTTGGGACTTTGGTATTCCTTATCTGGCTAAGAGACTTGAAAGTTGTAATATTTCTGAGTAAATAACAGAGTTTTACAATACCAATTCAAGCAATTTGAAGCGTACTAGGTTCAGGGATAGATTCACCTTCGGCTTCCCAAGCTTCCAAATACATTTCGATCGCTTCTTCACCGTTATGAATTGCTTCCTCACGACTTTTACCGTGAGTGCAAGGCATCACCACGCGATCGGCAAACTCTGGAATAGTAACTAGGAAAAGTCCATCTTCATCAGACCATTGAACAATCATACTATATCGATTCATAAACCATCACCCTCCCTTAACTCATTGATTTCAGTTAAATCGTTTATTAAAAATTTTTGAAATGCGATCGCGCCAGCAAAATTTCAGTCATTATTCCGCAAGTCCTCAACGAATCAGATATAATGACATTATTCTAGTACGATACCCTCCTTCTCACCCTCACTTTTATGCAATAGACCTTTACACTTTTGCCTATTTCCGATAAAATAGACATAATGTACAAAATCACCAAACTAAACAAGGGTCATGCGTAGTTACACCCTTATAGAAGCTCAGAACCGACACCAAGAAATATTTGACAAAGCTGCTTTAGAGCCTTTTCTACTCACCAAGCAATCGCAGCCAAGCCACGTAGTTATGTCTGTTGATACCTATAAACTTTTGATAGAGAGACTGATACAACTTGAAGATATGGCTTTAGGTAAAGCAGCAGAAGCAGCATTGAATAACTCTCAACTTGTAGGTACAGAAACCTTTGTAGAAACACTCAAACAATTGGCTAATGGCGAAACTTGATGGTCTACAAACAGTTCTCGATTTTCTCAGAGGATTTGGTAGAAGTTATTTTGGTTGGTAAACGCAAAGACGATGAAATTCCCCAACAACAAAGGTGGGAAATTTCCGATATTGATCTTATGCAATACCAGCTAGTTTTAAATAGTCATTTGAGACAGGACTATGTAAAAACCCTTGCCTTCTAGCTATTTCAAACCATTTATCCGCTTCTGCTTGATTAACTGCCACACCTTCGTCACCGGAAAGATAAATTCCCGCTAAGTTGTTAGCAGCAACAGCATTACCATTTTCAGCAGCTTTGATATACCATTTAATTGCTTCTAAAATATTTCTTTCTACACTTAAGCCTAAATGGTAGATATTAGCGATGATACACTGTGCTTCGTCATTTTCCTTTTCGGCTAGGGGTTTTAATAAACTTAGTGCTTGGGTGTATTCTTCCGCATAAAAACTATTTAGTGCTTGTTCTAAATCAGACATTGGATTTCTCCTTTACTACATCAACAGTCAAATTAGCGATCGCACTTTTTAGAAAATGGTAAAAAGGGCGATCGCCATACATTTACAAGCTAACCGCCGATTACATTACATCCAAAATTATCCCTACCTAGATAAACAAATTAGGTGAAACCTTAAAGTAATCACCAAGGGCTTTAGCCTGTGCTTTGCTAACCGCCCGTTTGCCATTCACAACTTCAGACACAACATCACTCGAAGACTTCATAATGTCTGCTAAATCCGCTTGACTAAGGCCGCTAGATTCCAGAATATGTTGCAAAATCTCGTGAGGCAAACTTTTATCCATCGGATAGTGTTCTGTCTCATAGGCTTCAATCAGCGTTACTAACAATTTATGTAAAGCTGTCTCCTCTGGAGTGGTGTTTTTCGCAAAAGTTAGCCGCTCTGCTACTTTCAGGAGGCGATCGTATTCCTCTTCAGTCTCGATCGCCTGGGGAGCGATTTCCGACAGTAGTTTGCTATAAGTAGCTCTGTCAAAAGTAAGGGTCATTTTTCCATTTATCTTTGTTGTATTCAGCATGAGTAAGGAAAAATTTGTAGTAAACGGTTTGTTTTGTGTAGTTAACCCCAACAATCAGGCGATAATCATTGCCTTTGATATTAAAAACTGTGAAGTTTCCTACCGCTTCAGCATCTCGGTAAATCTTGCGAACATCCTCTAAATTCTGCCATTCTGCTTGCTTGATATTTGCATACCAGTCATCAATTTGTTTTTTGACATCGGGATACTTGGCAGAATCTTCACGAAGATTGCGAATTGTAATTAAGTGCATCAGTTTCTAAATTCACAAGAAGTATTTGGAACATAGTAAAGAAGTTTTTGAATAAGCTACGTCTTTAATTATGTTACGTTGAGAGCGATCTGTCAATATCCGATCGCTCTCTCTGAGAATTTCTGAGAGTCGAGAAAATATAGATAACTCCCACACACAAAAAACTTAAGCCTGACTACATCCTTAGCCAAGCCTTCTACCCATCAAAAATATCCCCAATTAAACCAAATTTCCTAAAATTCTTGACTCTTAATTACCCCTATATTATTATTAGAATAGTTTTAAAGTCGATATTAAGGTGTAACCTATATAAATATAATCACCCATATATGTGCCCACAGATCCCAACAAATAGATAGTACCCCCAAACAACCAAAAAAGCAAGGGGGGCAAAGCAAAAATCTTCACTCAACCCCCCAACCCTTACCTACCTTTGATTCCAGGCATTAGCCGCATCAGCCACAGCCGCATCAACCGATTTCTGATCCAACATCGCCGCCTGCAAATTGTCATAAATCGCCTTTTGCAACTTCTTAATATCCTGCATCGCCGGCATCAGAATCTCCGCATCCTTCATCTGACTCGCACTTACCGCCCTCGCCAAATCCGCCGGCTTAGCATCCGCCGCCACACTCTGAAAATAACCATCCTGTAAAGCCTCAATAGTTGACGGCAAAACATTCGCCGCCTTCGCAAAAGCCAACTGATTCTGATTATTAGTCACATACAGCGCAAACTTCACCGCCAAATCTGGCACATCCGTATCGCGAGGTACTACCAAATTCATCACCGCCACACTTTTCTTACCCGTTTTTCCCGTAACTTGGGGAGCGGTCGTCGAAACTTGCGCTATAGTCGGAGCATTCTGGGCGATCGCAGACAAAAATTGTGGCCCCGTACCCAACAAAGCTGTCTCCCCCGCCTGATAAAGTTCAATCCCTCGACGGTGGCCTTGAATTAACGCTTCCTTCGGTAACAAGCCATTCTTATACAAATCCACCCAATACTGGAAAACCACCTTACCGGCCTCAGTATTAAACGCCGCCTTACCTTCACTATCAACCAAAGGCACTCCCATCTGCACAAAGGATTGTAAAACCTCCGCCGAATCTTCCGGGACAAAGGTTACAAAAAAAGCATACTTCCCAGTCTTTTCCTTAACTTGCTTCGCAACTTCCGCTAACTCAGTATATGTAGTCGGAGGTTTACTTATCCCCGCTTTCTTCAGTAACTCCGAATTGTAAATCATTACCTGAGTTGTCAGATACCAAGGAATGCCAAAACTTTTACCGTTGAGAATACTAGCTTTCCAGATATTAGGGAGATATTGCGATCGCACAGCATCAGGAATCTTAGCATCCAAATCTAGCCAAGCATTCCGTCCCGCCAACAACGAAGCAAAATCAGGATTAAGGTTTACCACATCCGGCGCAGTCTTCGCCGAAACTGCTGCTAAAATTTTACTTTCCATCGCCGACCAAGGCACATCCACCCAGCGCACCTTCACCCCCGGATTTTCTGATTCAAAGCCAGCGATCAATTTATTAAAATAATCAGTAAACTGAGGTTGGAGTTGCATCGTCCAGAACTCCACCTCTTGACCTTTCTTGCTCTCAGCATTAGGAGTACCAGTAGCACAACCAAACGCGATCGCCATCAACAGCCCCAACAGGGCAAAAATTCCCCACCGTCTCCAAGTTCCGTATTTCATTTTATTGATTTTTTGACCATTATGACTATTTTCAGCTAAATTGGATCGCATAAACTTGCAGAAAGCAACCCCGATCAGTTTGTAGTAGTGGCTTTAGCCACTTTCTGAGCCAATGAAGCGACTAAAGTCGCTACTACAAACTGAGCCAATGAAGCGACTAAAGTCGCTACTACAAAAACAGTTAACAACTAACAATTAACAAAATATGGTTAATTTCATTAAAAACTTATTTGCCAATCGTCAGCCCGGAATTGGCATAGAACTAACCCCCGACTTAATCAAAATCGTGCAGCTAGAAAAGAAAGGAAACGCCTTAAAATTAGGAGTATTAGCTACCGCCGAAGTCCCAGAAAACGTAGTACAAGAAGGTCAAATAGTCGATCCGCCCACAATGGCAGAAATCATTAGATCCCTATTAACAGATAACAAAATCAAAGCCAAACGAGTAGCCACCGCCATCCCCGGCAGAGAAGCCGTAATCCGCCTCATCCCCGTACCCTCAGAACTTAACAACGACGAACTACGGGAATACATGAACGCCGAAGCCGGATTATATTTACCATTTCCCAGAGACGATGCCGATGTAGACTATCAGAAACTCGGTCTATTTGTTGACGAAGACGGCATCGAAAAAGTGCAAGTAGTTCTAGTAGCAACCAGACAAGAAGTTACCAACACATATATTAGCACATTTCAAGAAGCCGGACTCACAATCGACGTTTTAGAAGTCACAAGTTTTGCATTAATTCGCACCATGCGCGACCAATTGCAACAATTTTCTGCTCAAGAAGCCGCCGTACTCACAGACATCGAATTTGATAGCACAGAACTGGCAATAGTAGTAGATGGCATACCCCAATTTAACCGGACAATTCCCATCGGTACATACCAAATTCAAACCGCTCTTAACCAGGCAATGAACTTACCCCCAACCAGAGATACTAGCGGATTGCTGAGCATGACCCTACCAGTTACAGATACAATGGGTGCATCTGGGGGAGATGGGAATCCGGGAACTAATGCCATGATTAAAATATTAGGCGAACTAGCTGACGAACTGCGCCGCTCCATAGACTTCTACCTCAATCAGAGTGAAGAATTAGAAGTAGCGCAACTGTTGTTAGCTGGACCCGGAGCCGCGATCGGTAAACTCGACGAATTTTTTATGCAAAGATTGAGCTTACCAGCCAGCCAAGTAGATCCAGTGGAGGCACTTTCACTAGAATTAGATCGAGAAATTTCTCCAGAGCAGCGAAGTGGTTTAGGTGTAGCTTTGGGTTTAGGACTAAGGGAGGTTTAAAACTGTGTACAGCTTAGATATTAATTTCCTCAACGATCGACCGGATTATAAGCCGGTCAGCAATCAACCAACTAAAGCAGCCAAAACCGGATCGGCAGTCGATCAGACTCCGCTGATCATTGGAGGAGTAGTAGCTTTAGCCCTCAATGCCGCAGTGGGAGGTGCTTACTGGTGGGTGACTCAAGAAAACTTTAAAACTGGGGCACTTAAAGCACAGTTTGAAGGAGAGGCCGCTAAACTAGAAGCCCAAGCCAGTGAAATTAGCAAAATTGAAGGCGAAACCAAGCAAATCGAAAGTGAGTATAAAGCCTTGGGTACGGTGTTCGATCAAATCAAGCCCTGGTCAGCGATTTGGCGCGATCTAGCCGATCGCATTCCCCCAGGAGTTAAAATTTCCCAAATCACCCAAACTGAGCCTACACCCTTGCCAGCGGCAGCTGCACCACCACCAGCCGCCGCATCTCCATCGCCCAGCGGTTCTCCGTCTCCTGGGGGATCTCCCTCCGCTAGTCCTGCCGCTGCTGCGACTCCCGCTGCACCAGCAGCCCCAGTACAGACTGCAACCTTGTTAATCACCGGTGTTGCTAGTTCCTTTGAGCAAGTTAATGACTTTGTGTTGTTAATTCAGCGTTCTCCCTTCTTTAAAGAAATGGACACGAAACTGGTGGGAGCAACCTTAAAAAGTAATACTACTCAATTAGAATTTCAGAACAAGAGTAGTGCGGGAAATGAAGCGCCTAAGCTACTACCCATAGTTGAATATAAAATTGAAACAGCCCTCAGCGCAACTCCGGCATCCGAGTTGCTTCCCGAATTGAGGAACAAACAGGCAGACGGTCTGGCAATCCGGATCGAAACCCTTCAAGAAAAAGGAGTGCTCGCACAAAAGCCAGAGGTGAAAAAACCATGACAGCAGCAAATGAATTTGTTCCCGGTGGGGAAGGTCAGGAGGAAGAAGGCGGTAAAGCCCTATTTGGGATTAAGCTTACTCCCCAAATTCAGGGAGGCGCGATCGCAGTTCTCGGTTTACTTGTCGCCGGCGGTTTAACTTACCAGTTCGTCCTGCCAGAATTACAAAAAGGCAATGATGACAAAGGGAAAATCACCGAACTGCAAACTAAGCAGCAACAACTGCAAGCTCAAATTAAGAAAAAAGCCCAAATCGTCGCCGCCCGCGATGAAGCCAAACAGCGACGGCTGGATGTCACGTCAATGTTTGCTGACGATAGCACCTTAAATACCCTGTTATTTGACATGACTCAAGTTGTCAATAAAATTAATGGTGGTATTCAAGCTGATGACAGTAAAGCCAAACTGACAAAATTTGAGCCAGTAGTAGTCAAACCAGCACTACCGTCCGGTGCTAAACCAGGAGCAGTAATGCCTGACCCAGATATTGTCGTTGATGGTACTTTGGGTTCTGGAGTGAATGGTCAACTCAGACGCAAGCTCTTTAAAGTTGAGTTTGAAGGTAATTTTGCTCAAACTCAAGCTTTTCTGAGAAATCTGGAACTGATGCAGTCGCTGTTAGTGGTGAAAAATTTAAAATCTCAGCTGTTAGAAGCAACTCAGAAAATAGAAGTCAGTTATCAGCAAGGGAAAATTGTTCCTGTAAACATATCGCAGCCTAAAATCAAGACAGCTTTTGACTTGCACGCACTATTGCCCTTAAAGCAGGTTGAACCAGTGGCAACTCCAAGTCCAGCCGCTACTGCAAGTCCGAAACCTGCGGCAGCCAAATAGTGCTATTTTGTAGTCGAATGCAAGTAATTGCTAATTTGTCAATATCTTAACTGTCAGTAGCGTACCTGACATTTTTAATAAATAGCTAACCAATTTGAGTGAGGAGAGAACATGAAACAGCATCTTGGATTAGGTCTAGGACTTTTGGGCGCGGCCGCAGGAGTCGTGTTGGTGCAAGCCCCCGTTTGGGCAGTGCCGACAAAAGTAACAGGTATTAGCCTGACACCTACTAATACTGGGTTTAATATTGTGCTGGCAACAAAGAAAGGCGATCGCCCTCAAGTTTTTACGGTTAATCAGGGCAATACTTTCCGGGCAACGATTTCTAATACTCAGTTGGCTTTGCCTCAAGGGAGTAATTTTCAACAACTTAATCCTGCGCCTGGTATTGCCGCGATCGCAGTTAGTCAAGTTAATGCTAATAGTATTGAAATTATTGTGACGGGAAATGGTAATCCTCCGTCTGGGCAAATCCTTCAAACTGAGGGGCAACAAATAGTCTTTAGCATGGCTCAGAGTAGAGGTACTACGGCTAGTGCGCCGGCGATCGTACCACCACCTAGCAGCACCGTCAGCCAAGCGCCCCCACCACCAATTAACCCCCCAATTGCTCAAACAACCTCACCACAGCCAACCCAAACAAATGGCTCTCCTAACGTGCTGGTGCCCAACCCTGAAATCACCATTACCAAGTCAGATCAGACACCATTACCTTCAGAAATTCAACCCGCCCTCGATCAGTCTCCTCCTTTCCAGTCGCGGGCTGTTGCGCCACCCTTGGGCGATATCGCTATCTCTAATCTCGATCCGTCTCCCAGTTCCATTAATCTTAATACCTCAGAACGCATTCCCCGCCTAGTGTTGCGAGATGCACCAGTTAGAGATGTCTTAGCTTTGTTAGCCCGCGCCGCTGGAGTTAATATTGCCTTTGCTACTGGGACTCAAACAGCAACACAAGGTCAGCCATCACCAGCACCAGGAGTAGCTAGTGATAAAGATGCAGGCCCCAAAATTTCCTTAGATATTGAAAATGAGTCAGTTCAAGATGTTTTCAACTATGTGCTAAGGATTACCGGTTTGCAAGCTAACCGCGTTGGGCGCACAATTTTTGTGGGTTCTACTTTGCCCTTTGAAGCTCGCAATTTAATCACTCGTAGCTTTCGTTTGAATCAAGTTCAAGCTGGGCAGGCAGCAGCTTTTTTGAGCGCTCAAGGAGCCGAAACTCAAAGGGTTGTTAACATATTCCGCCGAACTGTTACGGGAGAAGGTGTAGACCGTAGTGTAGTGGAAGAGAACAAGATTGAAATTCAACCCCTCGGTGCAAAGCAGGGGGATGGAGCTTTGTTACTCAGAGGTTTGTCTGTGCTGACTGATGAACGTTTAAATTCAATCACATTGATCGGTACTCCGCGTCAAGTGGAAATTGCTAGTACATTTTTGACTCAGCTAGATTTACGCCGCCGTCAAGTGGCGGTGAATGTGAAAGTAATTGACATCAACTTAGCTGGACAAAATAACTATAGTTCTAGTTTTTCTTTTGGGATTAATAACAATTTCTTTGTCAATGATGGTGGAAATGCGACGCTGAATTTTGGGGGGATTAATCCACCGGATGCACTAACTACAAGAAACTCCTTGAGTAGCCCGCCACTAATTCGCAACTCAATTGATCCGCAAAATTTTGATCCATTCTATGATGTTAATGGCAGCACAATTAATGTTCCTCTAACGGCTCCTGGTGGTGGTGTGTTTGTGCGACCTCAAGCACCCGTAACAAATGACCCTTTCCGAGTAGGGGTTTCAGGCTATACACCTTTTACAAGAGTTCTCAGTGGAGAGAATGCTGGACAATTACAGGGTTTGGGAACTGCTGATTTTAGTGTTTATCCTCTGTTCCAATATCCGACTAGATTTCTGTCTCAGTTGCAGGCTCAGATTCAAACTAACAATGCCAAGATTCTGACAGATCCCACTCTGGTTGTCCAAGAAGGAGAGAAAGCCGGTGTGAACTTAACTCAAGAAGTAATTACTAACATCAAGACTGACACAACTGCTGGTACTGGTTTAACTATCCAAAGAGTGACGGCAGAGAAAGATAATGCTGGTTTAACTCTGTCGGTGGAGATAACTCGGATTGACGACAATGGTTTTATCTCGATGCGAATTAGCCCGACAGTCAAGGCGATTGCCAACACTCAACAGTTAGCTAATAATACGATTTCATTGTTGCAAGAGCGCTCTTTGGACTCTGGATTAATTCGTCTGCGAGATGGTCAGACGTTGATCGTTTCAGGGATTATTAATGATACTGAAAGGGTGACGGCCAGCAAAATTCCTATTTTAGGAGATTTGCCGCTAATTGGTTCGCTATTCAGAAGCACTAACAAGGTTAACGAGCGGGCTGAGGTGATTGTGTTGGTAACTCCTCAGATTCTGGATGATAGCGATCGCTCATCTTTTGGCTATAAGTACAACCCTAGCCCCGATGCACGTCAATTGCTACAGCGGGGCCAACCAGTACAACCGAGGCGGTAGGAATATAAATGAGCAGCCTTTAATTGGGGTGTTTGCGTAACGCCGTCCAAAGGGCGGCGTTACGCATAATGTGTAAGTGCGATCGAATAAAGCTAAAAATTATATCTCGCAAGGGGGTTTTTGAGCTAAAACTTTAACCTGTAAACTAAAAAATGGCGAAGTCCATATAAATTAAAGGTTTTACCGATCCATATCGCTCTATAAGACTTTAGAATAATGAGCGTGAAAATTAGATTTAATGGGAGTTTCAGCGATCTGATGTAAAGATTCCTGCTTTGACCAATACTGTTAATACCAATTTAATGGGTCGTTGCACATATTCCGATCCCCCTAAATCCCTCTTAAAAAGGGGGACTTTGAATTCTTGCTCCCCTTAAAAAAGGGGCTGGGGGGATCGAATTATATGAGCCTGATAAAAATTGGTATAAGGTAATTGGTGGTAGTTAAGGATTTTTTGCCAGAATTGCAGGTATTAGGAATTAGGGCACAGCCTGAACCTCAACCCGGAACCGGGAACCCCCCAATCCAGACGCAGCGAAAAGCTGAATGCTGTATTAATGTCGTAATTGTGCAAACTTCAAGGAGTGTGCGATGAATAAAGGTGAATTGGTTGACGCAGTGGCAGAAAAGGCGACTGTAAGTAAGAAACAAGCCGATGCTGTACTGACGGCGGCCCTGGAATCGATCATGGAAGCTGTTTCTGATGGCGAAAAGGTGACTCTCGTAGGTTTTGGCTCTTTTGAGTCACGGGAACGTAAGGCTCGCGAAGGCCGCAATCCTAAGACGGGTGAGAAGATGGAAATCCCGGCAACTAAGGTTCCTGCTTTTTCGGCGGGTAAGTTGTTTAAGGATAGAGTTGCACCGCCGGCTCAGAAGTAAGGGTCAATAATTGCGGAATGGAGCTTTGACTCGACCTGTACATGGAGGAAATTTAATTTGGGCAGCGGCGTTAGCGGGCTGCCCTGTTTCTGCCATTCTGGATTTTTCTGCGAGTATTAGTCCTTTGGGACCTCCTGAGTCGGTGATGTTGGCGATGCGATCGCACTTAGACCGCTTGGGGGCTTACCCAGACTCGGATTATTGCGAGTTGAGGGAGGCTCTGAGCCAGGTTGAGGCTAATCTTGACTCGGATTGGATTTTGCCGGGGAATGGTGCGGCGGAGTTATTAACTTGGGCGGCTTTTGAGTTGTCCAAGTTGACTGCTACTTATTTGGTGACTCCGGCTTTTGGGGACTATCGGCGTGGTTTGAAAACTTTTGGGGCGAGTGTGGTGGAATGCCCGATTGATTTGGGGTTGGAGGTTTTGGATGGGGATTTGCCGATCGCGTTTCTCCGGTCTACTATTCCTAGTCAATGTGGTTTTTTGCTGAATAATCCCCATAATCCTACGGGTAAGTTATTTAGTGTGGAGGCGATCGCGCCTTTTTTGGAGCGATTTGCTCTTTTGGTGGTGGATGAGGCTTTTATGGACTTTCTATTGCCGTCTCAACAACAAAGTTTGGTTGGTTTGGTGCGGGAGTTTCCGAATTTGGTGATTTTGCGATCGCTGACTAAGTTTTATTCGTTACCGGGTTTGCGGTTGGGTTATGCGATCGCCCATCCCGATCGCATTCGTCTTTGGCAACAGTGGCGCGATCCTTGGCCTGTGAATACTTTGGCGGCGGCGGCGGCTATTGCTGCGATCGAGGATCGGGCTTTTGCCGATCGAACTTGGGACTGGTTAAAAGTGGTTCGCCCTCTCTTATTTGAGGGTTTGGCAAAGTTACCGGGTTTCAAACCTTATCAGGGTGCTGCTAATTTTTTGTTAGTGCGTTCTGAGCATTCTGTTACTTGGTTACAAAAGACTTTGTTAGAACGACACAGAATTTTAATTCGGGACTGTTTAAGTTTTCCTGAATTGGGCGATCGCTTTTTCCGAGTTGCGATTCGTACTGAGTCAGATAATAATCGCCTTTTAGCAGGTTTGGCTGATGTTTTAGAATTGTGTTAACAGTTAACAAATAACAAATAACAGTTAACAAATAACAAATAACAGTTAACAAATAACAAATAACAAATAACAAATAACAAATAACAAATAATAATTTTATGCTCGATTATGATGTGGTGATAATTGGTGGGACTCCTGCGGGACGTTGTGCTGCGCTCACCGCAAAGTACCTACAAGCTAGTGTTGCCTTAATTGAACCTCCCAATAAATCCCCAGAATTGTCATTTTTAGGTAAAAACTTTCCGATTTTGGGAGCGAGATATAGTCAAACTTTAGTTGAATTTGGACGGTTTGCTCAACAGGTTAACTTTGCCCAACAATTTACTTCAAACTTTGGAGAAAATGCCGATACACCGGAAATAGTCTTACAACTTGATGCCGCGATCGAGTGGGCTAAAAATACTGTTTCTAATATCGAAAAAGTTAATTCCATTGATTTCTTAGCCACTGCGGGAGTTGATGTAATTTTGGGGAATGCTGAATTTATTATTAAACCAGATTTGGCTGTAATTGTGAATGGAAGACGTTTAAAATCTCGGAGATTCCTCTTAGCAACTCCCTCTCAACCAGCTATTCCAGAAATTCAAGGATTATTATCTACAGGATACTTTACTCCTGAAACAATTGGGGGTTTAAGTGAGTTAAAAAAATTGCCTAATAGTTTAGTTGTAATTGGTGGAGATCCTGCTGGTGTAGAATTAGCACAAGCTTTTAACAGGTTGGGAGTTGCAGTGACAGTAATTGTGAAAAGTTCCCATATTTTAGCCAAAGAAGATCCTGAAGCTGCTCGTTTAGTTCAAGCTGTATTAGAATCTGAAGGAGTCAGGATTTTAACTCAAACTGAGGTGACTCAAGCGAGAATTATTGATGAGAAAAAATGGATTCAGGCGGGAAATGAGGCGATAGAAACGGATGAGATTTTGGTGGCTGCTGGTTATAAAAAAACTGATTTTGAATCTTTAAATTTGTCAGCAACGGGCGTTAAATTTAATGATAAAGGTTTAATTTTAAATAATAAACTGCAAACTACGAATCGTCGAATTTATGCTTGTACAGATTTTTCTAGGGGTTATTTATTTCCTAATATAGCCAATTATCAAGCTAAAGTTGCGTTAAAAAATGCCTTGTTTTTACCAATTTTTAAGGTTAATTATAGTGGGATTCCTTGGGCAATTTTTGCCGATCCGCAATTAGCAAGAGTTGGCTTAAATGAATCGCAAGCTAAGGCGAAATATGGGGAGGATGTGTTAGTTTGTCGAGAATATTTTAAGCTGCTCGATCGCGCTCAAATGCAGGGGGAAACTACAGGTTTTTATAAATTAATTTGTCGTCATAATGGGGAGATTTTGGGGGCGATTATTGTAGGCCCCCAAGCTGCCGAGTTAATACATAGCATAGCTTTGGCGATGCGTCAAGGGTTAAAAGTAGATGCGATCGCAGAGTTTCCCCACATTTGGCCGACGCTATCAGAAATTAACGGTAAAATAGCCACTAATTGGCAATTACAAAAATTTCGCACTCAGCCTTTTTTATCGAATTTATTGGAGAATTTGTTTCACTGGCGGCGATATTGGCATTGGTAATTGGAGTATCTTCCTTAATCAGTTTTTGGCTCTTCATTAATAATTTTTTCTATTAATTGATTGCTCATTTTAATAGCTAATCTTTCATCTATTTTAGCAATCTCAATTACTTCCCGTGCTTCGCGATCGTCAATTATAGCAAATTGCATCGGACTCGGAAATAAACTATCGTTAAGATCGCCAGGTTCAAATTTATCTAAGTTATCTCCATAAATTCTTTTATTAGATTTAATTATTTTTTGCCCCACATCACTGAGTAAATACACAAATAACTTGTCGATCAGTGATTCACCAAGCACATTTGGATAAAAAGAATGAAAGCAAGTAAAACTAATTGCAGTTGTCATATTTCTGATAACTTTTAGACGCTGTCTACTAAACACACCAAGCAAAATTGGTGCAGGTTTTCTGCGTTCAATTTTGTACCAAGGTTTTCTTTTTCTTGTCAAATATCTCTGGTGATACCCTAAAATTTCTCCATGTTTTATATAATCGCAAATTTCCGGCAGATCGTGGTTTTTTACGTCTAAGCAATAAACTGATTTATTTCTATTGTAAAGTACATAAAAGTCATCCTCAGTAAAAATTACCTTGCGAATTTGTTGGCTTTTTGTAATGCACTTACATAAATTATTTTCATCAATTCTTAAATCTTTAATCTTCGATTTATTTAGGGCAAAAAAATCATTAGCTCCTGTTGCTATTCCCCTAGAAAATGCGCCATATAAAGATAATTTACAAGATAATTTACAAGAAATATCTGGGAGATTTTGTTGAGAAAATAATGATAAAATAATAGGTGTCCATTTTTTATTGTATGGCAAATCTGATAATTCTATTTGTTGTTGATAGAAATTATTAATGTCGGATATTTGTTGGAGTTCTTCACTGCTTTTAATCTGTGTAATCTTAATAGCTTCTGGTTGACCATCATTTTTACAAAACAATACGCAGACAGTGGTAATTGCTTCTGGAAAAATATCTTTTTCATTGGCAAAAATGATAATTTGTTTTAACAAATTATCATTCAGAAGACTTTTTTTAATTTCTTTGCCATAACCAGCGTTAAAAAATTCTAATGGCATAATAAATGCTAATCTACCATTTAAGTTAAGTTCCTGTAAAGCTTTCACAAGAAATATGGAGGCAATATTAGCATAACCAACTAACTTTTTACCAATTTTTCTCTCTATTTTAGGTAATACATCATGTCTGTTCCGAAATTTTTGAAATTTCATATAAGGGGGATTGCAAATAATCCCATCAAAATTCCCTATATCAGCTGCAAGGTAGTCGCTGTTAATAATTTTTAGATTTGTTTTGCTCCCATCAATGTTAAGGTAATTGATAATATTTTGGTCGATTTCATAGCCGATAAATTGTAAATTTTTATCCAGGGAAATTTGGTTGATTTGATCGTAAAAAATGCCTAAGCCAAAGGCCGGATCTAGTACGGTTTGTGGGTGTTCTTTCATCACCCATTCTGCCATTAGATAGGCAACAGAAGCAGGTGTAAAAAACTGACCATAAGCTTGTCGATGGCTAATTGGAATTTCTGATATGTAATTAGGTTCGCGCATGAGTTAAGTTCTAGGATAGGCGATATAAATCTTCAATTCTATAGATGCTTTTAAATGCTTTTAAAGAATTGCGTTAATTCGCTGAATTGTCCGCTGATTTTCTGCGGGAGTACCGATAGTAATTCGTAAACCGCCGCCGGTGTGCCGAATTAATGTGCCTTGATTTTTAAGTTTGGACATTAAATCTTGATGTTGTTGATTAAGAGAATTGAGATTGTTTGTCTCGATCCGGGCGTAAATAAAATTAGCTACACTTGGCCATACTTGCAATTTTTGGTGCTGATTTAAGGCGGTAATTAATTTGCTTCTCTCGGCTAATATTTCGGGAATTGATGACTGTAAGCTTTCTCTTTCTGTTAAGGCAAATAAAGCCGCAGCTTGGGAGAAACTGGGAAGATTATATGGTAAACGAATTTTTTCGAGAATGGCAATAAGTTCGGGGTGGGCGATCGCATATCCTACTCTCATTGCGGCTAATCGAAATGCTTTAGAAAATGTGCGTAAAATTATCCAATTAGGATGTTGGGACAATTCTTGAACTAGGGTAGTTTGGCTAAATTCAAAATAAGCTTCGTCGATGACTGCTAAAATATTTTCTGGTAAATTTCGCAGCCATTCTATTTCATTGTTTGTCAAAGCATTGGCGGTGGGGGAATTAGGATGAACTACAAAAACTAACCTTACTGGTGGATTTTGTGTTTGTTCAATTATGGTTTTAGCTGCTGCTAAATCCATTTCAAAGTTTAATTCATTTCGTCCTGTACTGACGACGGAAATGCCGAGGGTTTGAGCGAGAATGGCGTACATGGAAAAGGTAGGATTGGCAACTAAGATAGAACCTCGATCGCACAAACAGGTGGCAATTAAAAGGGATCTAATTAATTCATCTGAACCATTACCAACGGAAATATTATCTGGGTTAATTAAGAGGTTTTGAGGGACTTGGGCGGATTCGTTGATGTATCTGGCGATCGCGTTTTTCAGTGTGGCGTGGCTACCATCTGGATAACGATTTGTCTCTATTAATTGCTGATAATTATCGGCTAATTTTTGTTTTAATCGATCGGGTAAATCGTAGGGACATTCGTTAGTATCTAAGCGATCGAGGATAATTTCAGACTTAACTGGCTCTCCTGAAATACCGCTGGGATGGGGAGAATAGGCGCTAAATTCAGCTAACTCTTTACGGATAAATGGCAGCATGGTAGTTTGTTTTGGTAATTAACAATCGACAAGCAGAATAACAAAATTAAATGAACAATGTTCCCAGTTGAAAAGCATTCTATTTTTGATGGCGAAACATTTGGGTCGATATTTTATAGCTTGCATCTAAAGACTTTCTACCCAAATGCTTCGCCTTTTACAGTGTATTTACTCATCACGCCACAAAGCAATTCCTCCTAATAAGCCACTGACATTAGGTACAATTGTAACACGGGGCGGTAACTCAAATGTGATTTTTTTAGTATTTCCACCACCCAGATAAAGACAATCGCAACTAAACAAATTTAAAAGGATCGCAATTGCTTTTTCAAGGCGACGATTCCACCTTTTTTGACCTACTTCATCTAAGGCAACACGCCCTAATTGTTGTTCGTAAGTTTCTCCTTTACGAAATGGATGATGTCCGGCTTCCAAATTAGGTACTAATTTACCATCAACAAATAGAGCAGAACCAAAACCAGTACCCAAAGTAATGACTAATTCCACACCTTTACCAGAAATTGCTCCCATTCCTTGCATATCAGCATCATTGACAACTCTCACAGGTTTTCCTAAGCGATCTTTGAGGGTATTTGCTAAGTCAAATTCTACCCAATCTGGGTCTAAATTTACGGCCGTTTTAGTGATACCATTAGAAACTACGCCAGGGAAACCAACTGATATCCGGTCAAATTCGCCTTGTTCGGTAACTAAAGATGCGATCGCGGCTAATACGGGTTCTGGTTTAGGGGGTTGAGGCGTTTCTACTCGCCCACGTTCCGTAATCGGTTGCCCATCTTCATCTAAAACCATGACTTTGATGCCGCTGCCACCGATGTCAACTGCTAGAGTGCGAATAGATTTATCTGTTTTTGTCATTTCTTAGAATTGAAAAACATTCACTAATTATGTCTTAATTAATTTAAGCACATTTAAGTCAGAAAGATCAAAATTTCTCAACCTAATTTAAGAATTATGGAATGTGGATTCACCCCCTTTTTGTCGCGGCATCGGCCAAGGAATATCCCAGTCAATAACAAGTTCCTCTGAAACTGCGATCGCGCCGTAACGATTTAGATGGCTGGGGTCAACAAAATAATCATTTCGCGTTGGCCATAGTTGGGATAAATCTCGGAAAATAAAGCCATTTTGTTGTGCTAAAATTTGCATTCTTTGGCGAAATTTCTCCTCGGATATCGATCGTACTGAGTCCAAGTAATCCTCTGTCAAAGGTAAGTTAACAAAAATTAGCGGGATTTTCCGAATTTTAGCAAAATTAGCAATTGAAATCAACGATTTTATCTGTCTTCCTCCCAGATTGAAGTTATTATAATCGCCATCATAACTACCAGAAACTAAAGGTCGATTCTGATAATAAGTATCGGGATTATAACGGTTGGATAAACCTAAAAAACCATGAGCATCAATTGTATTTTCTAATTCTGGCAAAAGATTCTGTGCTGGGAGCATTCCGGCAGATAAGTTATTGGTTATAAGTTTATTGTTTATAAGTAGAGATTTTAGGTCGGAATGTTTCGTCTCTACAGATATATTGACCAAATGTCGATCGGGAAAATTAGCTTGACAAAACCGGGGAAATCTATAACAGATACGGGGATTTTTGGGCTCATTTTCTGAGAGTTGCGGACGAATACCGTTGGCTAACATTTTATTACCTTCAGAAGTCGCGATCGCGTTAAAAGTTCGATCGATTCGACCATCATTAAAAGCCCTTACACCATCTGCCCAAATAATCATTTGTGGCAATTGTTGCGGTGTTAAAAGTTTTCGCAATTGAAACTCAACAACTTGGGCAGTTGCACCATTTACCCCAAAATTAAAGACAGTTAATCCGCCATAACCTATGGCAGCTAAAGATTGTTGTAACTGTCTAGGATCGACACCTTGCAAGGCACGGGAACTACCAACTATGAGAATATCAGGCGGTCCAACGGCAGCGATATATGATAAATAAAGTTGTAATTGTCGATCCAAAATATCGCTACTAAAAGAAGCAGAATTAACCTGCGATCGCACAGTTGTAGCTTGCTGTTGAGCATAATTAAGATATCTCATATATTCGATAACTTTTTTCTCAGCAAATGCGCGTTTTGGACTATTAGGAGAAACTGCTTGCATCCAGGCGACTGCTTGCACCCAATAGCCAGCAACTTCATCCCATTCGGCTTTTGATTTGGCAGTTTGAGTTAAATTAGCGGCTTTATTAGCAAAATTTACTGCTTCATAAAATGGATCGTTTTGAGAACAGGAATTTGCCGCTACAAATTTCTTAGTTTTGTTTAAATTTTGAGTGAGAATAGAGTTAGGAGATTGAGTTTTAATGGGAATTTTGGTAGAGGAAGATGTTGCTAAGGTGTTGGGTGGATAGTTGGGCGAACATCCAAAAGTTAGGGCTAGTAAAGGTGCTAGTATTGTGGTACAAGTCGATTTAAAAAGTTTGGCACTTAGTCTAGCAGGATAGGGGCGGCTCATAAATTTTTGATGTTTCAACAAATCTTAGTTAATCATTATAATCATAAATGCTCTTCTGGGTAAATTTTTACTACCCAGAAGGCAGTTTTAAGGAAAAGTTATCTCAACGATTAACTACCAGTAGGAATCCCGAAAACCTGCGTCCAATACCTGTTATAATTAACGCTACCGGTATCATTCGCTAAAAAGTAGTAACCCACACCAATCTCCTTATAATCAGCATTCAGAATATTAGCACGATGACCTGCACTATTCATCCATTGCACTAAGACATCTTCGGGGGTAGTGGAACCCGCCGCAATGTTTTCTCCAGCTACACCATTATAACCCACAGATTGTACCCGATTAGTAGGAGAAGAACCATCTTTTCCGGTGTGACTAAAAAAGTCTTGAACTGCCATATTTTGGGTATGATTTTGTGCGGCTGTAGCTAAGGTAGTATTGGCTTTCAGTGCGGGTAAGCCTAACTTACTACGCTCTATATTAGTAAGTTCTACTACCCGATTAATAAACTCTAAATTTTCAGGTGTTGTACTATTTCCTGTTTGTGAAGTCGAACTCGCACTCACAAAACTAGCACTTGTTAAACTAGAAGCTACAACATTATTTAGTTGAGCAAAAACTTCTCCGGTTACACTATCTGCAATCAGAGTATTAGCGCCACTACTTTGCAGGCTAACACTATTTACACCACTGGGTAGCTGAATTAAATCAACTCCATTTTCAAAGTCGGTAATGATGTCAATTCCTCCATTACTTATGAGGGCAAAAGTATCTTTTCCACCGCCGCCAGTGAGTGTATCAGTGTCGCGATCGCCTGAAATAAAATCATCTCCAAGATCGCCAAAAAGTAGATCGTTTCCTCTTCCACCAAATAAACTATCATTCCCCTCTCCACCCCTGACGGTATCGGCATCTAAATCGCCTCGAACTAGATCGTTACCACCTTGTCCATCTACGAAATCTCCCTCTTTTCCACCCATCAAAGTATCGTTACCTGAGCCACCTAAAAGACTATCTTCCCCACTATTTCCGCCGATCATTTCACTATCAGTGGAGCCTTGTACTGTATCATTTCCACCAAGTACAAATGCACCGCCTGGGAAATTTGTGAGTTGACCGGTAGAAAGGTTAATATTTTCAGCAGTGTTATCGCCAATTAACCGAGATATGCCATTTTCTACGTTAGGTTGTAATGCCATTGTTTTTGCTTCTAAATGTGGATTTGACTGGATTTGATTGAGTTATCATTAACTGCGATCGCACTTTGTAAAAAAAATCGTAAAAAAATCTGCGATCGCCTAGATGCACCCCAAACTCAAATTCGCCGCAGCATTAGACGCTCTTGGAAACATCTATAATTTTACTACTGAGCGACTTTCATTCGCTACTACAATTATAGATATTTATTCGTGGTGACTATTTGCTGCTATATTTTCTATCGCCAGCCCTCTGCTACTTTATGCAAAATACAGTTTTTTGTTACAATTATATACATTCGCCTGCCTAATGTTGATAAATCCCATTGCGCTTCTAGGGATAATTATTAGGATTATCAGTAACCAACCCTTGAGACTGAGCAATATTGAGCAGACGAAGATCGGCAGAAAGAAAAATTAGTTGAATATTGGACATCTGAGATAATATTGATTGAACCCGCATAGCTGATGCTAATTGCATAGAATCGTATGCCCGTAATGGGTGTTGAATAACCAGTTCACCTGCACTTTGAATTAGCGATTGGTCAACTTCAATTACTCGGTATTGACTATCAAAATCAATGCGAAAGTCTTGGAAAACCGAGTTAAAATCATCAGCAGATAAACTTCCCTCCCTTTGACGGCGGGACAGAGCGCTAAGGACTTCCACCCAAGCAATCTGAGATATTGTCAAGTCATTACTAAGCAGTTGGATTAGTAATACCTTTAACCCAATTACTACCTATTTCAGCAATATAACGTTTGACTAACGCGCTGGTATCCAGAAAGTAAGCATTTACCATGATCCGCGATCCTCAATGATGGTTTCTGATAGAGGTTTACCCTCAATTTTCACCAGTTTTCTATCTTGTTCGCGCCGCGCTAATTCGGCTCGATCGACTTGACCATACTTAGGTGGTAAACTCATTACTCCTGCATCAACATCACTTTTTTCCCCTGTTGATAATACTTCCGGCACAATTTTTAGCCGCACAGTTTGACCCTCACTCAAGGTGACAGAATTTATGGGACGCAAAACCCCATTTTCGTAAACGGCAGTAATGATTTCTGGCATGGTTTTTACGGGTTAAATGTTGATAGGTGATTGACGATCGATCCTTTGAGAAATATTTTACTACAATATTAGGGACAAGTTACGCTAAAATGATGGTGGCTGCAAAATTTAACAGATCCCAGGAAAGATGACTACTCAGCTAAATGACCTAGAAACCCAATTACAAACGCTGCGCGAAGAAGCAGAAAGCGCGATCGCCAGTTCCCAAACTCTCGAACAACTTGAACAATTGCGGATCGGTTACTTTGGTAAAAAAGGTCAATTGTCGCAAATTTTAGGTAGCATGGGCAAATTACCTGGAGATCAGCGACCCAAAGTAGGCGCGATCGCTAATGTCGTAAAAGAAGCGATCGCCACTGAATTAGACAACAAACGTACCACCCTACAATCAGCCCAAATTCAAGCCAAACTCGCAGCAGAAACTATTGATGTTACTATGCCTGGAGTTTACCGTCCCCAAGGTAAAATTCATCCCTTAAATGGTGTAATAGACCGAGCTTTAGATATCTTCATTGGTCTGGGTTATACTGTCGCTACTGGACCAGAAATAGAATCAGATTACTACAACTTTGAAGCCTTAAATACACCCCCAGATCACCCCGCACGGGATATGCAGGACACCTTCTATTTACCCGACGGAAAACTACTGCGAACTCACACATCCAGCGTGCAAATTCGCTACATGGAAAATCATCAACCGCCCATCCGAATTGTCGCTCCCGGTCGCGTTTATCGCCGGGATACAGTCGATGCTACTCATGCGGCTGTCTTCCATCAAATTGAGCTTTTAGCCGTTGATGAAGGGTTAACATTTACCGACTTAAAAGGGACAATTAAGGAATTTTTACGGCAAATGTTTGGGCAAGATTTACCGATTCGTTTCCGCGCTAGTTATTTCCCTTTTACAGAACCTTCAGCAGAAGTTGATTTACAATGGCAAGGACGTTGGCTAGAAGTTTTAGGCTGCGGTGTAGTCGATCCTAATGTATTAAAAGCCGTAGGTTACGATCCAGAGAAATATACTGGATTTGCAGCGGGTTTTGGTGTGGAACGTTTTGCTCAAGTGCTGCATAAAATTGACGATATTCGTCGAGTTTATACTAGCGATTTGCGCTTTTTGCGGCAATTTTAAACCGCAATTTTGAGCTATAGCCGAAGGAAGAAGGAAGAAGGAAGAAGGAAAACGCAATAAAATCAAATGAGATCGATAGGTTTGCTAGATAATCAAGACTTATCAAGGGGAAAACATGGGTAACATTGAGCAGCTATCTGATAGAGCTTCCTCAAAGAGACGATTGTAGGGAAATAGCGAGGCCTCCGGCTGGCTTCGCCTACGCAAATTTAGTAAAGTATCAGTAGACCATTGGTGTCAACTTAAGCCAAAATCCCGCCAGGGACTAAAGTCCCTGTCTAATAGCTAAAGTCCTCGCTCAGAGGACTGAAGAAAATTGTTAAATTCATTAGTCCTCTTAAGAGGACTTTAGCTTTGAGACAGGGGTTTTAACCCCTGGCGGACTAAGGGTTTGAGCCTAAGTTGACACCAATGATCAGTAGACAATCCCCTAAAAATGTACTATACTACAAAAATAATACATAACTCAGAATTCATGTCTTATGGCACGCCTAAACCAAATTATCGCCATTGAAAAAGGCATCAAAAGCCGTTCTATTCAAGAATTAGCTGAGGCACAAAGAGCCCTGCAAAAGCCAGCATTATTGGCAGGAATTTCGCGCACTTATCGGCCTAAAGATGAAGAGGGAGAACAGTTTCCTCCTGAGTCAAAAAAAGTTGAAGTAAAGGCGGAAGAAATTATCCGCAAAACCACTGAAATTTTGACTAAACTCTTTGATGTAGTAGCAACTAAGGATTGGACAAATTGCCGCGCTCGCGCTGATGTCGTGGTGGATGGTCAAACTTTGTTAACTCAAGCGCCTGTAAGCTATTTATTATTTCTGGAAAAGCAGCTAACAGATTTACAGGCATTTATTAAAAAATTGCCAATTTTGGAAGCTTCAGAAACTTGGAATTTTGATGCTTCTGCCGACTGTTGGGCAACAGAACCAATTCAAACTTTAAAGACTTTTAAGGCTCCTCGTAACCACGTTAAAGCGCAGGCTACGGAACATCATCCAGCGCAAGTAGAGGTCTATTATGAAGATATTACTGTTGGCTATTGGCGGACGGTAAAATTTTCAGGATCGCTACCCGCGCAACGGGTGAATGAGTTATTGGAAAGGCTGGAAAAGTTGCAGCAAGCTGTTAAGTTTGCCCGTGAGGAAGCTAATAATACTGAGGCGGAAGAATTGAGAATTGGCGATCGCATTTTGCAATATTTGTTTAGTTAATTGCTTGCTTTTTTTACACTTTTGGTTTAAGCTATTAAATAGAGTACAAGCTTAAACTCAAACTTTAATCTCAACCGTACAAACGTGACAGTGTGGGTTCAAATCCCACCCTCGCTATGCAGCGAGGTAGCCCAACTGGTTGAGGCAGCGTTCGTACAATTTCAGCAGCAAACTATCACTCTAAACTTAGCATTCACTGTCGATCGCATAAACAAATGTCTGGGCAATTAGACATCATCGAGGTTGCTGGCTCATATCCAGCCCCCTCAACCAACAATGGGGGGTAGCTCAACTGGTAGAGCGCGATGCTATCGTTTTCAACCCGTGACTTAAACGTTTAAGCGTGTGCAAATGGGCAGTAACCCGAAACCCAGTAGCAAGGTCAGCGCTACTGGGTTTCATCATGCTCTCTCAAATCTCTCTCAATTAACTTTATACTAATAGATACCAAATGGGTTTTATAGCTTACAAATAGCTTTAAGAAGCGGATTATGACAAGTTCTTGCTGTTCAATTTCGCTAAGAGGTTCCAGCATTAATAAGGTAGAAAATTTGTCGGTGTTATTAAACTTTTCTTGGAAATTAAAAAAATGACGAACTTCATTGAGAGTAAGGTTTCTAGCATTAAGAGTAGTCATCATTTAACCTAATATTAAATTGTAATACTAATCTATCCGATCCATCACCACCCCGTCAACTATTTGATAACCCCATTTTTGATTTTTATTAGCCAGTTGCTTCGCCATATCATACTCACCTAAATAGCAGAGTTCAACTAACAGTTGATAGCCATTTTCTTTTTCTTGTTCAAATCTCTCTCGGCGCAACTTTGCTCTGGCTTTCTCAGCAAGAGGTTCCCCGCCCAAATCCAAAGGATTAATATCACTTATTTGCTTCATAATCACCTCTAAAAAGGAATTGATTCTATCACTTCACCATCAACCATTTCATAACCCCAATTTGGATTTTTAGCAATTAAATTTTCAATCATATTTCTCCCAATAGGAGTTTTACAGGCATCCTGCAAAGAAGCAATACTAGGAATTTCATCGACTGACAGCGATGCTTGTTCCTTTATTTCCTGCTGTGATAAAGTTTCCTCTAAGAGCATATTAGAATTTGATGACTCTAAGGAAAATTGGGGGGCGATAATTCCCAATTTCTTAATCACACTTTCTTTCGTGATTTGAGGTTTATCGGTAAAAGAAGGTGGCAGATAAGGTGTTTCTATTCCCAGATTTTTAGCTTTAATCGCATCATCAGCAATGCGATCGCATTTTCTCAAAAATCCCTCCCACAAATCGCGACCTAAAACGGGATTTCTTAAGTCAGATCTAGCCTTTAAAACTGCCTGTTCCAATGGTTCCCCTTTGTGAATATAATACTGTATCCTTTCTTCTTCAAAAGCTGGATAAGGTACACCCGCTTCAATTTCCCAATCACGCTTAACTTTCTGACTAGAACCTAAAGGATTTCCTGAGATAAAATCATCCCACAATGGGGAAATAATACCTTTTGTCATATTGTCAATTTCATAAAATACACAGCGAGAAGGATAAGTAAATCCCTGCATCTTAAAATATTCTAATAAAGTGCGCTGAAATTCCTCGAATTGTTCGTCACACTGCCAAGGGCCGTTAAATTTATAATTAGGCGTAACTTTTACTATAGTTTGCTGGCGAGGTTGACCAAAAAATTTATCAGTTTTGATGGTGAAATTTGAGGTGGAAGACTGATTAACTATTTCTACAGGATGATGCTTAATCTCGCCGCGATTCTTGACTATTGTATCTGAGGATTTAGCCAGAAAAATATGATTTAATTTTCCCTCAAAAGCATCAATGTCTACCCAAAGTTCTAAGATATTGCTGCTCAACAATTTTTCCTTAAGTAAAAATCGTTCTAGCAGTTGACATCTAGCGACTTCTTGCTCTATTGTACTTAAACCAGTTTCTAGTTCAATATCTTCAATTGTAACTTTTACCCAGGTTTGGGAATTAGCTAATTGGGATTGCCAGTAAAAAACTTGTAAAAATAAAATAGAAGCTGTGACACCTCCCGTAACTTTAGCCAGTTGAGGATAGTAAATTTGGGGATTTTCTAAATGTCTTAAAAATAGTTCTAGTTTCATTTTTAAATCGTGTAATCAAATTTTATACTCAAGGGGTTCACAAAAAAAATTAACTCCAGTTTTTAACACATAAATAGCTACGGGAGTCGCCAAAATTTCGGGGCAAAGTTTGGCTTCTATTAAAGATTCTACAGCCACTTTTAGTTGTCCCTTAGCTAATTCTTCCTTTGCGTCTTGTTCGCAAGCAATAACGCGGCATCTTTTGGCTAAACTTGACAACCAATTATCAGAAGTGTTAGGTTCTTGACCGACTTGAATTGCCATAGATATTGCGGCATCTTCTACGTCTCCTTCGCAATCTTCAATTATATCTAATGCTTTCAATGCTTCGGTATAATCAGCTAATTGAGAGCGAAATTGTGCAATTTCCTGTGAAGTAATAATCACTCGATAATTCTCCTTGATTCTTTATCAAAAAACAATACGATAAAAGCACTCTTGATGATTATAACACTTTTAGGGCTTACGCATTACCAATTACCTATATGAGCCATAATTAGAACTATAACTAAGGTAAAACCGTAGGGGCAAAGCATTCCGGTAATTAATCTCTGCTTATAACCAATAAATCATCAGCCGGAATGCTTCTTCCCTCTTCCCTCTTCCTTCTTCCCTCTTCCTTCTTCCCTCTTCCTTCTTCCTTCTTCCTTCGTTAAGCGCCAGCGGCCACTGGAGCCCCAACGATTTCACCCTTCAGCATCCGAGAAGCTGCATCAAGTAAATGCTCTTCCAAATAAGGCTTAGTAAAATAGCCTCGCGCTCCCAAACTATAAGCCATTTGCCGATGTCGATCGGCTCCACGACTTGTTAACATCGCGATCGGTAATTCACACAAAGTCGAGTCTTTTTGCATCCGCGATAATAATTCCAAACCATCCATCCGAGGCATTTCAATATCGCAGAAAACGATGTCGCAAGGCAAACCAGACTTGAGTTTTTCCCAAGCTTCTTTACCATCGCGAGCTTCTTCAACTCGATATCCTGCTTTCTCAAAAGTAATTGAAAGCAGCGATCGCACTGTAATCGAATCATCCACAATCAACACAGTTGGCTCATTCTTATCAGGGGGAGCCTCAGCCGGTGGAGTAGCACTATTTTCATCCCAGAAAGCTCCTCCGGCCTCCTTACTCAGTCTTCCCGTAGCTAAATCAATCAACTCCAATACATCCGCGATCGCGACAATTCGCCCATCCCCCAACACCGTCGCCCCCGCAATCCCCACAGGCTTTGGCACTGGGCCTTCCAACTGCTTAATCACAATTTCCTGTTCCGTCGACACCTGATCCACCTGTACCGCCAAAAATGTCCCAGCAGTACGCAATACAATGACGGAAATCATATCATCATCAGAATTAAACCCATAAACGCTACCCCGTCCCAAATAGCGGTTATAACCCAACAACTCCCGCAAATGACGGAACGGGAGCATTGAACCCCGCCACTCTATACTATGCTGACCATCAGCCCCTACCTGCACCTGTTCGCGGGGGACATCGATCATATCTTCTACCCCATCCATTGGGAAAGCAATTCGAGCGCGATCGCTAATACAACAAAGCGCCTTAGAAATACTCAACGTCAAAGGTAAGCGAATTGTAAACACCGTCCCTTTACCAATCGTTGAATCGATCGTAATACTCCCTCGAATTTCCGATAAGCTAGTCCGCACCACATCCATTCCCACGCCACGCCCTGCAAACTCCGTCGCCGTTTCTTGGGTACTAAATCCCGGCATAAATAGCAAATCATAAACATCAGAGCGAGACATTTTTTGAGCTTGAGCCGCAGTCACTAACCCCTGTTTAATTGCTTTCGCTTTAACTTTTTGCGGATCGATTCCCGCACCATCATCAGAAACAGAAATCACCGTTTGATTTCCTTGATGAAATACCCGAATTGTAATCTTACCTACCGCCGGCTTTTTCGCCGCCGATCGCACATCAGGAGTTTCAATTCCGTGAGTAATCGCATTATTAACCAAGTGAGTCATCGGATCGTACAACTGCTCCAAAATCATTTTGTCAATCAGAGTATCTTTCCCTTCAACTATTAATTGAGCTTGTTTGCCGCACTTAATGGAAATATCTCGCACCGCACGAGGTAAGCGATCGGCTGTCTGAGCAAAAGGCATCATCCGCGCCCTAGTTAAACCCTCCTGTAATTGCGTTGTCACCTGTCGCAATTGCCGAGTCACTTGATCGGCTTCATCTACTAAAAATTCAATATCCGCCGCCGACTCTCGCACTCGCACAATTAACTCAATAATCTCTTGAGATTGACTGTGGAAAGGAGTAAATCTATCTAACTCAATATCCGAGAAACCAAAACGATTGCTACTACTATGATCGTTATTTTGAGAAGGTTCAGAATGCCAAGTATTGCGGTGAGCTTGGCGAGTTGCCAGTAAGGAAATTTCTAACAGCGATCGCTCATAAAGATCCTGCATTCGCGCCCCCACTTCCGACAACAAAGACACCTGATGCAGCAAGTTATCTAAAAACTGTCGCATCCGCTCTTGATCCTGTTCCAAACTATTACGATTAACCACCAATTCACCCATCAGGTTACTGAGGTTATCTAACTGCTTAACCGGCACGCGCATTGTCTGTTCAAAGGAGCGACGATTCGGCCGAGCCGTATTGCGATTTCCCTGAGCTACGGCAGTTTCACGACTACCATTTTGCCCTTTTGGATGATCCAACAGCAGCGATCCTAAATCACCAAATTCGTCCTCATTATCTTCCCCAGTTTCCGCTACAACAGTTACTTTACTAGGCGTAGGGGGAGTTTCTTCTACCGCTGTTTGTGCCTCTGGCTCTATTAGTAAGTCCTCTAATTCCGAGAAAACATCTGATTCTTTCGTCTCGGATGAATCTGATAGCAAAATGTTATTACTATCGCTATCTTCAATATCCAACATTGCCTCTAAATCAGCAAAGTCATCGTCATTTTCTTCATCATTAGCTAATACTATGGATTCGGCAGAAGAATATGAATTAATCTCTTCTTCTGCATTCATCCAAGCTTGAGCGTCTTGAGAGTCCAATAGATCGTTTAAGCTTTCTGTTTCTGGACGATGACTTAGTTGGCTGTTGGTCAATTCTCCCGCTATATCTGTTGACTCTAAAGTTGTCAGTTCTTCTAAAGCATCCATTTCTGTATCCAACCAGTCCGGTGCTGCTAAGATTTCTTCGTTATCATCTACATCAATGGCAGATAATTCTTCAAGCTCGTTTTCCATTTCTAAATCTAATGCAAAATCCATTGTCTCTGGGTTCTCAAAATTCTCTGTTTCTTCTTCAACGTTTTCTCCTGCGGCTACTAATTCCATTTCATCCAAGAAAGATTGAAGACCATCCTCTTCAGATTCATTGTTAGATGATTCGATCGCCACCGATTCTGTTATCTCCAATCCTTCCCATTCAGATAAATCAATATTTTCCTCCAATGGATCTAAACTTGGCAACTCCGAAATATTGGCACTTGCTAAATTTAGCCAATTAGTTACAGATTCCGTTTCTCCGTTATCATTCAACTCATTCTCAGCACCAAATAATTGATCGAAATCAGAATCTTCCCCAGCCGACTCAATATTATCCATAGTTATTGATTCTTCTGCTTCGCTCAAAGCTGATAAATCGCCAAATAGAGCTTCTAAGTCTTCACTTTCTACGTTTAAATCTAGCGATTCAGCTTCAGACCCTGACGGTAAATCCAGGGATTCTGGTAGGGATAAGGCAGTGCCGTGTCCGTACATAGATTCGCTATCCAAATCCAGATTCGGTGACATAGTTGCTAAGGTATTATCTGTTAGTTCTCCGTCTGTAAATTCTAATTCTAGCGTGTTATTGTCAGCTTCACTACTTTCAGCAATTCCTAAGAGATCGCTCAAGTCTGAGTCATCTATTAAGGCTTGGTTATTCACTCTGGAGGTTTCATTTTGTGCTGCTATAGCTGGGGATATTTTCTCTGTTTCTCTTGACTCTTCTGGCAACATGAAATCGCCGCCAAACAAGTTGGCAAGGTCTTCTTCTGCATTACTATTTAATCCTTGACCAATTTCTTGAGCATCAAATAGTAGGTCTGTAAAGTCACTGGAGTTATCTTCTTCTACGTTTGGTAAACCAATTTGTGCGCCGTTAGTAATTTCTGGAATCTCTTCTGCTTCTTCCCAAGCACCTTCAAGCTCTGGGGTTTCACCTTCAAATAAGTCAGCTAAGGTATTGAGTTCAGCAATTCCTACTTCTGGGCCTGTTCTGTGAGATCCTTTGAAAGAAACTGTTTCTTGATCTGGCGCTCCAAATACTGTCCCGTCATCAAACTGAATCATAGTTTGCTGATAGCCACCACCAGCATCTCCCCATTCAAAATTTGTACTGCTGCTCTCTACTTTTTGGAATATTTCATCAAGATCCGTAGAGTTATCTATGCCATATTCATTAGCTGTTTCTGATTCTGTTTCTAACTCTTCGACATTTAATTCAACACCGTCTAAATTCCAAATTCCTGTATCTGTAGTTTCACCTTCTGGAGCATCTTCTGTGAAGGCTAATAAGTCTTCTAATTCGCTGTCTGATGTTTCGAGATCCGGTTCTGGAGGTAACAAGGCGATCAGATTTTCTCCTGGGACTATTTCAGTTTCCCGACCTGCAATTACCAGTTCTTGTGCTTGTTTGATATTTTTAATGACTATGGGAGCGAGAGTGCGATAGGTATTTTCAGGATTGGCGATCGCTCTTTCTACTATTGCTATTAATTCTACCCAATTTTGCAGTTCAAATTGTGAACTTGCAGCTTTAAAAACGCGGCAAATTTTATATAGTTCTTGACGGCTTTGGGTACTTTCTGGCTGTTTAAATGCTTGCAGCATTAAACGCATTTGTTCTGTGACATCTGAACGGAAAATTAACCCCAAAGCACTTTCTTCTTTGGCTCGTTTTTGTTTTTTCTGGCCGCCAACCGCCGCTACTGACAAATTTCGAGATTTTCCCGTTACACCAGCAACAACCATTTCTTTTTCTGGTTCGTGTAAGGCCGTTGCTTCCCAAACACCACCACTTTTTTTGACTATTTCTGCTAGGTGTTTGTTGAGTTCTTCAAATACTGGTTCAACTTCCGAAAGCATCATATCTGCTGTTTCTTCTGTTAAACCAAAGGGACTGGATAGCTGTTCGATCAGAGCTTTCATGGTATCGAAAACCCGCAAGAAAAATGATTCTAATTTCTGATCTACTTGAATGCCTTCGCACTCTTTAAGAACTTTAAAACTATCTTCAAGACGGTGGGCAGTTTGCTGAATACTACTCAGTCCTAACATTGCGGCTCCGCCTTTGACTGAGTGAGCCGCCCTAAATACTTCATTAACTAATTCTGCATCTTCGATCGTCGATTGTAAGTTTAACAATCCTTGTTCTATGGTATTGAGGTGGTCTTTTGCCTCCTCAATAAAGTAACCCATGATTCTCTGTTGTTGTTCCGGTAGCATAATTTTCAGTTATTTGTTATTTGTTATTGGTTATTTGTTATTTGTTAACTGTTATTTGTTAACTGTTATTTGTTAACTGTTATTTGTTAACTGTTATTTGTTAACTGTTATTTGTTAACTGTTAACCGTTAACCGTTAACTGTTAACTGTTAACCAATAACAGTTAACCAATTTATTGCCTTTCCGCAGTTTCTACCCGGAAACGTTCTACTGATGTTAACAAGTCTCGTGCAACGCCTACCAAGTTTTGTAGGGAACCATAAACCCGTTGCGATTCTTGAGAGGTTTCTTGGGCCGTCAACTCCACAGCCTGCATAACTTGAGCCACCGCCCTCGCTGTCTCGTTTTGTTCGACGCAATCAGAAGTAATCGATCGCACTAGCACATCAATTCGGTTCGTTACCTGAATGATATCTTCTAGCGATCGCTTCGCCTGCTCCGCCAACCGCGTCCCCTCAATTACCTGCTGAGTCCCCTCTTCCATCGCCGTCATCACCGCCCCCGTCTCACTCTGAATTTGCATCACGATTTGCTCAATTTCTTTGAGAGACTTCGCGGATCTGTCCGCTAACTGTCGCACCTCATCCGCCACGATCGCAAACCCTCGTCCCGCTTCACCCGCCCTCGCTGCTTCAATACTAGCATTCAACGCCAGTAAGTTTGTCCGTGAAGCGATCGTCGCAATCAAAGCCACAATCTTAGAAATTTCTTGAGAAGCTTCCGCTAACCTCTTGACTTTTCGCGTAGTTTCTGCTACCGTTTCCCGAATTTCTAAAATCCCCGCCACCGTGCGTTCCACTGCCTCACCCCCTTTCAGCGCACTAGCCGACGCACCCCGCGCCACTTCCTCCGCTTCGCGAGCACTTTCGGCCACCCGTTGAATCGCATCTGTCAAGACTTGCACAGAATTTAAAGTCGCCGCCAACTCCTCAGCTTGCCGTAGAGCATCAGAAGACAAACCCTGAGCAAAAGTAGAACTCGCCGAAGCCCCCGTGCTCACATCCCGCGCCGCCTGTTTCACCTGATGCACAATTTCCCGTAGGTTTTGAATCGTTAAGTTAAACGAGTCAGCTACGGCTCCCAATACGTCTGCCGTCACCTCCGCCTGCACCGTCAAGTCCCCCCGTGCGGCTCCTTCTACGTCATCTAACAGCCGAATCACTTGACGTTGCAAGTCTTCCTTCGCCTGTTCCTGTTCGTCCGCTTTTCTCCTAGCATCGCTAGTTGTAGTTAGAATCACCTTAGCCATGTGATTGAATTTAGCCGACATTTTACCAAATTCATCCTCCGCATAAACAGTAGCGCGAGCCTCCAAATTCCCCTGAGATATAGAATCAAACTGAAGTTGCAAATCCTTAGTAGATTGACTCACCTGTTTAGCAACTAAATGCCCTAAACCCCAAGCCGTTAAAAAGCTAGTAAAACCAGCCGCCGCCGTCATCACCCAACCTGTTTGGCGTAGATAGCCAATCACTTCTGGCTTATTTTGCTGTCTAGCTTGATAAGAAGCAAAATTAGTCACCATTGCCACTGTCACTAAAGAAATCAGCCCCGTACCGATCGCGGTATATAACTGCTTAGTCATCAAGGGCGCATTCTCTAAGAAAGCTAACCCACCCTGCTCCACCGTAACTGTGGCATCAATATGTTCTTCAGTTGGAGTAAAACTCGATACCGACTCTGGAGTTCCCGCAATATTAAAAATCTCATCATCCCGAATTGCTGAACCATCACTGTTATCCCCAAAATCCAGATTGCTAGTAGTCGAACCCACTACCGTCCCCGTCATCCCGCCAAAACCATTACTGTTCCCTGTAAGCAGAGAGCTATTAGCATCATCAGAGATATCAAAATCAGGGATATTGCCCACATCACCAAACTCATCAAAGTCATCTATCCAGTCGGCTCGACCATTTGGCGGATTTGGTGTGGTGGGAAAGTCACTGTCTGGACCCGCCATCCCAAAGGAGCGGGACGGTAAATCATTATCCGACGTAAAAGAATCAGCAAAGGCATTATCATCAAATTCATCCAGATCGAAACTCTCCGGCATATTAAACCCATTTTCTTGCGAGTTTTGACGGGCAGTAGAACTACTCTGACCCTCCGGCTTAAAAGCATTTAACTCCGTTTTCGATCGCCTCGCATTACTGGCAGCCTCAGCCTGATTCCGGGCATCTCCCATCAACAAAGTTTCATCTTCTGCAACTGAAAAATTACTACCCTTCCCTAAATCCAAACCAGACTCACGATTACCCAATTGTCGATTGGTTTTAGAACTCCCACTTGATGATGGCTCTCTAAATGGTGAAGTTTCCTTCGACATTGAATATGCAGAATCAGTTGCCCCTAAATCCCCAGACATCGAAGCAGTCTTAGATTTTGCCACCTTCTCAGTTACCGGTTCAGCATCATCAAAATTCAGATCGTCCGGTAACTCCAATGGCGCAAACATCTCATCAAAATCTTCCGCTCCCGCCCCCATATCATCAAGTATAAAATCCCCCAAATCTAAACTCGGATCGGGTGGCGCAAACTTTGATTTTTCTAACTGTTTAGATTTGCTTCCACCCACCGACAAATCTGCCTTTTTAGTTTCTTTTGCCGGACTTAAATTATTACTTTGCGGGGCAAAAGTTAACTGTGTATCAGCTAACTCCATACCTTCATCTTCAAAATCTAACCCTCCTAACTCCAATCCTGCATCCAGATCCCCAGAGGAATATGCCGGCATTGCTTCACTCTCGCCACTGTTAAAAGGAGATGAAGAATCAAAGGGATTTAAGAATTCTGCATCATTGACATAATTTTCTAAATTATTATCTTCCAACTCTAATCCCAAAAGCCCCATTGCTCCTGTTAGATCGGGATCGGTCAACTCCATTTCTGCTTGACCAGCGAGAGGAAAAGTCTGGTCATTACCGCCAAAAATTGACAAATCAGGTTCTTCTAAATCGCCTTCTCCTGACAAACCAGCGTACATTTCTAAGTCTATATCTTCAGAAAATGTCTCAAAATTCTCAGCAGGACTTTCCGCCGTAAATTGCTCCGCATAAGCAATTCCATTATTAGCGTGTTCGACAAAGCCCGGATCGTCCGTCAAGCTAAGTACCACCATATACTGTTCCCGTGCCACATCATACTGTTGCAGGCCATAGCAGTAGATGTGTCCGCAAAGCAAGCGAGCGCTTGGATCTTCGGGGAAATTTTCCACTAACTGATAAACCAAGTTGGCAGCTTCATCGTAGTTGCCTTCTCCGTATGCCACTTCTGCCCGCTGATACTCTTGCTCAAAGTCTATAGTTATTGCCATTTGCCGCTCCCATTGCCCATTAAAATTTTAAATTCAGATTTCATGCTGCCCATCGCGCCGATCGCAAAATTTTCACTTGGTCGAGGAGCCTAAGAGCCTGATCTCCCCCATCACCCAATAGCCATTCTCCTCGGAGAAATGGCATCATGCCGTCAGGAGCGGCGGGTTGGGTATGCAGTTGTTCCACATCAAGCCAGTGCATACCGACAATGCGATCTACCGCTAACCCTAATATAGTGTCTTGATCTTCAACTGCAATAATTGGAATCTCTTGTCTATCTGTATTTAAAGGTACTTGGTCGCCCAAAAATTGACCTAAATCCGCCACCCAAATCACTCGACCCCTCATATTTAGAGTACCTAAAAGTAAGGGCGAAACATTGGGAATCGGTGTCATCCGATCTGGAGCCGGGGAAAGCACCTCGCGAATGCCCATTGCTGGTAAAGCAAATTCGGTTCCCGAAGGCACGAAAAACCGGAGATGTAATTCACCTTCGGGGCTTTCTAGCTCTTGAAATTCAGGAGCTTGATCGGAACTAAAGCCAGGTAATATAAAGTCTGGGTTGCCTACCATAATGCTGATACCTAAATAGGAATTAGTCCATTGGGGATAGCTGCTTATCTACCAACCGCGACGGATATTTTTTTGTTTGAGCCGAGTGAAGAATACGTAGATATATTATATTTGTCCGAGGGACACTCTTTCACGGCGATCGCCTATCACTGCTTCTAAAACCGCTGATTTTCTTCTTGGTGGTTTTCTAGTTCATCAGATAATAATCTTGCCGATTGCGATGCTCCTGGACAACCAGGCCCGACATAACTTTCTACGAGCATTAATAACTCGCTTTCTCCAAAAGGCTTGGTAAAGTAGTCTGTGGCCCCCACCATTCTAGCCTTAACACGGTCAATAAATCCATCAATACCAGTTAACATGACAATCGGAGTCTGGCGAAAAGCAGTGGAATTACGCAGCATAGCACAGATTTCGTAACCATCCAAGTCTGGCATCGCAATATCGCATAAAATCAGGTCGGGTTTGAGTTGAAAAACTAGGCTCAAAGCTTTCAGGGGATTGCTAATACCCGTTGCTTCGTAACCGTGTGCATCTAAAATTGCCTCGACGGTTTTGCGAATCACATTGTCATCGTCAATACAGACAACTCTGGGAATTTTGGTTTCTCTGGATGACCAGGTATGCCCCTGGCTGGAAGTGGGAGAAGGTTGGTAAAATAGTTGAACCAAGCCCTGCTGGACGAAGGGATAAATTGCTTTAGCGACAGTTAAAACATCTCGGTTGAGGTATCGCGCCATTTGGCGAATTGAAGTTTGACCATCAGCCCAATGGTTGAGAGTATTAAAGACATTTGGCCGCAAAGCTGAACGCAATTGAGCCGAGTCAGAAATTACTGGACATTGGTTTGGGGACTGAATATGAGGATGAAACTGTTTCCATTCCTGAACTTGTTTGATAATCTTAGTCAATAGAGAGCTAATATCTAAACTGGTTAACTGTGGTGCTAAAGCTGAACCCATCTCAAAGGTAAAACCTCCCTGATGCAGACTGAGCAAGTCAAACAAGGTTTCGTGGATCATGCTGTGGATGATACTACGACCTTGAGCGGGGGTGAGGATATGGTTTTCCAGCAGTGCCCAGAGATAGCCGTACTCAGGAGCATTAGTGGAGGCGATCGAGGGGGCTTCTACATGATCGAGTTCGCCATCGACTTTATAACGTCGCAGATAGTCTCGTAACCTTAACAAACTGCCGGCACTTTGGGTAGCATAGATTATTTGACCGTTTAAACAGAAGACAAACCAAGATTGTTCAGCCGGCGAACGATGGACGGTTAGCTGGTTGATGCCGTTGCTGGCTGAGTTGTAGGTTTCAACAAACAATTCTCCTGTTCGTTGACCCAACTCAATCAGTTGCAAAATGCTACGGATATCTATTTCATTCAAGTTTCCCTGCATGGAGCTAATGTTTTCTCCTTAAAACCTTTGGCATCTGAGCTAATTTGGCGATCGCTGGCTGTCCCATGACTCGATCTTGCCGTATATAATGCTCCATAAACAATTCCATATAGAGCTATGCGTATATGCGTATAGTTAGATTAGCCTAATCTGGAACTATCATGGAAATTATTGGTTGCATTCTGGTTTGGTAGGGCAGTCTTCGATCGCTGTGATCTGCGATCTGCTTTGACTGATAAAATAAGTGAAAACTTTCACGAATTGGGCAAACGACACCTCAAGAGGACGATTCAGCGTGCTGTATCTAGCGGAAGTACAAAAACAGAAAAGCGGCTTTGGTCTCGGTGGCGCTAAGGCTGAACTCAAACTGCTGGCTTGCCGACGGAGTGAGCATAATTGGAGTGCTGTCCCCGGCGAGGAGTTGATCCCGGCGGAAGAAGCTAATAGTTTTAATGCTGGGACTCTGGTGCTGGTTGAACTGAGCAACAGCAAGCAGGTGCAGCAAATTCAGGAGGCCGCCCGCCAATTAGTGAGTATTTTGCAAAATTTCTCACGGTTACAGGATAAGTTTAAGGATAAGGAGGAGGAAATAGAGCAGTGGAAGGCTTCTCTAACTTTCTCTAGCCAGGAGCTTAATCGCCGGGAAATGGAAATGCAAGCCCGGGAAGAGCAGTTGGCGCAAATGGAGGATGAGTTGGAGCGCCTGGAGGCGCAACGCTCGGAAATTGAGAGTTCGCGGGATGAGGCTAATCGTCTGCGGGCTGAGGTGGATAGCAGTCGTCTGGAAATGGAGGCGGCTTGGGAACAGTTACGGGGTGAAATGCAGCGCATGGAGCAGCAGCAGGCTGTGATGCAGCAGGCGGCTGTGTTGGATCATCAGCAGGCTCAGAATATTCGGGATTTATTGGAACGGTTATCGAGCGCGCGGGCTTCTACGGATGGGATTAGGGGAGAGTTAAATCAGTCTTTGGCGATGGTGGCGGCGACTCAGGCGATTCTGGATCAGCACTGGCAACAGTTGGAGCAAAAACGGGGTGCTGCTCAACATCAACAGGATGAGGTGGATAGAAATAGTCAGAATGTCCAAAATCGTTGGCAAGAATGGCAACAAGCTCAAGAGTCTTTGGCTCAGGCGCGGGCTGAGTTGAAGGGACAGCAATCTGCTTTGAGTGTGAAGCAGGAACAGGTGCAGGCTTTGGGTTCCCAAATACGGACGCAAGAGGATGTTTATCAGCAGTTGTACCGTTTGGCTGAGTCTTCCGATCGGGTGAATGTTAGTGAGAAGGTGGATGTACAAGCGCTGGAAAAGATGCCGATTGAGGAGTTGCAAGGGGTGGTGCAAAATCTGAAGCAGGATTTGGAGAAGGTGTTTCGTTTTGTTAACGATCAGGAGGAGGAGTTGGGTTTTCAGCGCCAAGCGATCGAAGAGTTGGAGGCGAAGATTCGGGCGGCTAGTGAGTACGATCGCCTGAGTTTGGAAGGAGAGTTAGCAGATGAGCAGGAAAATTACAATATGTTGAATGAGACTTTGGTGGGTCAGCGCCGGAGTCTGCGGGAAAGGGAGGAGGTGTTAAATCAACATTCTGCGGTGCTGGAGCGCAGACTGGGTAAGGCAGATGGTGGTAAGAATAATGAAAAAATTGATTTGGGACCGGTTTTGAGTCAGTTGGAGGGGGTGCGCCATCAGCAGGGTGAGGAGTTGGAACGTTTGGAAAATCAGGTGCAGCAGTTACGGGAGGCGATCGCGGCTATGGAGGGGACGATTCACCGCCAAAGTGGGGAGCAGGAAGCGAAGCGCTATGAAATTAAGCAGTTAGAACAAAATTGGCTTGCGTCACGGGCGACTGTGGCTGAGTTGTGGGGACGGGTGAATCTTTATCAAGAAATGTTGCAGCCGGTTCAGGATAGTCTGAATGGGTTGCGGCAGAAGTTGGAGGGGACTACGGGGGTGCTCAATCAGGTGCAGGAAGCAGGCGATCGTCAAGCTCAGGCGATCGCTCAGTTACGGGAAATGTTGGCGAGTTTGACGAATTAAAAATTAAAAATGCCGGATTAAAAATGCCACATTGAAAACGAAATAGGTTTTTAATGTGGCATTTTTAATTGTTTGCGATCCAGAAAGTTTTTAACGTGAGTTCGATGCTACCGGATTTGATATGAGATTAACCGGGATTGATTTTATTTCTCTATTAAATCAGCAGAAAACTATCTGATGCGATCGCCGACGCACTCACCCCAGTTATCACAGCTAACGGCTCTCCTGTCAAGAAATTTTTGATGATAGTCCCCTGATAAATTTCAGAGATTTCTAACTGACTAAAGCTCAAACCTCCGCTTAATCCAATCAAGTCTTCACCCACAGTAAAATCACTGATAATATCAAATCCCTGACCAGATTTTAAGACAAAGATATCATTACCGCTGCCCCCTGTCAAACTATCATTTCCTAAGTCTCCAGAAAGGATATCTTCACCTTTTCCACCCGCGATCGTATCGTTATTTTCACCACCGTAAATGGTATCATTACCTTCACATCCTCCAAGCATATCATCTTGTTCATTACCACTGAGGAAATCATCACCTGCACCCCCACAGATAGTATCTGAATCCAGATGCCCAAATATTTTGTCATTACCTTGACCACCCAGTATTATGTCATTACCTTTGCCTCCAAATAAAACATCATTATCTTTACCTCCATCAATGAAATCATTATTTCTATTACCGAAAATGTTGTCATTACCTTCACCACCATTCAGAGAATCTAAACCTTTACCTCCGAAAATTAAATCATTGCCAAATTTACCCAAGATGATATCGTTATCTTCATCTCCATAGAGGATATCATCACCATTGCCTCCGACAATGAAATCGTAGCCTTTGTTGCCATTAAAAATGTTATTTCCGTCACCACCATATAGGTTATCATCCCCAGATTTAGCATCGAATACATTGCCAGTATTGCTGCCAAGAAATTGGTCATTTTGATTAGTCCCTATTTGAACTCCAGTTCCACCAAGTACGGTATTTTTAACTAAATTGGGTTGGTTTAATTCAGGATAGTTAATTTGAGAACAAATGCAGCTATCGTCTGGGATGTTATTAGTTATTGGCGTGGGAGTTGGCGTTACCGATGGAGTTGGTGTTACCGATGGCGTAGGTGTCACCGATGGAGTTGGTGTGACAGTTGGCGCAGGCGTTACTGATGGCGTAGGCGTTACTGATGGAGTTGGTGTAACAGTTGGCGTAGGCGTTACTGATGGAGTTGGTGTTATATCTGGCGTAGGCGTTACCTCTGGCGCAGGCGTTATCGATGGAGCCGGTGTCACCTCTGGAGTCGGCGTTACCGATGGCGTAGGTGTCACCGATGGAGTTGGTGTGACAGTTGGCGCAGGCGTTACTGATGGCGTAGGCGTTACTGATGGAGTTGGTGTAACTGATGGAGTTGGTGTAACAGTTGGAGTCGGCGTTACTGATGGAGTTGGTGTAACAGTTGGAGTCGGCGTTACTGATGGAGTCGGTGTGACAGTTGGCGTAGGAGTTACTGATGGAGTTGGTGTTGGGACTGGAATATTAACATTAAAAGTCCCTAAATTAGTAGCAGCATTAAAATTGCCAACACCATCTTTAACCTGACTTCCTTGGAGCTTAACAGTATAAGTTCCATTATCAGTATCATCCCAGCTTCCACCAGGAGGAATAAACGAATAAGTAGCTGTCCGAGGCTTACCATTACTATTAGTATCCACACTGACAAATTGTGCAGCAATATCACCGCCAGACCAATTAATCGAAATATCAGAACCGTCCAAACTTGAAACATCAACAGCATCATCATCGTTAAAAATAACACTCAAACTTTGACTCGTTCCTCCTGCGGTAGTCACATCATTAACAGCATTTAAACTACCAGTTGGCAAAGTTTTATCAACGTCGTAAACTTGTCCACTAAAGTCACCATTGCTAGTACCAGTTCCCCCTAATGCTACTCCCAAAGTATTCTTAATACTGTCATCATCCGTCAAACTCAAACCAATCGAACCATTACCAGTACCTGTGTTAACTTGTAGTTGGTAAGTCTTTGCATCAACAGCATTTAAGCTACCAATAGATGCGTCAACTATACCAGTTAACACTAAAGTAAAATCACCAGTATCAACGCCAGTAACATCTTCAGAAAATTTTATTTCGTAGGTAGCAGTAGCCGCAGCAGTGGGAGATGTAGCAAGACGGTTGATAGATGTAACAGTAGGAAAAGAGTTGTTATAAACAACAGTATTATCCGTACTTGTACTGGCAGTATTACTAAGACCTAATGCGTCAGTAACGCTATTAGCTTTGATACTAGCAATAACATTCCCGCTACCTGTCATGCCATTAACTTGGACGTTATAAACGGGGCTGCTTCCTGTTATTGTTGGTGTTAATGTTCCAGTAGCTGTACTTGCACTCAAATCAATATCAGAAGCATCAAAACCTGTTACTGCTTTGCTAAAAGTAACGGTAAAGTTAATAGTTGAATCCGCAGTTGGATCTGCTTGTGCTGCTGCTTGATTGATGGTGACAGTGGGTGCTGTAGTATCAATTACTAAAGCTTTGTTTGCTCCTAATGAGTTGGCAGCGGCGGGTGCTGGTAGGGTTAAGATGGCATTGTTAGCCGCAGCATCTTTAATTGTGCCGCCATTGAGTGCTAAGGCTGCTGTTGAGAGATAATCTAAGTCAGTGGTGGTGTCACCGGCGGCTACAGCGTAGTTAAAGGTGAGGGTGTTAGTGCCGTTTCCACTGGTGTAGTTGACGGGTGTGCCTGCTCCTCCTGTGGCTAAAGTTAGTTGGGGAGTGCCGGTGACGTTGACGTTTTCCGTAAATGTGACTGTAATGGGGATGACTTGGCCGACGCTATAAGTGCCATCGGTTAAAGTTGAGGTGATGCTGGTAATAGTTGGGATAATTCCATCGATTACTAAAGCTTTGTTTGCTCCTAATGAGTTGGTGGCGGCGGGTGCTGGTAAGGTTAGCGTGGCATTGTTAGTCGCAGCATCTTTGATTGTGCCACCGTTGAGTGCTAAGGCTGCTGTTGAGAGATAATCTAAGTCAGTGGTGGTGTCACCGGCGGCTACAGTATATTCAAAGGTGAGGGTGTTAGTGCCGTTTCCACTGGTGTAGTTGACGGGTGTGCCTGCTCCTCCTGTGGCTAGAGTTAGTTGGGGAGTGCCGGTGACGTTGACGTTTTCCGTAAATGTGACTGTGATGGGGATGATTTGGCCGACGCTATAAGTGCCATCGGTTAAAGTTGAGGTGATGCTGGTAATTGTGGGTGCTGTAGTATCGATTACTAAAGCTTTGTTTGCTCCTAATGAGTTGGCGGCGGCGGGTGCTGGTAAGGTTAGCGTGGCATTGTTAGCCGCAGCATCTTTGATTGTGCCACCGTTGAGTGCTAAGGCTGCTGTTGAGAGATAATCTAAGTCAGTGCTGGTGTCGCCGGCGGCTACAGTGTATTCAAAGGTGAGGGTGTTAGTGCCGTTTCCACTGATGTAGTTGACGGGTGTGCCTGCTCCTCCTGTGGCTAGAGTTAGTTGGGGAGTGCCGGTGACGTTGACGTTTTCCGTAAATGTGACTGTGATGGGGATGATTTGGCCGACGCTATAAGTGCCATCGGTTAAAGTTGAGGTGATGCTGGTAATTGTGGGTGCTGTAGTATCGATTACTAAAGCTTTGTTTGCTCCTAATGAGTTGGCGGCGGCGGGTGCTGGTAAGGTTAGCGTGGCATTGTTAGTCGCAGCATCTTTGATTGTACCACCGTTGAGTGCTAAGGCTGCTGTTGAGAGATAATCTAAGTCAGTGCTGGTGTTGCCGGCGGCTACAGTGTATTCAAAGGTGAGGGTGTTAGTGCCGTTTCCACTGGTGTAGTTGACGGGTGTGCCTGCTCCTCCTGTGGCTAGAGTTAGTTGGGGAGTGCCGGTGACGTTGACGTTTTCCGTAAATGTGACTGTAATGGGGATGACTTGGCCGACGCTATAAGTGCCATCGGTTAAAGTTGAGGTGATGCTGGTAATTGTGGGTGCTGTAGTATCGATTACTAAAGCTTTGTTGGCTCCTAATGAGTTGGCGGCGGCGGGTGCTGGTAGGGTTAGCGTGGCATTGTTAGTCGCAGCATCTTTGATTGTGCCACCATTAAGATTCAAGGCCGCTGTTGAGAGATAGTCCAGGTCTGTGGTGGTGTCACCGGCGGCTACAGTGTAGTTGAAGGTGAGGGTATTGCTACCGCTACCAGAAGAGTAGTTAACGGGTGTGCCTGCTCCTCCTGTGGCTAGAGTTAGCTGGGGAGTGCCGCTGACGTTGACGTTTTCCGTAAATGTGACTGTAATGGGGATGACTTGGCCGACGCTATAAGTGCCATCGGTTAAAGTTGAGGTGATGCTGGTAATTGTGGGTGCTGTAGTATCGATTACTAAAGCTTTGTTTGCTCCTAATGAGTTGGCGGCGGCGGGTGCTGGTAAGGTTAGCGTGGCATTGTTAGTCGCAGCATCTTTGATTGTGCCACCGTTGAGTGCTAAGGCTGCTGTTGAGAGATAATCTAAGTCAGTGCTGGTGTCGCCGGCGGCTACAGTGTATTCAAAGGTGAGGGTGTTAGTGCCGTTTCCACTGGTGTAGTTGACGGGTGTGCCTGCTCCTCCTGTGGCTAGAGTTAGTTGGGGAGTGCCGGTGACGTTGACGTTTTCCGTAAATGTGACTGTAATGGGGATGATTTGGCCGACGCTATAAGTGCCATCGGTTAAAGTTGAGGTGATGCTGGTAATTGTGGGTGCTGTAGTATCGATTACTAAAGCTTTGTTTGCTCCTAATGAGTTGGCGGCGGCGGGTGCTGGTAGGGTTAAGATGGCATCCCCACTCGTTGCATTTTTAATCGTGCCGCCGCTTAAAGATAGGGCTGTTGTGGAAGCATAGTCTAAGTCGGGACTGGTATCACCTGCTGCTACTGTGTATCGGAATGTTAAGGCATTAGTGCCGTTGCCTGAAAGGTAATTGGCAAGGGGAGTTGCGCCGGCTAACGTAAGCTTTGGTGTACCTGTGACGTTGACTGTTTGAGAGAAGTTAACGGTGATGTCAATGTTTGTCCCGATGGTGTAAGTGCCGTTTGCGGTGGTGGCGCTGACGCTGGTGATGGTGGGGAGGGGGTTGATGGTGATGTTGGCGGTTTCTGTAGCACTACTGAAAACGCTGGATGTGGTGTTAGTGGTTCGATCGCTGGTGTAGTCTGCAACACCGCCGTTAGTGCCGGTAATTTGATCCCAGGCGGCAAAGGTGATGGCGTTGGCGATCGTGCCGCTATAGCCTGTGGTGGGGACAAATCGGATTTTGGTGTTGGCGTTACTGGCTAATAGTAAGGCGTTGGTGGTAGAGACGGCTGGGGCGTTATTCCAGGTTGTGCCATCTGTGGTGTATTGCCAAGTGCCGTTAGCGGTGTCTAAGGCGGTGATGGCGATGCCTTGGGAGGCGCTGGCATTTGGATCGGTGATTCCGGCGCTGCTGCTGATGATGGCGCTGATTAATGTGCCTGTGCTGGCGCTGTCGTTTTGGTTTTGGGCGTTGAGGGTGGGTGTGCCGGAATTATTAAGTACGGGGGAGTCGTTGACGAGGATGGTGACGGTGGTGGGGGCGGAAACTACGCCGTCGGTGGCGGTGTATTGAAAGGTGTCTACGCCGTTGAAGTTGGTGTTGGGGGTGTAGTAGATGTTGCGTCCTTTGTCGATCGCGATCGCCTTAACGTCACCATTCATCCCTGTACCGGGATTAAAAGTAGTATCCAGAGTGCCATCGGTATTCATTCGCGCAATGCGGGCGCGAGCAGTGCCGTTGACGTTGGCAAATTGACCACCAATAACGGGTTTGCCATTGCTGTCAAGAGCGATCGCCCAGACGCGGGCATCTGCACCCGCCGCAGTGGGGGCGAAGGCGGTATCTAGGCTACCGTCGGTATTCATACGGGCAATGCGGGTGCGAGTTGTGCCGTTAACGGTGGTGAAATCACCGACAATATAGGGTTTGTCGCTGCTGTCAACTGCGATCGCTCTGAGATTACCATTTGTACCCGTACTGGGGTTGAAGCCGGTATCCAGGCTACCATTAGTATTCATTCGAGCAATGTTGTTGCGAGTGGTGCCATTAACGGTACCAAAAGAGCCGCCAATATAGGGTTTACCACTGCTGTCTAGGGCGATCGCATTGACGAAATCACTTGCACCACCCCCTGCGCCGGAGAAACTGCCATCGACAGTAGCATCAGTATTCATGCGGGCAATACGGTTGATATTTGTGCCGTTGAGTTGCGTGAAACCACCACCGACAAATGGTTTGCCACTGCTGTCTACAGCAAGAGATCTGATCTCAGTGCTCGCAGGAAGAATTGCCCCACTAGAGTTAAAGGCGGCATCTAGCCCACCGGTATTTGTCATTAGCGCAACAAGATTGCGAGTTGTACCGTTGACAGAAGTGAATCCACCGCCGATGAAGATTTTGCCGCTACTATCTAGGGCGATCGCATTGACTAGGCCAGTTATCCCCGTAGTGGGGTTGAAAGTGCTATCCAAACCGCCGCTAGTAGTTAATCTGGCAATATTGCTGCGGTTGTTAGTAGCGCTGTTAACTCTGGTGAAACTGCCGCCGACATAGGGCTGGCCGCTACTATCTAAGGCGATCGCATTCACAGAACCACCTGTACCTAGGGTATCTGTTATCCCTCCAGTGGGGTTGAAATTGGTATCCAGACTGCCATCGTCATTTAATCGGGCAATTCTGTTACGAGTTGTGCCGTTTACGGTGGTAAAAGTTCCACCGGCATAAATCAAGTCATTGATAGCAACCGTGCCGTTAGTAGGGGCAGTAGTAATAGTCTTTACTGAGACGCGGGAACTACCGGTATCGTTTGCCAATACGTCGATAGTAATTTTGGGAGAATTGACTGTAATTGCTTTGCTGTCAGGGTTGGCGGTAGCTGCTAGAGTATGGTTGTAAGTATTGAGGGCGTTAGCATTAAATGGTATTGGTGCTTCGATCGCGCCTGTTTGTACTTCTAAGTTCCAGTCTCCACCAAGGGCTGCATTTCCTGTTAAATTATTAGAAGCTGCTACATCTGATGAAGTTAATTCACTGAGATGTTTAACAAAACTAAGTCCAGTTTGTCCCTCTGCTACATTGCAGCCATATAATAAAATATCACCGTTTTCTGTGAGAGCATTTCCCCACTCTTTTAACTCATTACTAAAATTTTCTAGGTTATTCCCACTGAGTATGTCATCGCCCAATTTTAAGCTGCCGTTGCTACCATGAGAAACTATGTGCATGGATTCAATATCTTTTTTACCCGCTAAAACTTGAGTAATTTGTGCGATCGCATTGATATTTTCATCTAAAATAAAAATATCAGCGGGATTTATACCTTCGAGGAGACTTTGATAATTCTCTACGGAAGAGTCAACGAAAATAATTTGCTTGTTCATGGTAGATCACCTAATTTTTTTTGTGTATTAGCTTGGATTTTTTATTGCGATCGAACGATTACCCAGCCGAAGTCCTCAAAGAGAAGTTAATCCGCGTAACTCCAGAGGCTGCCCAACCACCAGATAATAAAGATTGCAGTTTTTTAGAATTATTGGCTGAGTCTGCAAATCTAGCAGATTAATTAGAATAGGCAAGTCAGGGATGTCGAGATCGGGAGATAAAAAAACAATTTTGTGCTTGGCATTAGAGTATAATACCTACCTAAAGGTAGATGATTATTTACTCTCAACTTAAAGTTGAAACCTGTTAAACTTCTCAAAGCGTCAATCGACGGATACGCAGCCCCGTTTCATTAATGTGCATCTATCTTAGCAAATTATCTGGGGGTTTTACCCCTCATTACAAAAACTTTAAATAAAAGCAAAATCATAAAATGAGCAATTTGTCAATATATAAATAGGAATAGAAATTAAATAATTAGTTTGTAGTGAGCGCTTTAGCGCTCGAAATCATCAAGTTATTTAATTTTCATTCCTTAACAATCACCAATTACTAAAAATGAAAATTGCCACCTGGAATGTCAACTCAATTCGCAGCCGTCTCGATCGCGCGATCGCCTGGTTACAAGCCAATCCCGTAGATGTTTTATGCTTACAAGAAACCAAAGTCATCGATCGAGATTTTCCCCAACAACCCTTTCTCGATATCGGCTATAATTGTTACATTTCCGGTCAAAAATCCTACAACGGTGTCGCCATTTTCAGTCGCTTACCCATGACTGATATTAACATCGGATTTACCCCCATTCTCGGAGCCGAAACCGTTGGAGAATTTGACGAACAAAAACGTTTAATTACAGGTATCATTGGCGATATTCAGATTATCAACATTTACGTTCCCAACGGTGCAGAAGTAGACAGCGAGAAATATAATTACAAACTAAATTGGCTGAAATTGCTCCAAGAATATCTCAAAATTATCATTGACAAATCTCCTAATTTATGCGTTTGCGGCGACTTTAATATTGCTCCCGACGATCGCGACATTTACAACCCCAAAGCCTTTAAAAATCAAATCATGGCCTCCCCAGCCGAAAGGGAAGCATTACAAGCGATCGTCGAATTAGGCTTCAACGATGCCTTCCGCAAATTCACCTTAGAAAGCGGTTATTTTAGCTGGTGGGACTATCGCAGCGGTGGTTTCCCCCAAAACAGAGGATGGCGCATAGATCATCATTATCTTAGCCTGAGTCTGAGCGATCGCGCCACCAGCTGCATAATAGATAAAACCCCTCGAAGCTTACCCAAACCCAGCGATCACGCCCCCGTCATTGTCGAAATTGGAAATATGAGTTATAAAGATTTGTAACCACTCACAAATTATAGCTAAATAATCATGTTTTTAATTACCGGAGCCACAGGCGCATTAGGTCGCAGAATAGTACGTTTACTTAGAGAAAGAGAAATAGCAACCAGAGCCTTTGTTCGCCTCTCATCTAGCTATGCAGAACTAGAAAATCGCGGCGCTGAAATTTTTATCGGTGACTTCAAGCAAGACAAAGACATTCAAAAAGCTTGTCAAGGAGTTAGATACATTATCAGCACGCATGGCACTGGAAACGACGCTCAAGCCATACATTACCGCGCTAATATTGAACTAATTGACTGTGCCAAAGAAGTTGGAGTAGCGCACTTTGTCTTCATTTCCGTCCTGGGAGTCGATCGCGGATATGAAGATTCTACCACCTTTAAAGCCAAGCGAGAAGTAGAAAAATATCTACAAAACAGCGGATTAGAATATACTATTTTACGACCCGCAGGTTTAGCTTCCAGCTTAATACCATTAGCCGAACAATTTCGCCAAACAGGAATTTACTTATTAATAGGCGATCCCAAAAATCGCACCTCAGTTGTCAGCACCGACGACTTAGCCAAAATTGCCATAGAATCCGTAAATGTTGCCGATGCTTGCAATAAAATCTTACCAATAGGAGGGCCAGATATTCTCACAAGAGAAGACATTGCTACTATTTTTGGACGCATTTTTAATCGGGAACCATTCTTAATTAATCCACCGCTATTTCTATTTGATAGCCTGCGGGGAACACTGGGTTTATTAAATCCTCAAACTCAAAAAGGATTAGGCACATTACGAGTATTACTCGCCAATGAATTTTTCTGCACTCCCGAAGAAATCCAGCACGTAGAGTCAATTTTTGAGATGAAAATGGAATCTTTGGAAAGCTATATACGGAGAAATATTGCCGTTTAATGAGGTGAGAAAAAAATAATAGTCAGACAGGGGGTTAAAACCCCTGTCTCAAAGATTAAGGAATAAAAAATTTGGTTCGTAGTAAGCGCTTTAGCGCTCTTTGCGCTTACTACAAACAAGCAAATTATTTAATTTCTATTCCTAAGTCCTCTTCAGAGGACTAAAAAGACTTTTAAACTGAAGATTGCAACTCATCAAGTTTGGCTAAAACTTCTTCAGAGTGAATTGCGGGCTGAACTTCTACAAAAATCTCCCGCAGAATGCCATCTGGATCGACAATATAACTCTGACGTGCCGAAAAATCACCCAACCAAGAACCATAAGCCTTACTGACAGCACCATCAGTATCAGCTAATAGGGGAAACTTCAAACCTTCAGAGTCGCAGAAATCGGCATGAGAATCAACATCATCAGCGCTAATGCCCAAAATTTGAGTATTCTTAGCTTGATATTTCTCTAAGTCTTGCTGAAACTTCCGCGCCTCCAAAGTGCAGCCGCGAGTAAAATCTTTAGGATAGAAATAGACAACTACCCACTGACCTCGATAATCAGAAAGAGATACCGTTCCATCTCCACTGTTGGTGGGTAAAGTAAACTCAGGAGCCGGTTGATTAAGTGCCGGTAGAGTGTTATCAGCCGCAAGTGCCGGAGGCGCAAAATTGAAGCTGAGAAAGGCTAGACAAATGGCAAATAAAATGCTGAGAAAGTTGCGTCTTGAGGTCATAAGTGGTAAATAAGAAATCTACTTAATACAAGTTTACAGTAATCTGATTAAATTAGGTAGGTAATAGGTAAAATCAAGGAGAAATTTGCAAATGAGTGACGCACAGCCTTTACAAGGGAAAGCTTTAGTAGTATTGATGGTCAACAACCAGCCAATAGTGATCGAAGTCAACGGGACAGATGCACCAACTACTGCTGGTAATTTTGTTGACTTGGTGGAAAGAGGTATTTATGAAGGGGTAATGTTTCATCGAGTAATTCGGGAACCCGATCCTTTTGTGGTTCAAGGTGGAGATCCCCAAAGTAGAAATGTTACCATTCCTGCCAGTCAATTAGGAGGCGGAAGTTTTATCGATCCAGATACTAAACAAGCGCGTTTAATTCCCTTAGAAATTAAGGCTCAAGGAGCGACGCAACCTATTTACAACCAGACTGTTACACCACCGACTCAATTATCTCACACTCGCGGTGCGGTGGCGATGGCTCGTTCTACGGCGCTTAATTCTGCATCTTCGCAATTCTATTTTGCTTTAGCGGATTTGCCATCTTTGGATGGTAGTTATGCGGTATTTGGGAAGGTGACGCAAGGGTTAGATATTATCGATCTAATTCAGCAAGGCGATCGCATTTCTACGGCTAAAGTTGTGCAAGGAATTATCCCTAGTCGAGTCTCGACAATTATTAAGGATAATATTTTGCTTAACAGTTTCATTAATAAGGTTAGTCTCTCGAATTTGCCTTTAAGATTTTCCAGATTATCTGATGGTGCTGATACTTTTCAGTTGACTACGCAAGACTCTCAACAGAATACTAGCGGTATCCAAGCTGGCGCGGGAAATGACTTAGTAACTGGATCAAGTATTGCTGATGTAATTAATGGCAATCAAGGTAATGATACTCTCAGCGGTGAGGCTGGTGATGATTATCTCCGAGGTGGAAAAGAGGATGATTCGCTTTCTGGTGGTGTGGGTAATGATATTCTGAGTGGAAATCAAGGCAATGATAGTTTAGATGGCGGTGCTGGTAATGATTTTCTCCGGGGAGGAAGAGGTAATGATGTTTTAATTGGTGGTGATGGTAATGATATTTTGATTGGTGATTTAGGTGGGGATAGTCTTACTGGTGGAGGTGGTATGGATAGTTTTATCCTAATTGTAGGTCAGGGTACAACTGCGGATGGAGCATCAGATGTAATTTTGGATTTTAATGGGGGAGAAGGCGATCGCATTGGGGTGACGGGAAGTTTATCAAGCATAACTTTTAGCCAGTCTGGTAGCGATACTTTAATTCAATTGGCTGGTAGCACTTTGGGGATTGTTAAAAATGTTACTACTGGAGTTGTTCAAAGTTCAATTTTTGCTGTTGATGGGACTAATGTCTCGGTTCCAGATAGCTTACCACCTGGAGATGCAGCTTTGAGGATTGGTTAATGGTTATTTGTTAACGGTTAACTGTTAACTGTTATTTGTTATTTGTTAACGGTTAACGGTTAACTGTTATTTGTTAATGGTTAACTGTTAACGGTAGAAATTTTGGTGGTGTTAACCAATTACCAATTACCCATTACCCATTACCCATTACCCATTACCCATTACCCATTACCCATTACCCATTACCAATTTTTAATATGTCTAATCCACGTCAACCAAGTAGTAATGGTAAAATTCTGCGGCGTACTTTTTTATTTTTAATAGGAATCTTAATTGCTAGAGAATTAAGTATATTTTTATCGGTTGCTCAAAATCGTTCAAATTTACTCGATCGAACGGTTAAATTTACACAAAACTTCAAGGTATGGTTGTCATCTTTCAACATGGGTCAAACCCCTCAGACACTTCCAAATGCTCCTGTTGTACCCAAAAGTAGTGTAAATCCTCAACCATTACCAAGCGCTCCTGTTGTACCCAAAAGTAGTGTCACCCCTCAACCATTACCAAGTGTTCCTATTCCAAAGATCCGTAAAAACCCTGATGCCAATTCTAGTGATTCTGCTCAAAAATTAAAAGTAGCATTACCCAAAAAAGGGCAACCTATACAAATAAGCAGAAAAAACGTGGCAGGGGTTCCTTTATATCAAACAACTATAGATTTAACCGATCCTGAGACAATGATTACTATTGGCTTAGCAAATAATGCGCGAATGGCTAATAGTTCTCAAAGTTCTAGTGGCGATGAAGCTTTTGAAACAATGGTTAATCGCTATCGAGGTGCTGTAGTAGCAAATGGTACTTTTTTTGGTAAAGATATGAAGAAATGGGTATTAGGAAATATGGTGTCAGGGGGTAAATTTGTCAAGTACAGCCAATGGGAAAATTATGGTACAACTTTGGGTTTGCGTGCGGGAAATAAACCGGAAATGATTACAATGCGAGCGGAAGGTAAACCGGAATGGAATCAGCATTGGTTTTCTATTACTTGCGGACCGAGACTGTTAAAACAGGGGAAAATTTGGTTGGCTCCGAAGTTAGAAGGATTTACCGATCCTCATGTTTTGAATGTGGGAGCGAGGACTGCGATCGGGTTTCCAGCTAGTGGAAAAGAGCTATATTTGGTTACTTTTTTAACTAGCCTTTCTTTGATAGAAGAAGCAGAAGTTATGAAGGAAATTGGGTGTTATGAAGCGATGAATTTAGATGGGGGTGCTTCTACTGCTTTGGCTCACAATGGGCAAATTTTGATTCCGCCGGGAAGGAATTTAACTAATGTGATTGTGGTTTATGATAAGAATTATCCTGCGCCGACGGAAGTTAAGGCTTCTTGGCAAGCTTTTCAGAAGGGCGATCGCCCTTCTTATCCTAGATAAAATCTAAGGAATGAAAATTAAATAACTTGATGATTTGGTTTGTACTAAGCGCAAAGAGCGCGCTTGGCGCTTACTACAAACTAGCTAATTATTTAATTTCTATTCCTAAGTTTTCTTCCTTCTTCTTAGACTTGAGAAATTGCCATTGCTTTCACTTCTCTGTTGCGATCGAATATAAATCGAGGCTTAAGCAAAATTTTAAACAAAAGTAAAAGAGATGGCAATTCTCCGGGTGTTTCATGGCATTTCCACTGACCAGGACGACAAAATAGCATTTCTACTAAACTTCGATGTTGAGGGATAGTAAGTCGATCGAAAGCTATCCGCAAAGTGGGAAAATTGCCATTAAAATTAGTGCGAATAATTTGCCCTGGTAATTCTAAATTATCCTGCATAATTTCTATTTCTACGGAGGAATAATCTATGGTTAATGGATCGATCGGTGATAAACTCTGTGTGAGAGAAACTTCAGCGCCTACTTCAGAAATTAAGGTAGTTATTCCCCAAAAAATTCGGTTGCCAATCTTTAACTTTACTACTCGCTGCAATTGAAACCAGTCATAAATATCTGGCTTAGGAACATCTACTAAAACTAAGATGGCTATGCCTAACATGATTAAGTTGTAAGTACCCCAAATCCAGTTTAAACGGATACCTTTTGACAGAGTAGGATTCAATTCGCTATTTAAGTCAATGCTTAAATTATGCCATAAACCGATCGCAGTCAATACAAATAAAACAACGTAGGGTAATGCTAAACCCCAGTTAAAACGAAAGCGATCGCTGGATATTCCTTTGGGCGTTACTTTAAAGCCTTTGTTAAAAGGATTTAACATTACTTGAATTACCGTAAATGCCAGAGGAATACACAACACAAACGAGTAAACATCCGATAGCAAAGCCGAACGCGATCGCCGATTTAGCCACGAGAAAACAATTATTTTGAACAGACAGTAAGGGAGGAAAAAGTACAGCAATTCTGAGCCAGTTGCCCGAAAAGGAATCGTCCCTAAAAATGAATTGACTAATGGTATTGTCAGGAAGATAACTCGCGTTAAACTGTCAAACCAATTTAGCAATCCTTCTAGGTGAGCTAACCTTTGGATAAATTTAAGTCCTTTAATTGTTAAAGGATTGGAATCAATGAAAAATCCTTGTAAAGTACCCCGCGCCCAGCGCAATCTTTGGGTGAGATGAGCCCCTATATTTTCAGCGGCTAAACCAGCACTTAATTTTTCATCTAAATAAATCAAGCTATAGCCTTTTGCTGATAAGCGGATCCCTGTAAAATAGTCTTCACTAATTGAGTCTGTGACGAATCCTCCTACAGCTTCTAAGGCGCTACGTCTGACTACAAAAGATGTGCCGCAACAGACAACGCTTTCAGCACCATCTTTAATTATTTCAATTTGCCGATAAAATACTTCTTCGTCTGGGGTGAGGACATTTTCTAAACCTAAATTTCTGGCAATAGGATCGGAGTTGTAAAAGCTTTGGGGAGTTTGAACGAGGGCAACTTTTTGATTTTGAAAAAATCCTAATGTTCTGTTCAAAAAGTTTTTAGTAGGAATGAAATCAGCATCAAAAACTACGATTAATTCTCCTTTAGTTTTGGCGATCGCATAATTAAGGTTGCCTGCTTTTGCATAAAGATTATTAGGCCTAGTCATGTATTCGCATCCTAATTCTTGAGCTAAGGCTTTGATTTCTGGCCGCCTTGTGTCATCTAGGAGATAAATTTTTTTGTGAGGATAATCTAAGGCTTGACAGCCGATAATTGTCCGTCGCAAAATGAATTCTGGCTCGTTATAAGTGGGGATTAAAACATCTACTGATGGGGTAAAAGTTTGGCTTTCAACAGCGTGAGCCATGATGTTCGTTTCTCGACGACGATCTTTCATTCTCAGCATTAAATATAGTTGAATAGTGCTGATAAAAATCATCAACATTTCTAGGAGAAATAACCCTAAACTTAAGATTCCGTTGAGGGGATCGTCTAAGTTAAGTGTGGCAAGCGATCGCCACAAAACATAACGAATAGTTAAGGCAAGCATAATCCCGACTACGATCGCTCGCGACCACTTTTTGGGTTCGGGAGAAATACGGATTACTGCTAAAGCAATTATTACTAATGTTACAGTAGGTATTAACAAATACTTAGGTGTAGTATTTGGTACTTGTACCCACGTAGGAGGGGTTTCTTGCCAGATGTGAATATGTGCAAAAATCTGGGTGATAGTCGCTTCACCAGCAAACCAGGCGGCGGCGATCGCCATCGTAAAGGTAGCGATCGCAACTACAACTAAAGTTGCGACTGGTAAACGAAAAATTTGCAGAAAACGGCGAAGTTTTAAGCGTTGACGGTTTAATTCTGAAGTTGTCATAGATGCAAATCCTGATTTTAGCGGCGTTTGTGTTACAAAATATCTGTCATAGTTTTTCTTTCTGGGAATCGAAAGCAACTCCCATCACACCCTATTAATATTATTTAACATTTATTTGAAAAGTAAGTGATGATAATCTAAAAAATAGATGAGGAGAATCTGAAAAGTATGTAAGGGGAATCACAATAAAGTTATTAGGTATCAGGTATATGATACCTGCTGTCTATTTCCGCCAAGGGTGGTTAATCGCCCAAAATCTTAGTCTCTCCTAATCTACGCTCTTTTCGAGGGTTTTATGAATACTCACTTACAACAAGCACCTATTGAAAACCAAGAACTTTACGAACAGGATTACTATTTGTGGATAGTAACAACTACTAATTTACTGCGCGATCGGCGTTGGGAAGAAATTGATTTTGAGCATCTAATTGAAGAAATAAAAGATATGGGAAAAGACAAGCAGCGCGAGTTAAAAAGCAGGTTGGTAGTGCTACTTATGCACATTCTCAAATATCAATATCAAATAGAAAAACGCTCTTCAAGTTGGATAAGTACGATTTTAGAACAGTCCGACCAAATTGAATATTTGCTAGAAGATAGTCCCAGTCTCAAGCCTTACTATCTGGAAATATTTAAGCAGTGCTACTCCAAAGCAATTCGCAATGCTAGTGCTGAAACCAAATTATCTGTTAATACTTTTCCTAATGAATCTCCCTTTTCCCCTGAAGATGTGATTAATCCTGATTTCATTTTTTCTCTAGTTAACCAGGTTGAGATTTAGGTGGCTGTAATACTAGCCTTAAAAGCGATTAGGACTCTAGTAGGGGCGAAGCATTCGGGCAGATAATTTATCGCTTTTATTCAATGCCTTTCGCCCGAATGCTTCGCCCCTACCCCAGATTTATGCCTTAACTACCTTGGCAGCTGCTATAACTTGTGACTCAGGCAGAATCCGCACGCGACCAAATCTTAAACCGCTCACTCCTTGCAACGGCTCCACCATCCCCGTTTGAATTTTTGACTCTACCAAACCCTCGCGAGCTAAATAACGTAAATATTGCCGATATTCCTCCCACTCATCCTCATTAGAATAAACAATAGTCAACATCCCCGACTGAGTAATTCGCTCTTGAGCATCTTTATCAACTGCTTTTTCAATCCGTTTTTTTACAAGTTCATACCGAATATCGCGAGTACCTTGAACATCAAACATTTTCTCAGTATTTTCATTATGAAAAATATTGATCGTTGTATTCTGCACCAAAATTAAATGCGCTAATTCAAAACTAATTTGAGCATCAGCTTGTAAGCGAAAAATAGTTCTCGCACAATCACAAACAGCCCGTAATTGTTCATAGCGCAAACTATGTAAATGAAACGATGTAAACTTAGCATCAATTGACTTACCAGTGTAAATCATGTGATCCATGCCATCAGTGCATTCAATATCGCAATAATGAGGAATAATCTGCTGCATTCGCTCTTGCCATTTTGCCCAAGTTTCCTGCAAATTAGCTGTAATTAAACTCAGCATTTGGTCGTAGCGAGTGCGAGCATTATAAACGCACTGATGCTCATTTTCACAAGCTTTTTTATAATTTTCTACTGCTGCTTGTACTTCTCCTTCACACTGCATAAAGTAGTCAAAATATGCTTCTAAATGTTCGCTCAGATATTCTGCCGCCCGCACTTCCATATCTACAGTTACTTTGTCATGTAAATGCTTTATATAGTCAAGCATATCCAGTCGCTGTTGTTCGCCCAGAGGAGTTTTTTGGGTTCTACACAACGCTTCAACTATTTCTAAACCCAGGCGAAATTGTTCGAGTAAATCTGCTTGAATGGCACGATTTCGTTCTTCTGAGGAGCCACGAATATCTGAAATACCGAACAGAGGATAAACTTCGGAAAATACTATGGTTTCTGGTGGTAGTCCCCAACTCCGTCGTTCAGCTTCCTGTACAAATCGCCATTCAACGGCGGGATGAATGTTATGAATGTGAGTAAAACGTTGCTGAATTGCTTGTCGCAATGCCGCAATAAAAGCAGGGATTAATTCTTGAGCGTGTTGGCAATCAATGCCATTAAAATTATTAGGTTTATCGCAGATTAAACCAACTAATCCTAATATTTGATTACCTCCTCCTTCCCGGTTAAGTGTTTTTACAACTAAGGGAATTAGTAACATCGATCGCACTCCTATTTTGCGTAAGTAGCGATCGCATATACTTTCACACTCTCGCCGCAAATCTGGCACGTTCCACACCTGATTCGCTGCCGTTGCTTGCAAAAAATGAGAGCCTTCTAAAGACTCCATCGAATAAGCCGTAGGTCTAAGATCGTGACCATCTTTACAGATAAATAACTGCGCTTGTTCCCCATCAGTCCGCAACAAAATAGTTCCATCCGCACCAAAGAGCGATCGCAAACGCTTATCAATTTTCTTAAACTTTTCTGGTCGTAAAATAGAATCTCGATCTATTAACAACTGAGTTAACCTACGAATACGCTCTTGTCCCGTAACATCAAATCCCTCTAACAGCAATAACCCCTCTACACGGTAATTTTCCAGCCGCAAACGCTCCGCCAAAATCGTTAACTGATTAGGCTGCATTAGCCAAGCTTCCCGCTCCGAAACTGGCATTAACTTCAGATGAAACTCTGAAAATTCATCTATTTTATCATCAACACGACTAATTTTTAACTGTTCGGAAACCAGCCAAAACTCAACAAAGCGATGCTCTTGATACAAAGGACTTTTAACAGTAGCCATCATCGGCTCATCTAACACTCGCAAACCTTCAATATCGATCTGATATAATTGCTTGAATACCCAATACAAAATATGACGACGATATAATTGTTCGGCTGTACGGCCATCCCAATCTTCAAACAAATCCAGCAACCCAATACCAAGTCCCGTAAGCAAGCCACCAGTAGAGTTAGCTCCCTCGGTGCCGGTCAAACCCGCCAAACGACAAAAAGCCGAATTAGCATAACGCAGGGTAAAAGTCCCCGGTTCCATAACAGCCATTAAAACACGGCTAAAACTCTGAAATTGAAACAGTCTTTCTAAGTCTTGTTTCCAAATTTTTAATTGTTCAATTTGTCCAGAATGATTGGGCATTTCCGCAGCCAAAGTTTGCAATAGTTCTTCCATATTTGGTTCAGGCGATTTACCTTTACCATTTTGAGTCCGGGAACTATCTGCGGGTACTAAGGCTTTGGTGGAGCGTCCATTCTCTTCGTGGGATGTCAGCTTGGGGGTTGGCATAAATCTGCACCTGGAGGCACTGAATGTGTGAGAGGCTGTTGGTTAGTGGTTGTAAGGAGTTGAGGATTTCTGGGGTCCTTAACTCCTGTGGACAACTGGAGGTTAGCAACGTTATAGTATTATGTTTAACACATTAGGGGTCAAACCCCCAAGTGTGATTGTAATAGTAATCGAAAGTGTCTATTAAAAATTAAAAATTAAAAATTAAAAAATACCATCTTTACAAATCTTCATTTAAAACTATACCGATATATCGCGATATGTCGTATAGTAGATAAAGTTGATATTGGATTCACTTAGATATGTTTAGACACTTTTGTTTTAACTTTCCGGCACTTGTATCGGCAGGAGTCAGTGAAGAGGATTTATCGTTTATCAGTCATTGGTTTCAGCATGGCAAGGAGCGAGGTAGACATCACGGCCAACATAGCCATCACTTTGGCGATGAACTATTTGGTCTTGGGCACAGAGATGAACACCGGACTCGTCGAGGAGACATTAAGTTCATCCTGCTGGAATTATTATCTGAACACCCTGCTCACGGTTACGACCTAATTAAAGAAATGGAAAACCGCAATGGTGGTTTCCGTCGCCTTAGTCCCGGTTCGGTATATCCAACACTCCAAATGCTGGAAGATGGTGGTTATTTAAGCAGCACGCAGGAAGGCGGTAAGAAGATTTACACGATTACCGATGAGGGGAGACAACTTTTAGCGGAGCGTACTCAAAAGGAGACTTCAGATTCTCCTTGGGAAGCCTTCAAAACTGCAATGATGGGTAAACCGCAAGAGTTTATTGAATTGCGGAATGCGGCAACAGAATTAGCTGCTGCTGTAATGCAGGTTGCTCGTAGCGGTAATGTGGAGCGAATGAATCGGGTGCGTGAGCTTTTAAACGAAGTTAAACGGGAAATTTACGGGATTCTGGCGGAGAAATAGGAGATTAAAGTTTTCTCTGAAGCCGATTAAATTCTTTTTTAATTGTTTAAGTCGGCAAAGTTAAACTTTCTAACCCCGCTGTGCGGGGTTTTTGTTTGGCAGACTTAGGGGCTAGGAGTGGCGATGATTTCACTGGGATTTTCGTTCCACCAAGAGTTAATAAACTTTTTAACTTCTGATGGCCACAGAGACAAGAGTATGACTACAGTAATCAATCCAAAGAAAAAACTATGAACCAGTATTTCCAAAAGTTTAGAATTCATTTTTAAGGTTTCTCCAATAGTCTAGTAGATGACTCCAAATAAATATAGCACTTTTACCAATCGTGCCTCATGGGGAGTATCGCAATTTTGTAAGGGCGAAGCATTCGGAGAGAATATCTATGGTTTTTAGCGATCGCTTGTCGCCCGAATGCTTTGCATCTACTGAGAAACTGCTATATTAATTACATTTTTCGTTGAAATTCCTCCAGAATATCCATTAATTGAAGTTGACATTGCCTTGGTACTAAATCCACTAAAGGAAGTTCGAGTTTACCGCCACCCAACTTAACAGAAATGTTTTGCATAATTTGGGTTACTCTGTCTGCATCTAAATTTTTATCTGTTAGTAATGGATAAATTTGTTCCGCAATCATTGTATGTAAATGAGCATCTTTGAGATATAAATGCCATTTAGCCACATCAATGTAAATATTGTCGCCAATTTCGGCGGCGAGGGATTCAATTGCTTGGTTGATGTTAGTATTAGCCATAATTTAAGGCAGATGGAATATGGAAGATGGATGGATTTTTTTATTGAGGAGAGAAAGCAGAATTTAAGCTGAATTGTTGGCGGTGAATGAGGAACAATTGAGATTATTCTGGTTTTTGGGTAGGTAGGGAATAATTTGCGATCGCAAAGATATAAATAGCGTGTGCAAACAATATCCCACCCCATCCTAACGTTACCCAAGTTATCCAAGGCCAGTTAGTTTTCTGCAAATTGTGGAAAAACCACAATCCAGAATTGCAAGCAGCAAAAATAGCAACATGGATGGCAAAATTCATGCGATCGTCTAAACGACGGTATGCGGGATCTTGACGATCTGGTTTACGGGGCCAACGTGGAGGCATAACTTTTAATTCCTGAATATTATCGATCTGCGCTATTCGGTATAATCCTATCATAACGTCGATCGAGCGAATTACCGCCCGGAGTAGAGGGCGGCGTTACCTGATATTTTTGGTAAGTCTAATTTACTTAACAAATTGGGGCATGATTTCGGCAGCGGTAAATAGGCCATAAATGCCGCGACGGTGTAAGTTTACACCGGCTTTAAGATAGCCGAAGGCGGGGCCGCAAACGTTGGCGGCCATGCTGGTTTCGTCACCTAATGTAAAGGTGTGTGTGGAGATTTTACCCTCAAAAGTGCGGCCTGTAATTTGGACATTTGTACTGAGGGGTTTTTTCGGGTTGCGAGTATCAACTATGCCGCCAACTGTGACGCGATCGCGTCCGCAAATTCCGGCTATTTCTAACATTATATCATCGGCGTGTTCCATGTTTTCTAACTTCAATAAACCATCGGTTCGATCGAGTAAAGCTTCTACTTCTGCATCCGTCATAGATTGGGCTTTTTCTACAGTATAACCGGGTAAATGGGCGATGTCTTCTCGAATAGTGGCTCGGTAAGCTTCCCAATTAGCAATTCCCACGCCAAAAGTGATTTTAACGCTATGAATTTCAGCATAACTTTGTGCTGCTAAAGCTGCTGCTGCTGTTAATAATCCAGGTGTGGCACCGCAACCTGTCATGTAGGTAATTCCTGCTGCTTGTAACTCGTTTTTCATGGCTAAAAGTTGCTCGATTGCACTGGTACGTTTAATGGCATCAACTAATACGCCTCGCCAACCTGAGTTGATAAATTGTTGCGCTACGGATGCCATAAATGTATTAGGCAAATTGGGGAGGGCTAAAAAATAACCTTCTACTTTGTCAGCTTTCGTGATTAATTCTGCGATGCTGCGATCGCTGAGAATACCCTCTGATTCTAAATAACCTAAAGAGCCTTGTGACTGGTAGGTAGTGACGCAGCGATCGCGATTTAATCCTGCTGGATTATAAGCGTAACCTTTTTGGTCTGCCGCTGCTACTAAAAGCATTTCGCTTTTGGGAGCCAGTACCCTCGCGGCTGCTTGACCTAAACCGCCGAAACCCAGAATACCTACTCGAATTGGGTTGTTAATTATATCTGTAACTTGATCTGCACTCATGGCACTTGATAGAAATTGGACAGACTTTTATTATCAGGTATTAGGGTAGCATTTGAGAGAAATTTTTAATTTTTTATTATGGCTCTGCGATGCTGATTCACTTTTTGATTTAAAATAGTATAATATTACTATGATTTATGCAAAAGTATTTGTAACGCCGCTGTCTCGGCGGTAATGATATCACCAAGACGGCGGGGTTACGAAGAGTGGTGCGTAAGTGCTAATTACAAAATTATGAACTTTGAGTGGGACGAGATCAAAAACCAGAGTAATATTAATAAGCACGGTTTTGACTTTGCTGATGCTCATAGAATCTTCGACTTACCGATTTTTATAGACATCGACGATCGAGAAGATTATGGTGAAGATCGCTGGGTTGGGATTGGGTTGCTGGATGGCAGGGTGATCGTCGTTGTCTACACCGAACCCGATCGAGAAACAATTCGGATTATTTCACTAAGAAAAGCACTATCTTACGAACAGAGGCACTATGAACAATACCTCAAAAACAGATTGGTCTAAAATTGATGCAATGACAGACAAGGATATTGATACTTCTGATATTCCGCCTTTATCAGATGATTTCTTTGTTAAAGCACAGTTACGTGATTGTGCGTCATTAGCAACTGTTGTTATCCATGTAGATCCTGAAACTTTAGCTTGGTTTCAATTACAGGGCGAAGTTGCGGAACGGCAGATGGCGGCTGCGTTACGAATCTATGCAGAGGCGCATAAATACACCGATAATTCTCGGAAATTAGCTTGAATTGTGGCACGATTAATATGGGAATGGTAGTTCAATTGGAAGAACATTACAAGCTCATTGTAAAGGATGGGAGTTCGAGTCTCCCTCATTTCCACCATTGGGGACTATAGCTCAAGGGAAGAGTGCTTCAATTGCATTGAAGAAGTTGAAGGTTCAAGTCCTTCTAGTTCCCACCCCATTTAGGGGATTTTATAATAATTTTATTATCTATTTTATTTATTTCTATCCAGGTGATAAATGATGGATATTCCACCAGAAAAGTTAGAAATTTGTCTTGATATTTTACAGCAAATCTCTGAAGATCCGGCAATTATTGCTCAAAATGAACGATTTAAAGGTTTAATTGCCAAAATTCATAAACAAGGTCGCAAAATTGCGCGGATAAACGAGCAAAAAAATCGAGACATTGAAGATATCAAAATTAAAAAATCAACCTTAATTGTCCAAAAACAAATTGCCGATAGTCTGGTTGATAATTTGCCAAAATCAGCAGGAGAATTGCCGCAATTTAATACACCAGTCACCTGCTACATTTGCAAGCAAAATTATACACAAATTCATTTTTTTTATCATTTACTCTGTCCCAAATGTGCTGAATTTAACTATCAAAAAAGATATCAACGCACCAACTTAAACGGACGAATTGCTTTAGTGACAGGTGGACGGATTAAAATTGGCTATCAGATGGTTTTACGATTATTACAAGATGGTGCTCGTGTAATTGTCACAACGAGATTTCCCCGTAATTGCGCTTATCGTTATAGTTTAGAACCAGATTTTTATCAATGGCGCGATCGCCTTCAAATTTATGGATTAGACTTACGAAATATCTCGGCAGTTGAAGCATTTGTCAATCATCTATTGCAAACAGAATCGGCTTTAGATATTCTGATTAACAATGCAGCACAAACTATTAAACGTCCGTTAGAATTTTACCAGCATCTTTTAGAAGAGGAACAGAAACCTTTAGAAACTCTAACTGAAACAGCAAAAGCACTAATTCCTTATTGCCAAAATCAGCAGACATTTTTACTCGAAACTCAGCCACAATATCGAGAACATTTACCTGTGCTGGAAGGTAACTATTTTCCGGCAAAAACTTTTGATATTGATGGGCAACAATTGGATACTCGTCCGATGAATAGTTGGTTACTTAAGCTAGATCGAGTTAGTACAATTGAGTTGCTGGAAGTACATTTAGTTAATGCGATCGCCCCATTTATTTTAAATAGTAAACTTAAGCAACTAATGATCAAATCTAGCTGCGATCGCCGTTTTATTATCAACGTTTCAGCTATGGAAGGACAATTTAATCGCGACCACAAAACACCAAATCATCCCCATACAAATATGGCAAAAGCAGCTTTAAATATGATGACTCGAACGGCGGCGATCGATTATGCTAGAGATGGTATTTTTATGAATAGTGTAGATACCGGTTGGATTACCGATGAAAATCCTTATCCGAAAAAAATGCACCTACAAACACAACGAAATTTTTACACTCCTTTAGATATAATTGATGGCATGGCAAGAATTTACGATCCAATTATTCAAGGTATTGAAACTCTCGATCGACCCATATTTGGTTATTTCCTGAAAGACTATCTTCCTTATCCTTGGTAATTAATTATGACGAAAAAACCTTTAAATTGTCCTTTCCCTCAGCCATTATTTACTTCATCAGATAATTTTAATGATTTGACATCTTTACTTGACTATATTCGCCGGAATCAACCTGTTAGCGAAAGAGTGACTTTTCCGCGCGGTACTCTAATGCCAGATGGCAGACTTGATATGTGTAAACAGGGTTTAGGAGCCGTAGGTTGTAGTTTAATTACTGAGGCATTAGAGGGTAATCAAACGATTGCTAGTTTACTATTGGGAACTAATGGCATTGGCGATCTTGGAGCCGCGAAGGTAGCACGATTAATTGAGCGGAATCATCGCTTAGAAATTATCTATTTAGGATGTAATGCGATCGCCCAAACAGGGATTGCCGATATAGCCCAAGCTTTAACTCATAATCAATCAGTCACTGGGTTATGGTTGAAACGTAATCCTATTGGCATAAATGGAGCTTATTCTATTGCTGAAATGTTGCGCTATAATCAGAGTATTCGTACTCTTGATTTGGTGAATACTCAAATCGGATCGGAAGGATTAACAGCGATTATTAATGTACTGATTCAAACCAATAAAACAGTAAATAAATTGTATTTAGGTGGCAATCAAATTCAGCCAAATCATGCTTTTTTGATAGCAGATTTGTTACGGCATAATCCAACTATTCAAGGCTTGTTTCTGAATGTCAATGATTTAGGCGATCCTGGAGTTAAAATTTTAGCTGCGGCTTTGCTAGAAAATAAAACTCTTAGAGCTTTAGGGTTGGCAAGTAATGGAATTAGTGCAAAAGGATGTAGTATTTTGCTATCATCTATTAAATCTCATCCTAGTTTAAGTAATCTGGATTTGGGTTATAGTCCATCAACTAAAATTTTAGGGGCTCAAGCTAATTTAATAGGAGATTTAGGCGTTGATGCGATCGCCCATTTTCTGAGGGATAATCAAACTTTATTTCGTCTTAATTTGCGTGGTACAGGGATTTCTGATGAGGAGACAAATGAGATTTTTGCAGCATTGGAGCAGAATCAAACTTTGGGTTATCTGATTTTAGATCGGATCGATGCAAAAGTTAAATTATTGTTAGAACGGAATCGGCTTCTAAATTTGAAAGATAAATTAACAGACGATCGCGATCTTGCTTTGATTCGCAGTGTATATCGCTAGTTGAAAATCAAGTAAAAATTAGATATAGCAACCGCCACAACGGTTAGGACATTCTTGATCGCCCAAACCCTTTCTATTGACGATCGCGATCGCACCCCACCCCATCGCCCTCCGAATCCATCTCCCCCACCACCCATCGCTAAAAACCTACTTGCCAAAATTCACCACTTATGTATGACTTGACTAACGTCACGAAGTACGCGAAACTTAACAGACAACTGACGTACTGCTTCCCGATATTAATAACTTTTGTGAAGTTATGACTCGCAACCTCTCAATTAGTCACAATTGATTTAATGGTTTCTGAGTCAGCCAATGTTCTTGAAGCGACTTCAGCAGGCATCGTCGCTAAATTGCTGGTGTCGGTGTCTAGTCCCACAACTACCTAGCAACTAGCCAGGATTTATGGAAACACTAGAATTTGTGATTTATCCAGATGGTCGCGTGCAAGAAAAAGTCACGGGCATAGTCGGTGCATCTTGCGCGGAGGTAACGGCTGCGATCGAGGCTCAACTTGGCTTGGTGCTTCATCAGGAGTCAACGTCTGAATATTTCGCCCCCCAACTGCACCAGTCAGCGGAAGCGACAGCCCAAGTAGCTTTTAGCGATTGGTAAATTTCTTGTTGAATGCTGTTTAATTACTTCAAAATCACCATGTCACACTTTAGCCAAATCAAGACCCAAATCCGCAATCTTACGTCTTTGCAAGCTGCTTTGACCGATCTGAATATTGACTGGAAAGCTGGTCCTTCTCAAGTACGGGGCTATCGCGGCCTTACTAACATTGCTGAAGTCACGATCGAACAAGACAATGGTTATGACATTGGATTTAGTTGGAACGGTACTGAGTACGAATTGGTTGCTGATTTGCAATTTTGGCAGCAAGCTTGGTCTGTAGACCGTTTTTTAAATAAGGTGACTCAGCGCTACGCTTATCATACGGTGGTAAATGAGAGCGCCAAACAAGGTTTTCAAGTAGCCGAACAACAGCAAAATCAAGATGGTTCGATCCGCTTGGTAGTCCAACGTTGGTGTGCTTAAAAAGTCGTTGTTAACAACTGCTTTATGCAGTCGAAGTCCGCTTCAGCGGACTTATTTAATATTGATTTTCAATCCATTACGTAACGCCGTTTTGTGTAAAATCTCTTGACAGCAAGTAAGGGCGGCGTTGCGTATTTTTTCCAGACTAACTAAAATCCTATGGCGGCAGTTAACGCGACTAAATCTGCTTTACTTGCAGATTTAACAGCCACAAAAATCGAGCCTATTTATGTAGGAGATTAAAATGTCTGATTATCCACTACCAATAGATTCTACGAGCGATCGCTCTGGTTTTGAGCCAGAATTGGGGGGGGTTTTGCGGGATGCGCCTCAACGTTCGGGTTTTGAGCCAGAATTGGGCGGTATGCTGCGACAGAAGGGGGTTTATGTTGATGAAATTACTTGTATTGGCTGCAAACATTGCGCTCATGTTGCGCGAAATACCTTTTATATTGAGCCAGATTATGGTCGATCGCGGGTAGTGCGGCAAGATGGAGATTCAGAAGAATTAATTCAGGAAGCGATCGAGACTTGTCCAGTTGATTGCATTCACTGGGTTGATTATACTGAGCTTAAGAAATTGGAAAAAGATCGGCAAGATCAGGTAATTCCTGTGGTGGGTTTTCCCTTGGATCATGCAATGGTACAGGCAAAAATTCGGCAGCGAAAAAAAGTGAGACGCGATCGCCAACGATTCGATTAAACTCAGTTAACAGTTAACAGTTAACAGTTAACAGTTAACTGTTAACAATTGATTATTTAAGAGGATGGTGCTCAGCAAGGATTTTCTCAACTCTAGCTTCATCAATGCGAGCAGTTAACGTTGTTGCTTCATGGTTATCGCGGATAGTTTTTGCCAAGGTAAAAGAAGAACTCACCGAAAAAGTTAAACCCATCCCGATAAAGCCTTTTACCCAAAAATCTATGGGTAGGTAAATGATCCCGATAGAGGTTGTAGAAATAGCAATAATAAAAGAAGCCCAGCACTGGAAAATCCAAGCATTAGTATCTTTTTGACGAACAATTTGTTGTGGCATATTCCTATAGGTGTGATTTAGTTGTTGGCTAATTAACTTAAATTATAGAAATTATTAAGATGGAGTGGTAACTAACAGGGACACTTACTTAAAGCGAACACTGCGATCGCACTTTTGATAAGCTCATAAAAACGATAAACTAGGGTTTAAGGTGTAAATTTACAATCGTGGGAGTGGACAATTTGAAAATTGTACCAAGTATAAGTAGGATAAAGAAAAAGCGATCGCTTCAACTATATTTACAACCTTGTAACAAAATATAAATAATAATCATAGCATTTAAGTACCGATAACACCCCTCTCTGGATGCTTAAAAAATCGCCCAGAGAGCAGTTAGGCAAAACAAGTTAAGTGACAATATTAAAATTTGCTATAATTTTTTAGTAATAGGGTATGCTTTCAAACTTAAACAATTAGGGAAAAGCTAAAATGAATAGTAATCAAGACTGCATCGCCAAAGAAGATATTTTAATTGTTGATGATAACCCAGACAATTTGTATCTACTCTCAAAAATGCTGGCTAAAAAAGGTTATCGAGTTCGCACAGCATCGAATGGGCAAATGGCTCTAACAGCAGCACAAGCTGTTGCGCCAGATCTAGTTTTACTTGATATTATGATGCCAGATATTGATGGCTACGAAGTCTGTGCAAATTTGAAAGCCGATCCGAATACTGCTGAAATTCCTGTAATTTTTTTGAGCGCTCTTACTGATACTTTCGACAAAATAAAAGCTTTTGCAGTAGGAGGTGTAGACTACGTTACTAAGCCATTTCAGCTTGCAGAAGTATTAGCCCGCGTCCAAAATCATTTGGCACTTAGAGCCGCCGAAATTGCTAAAAAAGAACTAAATTATCAACTGGAAGAACGAGTAAAAGAGCGGACTACTCAACTAGAAGCTGCTAATTGCGAACTGAAGCGAGAGATAAATGAACGCAAGCTACTAGAGGCACAATTGCTAAAAATGGCACTCCATGACTCTCTGACTAATTTACCGAACCGAGTGTTATTTATGGAGCGTTTAATACAAGCTTTGAATTGCTCTAAGCAACATCAAGACTATCAATTTGCGGTGATATTTCTGGACTGCGATCGCTTTAAAATTATTAATGATTCTCTTGGTCATCCAGTTGGCGATGAGTTGCTAATTGCGCTGGCTCGTCGTTTAGAAACACACCTAGATTCCCAGGCTACTCTAGCTCGTTTGGGCGGTGATGAATTTGCCATTTTGCTAGTAAATATTGAAACTATTACTACTGCCACCAAGTTAGCAAATACGATACTTCAAGCCCTCGCAATACCCTTTCAACTCAAAAGATACGAAGTTTTTATTAATGCTAGTATTGGCATTGCTTTAGGTAATTGTGATTACGAGCAACCAGAACATTTATTGCGAGATGCCGACACTGCTATGTATCGAGCCAAAACTTTAGGGAAAGGTCAGTATCAAATTTTTGACCCAGCAATGCACCATGCTACTCTCCAAGCTTTGCAGCTAGAAAATGACCTTCGCAGAGCAGTTAAACAACAGGAATTTATTGTTTACTACCAACCAATTATCGATCTAAAAACAGGCATGATTTTTGGGTTTGAGGCACTGCTACGTTGGCATCATCCCCAAAAAGGATTAGTTTCTCCATCGGTGTTTATTTCAGTAGCAGAAGAAACAGGTTTGATTAATTATATTGGCAATTGGGTTTTGGGAGAAGCTTGCCGTCAGTTACAACTGTGGCATCAAGAAAAAGTCACAGATTATCCTCTAACAATGAGTGTTAATCTCTCAGTAAAGCAGTTTGCTCAACTGGATTTAATTGAACAAATCGATCGAGTTTTGGCACAAACACAAGTTAATCCTCGGTTTCTTAAATTAGAGATTACAGAAAGTGTGATTATGGAAAATGATAAAGCTGCCGGTATAGTTTTCCAAAAACTTAGAGAACGAAATATTCAGTTAAGTATTGATGATTTTGGCACTGGTTATTCTTCCCTGAGTTACCTTCATTCTTTTCCAGTTGACAATTTAAAAATTGACCGTTCTTTTGTGCAAAGATTAGATGGAAATCCCGAAAATTTAGGGTTAATTCCAACGATTATTAGTATTACTAAAGCTTTGGGAATGAAGGCGATCGCAGAAGGAATTGAAACGCCAGAACAGTTAGCACAACTTAGAATTTTAGATTGCCATTTTGGTCAAGGATTTCTATTTTCTAAACCCTTGCCTGCAAAACAGGCAACCAATTTAATTTTTTTGGCTCCTCGGTGGTAAATTTATGGTATAAGAATGAAATATTCTCAATGCGATCGCATCTAAAAATACCTTAATTCTCCCTTTCAAAACTCCAAGCTTCACCACCAGCTAATTGACTAAATTCCTCATAAATAAAATTCCGTAAAGTCTGTCCTGAATATGTATAAGTTAAACTTAGAAGTTGAGTTGCTGTCTTTATCACCGCCTCTTTATCCACTATTTCCCGAAGTCGGCGCGGCTTATAAACTCCATTCGCAACTTCAGAACTAGCAGCTAAAATACCATCCTCAAAAGCATTTTCTAAATAATCATCCCATTCATCTTGCTTAACATAATAAGAAATCTGATTGTCCATGAGATTTAGGTCTTGAATCTCAACAACTGAGTAGCCAATAGAAGCAGCCCAAGAATTAGTAAGTCGCTGTTCAACTTGGTTTTTAATTAAGTGAACTAGCAGCCTAACCAGATAACTTTTGATATTTCGCAAAATAGTTTTCTTACTCATCCAATCCAACTCATCAACAATCGCCAAAGCATCATCATAACGCCCTTCAACTATACTCGCTCTTAAATCTATTAACTCTTGAATCACGGTTACTTTTCCTCAAACTTTACTGAGAAATATGCTAATCTATTATACTAATTCTTAAAGCTATGACTACAAATCTCTACCCCCCGGCTTCGCCGTCCCCCCTTGCCAAGGGGGGACTACAGGGGGGTCAAATCTGTAGCTGTAGATCGAGGAATTGGTATTACTTATCTAAATAGTATAACTTTTATCCCCTACAATTCACCATGACAACACCTCAAAAATTCTATATCATCAAACAATCCACCGGCCATTGCGAAATTGTTCCCAGCGAACAAATAGAACAAAAAGAAAACCCCACTATCCTAGAAAACCTAGAAAAATGGGGTCCTTATAATTCACAACAAGAAGCGATCGCGCGTCGCATTGGCCTAATTCGAGCCGGAAAATGCCAACCTCAATAATTTAGGACTTACACTTGCAGGCAACCATAGAAGATTGCCCCTCCCAAAATTACTTTTTAATCTTTGGCTTAACTTTCGTTTCCGCCTTACGATTGCTTGGTTGTTTTCCCGCAATCTCCTTAGTCAAAACATCCAAAGCTTTCGCATATTGAGGATCGGCTAAAGTTGCAATTTTAGTGCGATCGCTCCTCAATTCCTCCCTTTGAGCCTCCGTCAATTCCACCTTAAAATCTGGTTCAATTCCTGCATGATTAATATCCGTACCATTAGGAGTAAAATACTTCGCGATCGTCACCGCCAAACCCGCACCATTTCCCACACCCCGAACCGATTGCACTAAACCCTTACCAAAGGTTTTTGTACCCACCAAAACCGCTCGTTTATTATCCTGTAAAGCACCAGATAAAATCTCACTAGCACTCGCCGAACCACCATCAACTAACACCACCAAAGGTTTATCCGTCATCGCACGTTGATTCGCCGTTTGACGGTCAGCCTCACCCTGTCGATCGACCGTAGAAACAATCGTACCCTGTTTCAACCACATACGAGCAATCTCAATACTTCCGTATAACAAACCCCCTGGATTCGATCGCAAATCCAAAATATAACCTACAACTTTCTTCTCCTCCAAACTCTTAATCGCATCCCGCATTTCCCCCCCAGCATTCGCACTAAACTGATTCAAACGAATATAACCCACATCTCCCGCCGGACTTTTATTCACAGTAGAACGCACCGGATGAATTTCAATCTTAGCCCGTTTTAACTTATACTCTAGCTCCTTATTTCCCCGCAAAATAGTTAGCGTAACTTCACTATTAATCGGACCGCGAATCAAGTTAACGGCTTCATTTGTATCCATCCCTTGCGTGCTTTTTCCATCAATTTTAGTAATAATATCCTTCGCCAGAATCCCCGCCTTAAAAGCTGGAGTATCTTCAATCGGCGAAATCACTACTAACTGTTTGGTTTTCTCATCTTGACTTAGCTGAATCCCCACCCCAGTTAATTCTCCAGAAGTATCAATCTGCATATTCTTAAACTCTTCTGGATTCATAAACCGCGTATAAGGATCTTCCAGCTTTTTCAGCATTTCCCGAATTGCCTTATACGCTGCTTCGTCACTGGTATAGGTACGGTTGAGATAATCATTTCGTACTGCTTTCCAATCAACCTGGTTAAAAGTACCATCGACATAACTTTTGTCAATGATCTGCCAAACTTCATCTACCAGTTCCTTTGGACTTTGGCGAAAAGATGCTTGACTTTGGGAAAGATGAATACCCGCCCCCGTCACCGCAACAGCAGTCAGCACTACCGCTGTCGCACTTAGAATCAGCCCACGTTTTGTTATAATCATTTGTCTGCTGCGTCGGAGAAAAAGACTGTAAATAGTTACGCCTAATGTAACACACCCAATAGACGAGCGGTAAGTGGTTTCTGCAAGCATTCTCAATTTCACCCCGCCGCCCTTGGATGGTAAGGATAGCGCCAACGGCGACGAGACGTTACAGCGGGAACCGCTGTAATGAAACACAGTAGGGACACGGCAATGCCAGGGCTGTTTCATTCTCAAATTTTATATGCCAAATTGAACATACAAAACATCGAAGTGTAGCTAATTTTATGGTGAATTTAGTAGCCAGAATGATCGAACTCACGTTATTTTAGATGATTTTCAGGAGGATTGTAGCATAATTTGTCTAATTTGTTTGAGGATTCGCATGATGTCATAAAGTTGATTACGATGGGGGAGTAACAGGGAGAAAATATTAGATAAATCGTAGTTCGGATGAGGTTGAATTAGGAGTTTAATAAATTGGAATTCATCACCGTTTGCGATTAATCCATAAACGGGGCGTTCTGGGTTGGGGTTGGCCATCAAGTAGGTGAGGGCTTGGGGTAGGGCAACAGAAAAGGCTATAGTTGATTTAGATTCAACGACTAATACCCAGAGTTGCTGTTGAATAATCAGGGTGTCGATGCGTCCTCTGAGTATTTCGTCTCTGTCTTCTAGGAAGAGTTCAACTTCGGGTTCTGTGGTCACAAAGAAGGGTTCGTCGTATAAGCCTGCTAGGGTTAATAAGGGGGAAATGACTAAGTGATTGATGGTTCCTTCAGCTAAGGAACCGCGTTTGCGATGACGAATAAATCGGCTTCTGATTTGGTCTAGTGCGGCGGTTTCAGAGTCGGTTAGTTCGGGTAAGTTTTGATTCCATTCAGGAAAGAATTGTGCGTTTTCTGTAGGACGGAGATTAAATCTTTCTTCCAGGTTGTCTAAGCTGGTAATCGTTTTTGAAATAGGTTTTGTCTGTACCATAATTGCTCTAATGCAAGCGAGGGTGGGTTATTGGTAGAGTGTGTCGGTGGAATCTATTTTAGAAGAGATAAATTTGGTCTATTACATGGTATAGCAGCCGCCAAGGTGGTTAAGACATTTCAGGGGGCGACAACGAGGCCGCATCGGTTGCTGGATCAGCTTTATAGCTCTCAATCCCCATGGTTTGGGGGCGATTGTCGCCCCCTGAACTAAAAAGTAGTAAGTTCCGTCAAAATATTGCGAATATTCTCACCAGCATATCCAATTTCTAACGGAGATTTATCTTGTAGTGCCAAAGCCACTCGCGCCAAAATATTTAGCGACTCTTCCGAGGTGGTAGTTTGCATAAATAAAGCTTGCAAACGATTCTTAACTAAACTGAGAATAGAACGACTTAGACTAGATTTCCATCCTCTACTTTTAGCTTTAGTTTTCCCAAAATAATGCGTTTTTAACAACCGCATTTTTTCGATTCCTTGAGTTTTAATTACTTCCAAAATTTCCTTCCGTAACTCTTCTACCAAATCCACCGCCACATATTTCATAATCAACGGGTTCAAGGTAAAAAGTATTTCTCCATTTTCATTAACTTTTTCAATCAGCGATCGCCGACTTAAAGATTCCAGATTTTTGAGCAAATCCGACAGAGAAGATTTCACTAAAATATCTTCTCGCATTCTCATTAGTGAAACTGGATGTTGAGCGATCGCCAGCCAGTACATAATCTCTATTTCCGAATTTGATAGCCGCTCAAATTGTTGAGCCAATAAATGGCTAATACGATCCTCAATAAATAGATCTGTAGCCTCCAAAAATTTACCAACATTACCCTCAAAAAAATCTTGAACTATGTTCCCTACCATCTTAAAAGCTAAGATATTACCTCCGTAGCGGCTCATTAAAATTTGCCAGTCTTTTTCCCTGGCAGACAATCCAATTTCTTGGAATATTTGTCGCCCAATTTCCTCAGAAACTAGAGGTTTGAACGAGCGGACTTTTTCCCCAGAGAGCAAAGCTAATTCTGTGGGTTCTTCTGTACCAATCAAGAACACGCAACTATTATGATTAAATACTCCCAGCCGTGCTACCAATTCTTTATAACCTTCTAATCCTGGTTGATAGCGTCCTGCTAACTCTCCAGCGCTGAATAACATCTCAAAATCATCTAAAATTAGTAAGCAACGATGCTTTTGTAAATATTCAACTAGGATGGAAATTCTCGCGTTTAAATCTATCGGTAAATCTGAAATTTTATGACGACATAAAGTTGCAATTAAATTCGCTAAAAAGTTCTCAGGAGATGGTTTACAGGAGAGCGATCGCCAAATTATAAACTCAAACTCATGCTGTACAAGTTTAGCTATTTTTGCTGCCAGAGTAGTTTTACCACTACCTGCTAAACCAAACAGTGAAATCAAGCGACAGCCATCTGATAAAATTGCCTTTTGTAAATCGGCTAATTCTTCAGTGCGATCGTAGAATGTTGAGACTTCAGGAGCTTCACCCCAATCTGCATGATGGTGAGCGATCGTTACAGCCGACGTAGTGAGTCCCTCCCTAGAAATGAATTCCTCCGAATTCTTGCCTACTTGGTATAAAACTAACAGTTGATGTCTCAATTCTGCCAGTTTCCCAGGACCGTTACCACCAATCCTAAATTTTTTGTATACCTCACCTAGCCTTTTTCGGACAGCGATATCGCTTATACCAAGTTTACTGGCGATCGTTGCCGTCGGTTGACCTTCCAAAGCCATAAACACAGTCTCTAGTTCGGCATTACTGACACCGCGCTCTTTGGTTATTTCTTGCACAAAGTCTTGAGGAATCTGAGTAGTCAAGGTAGGAATCTCTCTCTTGTTAATGATGATATTTTATATTTTGTGAGCTTTGCCGACAAACTTTTAGATTTTAATCGTGTCTAGCTTGCTTTTGCTTCTCTAGTTATTTTTACCTAGTTATTTTACTTAGTTATAACTTGTGAGTAACAAATGGCACAACTCATACTTACGTACTTGTAAGATAAAAGCTATTATAGCAGAAGTCAAAATTATGAACTCTGACTTCCGAAGAAAAATGCAATCAAATATTTTGTATTAGAATTTACTTAAAAGCATTTGAACGCCACCGTCTCGATGGCGTTACAAATCGTGGCCGATAAGTCCTATCAATTAAACAAACTGATACTGGCGCGATAATCTTGAGCAGATAGAACTCGCCAACTGGAATCACCTAACAATTCTAAGACATACTGGTGATATTCCACTAAACTAACGCGGTGGCCAACACTGATAAAAGTTGTTTTAATTCCTTGTAAATGTTGATACAGCGCGGCTTCATTTTTCAGATCCAAAGCACTTGTTGCTTCATCTAAAATAGCGTAGGGAGGCTGCGTCACTAACAGCCTTGCAAAAGCGAGGCGTTGCTGTTCTCCAATGGATAAAATATCGGCCCACTCTAGCTCTGCGTCAAAACCTCCTAGTCTTTCTGGCAAATCGGCTAAATTCACTAATTCCAAGACATGACGCAGTTGACTTTCATCAATTTGGTTGTTGGTGTTGGGATAAAGCAGTTGCGATCGCAGACTCCCTAAAATCATGTAAGGACGTTGAGGTAAAAATAGTATTCGATCGAGACTTGGCCGCACTAAACGACCTGTTCCCGTGTTCCACAAACCCGCGATCGCCCGTAGCAGAGAACTCTTACCCACACCGCTTTGACCAACAATTAGCAACCCTTCCCCTGGTCGAACTTCCACAGAAAGATCCTTAAATAAAATCTTTTGATGTTTGGGAGTTTCTAAAGTAATATGTTCCAACCTAAACTCAGTATCAAGCGCAGTATCAATAGTTGTTTCTCCGATTTTTTGTGCCGTTGTTTGTCCTTCTAAAGTATCGGTAAATACCGCCAAACGATTGATACTTGCAGCAAAAGCACTCAGAGATTCAATTTGACTGACAATCACCGACAAAGCCCCTAAAACTTGACTGAAAGCAAAACCAGCTTGACTAATATCACCAAATTTTATTTGACCTGCAAAATAAGCGGGAGCGAGAAAGAGAGCAGGGATAATTACAACAGCATATTGATATCCCGTTGTAAAATAACTTAGATTTCTTTGCCAACCAATCAGCAAATTAAAATTACGGAATACTTCGACAAATCGCTGCTTGACTTGTATTGACTCTTGTTCTTCTCCTCGATAAAAGGCAATAGATTCAGCATTATCTCGAACGTGAACTAATCCATAGCGGAAGTTAGCTTCTTTTTTAAGTTGATTAAAAGTCAGAGGAATTAATCTTTGACCAAAAACGATCGTGACGATCGTGCCAAAAGTAGCATAGATGAGCAGAAAAAAGGAAAGCTCTTTAGAAATTGACCAGATAATGCCCGTGAAAGAGATAATATCAATTACTGAACCCAGGATAATCAGCAAAAAATGTAAGCTAGTACCCGTGAAAGATTTGACATCTTCAGAAATTCGCTGATCGGGGTTGTCAATTTCATTTTTCCGAGAATTGATTTCATAATAAGCTCTATTCTGAAAATACTTGTCAAGAAACTTATTAGTCATCCACTCTCGCCAGTAGAGGCCTAATTTATCCCTGATGTAGCCGTAAATCACTACAATTGGAGTGCCAACCACAAAAACACTGGCATAGACAAAAAGATATTTCCAGTAGTTAGGGGCATCTTTACCCGCTAGTGCTGTTTGGAAAAAGTTGCCAACATAACTAATTACTACATTAAGACCGCTGACTGAAAGTGATAATATGAGCAGTAGAGTTAAGAATCCCCATTGTTGCCAACGCGGTATTAACTTGTTCCTGAAAAAGACAAATGTACCCAATGGTATCATTAGCATTAAAGCAACAATGGCTAAGGCAGGGGAGTTAATAATGTTTTTAATTAGTGTGGCTAAACCGGCGGCAATACTGTTAAAAAAGTCGGGGAAAATAGCTTGAGTTCCCAAACAAATGGCGCTGACAGCGACAAACATTGCAGCAAACAGAAATACGATCAACAGCACTAGCAATCCCAGGAAGATTGCACTGCTTCCAGATTCGAGAGGATAAAAGTAAGGTTGTGCGATCGCTAAAAATCGCTTCCATAACTGACGGTCAAATCGATTCATTTTTACTTTTAGTGGCACTACTTCGGCTGTTTTAAGATATCAAGACTTTTGAAAAATTACCAGGGGTTCTGGGAATGGGGCAGGGGGTCAGGGGGTTAGGGGGTTAGGATCGGAGACTGTGTATAGCTAGAGTCTAGGGCGTATAGCCAGGGACTAGGGGCTAGGGGCTACGATGCTCAGGAAGAAGGGAAATCAAGGGTTCCAGCAATCAATCATGTCCATAGCGCCTTGGCGACTGCTATATTTTCAAACCGCTTGAGGGCGAAGGGAGGGCAAGGCATTCGGTTCAAAACCTTGGCGGTTTATAGCCGTAATTTATTGCCCGAATGCTTTGCCCTACATTAAAGCTTGCTGTGGCTTAGCTGAATAGCGTCTATTACTAATGCCTAAAGTCACTTGTTTCATTAGCCAATATAAGCAGCTAATCACGATAAAGGTGACAGCTATCAGTAAAACAGGACGTTTACCGATCAGATCGTTGAGTACGGTATTAACGATCTCGTCAGGGTTTGTAATGATATCCCAACTGTTGAAACGGATAAATCTCCCTAGATAAATACCAATTGCACAAAGAGCGTGTACTATTAATTCGGTAATCAAGACAAATTGAGCTAAACCTTGTTGCTTCAAATAATAACCCAAGCTGATGACTGATAGTACATAAGCTTCAAATCCTACTACCATAAATAGTAGATATTGGGGAATTAGGGCAAGAGTAATTACCCATACTGAGTTGCCCGATCGAATTTGGTCGATTAGGTGAATGATGTCGGTTAAAATGTAGGGTGCATTTGGTAAGAAGGCGATGAAAATTAAAAAACCTGCCCACCAGCGCAGGGAGCGGACTCCGCGCTGTCGCAATACCCAGAGATCCAAGGCCATCATTAGTAGGGTAATGGCGATTGCGCCGAGGATGTAAGTTTTGCCAACGTCTTGGATGAGGTGATTGAGATAGGAAAAAACGTGGCGGGTGTTGGGTAGGAAAGTTACGCCTAAAAGAAATGCTGTTCCCCAGAGAAATACACGCGATCGCGGTCGGTAAAATAGGAAAAAACTCACCGCTAATGGTACTAATGCCAGAAATAAATTCCAAGACATCCAGCGCCCATTTTGGGCGATCGCTCTCCAGGCCTCGGCAATTAAAGCCATCAGTTCGTATTTCATAACTTGTTTAGATAAAGCTCTATCCTTGTAGGATAGTTTTATAGATTCAATGCTTAACTACATTGAAAGGAGACTTAATTCTTGAAATCTCTATTGTTAAGCGATCGCTTGTTGTTTATGCTCTCAGTCTTAACTCTCAATTTTCCGGTTTATTTTTCTACATAATATTTTTCAACAAAGCTTCGCAATCCTGATTTATATCCTTGTCCTACGGCTTGAAACCTCCATTCTCCACTTTTTTTGTACAAGCGGCCAAATTCTAAGGCTGTTTCTATGGTAAATTTTTCTTTTAACTCGTAGCGAGCTAGTTCGGTTTTGCGATCGCGATCGTATAAACTGATAAAGGCGTTTTGAATTTGGCTAAAGTTTAATCCTACTGATTCTCCATCGTGGATAGTGACGATTACTACAATTTGGTCAATAGCCGCATCTATCAGAGATAAATCAACACTGTAAAGTGTATTAATATGTCCTTTTCTGGGTGAAGATTTATCGGTGTCAGATTGTTTTACGGAACCGTCCAGGGATTTAGTATTATTATAAAATACTAGGTAGTCTTCGTGGGGGATTCTGCCATCTGCGCCTAACATAAATGCTGATGCGTCAATGTCGCAGTTTTTGCCTATTGAGTTGACTTGCCAACCCAAGGCGATCGCTAGTCTCTTTAAATTGGGGACTTCTTGAGAAAGATTAAATCGGCCACCTTTAATTAATTCTACGCTCATTTGTGTTTGTTCCTTCTTAGACTCTTAATCATTATATCTTTAAAAGGTGCTAGGTATGTGCTGGTTATGACTATCTGTGGGGGCAAAACGCACGGGGATGTTAGTTTGTTGCTGAATCTGGGTGGCGATCGCGCTTAATTCATTATAACTCAAGCATTTGAGTATTTGTACTGGATAAGGGCGATCTTCGGGGGTGTGATTTCCTCGGCCGTCGAGTTGGCGAGTTAAAGGTTTGGGTCTGGTGGGGGTATTGAGTTGAATTTCGGCAGGTGATAATATTTTAATCAAGCGGATATATTCGGTTTTTGTGGCTGTATCCCAAGGTGATAAAATCATGGTTTGAATGCCAAATTCTCCTGTATATTCTTGGCGAAATTGCTGCAAACCTGTTTCTATGTTTTGTAAGTTTATACCGGCGACGGGACGGTTAACTCCTTGGAGGCGATCGCTAGTAACGGCATCTAATTTTACTGATACTTTGTCGGCTAAAGCTAATTCTAAACGTACTTGGGGATCGTTGAGTAATGTGGCATTAGTTAATACGGCGATCGCGCGTTTGGTACATTCTTTGACGGAGGTAATAATTTCTCCTAAGTTTAATGCTTGAGTGGGTTCGCCGCTACCGCTGAGGGTAATCATATCGACATCCCAAGGGGCAAAGGATTGTAAGTCTTGTAAGATTTGGTTGGTAGGGATAAAAATAGCGCGATCGCTGGTTTTAACTTCGATTTCTCCTAGTTGACAATAAACGCAGTTAAATGAACAGGTGGAAATTGGTCCGATGGGATCGATACCTAGCGATCGCCCGTAGCGCCAAGATTTAACTGGACCGTAAACTGAGGAAAATTTAGCTGTTGTAGTCAATGACATAGTTTTAATCTAATTGGTGTTTTAAAATATCAAGCATTCTTGAATTATAGCATCGTATGTTAACTCGGAAAGAAATTTTGTTTTACCTGGAAGACATTGAAACTCCCGCCGGTCGAAGGATTAATTTAATTATTACGGCGCTCATTCTCTTGTCTTTAGTTATTTTTGTGGTCGAAACTTATCCAATTTCCCAGAGTTATCAAGCTGCACTTAATATTGTCAACGATCTCATTTTAATCTGTTTTGTAGTTGAATATTTAGTGCGTTTTATTTGTGCTGAGGAAAAGTTGAAGTTTGTTTTCACGCTGTTCTCTTTAATTGACTTGCTGGCAATTTTACCATTTTTTCTAGGTTTTGTCAATATCAGTTTTTTGCGTATCTTTCGCTGGTTTCGGATTTTACGAATTATCCGGCTGTTTGAGTTTGAGATTTTAATTTTTCGGATTAGTAGCGAGGATGGGATAATTTTTACTAGAATTTTATTTAATCTATTTACAATTATCTTTGTTTATTCTGGGTTGATTTATCAAGTTGAACATCCGGTAAATGGTGAAAATTTTAAGACTTTTTTGGATGCGGTTTATTTTTCAGTTGTGACGATGACGACTGTAGGATTTGGTGATGTTACGCCGATTTCGGATATGGGAAGGCTGTTAACTGTGTTGATGATTTTAAGTGGGATTGCTATTATTCCTTGGCAATTGGGAGATTTAATGAAGCAGTTTATGAAGACGGCGAATCAGGTGAAAGTTGTGTGTAAAGGTTGTGGTTTGTCGGTACACGATCGCGAGGCGAGGTTTTGCAAAATTTGTGGGACTAATTTGGAAAATGGTTAATGGTTAATGGTTAATGGTTGAGTGTCTAATGGTTTGAGGAGGCGATCGCTACTTTTTTGGTAGGATTTTATGGTTGGGTCTGAAGGCTAAGTTTTTTGGGAGAGGACTTATACCAATTCTCTAAATTAATACTACAGTCTTCGGGGCGGGTTTTTG
>MBRE01000041.1:0-41667 GCA_001698425.1 Oscillatoriales cyanobacterium USR001 | reverse complement strand
GATTTTTGGCGAACCCGCCCCTACCCAAATTGTTGCAAACTTTTTTAGAAATGGTATTACGCACCCAACCAAAGAAACCGGGTTTTTTTAGGAAAATACTTCATTGTGACTGACAGATTTTCTAAAAAACCCGGTTTCTGGGCTCGATGCGTAAGTTCTTTGGACTCGGTACTTGACAAGGTGGTGATGTTCGGTTTACTATGATTTTCGTGAACCGAAGCGAGGGCAATTTCTTCGGGAGGTTCACGAAAATCGCTAGAACCTTGATAAATGAATAGTTTACACAGTTGAAGTCGGCTATTTATTGCGATTTACTGGCAATAAGGTCGGCTGAAATGAAGGTGTTTTTGAGGTTCACGAAAACTGGCTTCAGGATGCCTTGTCTGTCTGGGTTTCAGCCGGCGGACTTTCAACTAACAGAATCCCGGCAACGGGACTGAAACAAAATTAAGCCCCGCACGGCTCAACACTACATGACGATCGCTTTCAACTAACAGAATCCCGGCAACGGGACTGAAACCTCATTATTTATTTATCTCTTTTTATAACGCCTAATTCTTTCAACTAACAGAATCCCGGCAACGGGACTGAAACAATAAAGGAGTTTGGCGGTTAGCTACCTGACACCTTCTTTCAACTAACAGAATCCCGGCAACGGGACTGAAACATAACTCATTCATTAACTCAGCAAGTGCGGCTAACTCTTTCAACTAACAGAATCCCGGCAACGGGACTGAAACCATAGGTTTGGTTTTATTATCAAATTTCTTCATAATTCTTTCAACTAACAGAATCCCGGCAACGGGACTGAAACCAGGTTCTCATTTATTTACCTGCAAAATGCACAGACTTTCAACTAACAGAATCCCGGCAACGGGACTGAAACACACTTGTCACGACGGCTTGCACATTGGGATCTGGTGCTTTCAACTAACAGAATCCCGGCAACGGGACTGAAACTATCATGATAGTATCCTCTTTTTTTTGAGTGTGAACAACTTTCAACTAACAGAATCCCGGCAACGGGACTGAAACGCGGGAACTTTGCCATTTGTTTTTGTTGCAGTTGTAGTAGCTTTCAACTAACAGAATCCCGGCAACGGGACTGAAACTTATCGGGTCTTTTTTTTGCCCTAACGCTAGAGCACTTTCAACTAACAGAATCCCGGCAACGGGACTGAAACTGAAATCGTAACTTCCTGAAAGAAGTTCGAGAATTACTTTCAACTAACAGAATCCCGGCAACGGGACTGAAACAATCTATGAGGTTGCCAATAGCCACCGCATAATTGCTTTCAACTAACAGAATCCCGGCAACGGGACTGAAACAACCTTTTTTCGACGTTTTCCATCCAGCGATTATGTTCTTTCAACTAACAGAATCCCGGCAACGGGACTGAAACGAATTGTGAATTGATTAGAATGGCGGAACCGGTTGATTACTTTCAACTAACAGAATCCCGGCAACGGGACTGAAACAATTGCTGAAACGATGGGGATAAAGCGATTTTAAGCTTTCAACTAACAGAATCCCGGCAACGGGACTGAAACATCCTAATTACTACTTTATGGCACGAGTCAGGGGAACTTTCAACTAACAGAATCCCGGCAACGGGACTGAAACCCCAAGACGTTCGCCCAATGTTTGAAAAAACACCAATCTTTCAACTAACAGAATCCCGGCAACGGGACTGAAACAAACCTGCTTTGGGTCATACAGCCGGCACTCACTCCTACTTTCAACTAACAGAATCCCGGCAACGGGACTGAAACAGGAAAATAGATGCGTTGGTAAGCATCTTATCCTTCTTTCAACTAACAGAATCCCGGCAACGGGACTGAAACTAAAGCCCGGAAAGTTCTGCCGGAAAAGCTTTTCTTCTTTCAACTAACAGAATCCCGGCAACGGGACTGAAACGACATAATATGTTTTGAAGCGGATTGCTTTTACACCACCAAGAATCGGAACCTTGAAAACTAAATAGTTCAGCCATTCCAGATTATTAATCCTGAAAAGGCTGACAGTGGAATTCCGGACTTTTCGTCAGATAACGCAAACGATATGAGAATTCCAGAAAACGCCATCATCCCCGATGCCAAACTCACCCGCTACCTATTGGTTCAGCGCCCTCGCAACGACAAGTCGCAATTTTTAGCTCAAGCCGGGTTCACGGCTGAAAATCCCGAAGCCCTCCTTGCCGCATTGCGACAGCTTGCCAACAGCAACAATGCCACCGAAGATCGCACCGACCAACATGGCACTTACTATGAAGTTAAAGGCACTTTGCAAGGCATCAACGGCATCAACCTAACTGTCGTGGCAGTTTGGCTACAACGGAAAATTGACCAGCAATTCCAATTCATCACCCTAGTCCCAAGCAAATGAACGAAAAACTCGAACTCTACCAAGAAATAGCCCTCAATCAAGAGTTCCCCGAATACAACCTGTACCGGGGTGACATTGCCACCTTAGTAGATTACGTCCCCCATCCCGAAGGGAAAGAAGAAGGAGCAGTCCTAGAAGTCTTCAGCGCTTTGGGAGAGACGATCGACGTAGTGACCGTTCCCATTTCCAGTATTGAGGCTTTGCAAACTAGCGATATCCTATCAGTCCGTCGCCTAGCCCAGGCATCGTAGCTGCAACAGGTGTTTTACGCATCGTTGTACACCACTGTTTTACACCGTTACTTTCAACTAACAGAATCCCGGCAACGGGACTGAAACTGAAGGTTTGGGCAATAATGACAAGTAGAACGATCGCAATGACATAATTACCTTGTCTGTGCCTAAATCCTGTTTTACTTCCTGTTCCTTTAAATGTCTGAAATATTACTAACTGGCCAAACGATCGCGGCGATCGCGACAGCAATTGTGCCACAACAGGGTAGCGTAGGTATTGTGCGGCTTTCTGGTGACGAGGCGATCGCGATCGCTCGCACCCTATTTCACGCGCCAGGAAATCAACTTTGGGAATCTCATCGCCTTCTCTACGGCTACATCCGCCATCCCCAGTCTCAGCAATTGATAGATGAAGCTCTATTGTTAATTATGAAGGCTCCGCGCTCTTACACCCGCGAAGATGTTGTCGAATTTCACTGTCACGGCGGAATTATGGCCGTACAACAGGTTTTGCAGTTGTGTCTGGAATCGGGGGCGAGGTTGGCCGGGCCGGGAGAGTTTACCCTGCGGGCGTTTTTGCATGGCCGACTGGATTTAACTCAGGCGGAAAGCGTGGCGGATTTGGTGGGGGCGCGATCGCCTGCGGCGGCTCAGGCTGCTTTAGCTGGTTTGCAGGGAAAATTAGCCACACCCATCCGCGAGTTGAGGGCGACTTGTCTGGATGTGTTGGCGGAAATTGAGGCGCGGATTGATTTTGAGGAAGATTTGCCACCGCTGGATGAGGAGGCGATCGCGTTACAAATTCAGCATATTTTGGCAGAATTGTCAAGAATTTTGGCAACGGCGGATGCTGGGGAATTGTTGCGATCGGGTTTAAAAGTCGCGATCGTTGGCCGGCCAAATGTGGGGAAATCCAGCTTGCTGAATGCTTGGAGTCGATGCGATCGCGCGATCGTAACGGACTTACCAGGGACCACGCGGGATGTCGTGGAATCGCAGTTAGTGGTGGGTGGAATCCCGATTCAGGTGTTGGATACGGCGGGAATTAGGGAGACAGAGGATCGGGTAGAGAAAATTGGGGTAGCGCGATCGCGTCAAGCGGCTGAGTCTGCTGATTTAGTATTGTTAGCGATCGATGCCGCAGCGGGCTGGACAGAGGGCGATCGGGAAATTTACCAAGAAGTTCAACATCGGCCGGTAATTTTGATCGTTAATAAAGTTGATTTAGTCTCGAAAAATGACTTAGAAATATTGCAATCTCAGATTGAAAAACCCCAATCAAAAATTCTAGCCGCTGCCGCTTATAATCAGGGAATTGAAGACTTAGAAAAAGCGATTTTAAATGCTGTTAATGCGGGAAATTTACAAGCCGGAAATTTAGACTTAGCTATTAATCAAAGGCAAGCAGCGGCGTTAACTAGGGCAAAAATTTCTTTGGAACAATGCGCGGATACAATTAATAATCAATTACCCTTAGATTTTTGGACAATAGATTTACGGGGGGCGATTCAAGCTTTAGGAGAAATCACGGGGGAAGGAGTGACAGAATCAGTTTTAGATCGAATTTTTAGTAGGTTTTGCATTGGCAAATAGGTTAATCAACTTTTACAGCAATAGTATGATTTCCCGTATCAAAGGATGTATTTCATTCCCATTCAATATCTTCCCATTCCCCCCATTCATCATTACACCACCCCAGACTACGCCAATATCCACGACCATCGGATTGTTTTTCAAAAACAAACTCAATGATGCTTTCACCTGTTGTGAGACACAAACGCTTTTTGCTACTAGCCTCAAATAAAAAAAGCGTCAGAGTTGCCTGAAAAATATCTTTTACATTACCTTCCTCTTCAATTCCTACCATATCGCCTGCAATTACAGCAAACCAAACTGTAGATAGAGGGGAATCCTCTCTATTACTTGTCCATATTGACCTCCCAAATGAGGGATAATTTATTTTTTCAAGGTATAGTCTAATTTTAGGATCGCGTTGAAAATCCTGCTTAATTAAATCCTGAAAATCATCCAGAAGAACATCAATGATTTCCTGCCAAATTTCTTGTGTATAGGCTTCCTTTTCTTGACCTGCATTCCAAAACATTTGTTCCAGTTTAAGATCCATGTTTTAACCTCACAACTACTTTACTTGTTAGATCCCAACATCATCATAATGTTGATAATACAAGTATTTAAAGATATATGTCAAAGATTCACCCAATTTGTTATTCTTGAATAAGATCAACAGAAAATATTATGATAGAACTCAAGCAAGGCAACCTCTTAGAAGCAGATGCAGAAGCCCTCGTTAATACGGTTAATTGTGTTGGCATTATGGGCAAAGGAATTGCTTTACAATTTAAACAAGCATTTCCCGAAAACTTCCGCCAATACGCACAAGCTTGCCGTAGTGGAAAAGTGCAGCCAGGACAAATGTTTGTAGTTTCTACTGGCAAATTATTTAATCCTCGTTACATTATCAATTTCCCGACAAAACGCCATTGGAAAGGCAATTCACGGATAGAAGATATAGAGATTGGACTTAAAGCACTGATCGCAGAAATTAAGCGATTAAATATTAAGTCTATTGCTATTCCGCCCTTGGGTTGTGGAAACGGTGGTTTATCTTGGGCACAGGTAAAACCCTTAATTGAATCAGCTTTTATTGACTTACCAAATGTAAAAGTTTTGCTATTTGCACCACAAAATACTCCTGAAGTTGATAGAAAGCAGGTTGCTACAGAAAACCCCGCATTCGGGTCTTAAAATGGTAAAACCGATAAATTATTCGCCCGAATGCTTCGCCCCTACCCCAGATTTATCTCCTAACCACCTTGGCGGTTGCTATATCAATCATTACTCACTTCCTGACGCAACTCTTCAATTGCTTTAAGACTTAATCCTGTCGCTGCGGCGATCGCCTCATCATTAAGTTGAGCCAGTAACTTTCGAGCAATGCCACGTTTCTCTTCTTCGCGTCCCTCTTCGCGTCCCTCTTCGCGTCCGAGATTAATCGCTCCTTGTTGATCGTAGATAAACATTTCCCTGCGTTCCAAATCCTCTAGTTCAGAGGGAGTTAAATCAGCTTGATTGGCGATTTCAAAGGCTCGGTGTAGTTCGGGGATATCGTCCATATTTTCAGGAATGGAAGTGAGGGATCGCGCAAATTTGATAAAGTAAATCCATTTATCCGTAATAGTTTCAAGCTGGCCAAGTTCTTTGGTAAACTTGGGTAACTCAATGAATACCAACTCAATATCATTCTCAGTATAGCGCCAGCCTTCAGACTTCTCTTTATAAACAAAGCTAGAAATAAGTTTGTCGTGATTAGGGAACATCTCAAAATCGGTAATTGTTAAAGCAATAACTGGTTTGAGCATTCGGTAGCCTTCTCCCGCTTGGAGTTGGAAAGCATAGGTTTTCGCAGCATTAAACAAAACCCTTTTGCCAAAAGACTGCACGTTTAAAACCTGCATTTCAATAATGACAAGTGTGCCGTCATTCAGTGTAGCTCTGACATCGAGATAGGTATCTTTTAAACCTTGGATTTTGGGCGGTAAGTTGGGATTGATAATTTCTAAATCTGTAATTGTAGAATTGCCTTCATAAATCAAAGCATTGAGAAAGCTAATCAGAATGTCTTTGCTTTCTGTTGAACCAAATATCTTTTTAAAGGCGTAGTCCGTTTTGGGATTGATAAATCTCATCGTTTATTTGAAATAAGTATTGACGCTAATAATACTGCAATCTGGGCGGGCGCGGGGGCATCGCCCCTACAAAAACCTTTTTTGTACCTCAGTTACCTGAAATTTGCTGTATATCTAGGCTCACCCCCTACGATCGCAATAATTGTTTCACCGTTCCCACCAATTCTCGCGGTCCAAAAGGTTTAGAAATATAAGCATCTGCGCCTTGCTTAATCCCCCAATAGCGATCGAACTCCTCCCCCTTAATCGAACAAAATACTATTGGTATATCCTTAGTGATCGGATTGTTTTTAATCCGCCGACAAACCTCAAACCCATTCATTCCCGGCATCACAATATCCAAAATCACTAAATCTGGAAAATTTACCTCAATTTTATCTATTGCTTCATTACCATCGCTGGCCTCAATCACATTAATCCCGCTACCTTTGAGGAGGTTTGAGATCATTTCTCGATGCGATCGCTGATCGTCTACAACTACAACCGTCTTCATAAATTATCACCTAATTACCCTGTTAAAAAAAGTTTACCCTAATCATCCCTTCTCACTGCCAAATTATAACTGAAAATCTCGCCCATTCCCCTTGGACTCATACTTGACTATTTGTACTTGCTATTTGTACTTGCTATTTGGGGCGGCCAAGAGTCGTAATGTAAAGCACTGCCTCATCAGTGGGAATGCCTAGCACATCGTTAACGTGGTCATCAAAGAAACCACCGATCCCGCTGACACCCAAACGTAGGTGGATAGCTGCCAGATTCAGCCTTTGCCCCAAATGACCAGCATCTAAATGCAGATAGCGATAAACGCGATCGCCATATTTGGCTACTGCTTTCTTCAAATCTGCCGTATGGAATAATACCGCTCCGGCATCCCTTCCCAACTCTTGCCCCAAACATAAAAAGTGTAACTCACGGCGAAAGTTTTTGAACCGAATTTGTCGCAATTCTTGGGCTTTGGGAGCGTAATAGTAACAACCTTCTTCTAACCCATTCACTCCAGAAACTGCAATAAAGGTTTCAATTAAACTCAAGTCGAAATAGTCCGGCGAAACATCTAAACCTTGGTCAATATAGTGGTGAGATTGGTAGGTAAAATCTAGTAAAGCTAACAGTTCTCCCAAAGTCAAAGCTGCACCTGTATAGGCGCGAGTAGAACGTCTTTTGAAAATGGTATTTTCTAAAGATTCCAGATTCACTCCCCAAGGTATGGAGGGAGTGACGGCGGAAACTTTGGTGCAGAAAGGAAAGTTGTATTTATCTTCTAATTGTTCTTCATTTTCATGGAGTTTCCAACCATCAATTCCCGATGTATCGGATTCGATCTCAGTAGCTTTGTGGAGGTATGCTAATAGTTGACCATCGGCAATTTTCGGATAATTTGTTTGAGTTTGTCCCCGCAAGGCAGTGCGATATTTGGGTATGTTTTGTTCGAGTTCTAGTAAGTCTGCGAGGGAGGCGATCGCGATCGCGCCTTCTACTTCTGAGTCTAAATAAAGTAACTCATTTACTGCCCGATCTGCAAATCCACCAATTAAATGCGGTCGATAATCATTGAGAGCACAAGCTAACTCAATGTTACCTAATAAATGACCTGTATCTAAGTAAATTCGTCGATAGGCTCGATCTTCGTAACGCCAAGCTGAACGGAAGAAAACTGCGGTAATCGCGATCGCTAATTTCGTATCTTCTAAAGTGGGATGCCAAAAACAACCAGCTTGCAGCATCGGCCAAACTTCACTATGCCAAAAGTGAACTAAAGTATGATTTCTGACTTGATAATTGTACAGCCCCGGCGGTAAAAGCTTAGAGCCGCGAGAAACTAGATAAATCTCTGCTGGGTACAACCCACCCGCAGAAGGGGCAGCCCTCAAATAAAGGGGTTCTCCCCCCATTGTCGGTACTTTCGCCGTTAAACCGTAACTGCACAGCAACAAGCGAGATAACCGTTGCCACCAATTGATATCAGGATCAGCGGATAAACCTTCGGATTTGTCTCTCAGATAGGGTTTTAGGTCAAAAGTTGCACCAATTTTATATTCCTTAAAAGGAAGTGGTTGCTGTTCCCAGTCTAGCTGTCTGTTTTTTGCCCCAATGGTTTGAGGGTCGTATTTTGTACGTTCATGGTAGTGTTGAGCGATCGATGTGGGAAGTTCTGGCATAAGTCAATTGAGGGAAATTGCGGATAAAAGTCTGAGGTGCTGGGCATTGCCGAGACGGAAAATGGCGTGGAGTTAGCTATGGGTAAGGCGATCGGCAATAAATATCATAAGCTAAGTAAATATCCTTCATTTTACAAATAAATCTGGTTTTTGGACAAATTTACGAATTTAGTCTCGAATTGCTCAACTTTACAGGAATTTACAAATCTAAAAAAAATATTAGAAAAAATGCGATCTTTATTATACAACTTTAACATTAGATAAGAATGTAAGTATAAATACGCATAGTTAAAACCATCAACTATTTTTATAGGTTGGCGGGAATATCTGTTGTCTAAAATGAGGTAAAAATGCAAAAGCTCAGCGCTGAGGAATTGCTGGCTCAATTCTCTGCGGGTAAGCGAGATTTTCAAGGTATTAATTTAAGTGAAGCCTACTTATTTCAAGCCGATTTAGAAGAAGTGAATTTTGCCGGCAGCGATCTGAATTGTGTCTATTTGCCTTATGCAAATTTGAGTGAGGCTAACTTAGAGAAAGCTCAGTTAGCCAAGGCAGAATTGGGAGATGCTCAACTTTATCAAGCGAATTTATCTGAAGCTAATTTAGAGCGGAGCAATTTATCAAGAGCGAATTTGCGCCGAGCGAATTTGCGGGGGACAAATCTTAGTTATGCCTCTTTACAAGGTGCAGATTTGTGTGGTGCTGATCTAAGTGGAGCTAATTTAAGTTATGCTAATTTAAGCAGAGTTAATTTAGAAAATGCGAAGTTAACTGGAGCCAAGTTAAATGGGTGTAATTTGTTTAGGGCGAAAAAAGCCAATTTTTCTGATGCTGAATGCGATCGCGCTACTATTATGCCCGATGGGTATTTAAACCATTAGTTGTTATTGATTACTAAATCTGTAATTAAAGGCAGGTGATCTGACCCAACTTGGCGGCCAAGTCTAATATTTAAAACCTGAATATCTCCGCTAACTAAACAGTGATCGATCGGAATAGATATCAGTGGTCTATAGGTTGGCCAAGTTGGTAAAATACCAAAACCCGATCGCGCATTTCGCAAGCCGCCTGTCTCTACCATACTTTTGTAAAATGGCGACCACATTGTAACATTCAAATCCCCAATAACGATGACAGGATTTTGGGCTTCTGCCACATATTTGCCAATCCCTGCTAACTGATTGTTGCGATCGACAAAAGTTCTGTTTTTGAGCGGAAATGGCGGGTGAGCAACGAGAATAGTAATAATTTTACCTTGAATTTTAATATCTGTCAATAGGCTCTTTCTTCCCGATGAAAAATTTTTGAGCGCTGGATTCTTTAGAGGAATTTTACTATATATTACCATCCCAAATTCTTCTGAATCTTGATTTCCAAAAGAGTAAGGTAATATATCTTTTAAAGCAGTTAACTCTTTTGCCCAAGTATTTTTTGCAACTTCTACAAAAACGGCAATGTCAGGTTTTTCTTCCCTAACTAAAGAGATAACATCTGCATAATGCCGATTACTTGTCCAAACATTACTCTGAAAAATTCGTAAGTTTTGTCCGGGTTTGTCGGCCGCTATTGATGGCTCTGGAAAATACCAAGGCACAATTTCAGCTAAGTTAATGATAATACAGAAAGCGCTAACAACTAACCATCTTTTCGGGGTCTGTGTCAGCAAGAAAAAAATTGCACAAGTGAAACCTATTGTCAAATATTGTAGCTTAAAATGAGAAGTTAATTCCAAAAGTCTGTAGCTGGCTCCGAAGTAGTTAGAGATAGAAAGTAATGCAGTTATAATTATTACAATTATAAAAATCTTGGTGGTGATGTATTTCAAATTAAAGTTATTAATCGGATTAGTATAATTATAGGTTACACTCCAGCTAAGTTTAATTTTTAGATCCTGGGAAAGGGGTAATTTATCAATTTCTATGAGTAATTTTTCCGGTGGTTCTAACTGTCGGCGTTTTTGATAAAATTTAACTAGCAAACCATCTACAAGATAGCGACTCAAATAACTAGCTACTAATCCAATAAAAACTAATATAGCTAAAGACATCAGCAAACCAAAAGGCTGACCAAGATTTTCTAATGCTCGCCAGATAGCGGCTTGACCTGTTTTGCCAGTATTGCCTGCAATAATAAAAAATAATAATGTGGGTAATCCAATAGTAATTGTTTTTCTAATTACATCATCCATTGATTTTGATTTCGCTCTAAATTGCTTGAAATTCCTGCATTAACCAAGTTCCAACTTGAGTTTGATTTTCCTCCCGACTGCGTGACAAAGTTGCTTCTAGTAAGCTAATTCTTAAGCCAGGAAAAACTAAAGATTCACTAATGCGACGACTTCCGCCATCGCCGACGGTAAACGCTCTTACTACTGCTCCTTGTACATCCACAACCCAATATTCTGTAACTGGTACTTCTTCATAAAGTAGGCGTTTATTGCCTAAATCGTCGGATAGGGTACTATCGGAAACTTCGATCGCTAAATCCGGTGGAGAATATTGATTTAAGTCTACAATTTTAGTGCCTCTGGGGATAGATTTTGCGCGATCGCCAATATAATAAGCAATATCTGGCTGACACTCCCACAAGCCAGCTTTCCGAAAGCTGCAACCAATTAGTCCATTGATGGGAATACCGTTAAAAATGCAGTACAAGTTGACAGCAAAGTAAATAATTCCGTTGTCACAAGAATGGTCGTATCCAGTTCCCATAGTTTCAATTAGCATTTTTCCACTATAATAATAACTCTTAGCTTTAGCGAAAGCTGGATTTTCAGAAATCTGGATAAATTCATCCCAATTTGCCGCTACCCAAGTATCTGTAGGTAATATTGTTTGCGTGTTTTTCATGGTTTACTAACTTCACCGTTGCTGATATTATAGGTTATGATAACATTTCTAACAATGACTGCGATCGCGGTGATATTTATAATTCTCAAAATTATCCATCATCCATTGATTTTGATTGCGCTCTAAATCCCTTGAAATTCCTGCATTAACCAAGTTCCAACTTGAGTTTGATTTTCCGACCAACTCCGTGACAAAGCTGTTTCGAGTAAACTAATTTTTAACCCCGGAAAAATCAGGGATTCACTGAGGCGACGACTCCCGCTATTACTAACAGCAAAAGCTCTGACTATGGCTGATTTTACATCAACAACCCAATATTCTGTAACTGATACTTCTTCATAAAGTAGGCGTTTATTGCCTAAATCGTCGGATAGGGTACTATCGGAAACTTCGATCGCTAAATCCGGTGGAGAATATTGATTTAAGTCTACAATTTTAGTGCCTCTGGGGATAGATTTTGCGCGATCGCCAATATAATAAGCAACATCTGGCTGACACTCCCACAAGCCAGATTTCCGAAAGCTACAACCAGTTAGTCCATTGACAGGAATACCTTTAACCATACAGTACAAATTGACAGCCAAAATCATAATCGTGTTGTCGCAAGAATGGTCGTATCCAGTTCCCATAGTTTCAATCAGCATTTTTCCACTATAATAATAAGCCTTAGCTTTAGCAAAAGCTGGATTTTCGGAAGTCTGGATAAATTCATCCCAATTTGCCACTACCCAAGTATCTGTAGGTAATATTGTTTGCGTGTTTTTCATAATTTACTAACTTCACCGTTGCTGATATTATGGTTATGATAACATTTCTAACAATCTTCTTAGGAATGAAAATTAAATAACTTGATGATTTGGTTCGTAGTAAGCGCTTTAGCGCTCTTTGCGCTTACTACGAACAAGCTAATTATTTAATTTCTATTCCTTAGTGACACATTTTGATATAATGGAAGTTTTGCAGTCATTACAATGCTGGCACAGCAGGAGACAAACACTATGGCCCGTATGTACTACGATGCCGACGCTAATTTAGACCTTTTAGCCAATAAAACCATTGCCATCATTGGTTATGGTTCCCAAGGTCACGCTCACGCTCTTAATCTTAAAGATAGTGGCATGAATGTGATTGTGGGCCTCTATCCCGGCAGTAAATCTGCTACCAAAGCTAAAGATGCTGGCTTAACTGTTCACCCAGTCGAACAAGCTGCCCAGGCTGCTGATTTCATTATGATTTTGCTTCCTGATGAAGTGCAAAAAACTGTTTACAAACAGGAAATTGAACCTCATTTAACCGAGGGGAAAGTATTAGCTTTTGCTCACGGTTTTAACATTCATTTTGCCCAAGTTGTACCGCCGACTAATGTTGATGTGGTGATGGTTGCACCTAAAGGTCCCGGTCATTTGGTGCGGCGAACTTACGAGCAAGGTGAAGGCGTGCCGAGTTTATTTGCAGTGTATCAAAATGCTTCTGGCCAAGCTCGCGATCGCGCAATGGCCTATGCTAAAGGTATTGGTGGTACACGCGCCGGCATCCTAGAAACCAGTTTCCGCGAAGAAACAGAAACAGACCTTTTTGGCGAACAAGTTGTACTTTGCGGTGGCTTAAGTGCATTAATTAAAGCCGGATTTGAAACCCTAGTTGCGGCAGGATATCAACCAGAATTAGCTTACTTTGAATGTCTCCACGAAGTTAAATTAATTGTTGATTTAGTCGTAGAAGGCGGTCTAGCTAAAATGCGTGACAGTATTTCTAATACAGCAGAATATGGGGATTTCACTCGCGGTCCTCGGATTGTCACTGACCAAACTCGCGCTGAAATGCGTAAGATTCTCAGCGAAATTCAATCAGGTCAATTTGCCCGTGAGTTTGTGTTAGAAAATCAAGCTGGTAAGCCTGGTTTTACTGCGATGCGTCGTCAAGAAGCTGAGCACCCGATTGAGGCAGTAGGTAAAGATTTGCGGGCTATGTTTAGCTGGTTGAAGAAGCAGTCTTAAGGGAATTATCTCATTTTTGCAGATATATTCCAGGGCGAAGCATGACTGTAGGTAATTTATTGGTTAAAAGCAGATATTTACTACTAGAATGCTTCGCACCTAATTTCTTAAGGGTTGGGATTTTATTTTTGTTTATCTAAGTTCTCTATATCCTTTTCCCTGCCTTCGTTAGTATTTCTCGGTCTTAACCATTTTGGCCATAGTCCAATTACAAAGGTGCGACTTTTGACGCTGGCTTCTTTTACGGGTTTGGGGAAAAAAGTTAAGGAGTCACCAATAGCGATAAAGGCTATGATGAGGATGATGAAAAATGGAAGTAGTTTTTTTGCCATGATTGGTTTAGGGTTAAGGTTGTTAGTTGAGTATCAATAAAGATTTTTCGCTTGAGTTTATTATAGCGTGTTATGGGAGTGCGATCGCTCCTAACTAATCAGAAGTTTGATCGGTTTTTTGAGCAGTGTCCGGTGTTGAAATCTGAGGAACCTTTGAGGACTTCGCGGTTAGTTTTGTTTGACTCGCACTTTAAACACAATATCATCTATTCCTGATATTTGATTACCGGGCAGTTCTCCCAGTTGAAGTTGTTCAATTATCGGCTGAACATCTGAGCGTATGTGGCGGTACTTTTTGGACAATGCGCGTAAATTACTTTGAAATTGATCCGCAAAATACACCTGAATTGAAGTAGGTTCACTCTGCATCAATTCCCTCCCACAGTTCAGATACTGGTCGTACCTTTCCTGTTTTTATTTCTCGCCATGCTTGGCGAAAGCTTTCTTCTGGAGAGGGGATTGGTTCGCTATCAGAAATAACAGTTACGCGAACCCGATGACCTGCTAATTCTGAAGCATGGGTAAGAATTTCTTCCCATGTTCCCTCTAGTTCGAGTAGTTGTGGTGTCATTTTTTTGATAGAATTGTAACTAAGTTTATTATAGCGTGGATGGGAGAGCGATCGCTCTTAACTAATCTGTTATTTCATCTTCACGTTGGTTACAGCCATTAATTTCTATATCTTGTGTTTCATCTTTTGTGGGGAGCAAGTTATTAAAATCTGTAACAATTTGTCTAATTCGCTCAGCGGTTATATCTGATTGTTCTGATTTTGAATAAATGGTAATCAAAATGATAGTTGTCAGCGTTTTAATGTAGTAAATGAGTCGATAACCACCGCTTTTTCCTTTCTGGATATCACTGTTTTTAACACGCACCTTAAAAACTTCGTAACCAGTCCCAGGTATCTTGTCGCCAAGCAATTCTCCAGCTTGCAGCAGTTCAATAATTCCCTGAACATCAGAGCGGATATGGCGATACTTTTTAGACAGAGCGCGTAAGTTGTGTTGGAACTCCTGCGTCGGTTTAATATCTATTAAAGGCGGATCATTCTGCATCAATTCCCTCCCATAGTTCAGAAAGCGGTATTGTCTGTCCTGTCATTGCTTCGTGCCATCCTTGACGAAAACAATCTTCTGCTGATTTTAATGGTTCGTTATCAGAAATAACGGTAACGCGGACTCTATGGCCGGCTAGTTCTGAAGTATGGGTAAGAATTTCTTCCCATGTTCCCTCTAGTTCGAGTAGTGGTGATGTCATTGTTTTTGCTCCTTTAAGTTTTATTGGGTTGAGTTTATCAAGTGATTAACCTGTGTCACGATTTGTTAGTTTGCATCGGGTTCTTCCGGTTCTTCACCGATTGTTCGTTGCGATGCGTGTCGGATATGAAGAATGCGAATAGTTGAGATATCTTGACCATCCAAAATAGTGAAAAGGATTCGATATAAATTACGCCCCCGACCGTAGAGTAATTGTCGAATCTCTTGACTAAAATACTGATTCTCCCTTGCTAGAGGACAACGTTTTGGCATTGACGTTAGAGATTCGATTGCTTGCAACAATCCTGCGTACCATTGAGTTGCTTTTATGGGAGACGTGATTTGAGATAAATGCAGAAACAAACTGTCCGCTTCAGCTTCCGCCGCACTAGAAATTTCGATGCGATATTTCATAAATCGGCTGGCAGATTATATTTTCGGCGCTGTTCTTCAGCAAACTCTTGGAAAGAGCGAGAACGGCCGGCCTCAAAATCGTTTAGTCCTTGTTGAATCCCCTTTATAGCTTCTTCTGAGTCTTGGGTTTCCCACTCTAAGACAGTAGACAATAATTCAGATACAACAAAGCTAATATCTTGGCCTTGCTGAGCAGCTTTGTCAAGCAGTAATGCTTCTAATTCGGGACTAAGGGTAACAACTATTGTCATCGAGCAACCTCTTTAAGTAGAAAGCCTTTGTGCTGTAATTCTAACAAAAGTAAGGAGTCTTCTGTTAAAAATCCAATCGGCCACGATTATCATAAACTGATTGCAGACAATCTTCAAAGTCTTCACCTTCCCATGTTCCCTCTAATTCGAGTATTTTTAATGTCATTGTATTTGTGCCTTGAGTTTTTTTGTTGAATTTATTATAGCGTATGCAGAGTGGGTCATTCCACGTCAAAAATTTAATCTTGGTGAAGTGCGATCGCTTATTTCCTAAATTCTTTATGGCATTTGTTTATAAATCTGGCAATTTTTTTACATCTTGCTCAATTTTGCCTGGTTCTGAACAGTAATCAATTTTAACGTCTTTCAACTGGCTTGGATTGCCAAAAAGCAAGTTAAAGCCGCGACCAACTGATACGGCTACTTGATTTGTAATTAGAAAGCGATCGTGAGGTATTTCATCACCCTTTGTTTCGTGCTTGATAATTAATTGAAATTTAGGATAAAGTTGTTTAAACTCATTCTCCAATTCACGAAGTTTAGCAACAGCATCGGGTATTGTTTTAGGTTTTCGTATTTGCGTGCTATTTACGCCGCCATATACCTCAAAAACTCCATTAAATTTAGAGCCTCGCTCACGCAGAAGAACCTCTAATATCCATTTTATTGTAAACTTATATTTTTTAGCAATTTTCTCCTCCAATATCGAACGACCAATATATCGGTCATATATTTTTACGTGCTTAGCATCTCTTAATAGTGGTATTAAAATTTTATCCTCAAATTCTTGCTGCTTTAATTCACCTTTCCCAAAAAAATGATCCTTCTGATTGAGGTAGGTATCGAAAAATTCAGACATCGAATACTCATCAACATCAACAACCTCTATATTAGGAAACTCGGTTAGCTTTTGTTCTGCACATTCATTACAACGATCGCGGGAAATAATAGCAACTGGCAAGTATATTTTAGCCATTCTAATACATTGCTGACACTGTTGATTTTGACAATTAGCCTGCTCTTTATCATTTAAAGACTTTTCAATAAAACGATCTTTGTTATGAAGTCTACCCAGAAGTTCTTTCGCTTTTTTTCTGTAATTCTGTGGCCATTTATTAATATCTTCTAGCATGGCAGCTTTTATACAGCCCGTATCATCGACTAGCACTATACCGTTGTTTTCTAAATCCTGAAGAAATCGGATTACTATACTATATTCAGTCTTTGAGTTTTCTGGATTTACTCTAAAAACAGATGGCAACAAAATAGTTCTTACTAGCATAATTATCCAAAAATTTCGTTAAAATCTTCCTCAAAAAATCCATCAGGCCACTCATCAATAAAATCGCCTTCCTCGTCTAACCTTAAGTGTAAACATTTCGAGCCATCAGAGCCGCGATCGACATAAATCACGGACACATCATCTGGTTTTAACTCTCCCTTGCGAATTAATTTCTGAAGTCTCAGCATCAGATGTTCGCTGTGAGTCTCAATAATAAACTGATTACGAAAGGGAGGCTTAGTACATTCGGCTAGGAGAGAGCCGAGTTCAGCTTGTAATCGCGGGTGAATGTGTATCTCTGGTTGCTCAATTAACAAAGTTGATTCGCGTGAAAGCATACTCTGTACAATGATTGGTAGAACTTGACTAATCCCAAAACCAACATCAGCAAGACTGACATTTACACCAGTGTATTTGTCAATTAGGCGAAGAGCAAAAAAGTCAGTGTTTGCATAATCTTCAACAGTTAATGGAGAAATTTTCAGTTCATATCCCAAGCCAAAACGAGTAAGTTGCTCATTTAACAGCTTCAGAATATTGCGATCCTTAAACAAGATATCTGGTAACATTTTCCCAGACTTTCCTACTTGTTTAGTTAAATTATCACTCAAGATATAGAAACGTTCAGGGTATTCTCTCAAAGGGCCAATGTAAACCACGCTATTAAGAAAACTTCTAAATCCAGAACTAGCAAGCATAGTTAGCAGTGAAGATTCTGGTATCCAACAGCCTTTATATACCTCTGATAATTTCCAAACTTCGGAATTAGACGATTCTTTTTTATCTATATTAAGGCATTGAACAGGAAAAAAGTTTCGATATGATAGACCGGTAAATTGAGTCAAATTAGATAAATCTTCTTGAACTTTCTCGAAAGAGTAGTTGTCGAAATAACTTCCCAATCGTCTTAATGATTCAATTTGATTCAGTTTAATTTCTATATTTTTTTGGAATAGAGGATCTTCATTTATTTTAAGATAAATTTCTAACTCTTTTTTTAAATCTCTACTTTTCTCTGTTAATAAGTTCGTCCATGTTTTCTTTCGCCAACCCTTGCAACCTTCATGTAATTTTAAAGCCTCGAAAAGTCTGAGCAACTCTTTTTCAGTTTCCCTGGGAAGCAAAGAAGAATATTTCTCCCACCAAGCCTGCCACACGCTATGTTTATAGTTTATAAAGTCTAGCTTGAGAAAACTTTCTACTTCTTCTCTTTCTATGTCTGAGTCTTGAGGTGTATAAATATCCTGTTTGAATTTATCTTCACCAATCGATAACTGCATGGCTTGACGAAAAGAACTGAAGGGATTTTCATTTTCAATAATGTCTCGCTTCTGAGGTTTATAGATAGCTGCTGGCGATGGCTCTTCTCCAATGAATAACTGGACATTCGATAAAACTATATTGGCTCTATTTTGATCATAATCAAAGGCAAATTGCAACCCCAAAAGATTATTTTCAAGTAGGTTCTCAGATAAAGGCTTTCCAAATGAAGTGATTGTCTTAAGGATGTCTATGTCCAAAACTACCTTGAAAGAAAATGGTGCGCTAACATCGTGACGATGGATAAATTCACGATAGCTACCAAGGTTAACAAGGTTGCCTTTGGCTACTAAAAGGGTTTCAGGGTTTTCTGCCTCTTGGAGAGTTTGCTTCAACAAAAGTAGCGATTGCAATACAGAACTTTTCCCAGAGGAATTGGGGCCATAAATCAGAGTGATCGGTCGAATTGGCATCGTTTCTGGCCCACCAAAAGCCTTAAAATTAGTAAGCTGGTATTCACGCAGCATCATTTTGGTTCCTCCGCAGCCTTCAACTACCAGTAAACATTCGATTCCATTATATAATGACTCGTTACATTCTGTAGGGTGCGTCAGACAAATTTATGGATTGACAAAATTAGGGTTTTAGCCTCTGACGCACTCTACTAATTCTATGGCAATATATATCACATTAGCGGCTAATTGGGGAGTAGAGAGTCAAAAGCGCGATCGCCTCTGTGTTATAATTTTTATCGTTTGAATTTAAAAGAGTCTGAATAATGAGCGAAAATACTATTACTCAAGCCGATGATAATATCTTTATTGACCTGGGATTTTCAGCGGAAGAAGCTGAGAATTTACTAATCCGATCGCAACTAATGCTGGCCCTGCAAAATCAGATTAAGCATCATGGTTGGACAATCGAGCAAACGGCTCAAAATCTCAGGCAATCAAAGGACCAAATCCAAGCTCTAACTCAAGGTAAAATTGGGCAATTCTCGGTTGATATTCTAATTGTCATGCTCAATCAAGTAGGTATGACTGTCAAAGTGGAAATTTGCCCAAAGGTAGCTTAAGAAAATTTTAGTGCTAAAATGATTTAAAAATCAATAAATCGGAATGCAACCCTATGCCCTCACCCTTTCCCGGAATGGACCCCTACTTAGAACACCCCGATTTCTGGCAGGAAACTCACCATTGGTTAATTTCCCTGATTGCAGAATCCTTAGTCCCTCAAATTCGCCCCAAATATGAGATCGCCATTGAAAAACGCATCTATCAAATTAACGACACCAATGACAATAATGATGACTCGCTTTTAGTAGGTATCCCCGATGTAACCATCAAACGTCAACCCAATACCCCCGATGTTACTACTGGTTCAGTTGCTACTGCAACCCTAACAATTCCCACTACCGTCAAAGTGCCAGCCTCTGAAAAAATTAAACAAACTTACCTAGAAGTAAGAGAAATGGCAACTAAACAAGTTGTCACCGCAATTGAAATTCTTTCTCCAGTCAACAAACGCAGTGGAGATGGCAGAATTACTTATCTCAAAAAACGCCAGAGTATTTTAGGTAGCTTAACCCATTTAGTGGAAATCGACTTGCTGCGAACAGGGGAACCTATGCCTATACTTAACAATTCTATTCAAAGCGATTATCGGGTTTTAGTCAGTCGCAGCGATCGCCGTCCCCTTGCCGAACTTTATGCTTTTAATCTGGGCGATTCTCTACCTGTATTTCTACTTCCCTTGCGCGAGGAAGATGTAGAACCTATTGTTAACTTACCAGAATTATTCGCAGGTGTTTACGATCGCGCGGGCTATGATTATCGAATAGATTACGAGCGAGATCCGATACCGTCCCTGTCAGAACAAAATCTGCTTTGGGCAAAGGAACTTTTACAAGCAACTGGACTGCGAGATAATTAATCCTATTTAAGTTTATATATCGGTGCGTTCACGCCGCCGATACTTCCTCTGGCAAAACATAAAAATCCACATCAATTTCCGCATTCAATTGATGCGCCATCTCCACAAGATACTTATCAAAATGAATCGCAGGTACGCTTCCACTGCGATAATAAATTACACAAGAAATCTCCGCATCATAATGCTTACACAACTCTACTAAAGTCAGCCATCCTGGTTGAAGCTGTTCCAAAACAGATTTTATGTAATCTTCTAAATAAATCGACTTTTCTACTTGCGAATACACGCTCCAACCATTCTGCTTGTGTCGTCTAGTACCCCGTGAAGTAATTAAATCACCAATTCTCCAAATTTCAGTAGGTTTTATGCCTACTTTGGCGGTGATATCGTCGGGGTCAAACTCCATTCCCACCAACTGGAAATAGGCGTAAATTTCTGATTCCATCCGAATGCTCCTTTTAAAACTTATTAGAAATCATTAATGTTCAAACCTGTTGATTCACCCGCCCCAATACCACCTTTGGGTTTAATATAGATATTCCCCTCAGTGTCTTTGTAAAGGTCTTTGTTTGCAGTATTGCGCTTACCTTTTATTTTATGGATATTTTCTCCTCCTCTCTGTAATCTATCAATATCATCACAAGTTAGTAGCTTATCCTGTCTCCAGTTTCGCTCCTCTTCACCATTATCTGATTCCATGAACCATACCTCATACTCTCAAAAAATGAGAGTTAAGATTAATTACAAAATCTCAACTCTCATCCCATTTTACCCAAATAATCGCTGCCCATCCCCCACAGATTCACCCAGATAAATCTCGCGAGTACCCTTGGGAATATGAATCCAGCCAAACTCCTGCAAGCGATTTGTCAAATTAGAAATGCTCACCCCTAACTCATCTCTAATCTTATATAAATGGGACCACTTGGTTAAATCTTTCCCCTCCCTTTTTTCTTCTAAAATATGTCGAGGCATCAACAAACAACCTGCAAAATATTGCGCTTGCCATTCAATTGATGCAACTTTAGTATCAGCAATTGAACCCCGACAGACAAATGGCTTCTCAGAATCAGAGGCAATTTTTCCCAAATCACCTAACTCTAATTCTAAATGTTTAACAGTAGCATTCGCCTCATCGTGATTGATGTGCAGCACCCAATGGCCGATTTCGTGCGCGATCGTAGATTCAACAAACCCAGCCGGCAAATCAAGAATCTTTTCATTGATCTCAATTTGCCTTTGCCGAGGTAAAATCCTCGCCGCGATCGCACCTTCTGAATCCGGCTCAATAGCATCCCAAACTAATCCCAAATCCAGAAAATCAGCCACCATTGACGCTTCAAATGGCCATCTCGGCGCGAAATTTGCGGTCTGCTGCATTCGCTTCAAAATGTCGTTTGCTTGACGTTCAATGGTTTCTTTGGGATAAAAGCGATACGGCTTAAAGATACTCACTTTGTTGCCCTCTCTCACTTACTGCACAGACTTTTTAATCCAACTGGGATCGTCTTGCATCCGGCGAAAAAGAGCCTGCATTTCCTTCGGATTCTGTCTCAGTAAGGCTTCGTACTGCTGAGGCAATCTCCCCGCTAGAAAAATCAACTCTTCTTGATCCAGATCCAAATTTCGCGCTAAGGCTCTGATTACATCCTCTTTGGGCGGATAATCAGCGCGATCGTTCTCCAATTTGGATAAATATGTGAAATCTACACTAAGTAACCCCGCTAACTCACGTTGCGAGTAGGCTTTGTCTTTCCGAGCTTGGCGAATCAGTCTTCCAAAAGTTTGTTCCACGTTTTTTCCCTCCTGATCAGCATTGTAGGCTTTTTTGAATAAAAGTTCAACAAAGGGCTTGACGACAAAATCAACCCAAGCTAGAATGATCTTAGTTGATTATAAAGTCAATGTAAATACCACACTGGTAGTGCTAAAATCTAAAGATAGCCAAAAACCACGCTATATGTAGCGTGCTTACTGACTACCAAAAGATGCCGTAGCGCAACCGCTGGTACATAACTAAGGAGGAACTGCGATGCTGAGAACTTGGACAGATACCCACTACAAGCTCGACAATGAAGACTGGCTCTATATCGCCACCCACGAAGAACAAATTTCGGCCTCCCTGGTTTGTCCCGGCTATGCGCGGGATGGCGAAGGTTTTAGCATTCACTTTACCCCAGCGCATTTGGAAATTTTAGAGCATTTAGTTGGTGCTTTAAGGATTATTAAAGCGCAACAAGAAACGATGCTTGACTATAGATATCCAGAGCCAACATCGACGGGTCATTTAATTCGGTAATTGGTAATTGCTAATTGGTGATGGGTAATTGCTAATTGGTAATTGGTGATGGCTAATGGCTAATGGCCGATATTTGATGGGTAATGCGGCAAAATAATGTAAATAATCACTACAAATATTTGCTGCTATTACCCATTTTGCTAACTCTAATCACTTCAAAAAAATTCAGGATGTATCAAGAGGATCGGGATGAATCAAGTTGCCAAATTAATCAAACCAAACCTGGGCGAAAGCAGTTTGAGAAGGGATTTAGACCTGAAAAAACAAATTCGCGCGGATGCTACAAACGACCTCGAAAGCCTTACCGAAGACTTCCAACACATGACCTTGGTGGTCGAGTCAATCCACCGAAATTATCAAGCACTTTTAAGCGAAAATCAACTTCTAAAAGACACTCTTTTTAGTTTAGTTGATGATTGTGATTGTTGGGAAGGCAATCGATGCGATCGCTGTCAACAAATTCTCAACGCTTTAGCGGGTAAACAAGCTCAAAAAAAAGCCAATCCAGCCAGAGAGTACAAAGAAATTCTCAAACAACTCCGCAAGCTTGGATAACATACCCCTAATAAAACTCTAGCTATTGACGGCAGAGTTTTATTAGCGCATCATAGAAGTAGAAAAACTGTTTGTAAACCACAACTATACAACAAGGAAAAGCATTATGACACCAGGAGTTGTCAAAGATAGTAAAGCCAAGATTTTGCAATCATTTCAGCAAATCTTAGCGGAAAAGAAAAAGATTGAATCCAAAGTAGCGACTAGAGAAGAAGAAGCTGAAAAAGTGAAAAATAAACAACTTCTCGAAGTCGCCGCTACCTACACAATTGATAGCATTGTCAAAGGTTTAGCTGACTTACAATTAGATTTTGGTAGCATCATCAATGGAGTTAATGAAAAGTTAACTACAGAATCCTCAAAATTAGACGAATTAAAACGTGCGATCGAAATTGAGAATCAACGATTGCAAGAATTGCAGCAAATCCGCATTGTCGCAGATGCTCTTCACATCTTAACTCAAGAACACCAAGAAAAATTAACAGCATTGGAACAAAATGCTACTAATCAGCGAGAAATTCTCGAAAAAGACACGGCTGAAAAACGCAAAGCTTGGCAAAAAGAGCAACAGGAATTTGAAGCAGTGATTGCCGAACAAACTGCTTTAATTACTAAGGAACGTCAGCGAGAAATAGCAGATTATCAATACGAATTAGAGCGCGATCGCAAAGTTGAAACTGACGAATATGAAGAATTTAAGCGCAAATTAGAACGGGAATTACAAGAATCTACCCGCGAGAAAGAGAAGAAATGGGTAGAAAGGGAAAAATATCTCACTGACCATCAAGCCGAATTTGCCGAAAATCAAACTAAAGCTGCCGGCTTTGAAGAAGAATTGAAGCAAGCTTATATCAAAGCTAAAGAAGAGGCAATTCAAGAAGTGACCCGCGAAGCGAAAGTTAAATCAGATTTGTTTGAGAAAGAATGGGAATCTACCAAGCAAGGATATGAATTGAAAGTGCAATCTCTCCAACAAACAATCACCAGACAAAGCGAACAAATTGCCGATCTTTCTGCTCAACTGCAAGCCACAATGAGACAAGCACAAGAACTGGCAATGAAAGCTTTTGCAACTAAGAGTTAACTGTTAACTGTTAGTTGTTAACTGTTAGTTATTGATGATCTGTAGGGGCGGGTTCGCCAAAGACTTAATCATTTATAGCAAAGACTAAAAAACCCGCCCCCACCCAGCGATTAAGTCCTGTATTCAGATAAAACCCTTACCAAATATTAGGAGATAAACGGCGATGACTAAAAACATGAGTGACAAGAATACTAAAGCTGAAATCTTAGAAGCTTATAAAGAAGCTGCCAAAGAAAAAGCCGCTTTAGAATTGCAACTACAACAGCTAAATCAGGAAAAAGCCACAGTTTCTCAACCGCCAATCATCATCAAAGAAACCCCAATTGTAGAGACAGAAAAACCAATGATTTTAACTCAAACGCAACAACAAAAACTGCAATACACCATTGAAAACTTAATGTTATTGCAATCAGGTTTTGGGGGTGCTGTCAGCGAATTATCCGAGAAATTGACATCAGAAGCTGCTAAACTTGGAGAACTCCGGCGAACTGTTGCTGATGAAATTCAACAACTGAAAGACTTGCACAGTTTAGAAGAAGTTGAAGACAACACCCTGGATAATTTAATCCAACAATACGAACAGAGTTTCAAAACCTTTGGAGAAGAATTAAGCGAGCGGCGCGAAACAGTTGAACAGGAATTGTTAGACAGGCGTAAAGCTTGGGAAAAAGAACAAGAAGAACATAAACGAGCAGTCAAAGAACGGAATGATAACCAGGAAAAAGCTCATCAACGCGATCGAGAATCCTATCATTATAACTTGAATCTGGCGCGGAATTTGGATATTGAAGAATACGACTTAAATAAGCAGGCACTCTACAAGCAAATTGAAGAATTCCAACAGGAACAAGAGAAACAATGGGCCGAGCGTGAAAAGGCAATTGCTGACCGGGAAAAACTCTATGCTGAGGTGAAAGCTAAGGTTGAAGCTTTCCCGAAAGAGTTGGAGACAAATATCAAGAATGGCAAAGAAAATGGTCGCAATATTGGCAATTATCAAGCCAAAGTTAAGTCTGATTTGTATGGCAAAGAAGTTGAAGGACAAAAGCAATATTACGAGTTACAAATTCAATCTTTGTCCCAGACAATTCAAAATCAAGAAACACGGATTGCGAATCTATCAAAACAACTTGATTCTGCTCTGAAACAGGTGCAAGATTTGGCAGTAAAAGCGATCGAAGGTTCATCTAATTTAAGTTCTTTCCAAGCTGTGAAAGAAATCGCTTTGGAGCAAGCGAAGACTCAACAAAAAAATAAATAACAAAGACATAACTCCCAGCCCCCTTCCCTACCAGGGAAGCAGGGCTGTTTCACACTAAGGTTCAATGCGTTGTCTTCGCTAAAGTGCAACTAAGGAATGAAAATTCAATAACTTGATGATTTGGTTTGTAGTAAGCGCTGTCTTCGCGCTAAAGCGCTTACTACAAACAAGCTAATTATTTAATTTCTATTCCTAAATACCTTTAATTATCACTACTAAACTCCGCACAAATTCCACCCGGATCGACTTGAAATTCAAAGAGTGCGCTTTCTTCCCCTTTACATTTTCCTCCCTGATAAAACTTGCAAACTGCACAGCAATCTTCTCCTTTAGTAATGGCATCTTCTATTGCCTTTTGCGATGAGATATTTTTCTGCGTAATTGGGCTCAATTTCAGATGATAGCCCTCCCAAGAAGCCTTAAGTATTCCACTATTTGCTAACAGTTGCCAACGGGGATCGTTTTCCACTACTTCCAAAGGAATTTGTAACCAAGCACCCTCTATTTCTGCTTCGATGCTAACTTCAAATTCTTGAGGTAGTTCAATTTTGGCTAGTTGTGATTGAGAAAGATGCTCAGGTGCTTGTCCATATTCTATCCTTTCCCCGACACTAGGAATGTGAATATAATGCTTAGATTTTAAATCTCCAGAATCTGCTAATGAGTGCAAAGCATTACCGCAACCGTGAATTAAAATTAGGTGTTTGGGATTTACTTTATTAATCACTTGCGTTAGTCCAATTTTATCAGCATGAGCCGATAAATTGAATCTTTTAATTTGTGCTTTAACGGTGATTTTCTTCCCATCTAACTCAATTTCATCTCCCACCGCTAAATTCTGCAAAAGTCGCCCTGGCGATTCTTCATCGGTGTAACCAGAGATGAAAATAGCGGCATTTTCTCTCTCTAATAAAGTTTGAGCATAGTAAACAGAAGCACCGCCGCTTAACATTCCAGAACTAGCTACGATTACGCTCGGTTTAGCCATTGCTAAAGGTCGTTCTTTGGGATTGCTAATCGGAATAATTGGCGGCATTTCATTCGCATCAAAAAATGGTTCTCGATTGCATTGTTTCACAAAATTCTGTACTGATTCTGGCAAAAGTTCGAGGTTATCTCTGAATGTTTCAGTTACGCTTCTGACTAATCCATCGACATAAACTGGAATTTTTAAAGTATGAAAGGTCATGCTAGTACGAATAGCTAATAAAATCTCTTGGGCTCTGCCCAAGGCAAAGGCGGGAATTAGCACATTTCCACCTGCTTTAATTACTTCTGCGATCGCATCAATTAATGCTGTTTCTTGAGCTTTTCTACTAGGATGATTATCAGCACCATAAGTGGATTCTGTAATCAAAATATCTGCTGAGGGTAAATCAGCTAATCGCAATCCTGTAGTAGTGCGGCTAGAAGTGGTATTATAATCACCAGTGTAAATTAGCGATCGCTCTCCACAAGTCATATAAATACAAGCTGCGCCTAAAATATGCCCCGCGTTGATAAATCTTACTTTTAATCCCGGTAAAGGTTCAAAATCAACTCCCACAGGTTGAGTTTCTAATCTAAATAAAGTCCGCTCCAAATCTACATCATCAAAAAGTGGGGTAGAGTCTTCATTCATATTCTGTACTTTCAGACAATCTCTTAACATAATATGAGCTATTTCTCTAGTACCATGAGTGCAAATTATCCGCACCCCTGGATAGCGATTATGGAAGACTGGAACCGCTCCTAAATGGTCTAAATGGGCATGAGAAACTATTAATAAATCTGGGTTGTTTAGATACTCTAAAGCCGGTAAAGGATCGTAACCTTTGGGACGAGAACCGCAGTCTAAAACTACCTCATAAGGACCAATTTCTACGCGAAAACATGAAGCACCAATTCCTCTAGCTGCTCCCAATGGCGTAACGGCTAGGTGGGTATTTTCTGCTAGATTCGTATTTTCCTGAGCATCTGTCTGAGCAATTGATGGGTATTGATAAACGTGCGGGTTTTTCTTGCCAATAATCCTTACTCTTGCTCGCTGTTGAGTGCTTGGATGAATCGCATTCCATTCCCAGGTTTTATTTGCTCTTTGTTTGGGTTTTCCTATGTTCCAATTTTCCAGTTGAGTTTCTGCAACTAAAGCCGCGATCGCATCTTCAATGGGAGGAGGAGTTGTTAATGAATTAGGAGCTTTTGTTGTTAAATTATTACCATTAGCTTCGTTTAAATCAGCATTTCCTGGGACTAAATCACCGATCGATATCTTTTTTTCTAAATCATTAGATGAATTTATTTTTTGATTTTGTTCCTCTAAATTAGCTAAGTTTTCATCTGAATCGCTTGGATTTTCTTTAAGAAGATTACCCGCATTGACGTGGAGAAATCTCCCTTGACGGACAGCTATTATTTGCCATAAATGACCGATTTTCATCTGGCGATCGGGCGATAATAAAGTTATTTTTAACGTTTTCCCCCCATTCCTATTTACCTTAACTAGAGTGAAATTGTACTTTTTGCCTAATTGTACAACTCGCCCTATTAACAAACATTTATCTTCTTGATAATTATTGAGGTTAACCTGCTCAAAATTTAACAACGTTAAATTAGAAATCTCACCCGTAGAATCGGTACTGGGAATCGCTTGCCACAATAAAACACCAGGAGGATATAATGCTGGGAGTGAATTAACTGGAAACTTAATATTTTCCCGACAAACTAAATAATTAACTCCTTCACTAGACTCGATATGTCCAAGAATAGTGAAGTGGAAATTAGAGGAAATAGCATTAGTAGAGAGAGTATCTGTTTGTAAATTCATTTTTATGGAAGAGGTACGACTGGTAATTGGTAATTGGTAATTTTACCCCTGTAGTCCCCCATTGGCAAGGCGACGGCGAAGCATTCGAGTACAAAACAATTGTTACAAAACTTTATATAAAATGGTGAAGCGCGATCGCAGCGCCCACCATACAATGCACACAATTAATTACTCTTTAATCGGCTTTCCCTCGCGATTCACCAAGCGATTTTTGGAACTATCAGCTGTAACATCCTCATAAACCCCCTCCTCACGCTTTACATACTTAGTGAATCCAGCATTTTTGTAATCATTGTTTGATGTAGGCTTAATCAATCTTGGCGCACTCAGCAGGCGGCGCACGGCTGCATCTTCAGGGGTATCCCCCGGCGAGCACTTTGCTAATTTGCACAATTCTCCCCAAGTGGTGACTTCCAGGTTGATACTGTGCCAAACTTCCAGCTGTTTGTTATTAGTGGGACAGAAATAGTCGTAGATAGGCATAGCAAGAATCCTCTATCGTTATGAGTTTGCGATCGCTCAGGATAGATTAACCTATGCTATTGTACCTGAATTGTCTCTACAATTCAAGGGCAAAATCTGAACGCTCCCCAAAATCTTAATTTTCTGAGAAATGTGTACTTTGACAGCCTCCTTGCTTTAAACTAACTATGGTTATAGTTCTAAGGCTTTGAGATTGCTTTGTTTCTCGCAAAGACAAGCAATACATACGTCCAACCACTTACTCATCAAATTGTCAACATTCTGCTTGATTTACCTATTACTTCCGAGGTTTCTCCATGAGTGATTTTAAAGTTACGCCTGAAGTACAATTAAATATAGCTCAAATGTTAGAGCGATACCAGTTGGAAGATGAAGCTATTCTGCGACGTTGGGCTAAACTGCATGGCATCAATAGTAGCAGAGGTTTTTATTATCCTACTGAAGTAGATTTAATCGATCATGTTCATCACCATATTTACAATTTGGGAATGAGTATAGCCGACTACCAAAATCTTTTAGATCGCCGCCGCAATAATGCTCAACCTGCCACTGAATCGAATAAAAGTATTGCTAATCAAGTAGCTGATGAAGCCTACGATGCAATTGAAATGCTGACGGAACAATATTCAGAAGCAATTGATTTGATGGGGGAAAGAATTGCTGACCATTTTGTAGATGAATTAGATTTATCGGTAATGCGACACCTCGCTAAAAAGGTAAAAGATCGCCGTAAACTTAACGGTCAAGGCAAGCCAAATCGCTTTCTTCAAGTTATTAAAGCAGTGTTACAACCGGGTGGGAATACATTGCTTGTACCCAAAAGTTCTGAACAAGCTAGTTTGGAACTCGAACATAATCATCGACTTGGCTAAGTAGTCGGACATATTTCTTTGAGGAATTAATAGACATCTCTAGGAAATGTTGAGACATTTTCCTAGAGTATTAGCTAATTTTTAAATTAATAAAATTAATTAATCAAATTAATTAACTGCTGATTTTGTACAATATCAGCAAAATTTATATTGTCTTATATTATATAAGTGAAATTTAGCACGCTCATTACAAATTTGTCTGTGAAAAATGAGAGTGTCAGGCAAAACTTAATATAAAATTAAGAACAATATCCTGATGAGTGTTTCTTCGCGATCGCAACTCAGGCTAATTCTCAGATTTTTAACTTTTTGTAACGATTGACAGGTAATTCCAATGAACCAACTGTTCCTTCAGACCGTTTGGTTAATACCCTGCTATCCCCTTATAGGTGCAGTTTTGTCGGCTTTGTGGTTTCCCGGAATCACTCGCCTGACAGGACCGAGACCGGCAGGCTACGTGAATGCGATTCTAACTTTGATCGCCTTTCTACATGGAATACTCGCTTTGTCTGCGACTTGGAACCAGCCGCCGCTGCAAATCCTGATACCTTGGCTGAAGGTAGCAGGCTTAGAGCTCACTATCCCCTTAGAAATTTCTTCAGTTACTATTGGCGTGACAGTTTTGGTGACAGGCTTAAACCTCATTGCCCAAATTTTCGCAATTGGTTACATGGAAATGGATTGGGGTTGGGCGCGGTTTTATTCCATGTTGGGAATTTTTGAAGCGGGGATGTGCGGCCTAGCGCTATGCAACTCGCTATTTTTCAGCTACATGATTCTGGAAGTTCTTACTTTAGGAACTTATCTATTGATTGGGTTGTGGTTCAACCAGTCTTTAGTAATCACCGGTGCCCGCGATGCTTTCTTAACAAAGCGGGTGGGAGACTTAATTTTGCTGATGGGAGTTGTTGCCCTTTTGCCTTTGGCGGGTACTTGGAACTTTACCGAGTTAGCAACCTGGGCTAAGACGGCAACTATCGATCCTACAGTTGCCACGCTGTTGAGTTTAGCTTTAATTGCAGGACCGATGGGCAAATGCGCTCAGTTTCCCCTGCACCTCTGGCTGGATGAGGCAATGGAAGGCCCGATGCCAGGGACGATTTTGCGTAATACCGTCGTCGTTTCAACGGGTGCATGGGTGCTAATTAAGTTGCAACCGATAATTGCTTTGTCTCCTGTGGGTGTGGCGGCGATAATTTTTGTGGGTGCAGTGACTGCTGTGGGCGCTTCTTTAATTGCGATCGCGCAAATTGATACCAAACGCTCTCTATCCTACTCCGTCAGCGCTTACATGGGTTTGGTGTTTATTGCCGTAGGCACTGAGCAAACCGAGACAGCGCTAACACTCCTTTTTACCTACGCTTTCGCCATGAGTTTGTTGGTGATGAGTGTGGGCAACATTATTTGGAATAACATCACTCAGGATCTTACCCAACTTGGCGGTCTGTGGTCCCGCCGACCGATATCGGGAATGGCTTTTGTGGTGGGCGCAGTGGCATTGGTCGCAGTACCACCTTTTGGCTGCTTTTGGTCAATGCTAAAAATGTGCGAACACCTGTGGAATGATGGTAATTGGTTATTATTAGTTGTTTTAGTCGTAAATGGCTTAACAGCTTTTAGTTTAACGCGGGAGTTTAGCCTGATTTTTGGTGGGAAATCAAGGACGGCAATGACGGCGCGATCGCCTGAATTACACTGGCCTTTTATCTTGCCAATGGTAATTTTAATGGGCTTCACTTTGCACGTTCCCCTGATGTTAATTCAGTGGCAATTATTACCAGCTTGGGCAAACATTAATATTGTGGTTGCTGGTTTGTTAATTGCTTCAACTGCAATTGGTTTTGGTAGCGGAGTATTTGTTTATCTAAATGACAATTTTGCCAAGCCAGTGCGTTTAGGTTCCCAAGCAATACAAGACTTTTTTGCTTACGATCTTTACACCGCCCAACTTTACCGAGTTAGCATTGTTTTTGTCGTAGATGTTGTGTCAAAAACTATCTTCTGGATCGATCGCTTTCTAGTTGATGGATTGGTAAATTTCGTAGGTTTAGCCGCTGTTTTCAGCGGACAAAGTTTAAAGTACAATGTTTCTGGTCAAACCCAATTTTATGCTCTGACAATTCTGGTGGGAGTTGCCGGGTTAATCCTGTTACTAACTTTACCCATATTGTCTCGGCTTTCGTTAATAGTTAGCGGTTAACAGTTAGCAGTTAACGGTTAATTGTTAACCGTTAGCAGTTAACAGTGGTGGAGTAGTTGCCAAAGCCCAAAATTCCTTTGCTGCTATTCTAGGATGTGCTGATTCGCGAGTACCTGCGGAAATTATTAATGCAATTTAGTTAGACATTACCAACCAAACATAAACCATGCTGAGTACCTTGATCTGGTTGCCCGTTTTGGGGGCTGCTATCATCGGATTTTTACCAGGAAACCAAACGGCAATTCGCCTCCGCTACATTTCATTAGCCTTGGCTATTGCTATCTTTCTCTGGACTGTATTTCTGTTAACTCAATTTGATTTAACCGCTTCAGGATTGCAATTATCAGAGTATTTACCTTGGATTCCCCAATTAGGTTTAAACTATAAATTGGGAGTTGACGGCCTATCAATGCCTTTGATAGTTTTAAGCAGTTTTCTAACAGCAATTGTGATCTATGGCAGCGGCGATGTAGTAGAAAGACCTCGGCTTTACTATCCCTTAATGTTGCTAGTTAATGCCGGAATTGCTGGAGCTTTTGTGGCTCAAAATTTACTTCTGTTCATCCTATTTTATGAACTAGAACTCATTCCTTTTTACCTATTAATTGCCATTTGGGGTAGCCAGAAACGGGAATATGCAGCGGTTAAGTTTTTGCTTTACACTGCTGTTTCTGGAATCTTAGTTTTGGCAGCTTTTTTAGGTACTGCTTGGTTGAGTCATTCTCCTAGTTTTGACTACAGCGATATCAACACTCAAACATTACCTTTGAGTACCCAATTAATACTACTAATTGTGCTGTTAGTAGGATTTGCCATCAAAATTCCCTTAGTTCCTTTGCACACTTGGCTACCAGATGCTTATGTGGAATCTTCCACACCTGTTGTGATTATGTTAGGGGGGATTCTTGCCAAATTAGGAACTTACGGTTTAGTGCGTTTTGGTTTACAAATGTTACCTGATGCGTGGGCAATTATCGCTCCTAGTTTAGCTATTATTGGCACTTTTAGCGTACTTTATGGAGCTTTGAGTGCGATCGCGCAAAAAGACATTAAGCGAATGGTTGCTTACAGTTCGATCGGCCACATGGGTTACATTTTAGTAGCTATTGCTGCTGGGACAAAATTGGCGATGGTTGGTGCTGTTGCTCAAATGGTAAGTCATGGTTTAATCTTGGCTTTACTATTTTATTTAGTAGGGGTAATTGAAACTAAAGTCGGTACTCGCGATTTGGATATTCTCAATGGTTTGATGAATCCAGTGCGGGGTTTACCGTTAATTAGTTCCTTGCTAATTTTAGGGGGAATGGCAAGTGCTGGGATTCCTGGTTTAGTAGGTTTTATTTCTGAATTTTTGGTGTTTCAAGGCTCTTTTTCTGTCTTTCCCATCGAGACTTTGCTCTGTATATTTGCCTCTGGATTAACGGCAGTTTATTTCCTAATTCTGCTTAACCGGACTTGTTTCGGTAAGTTGGATAACAAGTTAGCTTACTATCCAAAAGTCAAGTTTGGCGAAAGTATTACTGCCATAGTTTTGGCAATCACAATTTTCTTTTTAGGAGTGCAACCCACTTGGTTAGTAAAGTGGACTGAATCTACTACTAATGCAATTGTTGCAACTCTTCCCAGTCATAATGGGGAATTGGTAATTACCCAAGATAATTAAATCCATCCCTACCAATATTAAAGGGCAACCACAGGGGGATTGCCCCTACTAATATTTTCAAATTCATCTTCAAAGGAAAAGAAAAATGGTACAAACTTCTGTTAAGCCGGCAACTAAAATTCCACCATCTAATCACGAATTTGCGGAAATAATTCACCGCTTAGAAGCGGGTGGCTCAATGTTACCAGATACGCCAGAAAATCTGATGCAAGTTATCGGTATTTACAAGGCTTATGCTGTGCCGATGGATTTCTACTGGCGAGATTTGCTTTACATTGCTGAACGGGTATTTTTAGATCCCTTTCCCTTTTTTAAGTATCTGCTTCCTCAAGAGTATTTAGATTTGCATAATCACTATGCTGGTGATGATGCAGATTTGCGAATTTGGCGCGGTATTGCTACAGCACACCCCGAACTTTTAGCATTTATGGAGAAGGGTGAAACTGGCAAAATGCCGAAGTTATTGCATCATTTATGGCACGATCGCATTAATATGGAGTTTGCGGAAGAATGTATGCGATCGATGCTTTGGCATCAAGGCATGGGTGGGCTATTTAATGATTACTTGGAAAGTGCAGAATATCAGGCAAATGCTGACAAGGCAATCAAGGCTTATTTCAAGTACAATCCGCCGATGATGGCACTTTATAAACTGTTTCCAGATATGTTTTTGGAACAGTGTCGTCAGATGTCTTATTTCTCGAATTTAGGGCTATTTTGGGAAATTATGGCTCCGGTTTTCTTTGAGATGTCAGATATCTATGATGAAGGTGGTTTTAAAGGTGTCCCGGATGCGATGAATTTTCTAGTTAATGGGATTTTTGCGATCGCAGGTCGCCCAATTTATCATCATGTTTATATTCGCGGACAATGCTACGAAATTATTCCCAAATCTAAGGGTTTTATGTGGCTTTATGAAGCCGCACTTCCCTATGTAGAAGCGGTTTTTTATCGCACTTCACCTTTCCGGGGCACAAAGTCTTATAATGCCCAAGCAAAACAGGTTCCCGATGAGCAAAAAGATTTCCATTATGGCATTCTTTATGCTGATGTTTTCCCAGTGGGGACTGCGGGTATTCCACCCACTTTGTTAATGCAGGATATGCTGCATTTCCTACCGCCTTATTTGTTGGATTACTATCGCCAACATTGTCGGGGTGAGGATGATATGTTAGTCCAATTAGGGATTACTTTTCAGCGATCGATGTATAATGTAACTTCGGCAGTAATTCAAGCTTTGCGGACCGCTTTATTATATCCTTTGGACGATCCAAATCCTAAACATTTAATGGCTAACCGCCGTTTCTTTGAGGCTCAAATGGATCGATTTAAACGCCCAGAAGCTCGTTTGCGAGATATTCAACGACAGGATTACAGGTAATACTTGCTAATTGGTAATTGCTAATTGGTAATTGCTAATTGGTAATTACTAATTACTAATTACTAATTACTAATTACTAATTACTAATTACTAATTACTAATGGCTAGTGAGTGATACCTGTAGGATCGGTGAGGCGCGGGGATGATTTTGACAAAAAACCAGTAAATTTTGAACCGCGCCGTAACCTATAGTCAAATTGTTTGTAACACAATATACAAATTATCCCAAGATAACAGGAGAACCAAATTTTAGACAGATTGGCATAAAAACCGGACTTAGAGCCAAATTTTTTGTTTAATTTGTTTAAATTGCGGTTAAAATGTTTTTGCTTTCAGAGAAGTATGCTAAATTGTTTTAAACAATTAAGGCAAAGCCCGCTCAAATTCTAATCTGCAATTCTAATCTGCCGATCGCAGGTGAAGCGGGAATTAAATTGTCGGTTCGATCGAATATTTAAGGAGAAAGTAATGACTAATTCAGAAGAAATCACTCTCGATCTCAAGCCCCAAACGGAAAGTTATCCTACAGTTAAAATTTCATCTTCATCTAGGGGGGGAATGCTGTTGTCTGCATTGAAGGTAATTGAGTCTATATTGCTATCGTTTTTTTTTGCTATAGCAATCATTATCTTTCTTTTAAAAGACGATCGACAAGCTGTGATTTTTGGCATTATCTCTCTGAGTATTGCATTTGTGTTATTACTGATTAACAGACAAGTGTTTCAGGATTCCGAAAAAGCAGCTTATCAGGCTTCGATCGCCAATAGAGCCGAACTTTATGACTATTTGGCTCAAGCTACTTCCATCGGTACAACTAATCTAGTTCCTGCTAGAGAAAAGGCTTTAATATATTGCCAAGAGTTGATTGATGATTACAAAAAAACCAGAGGTTTATCGCGCAATTTTTACTATCTTTTGCAAATTACGACTGTAGTTTTTTCAGGAGTTACACCAATTTTAGTTCTGGTAGATAAACTGGAAGCAGGACAAGCTTGGCTTAAATGGCTACCTGTAATCTTTCCCGCTATTGCCTCGATTATTGCTAGTATAGCTACCTCTTTTCCCTTTCAAAAAAATTGGCTTGCGGCAAATGCAACTGTTGAATTGTTAGAAGCGGAACAAGAAAAATTCATCTTGGGAATAACGTCAATTTATCGTTGCTATGATGTGGCTGATGAAACTCAAAAACAACAAAAGGCAATTCAAGCAATAGAAGCCTTTATTGTGCAAGTTAATAACATTCATCTCAAACAAGTGCAACAATCAGATGACAAGCAGCAGCAGCAACAGCAACAGTCGTCAGATAATAGGAATGACTCAAATCAATCCAGTGATGCCAATAAAGCATCAACATAAGGCTAAAAACTAAAGAGATTAAAAATATCTGGATTGAGGCGATATCCGTTGAGGCTCATCTAAAATTGTGGTTTTTGGAGCCAGAATCTTTTGTAGTAAGCGCAGTCAAGTAAATCTTAAGTCTTGCAATTACTGGGCTGCGCTGACAATAACATAGTTATTTAGAATTGTTTTAGTATATTTTAGATTTTTGTTTGGTAATTATGTTATACTCTTATGAGTAGCTGCTTTTTATGAGTTCAGTAGTTTCAGTGACCGTTGGCACGATGACCTCTTCACCTACTATAGCCCCCGATCGCTCTAGTCAAATTACCCGCAAGCCTTATCCCAATTATAAGGTGATAGTGCTTAACGACGATTTTAATACTTTTCAGCACGTTTCTGATTGTTTGATGAAGTATATTCCAGGAATGACGAGCGATCGCGCCTGGAAACTTACTAACCAAGTTCACTATGAAGGTCAAGCAACCGTCTGGGTTGGCCCTCAAGAACAGGCAGAATTATATCATATGCAGTTGAGTCGCGCTGGTTTGACGATGGCTCCATTAGAGCAAGCTTAATAGCACAAGCGCTATAGATGGTGGGCCAAGGCGTGTCAACTTAACGTCAAACCCTTAGTCCGACAGGGACTAAAGTCCCTGTCTCAAAGATCAAGTCCTCTTAAGAGGACTAATGAATTTAACAATTTTCTTCAGTCCTCTTAAGAGGACTTTACCTATTAGACAGGGACTTTAGTCCCTGGCGGGCTTTCGGCTTAAGTTGACACCAATGATGGTGGGCGAATGCCATTCGCCCCTACTAAGGAATGAAAATTAAATAACTTGATGATTTGGTTTGTAGTAAGCGCCAAGCGCGCTAAAGCGCTTACTACAAACAAGCTAATTATTTAATTTCTATTCCTAAATTTGGTATTACTTAGGGATTGCAGTCGGAGCCGTGCCCTCATCTTCTTGTTTTCTGAGCTCTTGCTCAATTGCTAAAGCCTGCTGTTGGTACTCAAAACCTTTGGTATAATCACCAACTTGAAAGTAAGTAATTCCTAGATTTTTGAGAGTATCGCCTTCACCTTTACGATCTTTGATCTCCCGATATATAGTTAATGCCTGTTGCCAAGACTTTAAAGCAGCCTGAAATTGAGTGTTCATTGACTGCTGCATACCTTGCTGAAATAGCCTATCTGCTTCTGTTTTTCGCTCCACAGAAGTTTGAGCAAATGCCGCAGAATTGGTAATAAGATATTTAGTGTTTTGGCTGTATTGAAAATTTCCGATAACTAGCATTGTTGCTAATCCGATTAGTCCTGTTATTCCTAGCTTTAGTAATTTCATGGCGTTTAATTTTTCTCCTGATTTTTGTTCAAAAATAAATGAATTTGATTTCTGGTATAAGAGGCTAGAAATTAGCGAATAGCGCGAAGAAATTCTTTAATTGCCTGTGGTTGTTCTTGTGGTCGAACATACTGCGCCAACAACTGCAAATTGAGATTTGGAAAAAATTGGCTACGCACAACTTCCGGATAGTTAGCTTCGCGTAAATTAAATAATTAGCTTGTTTGTAGTAAGCGCTTTAGCGCGCTAAAGCGCTTACTACGAACCAAATCTCATTCCTAAGTATTTATGCAAGAGGTTTAATGTTGTTTGTTCATAGATTTTATTTGAGAGATTTGTGGTTAGTATTGAGGTTATTTCCACTTCTGCCAAGAACTATTAAAAATCGAAGTTCCTGGAAATGCAATGGGGTTATTTTGTTTTTCTAACCGCCGTTGCAGCCTTTCTAAATCGATTTCATAGGATGGTATTTCATCCACCAATTGATAAGGCATAATCCCATTTTCTAAGGCAAAAACTACTGTATTTCCGGCTGCTGCACCGGCGGACCATTCAAAGGAATGTACGCGATAAGCCGCCGCCGCCGTGTGGCTAGTAGCAATACTTTTTCCTGCCACTAACATATTATCAATTTTCTGCGGAATCATCGCTCTGAGGGGAATTTGGAAGGGATAAGCTTCGCCTTGACCTTTGCGAGTTCCTTCCCTTTCTGTGTTACCAGGAGTTTCCGGGGGACTCTTAGTCATACAGGGATGAAAATCGATCGCATAGTGACCAATTCCTACAGAATCAGGATAAATAAAAGAGCGCGATCGCGATTTTGTTTCCTCTACAGATTGATTTCCCACCGCCAAAGCCGGCGCATTTAAACCACCCAAAGCTAACCACAAATTGCGATATTCTTCAGTTGATAGATTCTGGCGGTAAAAATCAGTAGCAAAATTATTGCGAGACATATCAACTTCCCACACCGTAAAACCTTGAGGATGATTCAAACTCGATCGCCCAATAATTCGCCTTCCTTCCCGCATATAGGGATATTTTGATAAACCGTGAACCGTACCCATTGGCGAATCCAAACCACTTAAATAATTCAGATTTGGATAGGGTTTCTTCACATTATTTCCCAGTTGAGAATCCGTTGTTCCCACAGCTAACCAGTAGAAAAAACCTTGAGCATTTTCTTCCCCACGCCGCAAAGTTTCCGTCCGCAAACCTCCCATCCAACCGCCAGATTGCAGTTGACCATTAGCTTGCAACTGTGCGCGAGTATAAATTAAATTATCTGCTGAAGTTCCCGGTCGATAATCATTTCCCCAAGTCCAATTTTGCATCGAGATATCACCCGGATATACGGGAAAATCTTGAGGATTTGGGGGACGTTTTTCATCTGGTTTAGTGCTGAAAATTTGACGATAGCTAAATACTAAGGGAAAACTTGCTAACCGCTGCAATTCATAGCTGTAGTAAGGAGCATATTGTTGATAGAATGATGGTAGTTGATGGGTTTGTGGTTCCTTCGTTGCCTGCATTGCAAAGGTATAAGTAAAACCTTGGGTGCAATAAGGATCGCCAGTTGTGCTACTTGAAGAAGGTTCCAGATAAGAACGAGGATCGATGCCTAAACGATAGGGAACGTCTGCGAGGGCGATTAATTCTCCTGTTTCAGTGGCATCAATTACGTACCAATCAGCAGGTTTTGCTGTCTTGTTAGATGGATTTGATGGTTTAGCAATGAAGCGGATAATTGTTTTGTTAAATCGTGCCGAATTTGCATAGCGATAAGCATCTTCAATGGTTTGAGAAAGCGGTTCAGAATTAATCGGTGGAGTTCCTGTTGCTGGTTGATGCTGAATCGCGATCGCGCTTTTAATTTGATTCCCAGAAATGTCTAAATCTTTAACAATTGTATTGGGAAACCATTTAAGAGTACCTTTGCCTTTTTTGGCGGCATCTTGCAACATTTTAAACAGAATTTTATGGCCATCATAAGGCATAAAACAGGAGTAACTAACCCAACAACCACCAGGATTTAACCTACCATAATGTTTTTGGAGGCGCGATCGTAATTCTAAGTAGCCGCGAGGGTAAAATAATAGCGATCTTTGAGTTTCCCTTTCATCTAATGCAGCCGTCCCTTGAGCAGAGATTTGTCCCCCTACCCAGTCAGTAATTTCAGTTAGGCAAACAGTACGACCTGCGAGTAAACTTTCGTAGGCGGTAGCCGCACCTGAGAGGCCGCCACCTACTATTAAAATGTCACAATTTTCTTCTTTGTCTGGGTTGCGGGGAGGTGTAGCTATGACGGTCGGAATAGCTGAAATTAGAGAAATTAGAGTGAGGAAAACAGAGAAAATTGATTGGTTTTGCCTTTGACGCTGCATGATAGATAATGTGTGAAGTTTTAGGTAAGTTGATTAAGTAAGTTTAGGAGTTCATTCAGTGCGATTACTTTGCTATCAGCAATTTTAGCAGGAGATGGCAAGAATTTAATAGTTTCCTCGCGATCGCGCTGTTCGGGATGAGAGGGATGCCTGTATTTAGGACCCAGGAAATTGATTATAGCCTGAACTGCTTAACTGAACCGTATTGTGATATAATCATAATATAATACCTATATTTTCAAAACAATGATTGCCAATCCAATCCAAAATTACATTTCTCCTGAAGATTATCTAGCAGGAGAAGAGATTAGCCTCATCAAACACGAATATATTGACGGACAAATCTACGCAATGGCAGGCGCTAGTGATGCCCATGTTACTATTTCTCTCAACTTTGCTTCACTGTTAAGAAATCATGTGCGAGGGACAGGCTGCCGCGTCTATATGGCCGACATGAAAGCCCAGATAGATACGGCTAATATTTATTACTATCCCGATCTTATAGTAACTTGTGATGCCAGAGATCGAGGGTTGACAAATCATAAAAAATATCCTTGTTTAATTGTCGAAGTTTTATCCCCAAAAACAGAAGCATTCGATCGCGGTGACAAATTTTCCGACTATCAACAATTAGAAACCCTCCAAGAATACGTTTTAATTAGCCAAAAACGCCAACGTTTAGAATGCTTCCGCCGCAATACCGAGGGTTTTTGGGTATTGCAAACCTACAATCAAAGTAGTGAAATTTACCTATCAAGCATCGACTTTCGCACTAGCATTGAGGCTTTATATGAAGATGTAACTTTTGGAGATAATGAAGAAAACTAGAAGATACACACCACGACTTTGTAAAGCTTGTAATAGTTTTTCATTCTTTTTATCCGATCTTCTTCTTACTCCCCCCTTACCAAGGGGGGTTGGGGGGGTCGATTCTTAGCGATTGAATCTTACCTGCAATGACCTCTATAACCCCCTCTAAATTGTGATATACATCATCATTGGTAAATCTCAAAAAGTTGATTCCTACTGACTCAATAAACGTTTGTCGTTCAGTATCATATTCTACAGCACTATCTTGAAAATGACTATCACCATCAACCTCTATTGCTAATTTGATTTCAGTTGAGTAAAAATCAATTACAAATTTATCTACGCTGTATTGTCTGCGAAATTTACAATTCTCAATTTGTTGACTTTTCAGTTTTTCCCAGAGTAATTTTTCAGCTTTTGTCATTTCTCTGCGAAGCTGCTGTCGTTTCAATTTTTCTGAGGTTTTGTTATATAGTTTGGTCATTGTTATGGCCTTTTTACCCCCCCAACCCCCCCTTGGTAAGGGGGGGCTAAGATTTTTTTGTCTTTTGGGAATTTTGTTTGCCTTTAACTTCGTAAAAAAAGGTTCGATAAAAAAGACTTGACAAAGGGCTGAAATAGCTATAGATTACAACTTACAGTTCTCGATGCGAGAGAAGAAGTAATCTACCCTCTCCCCACATCCACCCCATCCCCCAACCCCTCTCCCCTACCCCCCACAACCCCCAAGGGAGGTTTCCTTCTTGTGCTTGCTTATTAAAGGTCAGGTCATCGTAGTTAAACCACTCGCCTCCTTTTCGCCAACCAATGCGATCGCCTAGCTTACATTCAGTATCATAATTAACTTTTCCACCACATTCTAACCAAATTTTTTTCTGGACGCTAAAGCCAAAGCGACCCTGACTATATTTTACCCACAACTGGTCAATCGTGCGTAAATCATCACAAGGAAAATTATCAATTGATTCCCTAGTGAAATAACCTTCCTGATCCCGTTTCGCAGCTTTCAGCATCACCTTGAGTGTTTCCTGATCCGCCTCTTTCCACTTTCCTGCGGCCAATAAATCCCGCAGATAAGTATAGTTAACTCCCCGCGCTGATTTACAGCAAGTTGCAATCAA
>MBRE01000040.1:159057-169390 GCA_001698425.1 Oscillatoriales cyanobacterium USR001 | reverse complement strand
GTCCTAATAACAATCAGCAGCAACCACCGCCACAGCAGCAACCTGCGCCCATTGGCAATCAGCCACCGCCTCCTCCCCCACAAGAGCAATTACGCAATGCCCCAAGACCTCAAGAAATCTCGCCAAATCTGACAAATATAACTCAGGTCAGACCTGATAGCCCTATTCTGAATAGCGGTCAAATCTTTAATCAACAAGTATTAAATGTCTCTCCCGGCAAGGATGGCGGCGATCCTAAACAGCCCGCGATCGATAACTCAAGAGTAATATCCCAACCGCAGAATAACAACAGCGTTTCTGGCAATCTCGGCAATAGTCAGCCGATATTAAGTGTAGAAACTAATCGTGGCAATAATCCTCCACCACCAGAACCCTCAGCCAAAGCCCCTCCTCCGTCTGAGAGAAACAGTGCGCCGCCGCCTAGCGCACCTCCTCCCAATCCCAACAAAGCCGGAGCCCCACCTGCGATCGAAGTAGCCAGAGCAAATCTCAGCCAAACCTTTGATACTGGCAATATCGAAGTAGCCGTACCCCAAATTGAAGTGTTAACACAGCAAGAATATCAGGATTATTTAGGGGCTGGACTTTCATTAGGATCGGCAGCAAATTCTGCTCAAAGTATCAAAGATATGCTGGCGAAAATCGAAAAGCAAACGGGTAATCGATCGGGAATTATTTATGCGATCGCCAGACCAGATCAACTCGAACTTGTATTAATTACCGCCAACGGAAAAATCACTCATCGCACTGTCCGCGAGGCAAATCGGGCCGTCTTAGTAGAGACTGCCCAACAATTTCGTGACGAAATTACCAATCAAATAAAACGCAACACCACCACCTATTTAGCCCCCGCTCAAAAACTCTATAATTGGCTAATCGAACCCTTAGAAGAGGATCTAAAAAATGCCAAAATTGACACCATTTTATTTAGCTTAGATGCCGGATTAAGAACCTTACCAGTCGCCGCACTCCATGATGGCAAACAGTTTCTCGTCGAAAAATATAGCCTAGCCCTCATCCCCAGCATCAGCCTAACTAACACTAACTACCAGCGCCTCTCAGGAGCTTCAGTTTTAGCAATGGGAGCCTCATTATTTTCCGACAAATCACCATTACCTGCCGTACCTTTAGAATTACAAACAATCATCTCTAAATGGCCAGGCAAATCTTTTCTCAACGAACTTTTCACTCTAAAAAATCTTAGATCAGTACGCTCTGCCACACCATATCAAATTATTCACTTAGCCACACATGGGGAATTTAAACCAGGAACCGCTAACAATTCTTACATTCAATTATGGGATACTCAATTACAACTGAATCAAATGCGAGAACTAGGTTGGAGCAATCCACCGGTAGAATTATTAGTATTAAGTGCTTGCCGTACAGCAGTAGGAGATGAAGGCGCAGAATTAGGATTTGGAGGCCTAGCTGTACAAGCTGGAGTAAAATCGGCCTTAGCTAGTTTGTGGTATGTTTCCGATGAAGGAACCCTGGGATTAATGTCAGAATTTTACAGTCAATTGCGGAATGCCGCAATTAAATCCGAAGCTTTACGACAAGCGCAAATTGCCATGCTGCGCGGAGAAACAAAGATTGAATCTGGTCAATTACGCGGTCCTGGCTTAGTCAGTGTCATGCTACCTGCGGGAGAGAAAAATCAAACTAATATTACTTTGGCTCATCCTTATTATTGGAGTGGTTTTACAATGATTGGTAGTCCTTGGTAATGGTTAGTTATTTGTTATTTGTTATTTGTTATTTGTTATTTGTTATTTGTTATTTGTTATTTGTTATTTGTTATTTGTTATTTGTTATTCGTTATTTGTTATTTGTTATTTGTTATTTGTTATTTGTTATTTGTTATTTGTTATTTGTTATTTGTTATTTGTTATTTGTTATTTGTTATTTCTCTACTTTACCATCATGCAAAAAATTAATCGGCTACTTGCATTTATCCCGATTCCAACTACTTTCTGCTTAGTGACACTGGCATCAAGTATCGCCCCATCCACCTTAGCACAAACCGCACCCATCACTGCCGCCCCTGACGGTACAAACACCGCCGTTACTCAACAGCAAAATCGCTTCGACATTACAGGAGGTAAAACCTCTGGAGACGGCGCTAATCTTTTCCACAGTTTTCAACAGTTTGGACTTAGTGAAGGTCAAATTGCTAACTTTATTTCCAACCCAGCAATTAAAAACATTTTAGGCCGTGTAGTTGGCGGTGATGCCTCGATTATTAACGGATTAATTCAAGTTACTGGTGGTAACTCAAACCTATTTTTAATTAATCCAGCCGGGATAATTTTTGGTCAGAATGCTCAATTAAATATTCCCGCTGCCTTTACAGCGACAACCGCCACCGGGATTGGCTTTGGTGCAAATATTTTTCAGGCAATAGGTGACAATAACTGGGCAAGTTTAGTGGGAAACCCTAGCGCTTTTTATTTTCCCCAGCAACCCGGCTCAATTATTAATGCTGGGAATTTAGCCGTATCACCTGGAGAAAATATTAGTTTAATTGCGGGAAATATCATTAATACAGGCTCGATATCTGCGCCGGGAGGAAATATTACCATTGCGGCAATACCGGGTCAAAACTTAATCCGAATTAGCCAAGAAGGACACTTGTTAAACTTGGAAATTGGCAGCAATTTCTGGGATAGCGAAACCGGAATAAAACCCGCGAATATTTCCCAATTATTAACAGGTTCTCAATTAAATGATGCCACAGGTTTAGTCGTACTTAATGATGGTAGCGTACAACTAACTGCTACTGGGATCGCCGTGCCAACAACACCTGGAACAGCCATCGTTTCCGGCAATCTCAACGCCTCTGGCAATACGGGAGGCCAAATCAACGTTTTTGGCAACCAAGTCGGGTTAATCGGTGCGAAAGTCAGCGCTAACGGGACTTTCAGCGGTGGGACAGTGTTAATTGGTGGCGACTATCGGGGTTTAGGCATAGTACCCAATGCCGATCGCACCTTTGTCAGTGCGGATTCTATCATTAATGCCAATGCGATCGCGAGTGGAAATGGCGGCCGCGTCATCGTTTGGGCCGATGAAATTACTCGCTTTTATGGGAATATTATCGCCACCGGCGTAATTAATGGTGGTTTTGTGGAAGTTTCGGGTAAACAATTCTTAGATTATCAGGGTTTAGTAGATTTGCGATCGCTTTCGGGTCAAGTAGGAATTTTATTATTAGATCCGACGGATATTACGATTAGTACAGCAGTGGATTCACCGACAATCTCTAATGCCAATGGCACATTTTCTGACCCGACAAATAGTAGTTCTAATCTCAATACTACCACGCTACAGAATCAATTAGGTTTAAGTAATGTGGTGGTAAATACGGCATCTGGGTTGAGTGCTTTGGGGAATATCACTGTGAGTAATCCGATTGCTTGGAGTAACAGTAATTCCCTGACATTGATTGCAAATAATGATATTACTACTAATAGCTCAATTGTGAATAGTGGAAATGGTAGTATCTCATTACAAGCTAATAATAGCATTGCTGTTAATGCTAATATTACCACCCAAGGTGGTAGCATTAGCCTGAATGCCGAGCGAGATATTATCATTGCTAATATTACTAATTCTGCCAGAGAAATTAACATGACCAGTGCTATTGGTAATATTAATATTTTAGGTACTTTAGATACCTCTAGCACTACTGGCAATGGAGGTGCAATTTCTCTAACTGCAACAGGGGGAATTACCGCAGATGAAATTAATTCTAGTACCTCATCAACTACCACAACTACAGCCGGTGCAGTAACAATCAATGCTGGTGCTGGAAATATCACCCTCAATGGCAATATCAACACTTCTGCGGTGACTGGTAGCGGTGGTAATATCACTTTATCTAGCAATACAATTTTAGGTCAATCTGCGATCGCACTAACCACAACTGGAACGACGGGAAGTGGTAGTATTAACTTTAACGGTACTCTTAACGGCACAATCGCAAATAGTAATAACTTAACAGTCAATGCGGGAACTGGCAATATAACTTTTAGTGGTGCAATTGGGGATAGCATAGCCTTGGGAAATTTAACAATTAATAGCACTGGTAATACAGTTTTTGGCAATGATACTGTCAATGTCTTCAGCTTAACCACAAATGGCAAGACGACAACTGAAATTACTACAGAAGAAGGGGAAACAATTAATCAAGATATTGATAGTAGTAACAATGTTGATACTGAACCCGATCAAGTTGATACTGAACCCGATCAAGTTGATACTGAACCCGATCAAGTTGATACTGAACCCGATCAAGTTGATACTGAACCCGATCAAGTTGATACTGAACCCGATCAAGTTGATACTGAACCCGATCAAGTTGATACTGAGCCTGATATCGAAAGAGCTAATCTTAGCCAAGCCTTTGATACTGGCAATATCGAAGTAGCCGTACCCCAAATCGAAGTGTTAACACAGCAAGAATATCAGGATTATTTGGGGACAGGTCTTTCATTAGGTTCGGCGATAAATTCGGCTCAAAGTATCAAAGATATGCTGGCAAAAATCGAAAAGCAAACGGGTAATCGATCGGGAATTATTTATGCGATCGCCAGACCAGATCAACTTGAAATCGTATTAATCACCGCCAGTGGTAAAATTATCCATCACACCATCCGTGACGCAAATCGCGCCGTTTTAGTAGAGACTGCCCAACAGTTTCGTGAAGAAATCACTAATCCCCAAAAACGTAATACCACAACCTATTTAGCATCGGCTCAAAAGCTCTATAATTGGCTAATTAAGCCCTTAGAATCAGAACTAAAAAGCGCCAAAATTGATACACTTTTGTTTAGTTTAGATGCCGGATTAAGAACCCTGCCAGTAGCAGCCCTCCATGATGGTAAACAGTTTCTTGTCGAAAAATATAGCCTAGCACTCATACCTAGCATCAGCTTAACTAATACTAACTACCAAAATATCTCAAGGGCTTCAGTTGTAGCAATGGGGGCATCATTATTTACGGATAAAGACAAATCACCCTTACCTGCTGTACCTTTAGAATTGCAAATGATAATTGCTCAATGGCATGGTCAATCTTTTCTCAATGAAGCTTTCACCCTCAAAAATCTCAAATCCGTGCGTTCTGTTACACCATATCAAATTATTCACTTAGCAACTCATGGAGAATTTCAGTCTGGCACTGTTAATAATTCTTACATTCAGTTATGGGATGTGAAATTACAACTGAATCAGATTCGAGAGTTAGGTTGGAGCAATCCACCTGTAGAATTATTAGTATTAAGTGCTTGTCGTACAGCAGTGGGAGATGATAGGGCAGAATTAGGATTTGGAGGACTCGCGGTGCAAGCGGGAGCGAAATCAGCTTTAGCTAGTTTGTGGAATGTTTCTGATGAGGGAACCCTGGGATTGATGTCAGAATTTTATAGTCAATTGCGACATACTGCCATTAAGTCCGAAGCTTTGCGTCAAGCCCAAATTGCGATGCTGCGAGGAGAAACCAAGATTGAATTAGGTCAATTACGTGCCCCTGGTTTAGCCACTGGAATAATGTTACCTGGTGGGGAGAAAAATCAAGCTAATACTTCTTTAGCCCATCCTTATTATTGGAGTAGTTTTACAATGATTGGTAGTCCTTGGTAATTGTAAATCTATGCCCCAAAATCAACTCAAGCACAAGGATTTAACGTTAAGTTGACACCAATGGTCTTATACCAATTCTCTAAATGCTGACTACAGATTAAATAATTAGCTTGTTTGTAGCAAGCGCCAAGCGCGCTATGAGCGCTAAAGCGCTTACTACAAACCAAATCATCAAGTTATTTAATTTCATTCCTGTGACTCCTTCGGCGAATCCTCTCTTTCACTATATTGTCAACCCCCTTGGGTTATATAGCGTTTCTCTGTCTGGTGAGGTACAATGGCTCTACCCCCAACCCCCTTAGAAAGGGAGCTTTTCCGGCCCCCCCCTTTGCAAGTAGGGGGGCGCTTTTGTACCTCATCTGATTGAGAAACGCTATAATAAATAAATTCCTTACCACAAACAAACTGCTACCTATTGACTCTTATCCGCAAAAGTTGTAATATTAGTAAATAGACTTTTCTCAACAGATAGCGAGAAAATAAAAATTTGTTAAGGTGTGATGGGTTTAATCTGTTGTTTGGGTAATCTATGCCCAAAGGCTATTTTAAAGATTCAGCAGTTAAAATTTTACTTGAGCTGGATTTTGTATAAGATACAAGGTTAAAAACTTGTATTAGATGGCTTTTTTGTTACATCGGCATATCCACTACAACTGTTTTCCAGGGCTACATCAGGGCATTTACTATAAAAAACTAAGTTAACAACCTCCAGCTTAATGCTGAGGCATCTACCTCACTCAATATAATCCAATGAAAACGTCCATCGGGTTGCAGGAGCAAAATTATTTGTTCCTAATTTGTATTTTAGTAATTGTATTTGTCAGGACAATTGACATTTATACCTTTAACTGAGCGATCGCTTAGGAATGAAAAATAAATAACTTGACGATCTGGTTCGTAGTAAGCACTTTAGCGCTCTTTGCGCTTACTACAAACAAGCGAATTATTTAATTTCTATTCCTTAACAACTTGCTCGGTTATTTGGCGTGGTTAATTTATTTCAACAGGGGCTTTTACAAACCTTAATTATCGCAATTTTAATTGGTTGTTACGGCATATTAACCATTACCAATATAACCATAAGAATCAGGATTTACAGGATTTTCCTGAGCCACAGAATTAATCTGAGAATTATCATAGATTAATCCTGTAATTGAAAAGAGTAATTTCCACTTTTTTGTCAACATCAACACATCTACCAGGTAAAGATTATGAACAGCATCGCCACTAAAAATATTTCAACCCACCAAAAATCTCAAATTTTTGGCAACATTATGGCGGACCGTAGGGACACGGCATTGCCGTGTCCCAACCTGCCATTATTTGCAGAAATCAATCAAAATAAAGATATTGTTTTGATTGATTCAAGAGTTGAGGATTATCAAATACTTGCGGCGGGAGTAAAACTAGGAACAGAAGTATTTATTCTCGATCCAAGACTAGATGGAGTCGAGCAAATCACTCAATTATTGGCTAATTACAGAGGAATTAATAGCCTCCAAATTGTGGCTCACGGCAACGCAGGAAAAATCGAACTAGGTTCAACAGAACTCAATATTAGCAACTTAGAAAGTTATCGAAAACAATTGCAACAGTGGGGAAAAGCTCTTGCAGATTGGGGAAATATTCTCTTAGTAGCCTGCAGTGTAGCGGCTGGGAAATCTGGCATTGCCTTTGTACAAAGATTGAGTCAATTAATCGGTGTTGAAATTGCCGCTGCTCAGAATTTAATTGGCAGTTCAATACTTGGAGGAAACTGGGATTTAGACTTTGCCACAGGGGAAATTCAATCTTCTTTAGCTTTTGAGAAAAAAGTCTTAGAATCTTATAGTTTCGTCCTTCCAGGAGGAGTGACTTTAATTGATGAGAGTTTTACCGGCCCGGCTGTTTCTGGACCTTGGATATATGGTAATGGTGGAGGTACCGAGTTTCCTTACTTAACAGCATCAGACAACCCTTCTTCTGGTGTTATTCCCCGTACTGCGAGTAGCGGCACAACAGTCGATGCCCTTGGTAGCGGCGCTTTGAGATTAACTTCCACTGCTGAAAAACAGGCAGGTTTTGTTATTTACAACAACCCTATTCCTTCAAATAAAGGTGTTAAAATTACCTTTGATTTCTTTTCCTACGGGGGAACTAAGGCTTCTGAGCATGGTCTTGGTCCCCGGGCTGGGGATGGTATTAGTTTCTTTTTAATTGACGGCTCTCAATCTCCAACAAAAGCAGGCTTTTACGCTGGTTCCCTGGGCTATGCTGGTAATGGTTCAGCAGGTTTACTTGGGGGATATTTGGGCATTGGATTCGATGAATATGGCAAATTTTCCCAAAGTAAAATTAGTGAAGGGCGTGTTGACTCTAATACCGATCCTACTTATAATGCCGTTGCTGATCAGGATGGGCGAACACCAAATTCAATAGCAGTTAGAGGAAGCAAAGCCGAATCTTATAAATACTTAACTGGAACAAGCTCTCTTTCTCTAAGTATAGACAATCCCACTTCAGGGGCTACTCGCGATGGAGTGAACCCATCAAGAAGAAAGGCAGAAATCATCTTAGACTCAAGTAACTATCTTACCGTTAGCTATGACTTAAACAATAATGGAACTATTGAAACAAGTGAAAAAGTTATTGACTCCTACTACGTTACCGCTACCAATGGAGCCCCACCAGCTACCTTCAAATTTGGTTTCGCTGCTTCAACTGGAGGTGCGACAAACAATCACGAAATCAGAAATTTTAAAGTTGAAACTTTAGAGGAGCCTGAAGAAAAAGCAGATATTGTCACCAAGAAAACTGGTGATAAATATGCCGTGTCCGATGGCGTGTCCGATGGTGAAATTAAATACACAATTACTGTCACAAATAATGGAACAAGCCCTGCGACTAACGTTGTAGTTCAAGATCCGATACCTGCTGGTTTAAACTTTCAAAGTGCTACCGGTGGAACATCCGTCGGCTTAGACGCTAAAACACAAGTTGTTAACTGGACTATTCCCTCTTTACTTAGTGGTTCTACTGTCAGTTACGACTTAACCCTTAAATTTCCTGGGACTACTACTGCTGGAACCGCATTCCTTAATAAAGTATTCAGCACAGCCACAACTTACGATCCTACGCCTGAAAATAATAATGGTTCAAAAGTTGAAGGAGATCCCGATCAGGCTCAAGTTACTACTACGATCAAAAATTCTGTTGCTGACCTAAGTATAGTCAAAAGCCGACAAGGAACAACTGCTATCCCTGGTAATGCAATTACTTACAATTTAGTAGTCACTAACTCAGGGCCAAGCACCGTTAATAGCGTTAAAATCACAGACTCCATACCAACCAGCATTCTCAATCCCACATTTACAGCTGGTAGTGGCAGTTACGATAGTTCCACAGGTGAGTGGACGGGATTCACTCTGGCAAGTGGTGGCAGTATTGCCTTAATGATTAGCGGTATTATTGACCCTGCTCATACAGGTGACATAGTTAACACTGCAAAAGTTGAACCACCGACGGGTACAGAAGACGGCAATACTGCTAATAACAGCAGCACTGATACCGTTACAGTAACTCCCAGCGCCGACCTAAGTATAGTCAAAAGCCGACAAGGAACAACTGCTATCCCTGGTAATGCAATTACTTACAACTTAGTAGTCACTAACTCAGGGCCAAGCACCGTTAATAGCGTTAAAATCACGGACTTAATACCAACCAGTATTCTCAGTCCAACATTTACAGCTGGTAGTGGCAGTTACAATAGTTCCACAGGTGAGTGGACGGGATTAACTCTGGCAAGTGGTGGAAGTGTTGCCTTAATGATTAGCGGTATGATTGACCCTGCTCATACAGGTGACATAGTTAACACTGCAAAAGTTGAACCACCGACGGGTACAGAAGATGGCAATACTGCTAATAACAGCAGCACTGATACCGTTACAGTAACTCCCAGTGCCGACGTTGAGACAAAAAAAAGTGGTGCTACCACAGGCACCGCAGGTGATTTAATTACCTACACAATTACTGCAACCAACAAAGGGCCATCTACTGCTCAAAATGTCATCATCACTGATACTCTCGATCAACTTTTAGCTTCAGCAGATGTTCAAGTTTCAGGCGGTAGCTATAATCCAGCTACAGGCGTTATTATTTTTGATCCTGTTAACATAGATCCAAATCCAAATACTCCGGTGGAGAAGACAGTTACAGTTAAACTGCCAGCCACAGGTAGTCTGACTAATACTGCTAGTAGCACGGCTAAGACTGACGATCCGATTTCTACTAATAATGATGGTACGGCTGGTGCGAGTGTTACTACTACAATAAATCGACCGCCAACCGCCAATCCGGCCACTGCCAGCTTATCTGCAAACAGCGCTACCCAACTAACGGGATTAGGAGGAAAAGACCCAGATGGAGATGGCACGATCGCATCCTACACGATTAATACTTTACCTCCCGTTGCCCAAGGCATTTTATATCTAGGAGATCCCGCCAATGGGGGTGTGCCGATTACTGCCGGCCAAGTGCTGACACCAGCACAAATTAGTCAATTATTCTTTAAATCTACGGGTAGTTTCACAGGTGCGAACTTCACCTACAGTGCCACAGATAACCAGGGTGGTATCAGTGATGCGGCGACCACGACTATTGGGGCAGTTGGGGGGCAAACACCCACACCTACACCCACACCAAGCCCGAC
>MBRE01000040.1:124123-158914 GCA_001698425.1 Oscillatoriales cyanobacterium USR001 | reverse complement strand
CAACCACACCCACACCAAGCCCAACAACCACACCCACACCAAGCCCGACAACCACACCGATAAATCAGCCGCCGGTAGCAAACAATACTTATGTTCCATTACCACCAAACAGCACTAAGCAACTCACAGGATTAGGAGGAACTGACCCCGATGGCTCGATCGCATCCTATACCATTAACACTATCCCGCCCGCATCACAAGGCATACTCTACTTAGGAGATCCCGCTAATGGGGGTGTTCCCATCACCGCAGGCCAAGTGCTCACACCGGCTCAAATTAGCCAATTATTCTTCAAATCTGGCGATAATTTTACTGGCATAAACTTTACTTACAGTGCCACAGATAATCAGGGTTTAGTTAGCCCCGCTGCTGCGACTGTAGCCGCGATCGCAGTACCAAACTCACCCCCCCTCGCTGTTAATGCCAATAACACTGTCGTTCCGGGAAGTGCCACTAAAATAACAGGATTAGGGGCTACAGATCCTGATGGCTCGATCGCATCCTACACAATCAATACTCTCCCAAGCGCCGATCAGGGCATACTCTATTTAGGAGATCCTGCTAACGGTGGGGTTCCCATTACTGCCGGTCAAGTGCTGACACCGGCGCAAATTAGCCAGTTATTTTTCCAATCCACAGGCAACTTTACAGGCGCAGAGTTTACTTACAGCGCCACTGATAATAAAGGCCTCACTATTCCCTTTCCTGGTGACGTATCCCTACTCCCACCTTCGGCCAATCAATTTCCGATTACGAATAATGACAATGTTAGCTTGCCACCAAACGGTACTATAAAAATTGGTGGATTGGGAGGAAGCGACCCCGATGGCTCGATCGCATCTTATACAATTAATACTTTACCCCCAACCAATGAGGGCATTTTGTATCTAGGAGATCCTGCTAATGGTGGCATTCCCATCACTGCCGGCCAAGTCCTAACACCAACTCAAATTAATCAGTTATTCTTTAAAGCTACCGGTAACTTTAAAGGTGCGAGCTTTACTTACACAGCCAAAGATAATCAAGGTGCGATCAGTCCTGCTAGTGGTAGCGTAGCCCTTGAGCCTGGTACGAATCTGCCGCCACTGGTAGATAACGCTAATGTCAGTTTGCCACCGAATAGCACTGTTAAACTCACTGGATTGGGAGGAAGCGATCCCGATGGTACGATCGCATCTTATACAATTAATACTTTACCCCCGACTGAGCAAGGCGTTTTATATCTGGGAGATCCGGCAAATGGCGGCATTCTCATCAAAGCCGGCCAAGTGTTGACACCAGATCAAATTAACCAGTTATTCTTCAAATCCACAGGCAACTTTACCGGTGCAGGCTTTACCTACAGCGCTACTGACAATCTTGGTGCTGTGAGTCCTGTTGATGCTACTATTTCCACAGTTTTAGGTGCGATCGCGCCCACGCCAACACCAACAGTTACGCCTGCGCCAACGGTTACGCCTGCGCCAACGGTTACGCCAACACCAACGGTGACACCTGAAATAACAGTTACACCCGAAATAACGGTTACGCCTGAAATAACGCCAACGCCAACACCCACACCAACACCCGCACCCGCGCTAACACCTACGCCAAGTGTTACACCGACACCAACCCTAACTTTTAGCCCAGTAGCAGAGCCAGATACAGGCTGTGCTTGCACTCCGATCGCAGAAAAACCTGAATTTACATTTACTCCGCCACCTCTACCTTTACCGATCAAATTTGACAGGCCAGATAACATACTTGCCGGAGACAGAGTTTTTGCTGGCAATGAGGGAAATGATGCTTTAACGGGTAGCCCTGGTAACGATTGGTTATTTGGCGATCGCGGCCTTGATACCCTCAAAGGAGAAAAAGGCGCAGATACCCTCATTGGCGATAGCGGTAGCAAAAACAACCCAACCCCCGAAAAAGAACGAGATTTAATTTTTGGAGACGTTGGTAATGATGTCATCGCCGGCGGAGATGGCAACGATACCATCAATGCTGGAAAGAATAATGATTTTGTGCATGGTGGTAAAAATAATGACTTAATCTGGGGCGATCGCAACTCTGACACCCTCATTGGTGATAGTGGCAATGACAGCTTATATGGAGGGACAAACGACAAATCTAACCTCGATTTAGATGGTCGCGACTTCTTATATGGCCACACTGGTAATGACTGGTTAAATGGTCAAGAAAATGATGACACATTAATTGGAGGCAAAGATAACGATTTTATCTACGGCGGTAAAGGGAATGACAAAATATTCGGTCAACTTGATGCCGATACCCTTTATGGCAATGAAGGTAACGATACAATTTTGGGAGATTCTGGTAGCAAAAATGCCGTCTCACCTCCCGGACAAGAAGATTTAATTTTCGCGGATACTGGCGACGATATCATCGGTGGCGGCGACGGTAGCGATACTATCCATGCTGGTAAGAATGATGATGTTGTTTTTGGTGGCAAGGACGGTGATTTAATCTGGGGAGAACTCAACTCTGATACTCTCATAGGCGACAGCGGTGATGATACCATTTATGGCGGTGTTCGTGACTCATTGGATAGCGATCCAGAGGGACGCGATTTGCTTTTTGGTGGCACTGGCAATGACTTCCTAAATGGTGATGAAGGTGACGATACAGTAATTGGTGAAGAGGGTAACGATACTGTTCGAGGTGGCAAAGAAAATGATGGTCTGCGCGGTGGTAGTGGTGATGATTTAATGTTTGGTGATAATGGCAATGATGAACTCTGTGGAGATGAAGGTAACGATACCATCTATGGAGATAACAAAGGTGTTTCTGTTGCTGTTGGTTCCCAAGGCCAACGTGACTGTATGAATGGCGGTGGAGGAGAGGATCTGCTCTATGGCAATGAAGGGGAAGATACTCTTAATGGTGATGATGGAAACGATACTTTAGTAGGAGGTAAAGATAATGACATTTTATCTGGAGGTTTTGGCGATGATTGGCTAATTGGTGATTCTGGTGAGGATACTTTAATTGGTGGAGTAGGAAATGATACTTTTGTCTTGAGTCCTAATTCTGATGTGGATACTGTTCTCAATTTTGAGATTGGTAAGGATAAACTTGCTATTAGTAGCGACATTTCTGTTAACCAATTACAAATTAGTGCTACTGTCAATGGGACTGTAATTAAAGTTACAAATGGTCAAGTTTTGGCAAATGTATTAGGCGCTAATGGTCTAATTTCTTCGACTGATTTTGTGTTAGTTTAGGCTGTAGGGTTTGTAGTAAGCGCTTTAGCGCTAAAGCGCTTACTACAAACTTTTTTCATTCCTTAAATAATTTTAATTTTTGATAGTTACTTGATTAAAAGCTGCTTGAGCGGCCGCTTGTTCAGCAGCTTTAATCGATCGCCCTTTTCCTTCTCCTAATAACTCTCCTCGCAACCATACTTCGGCGGTAAAACGATCTTCTCCTCCATGAATTCGTCCAGTTTCTTTTACAATATATTCAGGTAAAATTTTGTATTGTCCCTGAGTCCATTCTTGTAAAGCTGCTTTATAGTTTTGGCGGGCGGGATCGCTGAGAATTTGAGCAGCACGGGGTTGAAAATGAGAGTCTAGCCAAGGTCGAATTAATTGTAAATTATTCGTACTCAAATAGAGCGCTGCGAGTACGGCTTCAAAAGCATCTGCTAATCGCGATTCGGCTCCCACTTTGTCACTGGCGGCGCTACTAGAAATGATTAAATAGCGGTCAAATCCATAACTATTAGCAATTTCTGCTAACGTGCGATCGCTAACTAATAAGGAACGAATTGCCGCAAATTCACCCACAGGACAATCAGGATAAGTCTCAAATAATAACTCGGAAGCTGCCAATCTTACTACTGCATCCCCCACAAATTCTAATTGTTGATAATTTCCTTGAGAGGATGCTGTAGGGTGAGTTAAAGCTAAATCTAGCAACTGCCAATTAATGCGAGATAGATCGGAAATTGCTAATTTTTGGACTAATTTTTGCAATTCTTTTTGGCGAGTTGGATAGCTAAAAGTCATTTTATTAACAATTTATTATTAACAATTTATTTATTGACAATTTTAATGGCATAAATGGGAGGGAAAGAGTCGGACATAAGCCGGGTTCTGTTCTCTTAATTGCCAGCAATTAAAAGGGCAGTTATCTATCTGGGACGCTTGTTACCAAACGCCTCAAGCGGTACTCAAAAACGGAACTGGAAAAAGACCAACCATAGTTCCTCCGACCTTGCTCCCAACCGGGGTTTACCTAGCCAGTACCTCTCGATACTGCTGGTGCGCTCTTACCGCACCTTTGCACCCTTACCTACTAAGTTTTGAGCTTTAAATTTTGAGTTTTTAATTCAAAATTCACCACTCATTACCTGGTAGGCGGTATATTTCTGTGGCACTATCCTCACGATCGCTCGCACTGGGCGTTACCCAGCAAGTTTGGCCTTTTGGGAGCCCGGACTTTCCTCAGACTTTTTCGGTCCGCAACCACCTGCGCCTACTCTCTCCCCTGTTCTATTTTACATTTATTTAACCGCGATCGCTTGCTTTCTCAAAAGTTAAATGTTAAATTTATGAAAAATTAGTTAGGTTCCCTTCTCTGGTAACTATAAATTATTAATATGTCAGAAATTAATGATTTTTTATATCCACACAGTAAGTACAATGGAAATTTTACACCTAAAACTATATTATTCAACGCTAAACTACAAGAATTTGCTCAACGAGTTAGCTATATCTGTAATTTGCAAACAAGTGGGAAAATTTCTTCAGATAAAGCTTGGGAGCAAATCGAAGCACTTTGGGAAAAATTGGATTTTTCTGCTAACGAAATGGGTATTAATTGAAGGGCAACATACTAACAAATACTAACATCTCAAAAATACGTTTCAGTCCCGTTGCTGGGATTATTCTAGGAATAGAAATTAAAGCTTGTTTGTAGTAAGCGCTTTAGCGCTAAAGCGCTTACTACAAACCAAATCATTAAGTTATTTAATTTTCATTCCTTAATTGAAAGACAATTCAAAACTAAAGATTAAAGCAAGAGAGATTTTGTTTCAGTCCCGTTGCCGGGATTATTTTAATTGAAAGAAAGCGATCTTGTACTGGCAAAAAACTCGGAGGTAACATTAGGTTTCAGTCCCGTTGCCGGGATTATTTTAATTGAAAGCCGCCAATCGCGTAAGAGTAGAGCGGGAGGCAATACAGAGTCAAGTTTCAGTCCCGTTGCCGGGATTATTTTAATTGAAAGCCAATAGCAATAATATGATTGTAGCAAAATTCAAGTATTTGTTTCAGTCCCGTTGCCGGGATTATTTTAATTGAAAGAAATCAGACTTCTGTTCAGTCTTGTCTAATTCAATTCCTAAGTTTCAGTCCCGTTGCCGGGATTATTTTAATTGAAAGCAGTAGGAGAAAAAATATGTTGTCTGACAAAACAGAAGAATTGGTTTCAGTCCCGTTGCCGGGATTATTTTAATTGAAAGCTCTGTCGCACCCACCCTCAGAATTTGATGCAGTGTTTCAGTCCCGTTGCCGGGATTATTTTAATTGAAAGTCTGAGTTGATTGCAAAAAATCATCACTTTCCAAGTTTCAGTCCCGTTGCCGGGATTATTTTAATTGAAAGCCCTGTGGCAATTGGTAGCCACTCTCTAGGAACTCCGGGTTGTTTCAGTCCCGTTGCCGGGATTATTTTAATTGAAAGAAGCAGGAATTAACTACAGCAGCGTCATCAGTAGGTTTCAGTCCCGTTGCCGGGATTATTTTAATTGAAAGCTAGTAGGAGCAATCGGAAAGAGCTAAGGTTAACGTTTCAGTCCCGTTGCCGGGATTATTTTAATTGAAAGTCTGCCGGCTGAAACCCAGACAGACAAGGCATTCTGAAGCCAGTTTTCGTGAACCTCAAAAACACCTTCATTTCAGCCGCTCTTATTGCTAGTAAATCGCAATAAATAGCCGACCTCAACTTTGTAAACTATTCATTTATCAAGGTTCTAGGGTTTTTCGTGAACCTCCCGAAGAAATCGCCCTCGCTTCGGTTCACGAAAATCATAGTAAACCCAAAACATCTCCCTTGTCAAGTCTTTTTCCCAATAATCGCAAAACCCAGGCTTAGAGGGGAAAAAGACTTGTTATAGATGAGGTACGCACCTAGCAATTACCAATTAGCAATTACCAATCACCAATTACCAATTACCAATCACCAGTCATACCTCATCCACCAGAGAAGTGCTACACCATTAATTAATCATTCTTAATCGTCGAAAAATTATCAAACCAGCCGCGTCGCCAGAAGAAATAAATTAAACTTGACGCGATCGCCATCATCACTCCCCAACAAAGCGGATAACCCAAATACCAGTTTAACTCTGGCATATTCAACGGCGACTTTTCCGTATTAAAATTCATCCCATAAATCCCAACCACAAAAGTTAAAGGAATAAAAATCGTAGAAATCACAGTCAGAAACTTCATAACTTCATTCATTTTATTGCCCACTGAAGACAAGTAAACATCCATTAAACCAGAAGAAAGCTCGCGATAACTTTCCACTATATCCATCACCTGCACCGTATGATCGTAACAGTCTCGCAAATAAATACGCACCTCTGGAGTAATCAAATTATTCCCATCTCGAATCAAACTATTAATGGCATCCCGTTGCGGCCAAATTGCGCGGCGCAGAGTTAACAATTCCCGCCGAATTTCATAGATTCTTCCTAAAGTTTGGCGAGTTGGGTTCATCACCACTTCATCCTCTAATTCCTCAATCCGTTCGCCATAGCCTTCTAGCACGGGAAAAAACCCATCAATAATTGAATCTAACAAGCAATATGCTAAATAATCTGCTCCTTGTTTGCGAACTATGCCTTTCCCTGTACGAATGCGATCGCGCACTGGTCCAAAACAATCATAATCAGGTTCTTCCTGCACAGTTACTAAATAATGTCTTCCCAAAATCAAACTTACTTGTTCCTTATGAAAAGTGTCTGATTCTTCCTTTAACATCACCATCCAAGCAATAATTAAAAGCTGGTCTTCATAGTCCACAACTTTTGGCCGTTGTGGAACATTTACTACATCTTCTTGAGCGAGGGGATGCAAATCAAAAACCTCACCCATTTGTCGCCAAGTTTCATTATTGCCTAATCCTAAAACATCCACCCAAGAAACCGATTCTGTATCTAAGTAAGGCGCTACTTCTTGAGGAAAATTTAATTTCAAACGAGTAGCTCCCGCCTCATTATAATCAATTAATACAATGTCAGGAGCCAATGCGTCTTCCTCTAGGTCTAAAGTTCCCGGAGGATCGCCGGGATCGTCATAGAAATAGTCAACGTATGAGTCGTCATCATCATCATTTTCTGGTGGTTCGACAATTGCGATCGAAGTTTTTACACCTTTATAAGTCATATTTACCTCAATATTTGGTGTGTTTGTTGTCTGATACCAATTTTTTATTAGGCTGCATAGAATGCGATCCCCCCAGCCCCCTTAAAAAGGGGGAGCAAGCATTCAAAGTCCCCCTTAAAAAGGGGGAGCAAGCATTCAAAGTCCCCCTTAAAAAGGGGGAGCAAGCATTCAAAGTCCCCCTTAAAAAGGGGGATTTAGGGGGATCGGGATCTATGCAACTTCACATTAAATTGGTATGACTCCAGATTAATATAATACGTTGCATTTTCAGCGCTGTAGCGACTGTTTTTTGCCGATCGTATGGAGTTAGGGCGGGTTTTCTGGATTTCTCGATTATATTACAGATATTAACACGATCGTATTTTAAATGCCAAAAAGCGTATCAGCCTTGCCGATACGCGATCGCACTCCTGCGATTCTAAACTTTTAGCCAATCTATTTAACGGTTAGCGGTGAGATTAATCGGTCCAACAGTGCGGGTTTTATTAAGTTGATTGCCGATCGCAAAAATAGTATTAGTCCGAGTAGCATTATAGAGATCGTAACGACCATTACTGCGGATAATATTTTCACCCAAACTCGTAGCCGTACCCAGGTCTGGTTGAGCTTTGGCAATAGCAACTATCCCATCTCTAACATTTTTTTCAATCAAATTGCTGCGAAGAATCGGCTTTGCTGACTGGGAAATGAGGATGCCATCTTTATTTTCAATAATCCGATTTCCGGCAACTAAAGGCGATGCAGAGTCATTAATCGTAATCCCAAAGCCAGTATTTTGAAATAAATTGTCGCGAATTTCACCTTGAGAACTCCGTACCGCAGAGATGCCATTACCATTATTTTGATTGAAGATATTATTGCTAATTTTGGGGCTACTATTACCTGTGATAAAAACCCCTTCACGTTGGCTATTAAAAAAGGTAGAATTCATCACAATGGGGCTGCCAGATTCAATCCAAAGACCTGTACCGCGAGTGTTTGGATTAGTAACGGTAATACCGCTAACTTTACTACCATTTTCAGCACGAATTGTTACATTTTGCCGAGCAAAACTCGGACTAATAAAGTTAGCACCACCAATAATTCGTACCGACTTACCTTGATTAACTTCGTCGCCGCGCAGAGTGACGCTGGGTTTGATTATTAGGGGGAAACTTTCGCCGGTTTGGGAACTATAATTGCCTGGGGCTAATTGAATTAATGTGCTAGAATTACTTTGCTCAAGGGCGTAGGTGATGGTGCGAAAGGGTGCGGTGGGAGTGCCGGCATTGGGGCGATCGCTTCCTCTGGCTGAATCGACATAAACAGTGCGTACTTGCTGGGTTTGTGAAGGGGAATTAGCAAATGTTGGGAGGGTGCTTGTACCCATTGAACCCAATAATAAAGCGATCGCGGCGATCGCGGCGGGGCGTTGAGTAAAACCGTTGAAGTGAAAAGATTGATGAGACATGGTGATAATTCCTGATTGGCGATTGTGGTTTTTTGGATTGATTACTTATTGATTACTTGGGGGTAAATAGTAAATCAGGTTAAAACTAGAAAATTTTAATCAGTAAATTGATATTTTTTACCCACAGAAATGCAAAAACAGCTATACTAAAAGTAGCGATCTATTTGGAGATTAACTATGCAATTAAAAAAATTGGCACAGGGCTGGAAATTGTTTTTATTAGCCAATGTAGGCGTTATTTTTTACAGTAATGCAGCGGTGGCGGCAGAAAGTATAGTGCTTAAATACACAATTATTCAGATGACAGTGCCAGTTATTGAACTGGAAACTTTTGCACAAACTGGGCAACTATCACCTGGATTAGAACTGCTTTTGGGAACGGCAAAGCAGAACCCAGAGAGGTTTCGCCAAGCTATGATTAAGCCCGTGAAGGTAAATCAAAAATTTTTGGATCGAGCCTTGAATAGTCAGCCTGGGGAAATGATTTTAGATCAAATTGGTCAGGTGATTCATACTCCTTCGGGGGGTAAAGATCGGGAGGCTTTGCGATCGGCTTTAGTATTATCTGCGAGTCAGGATAATGAGATTACATTATTAGAAATGATTAGGAATTATCCGACGGCAGAGATTCATGTTGAAGGCGATCGCTTAGTTGAGGCTTATGGTAAGATCGCATCCTTGGCGGGGCAATTGAATGGCGTGAGTGAGAAATTGCAAGATGTCCTCAATAAGATTCGATTGCCCAAATTGTAGGAAATCTCCCAATGGGTGCAAATGTATCCCAGAGGCAAATGCCATTCGCCCCTACAAAGACAAATAATTTCTGGTGTCAACTTTCACGTACAATTGATCTCTGATGATCCCATTAAATTAGGAGATTAGCGCAATGGGAATGGCAGTTGGCATGATTGAAGTCCTCGGATTTCCCTCTGCCCTAGAAGCCGCCGACTCAATGGTGAAAGCGGCCCGTGTCACATTAGTACGGTATGAAAAAATTACACGCGGTTACTGGACTGTTATAGTCCGAGGCGATGTCTCTGAGGTGCAAGCCGCAGTTGCCGCCGGTATTGAAGGCGTTAAAAAAGTACCGGGTGGAGAATTACTCTCTCACCACATTATCGCTCGTCCCCATGAAAATCTCGATTTTGTTTTACCGATTGGCTTTACACCAGAAGTCGAACAATTCCGAATGTAGTTAGGTTTTTGTAGGGGTAGTGCCCCCGTGCCTACCCCCACTTTTCTTTGCTGTTTGTTGGGATAGTTTGGGAGAAAGGTTAACCACGAAGACACGAAGGACACGAAGGGAATTAAGATGATCTATCGAGATGCTGAGGAGTGGTTCGATCGCGGATATTTGTAATATGAATTAGGGTGATTTGAAGATGCGATCGCCTCTACATTGACATCAATAGAATAAACTAAATTGAGTACCAAGATATCAGGGAAATAACTAGAGTCTTTTTCAGGAGGTCTAACTATCACTTGGCGAAGGATACCGTAGGGTAATCCCAGACGATCTATTTGAACGGAAATTTTGATGCCAAGAAAACTGATAACTTTCTCTTTTTCTGGAGATTCACTGCCGTCGCGATCGCTACACCAACTCTTTTAAGATACAAGGGGCGGGTTCACCCAAATCCCTGCTATTCGCCAAAATATTAAATAACCCGCCCCGAATACTGTTACTATATTTAAGATTGAGAATCGGATAAAATTTGTAACCTAATTGTCCGTTCTCCATCGCCTAAATCCACTTCAATTACTTCCCCAGAAAGAGTATCTAAACAGCCTAAAAGTAATCGCAAATTGGGCGTACTTGCTCCAGTATCAACGTATAAGCGATCTGATAAACCGCTTAAACGTTTCCATACTGTGTAAAGTTTTGCTGTAGTTTGTTCTAGCAAAGCAGCTTGTTTCACAACATCAGCAGCCGTGTTTAAACAACCTATTCTCAATGCTTCTTCTAAAGCCATTTCCATGTCTAAATGCGATTGGTTTAAGGCTTGCACTTGGGCGGCTGCATCGAGATATTTAGATAGGTTTCTGGCATCAGATGTTAACTGTTTAACTGTATCAACATCGGGATTTTCTGCGGCTTCTCTTTGAATTTCTACTTGATGAGATGGCGGCAATTTTTCCATTTCTCGAACTAGAGGGGCGAGAAAACGGGGAGGAAGAGAACCTGTTGTAGCTTTTTCTTTTAATTCATCTGGTAGCAATTCTGAGTTCATTGCTGTCCATTCATCAGTTAACTGTCGGACTTCTCGGCGGGTGATTCTATCGCCTTTTGAGGCTGCATCTGTCACCATAATTTGTATTTCTGGGGACGATTTTGCAGTTTCAATAAATGCCCTTTTGCTGAAGTTTTTAATGGCATCCGTGTCTAAATGTCCTTGTTCAATTAAAGTATCAGCACTGTTAGCTAATTCGATCAGAGAATAGGCTTGACTTTTGCTGATTTCTCTTTCTTTTAGCCAGTTTAAAAAACCGGTTCCGCGTCCTTCACCGCCTTTTTTTTCTCTATCTCGCACTACTCGGAGAATGTGTCCTCGCCAAATATCAGTTTGCAAATCGAAGCGATCGCATACTTTCCAAGCATTGTCAATCTGTTGTTGAAAATCAAACTCTGGAAGTTCGGAGTCTTCGGGATCTGGCAGTTGGAAGTTGAGGTCGGTGATGCCGTTGAGGGCTTCGGCTAAGTCGTTAGGTGTTTGAGGAACTTCAGGCATTAGAGAGAAAATAGGAAAATGCGATCGCCTGATTATTATTGCACAGTTGCCGATCGCCCGACTAAAGCGAACTGCAACACGAGACGTGCTTGCTTTCTGGATAAAGCAGACTTTGGATAAAATCGGATACAAGGGTGTAGGCTTAAATTGCCAGTGGGTTAAATTTTGGAGGGGAAGGGCGATGTCTGCGGCTGTCTACGCCTATGTGCTTTGAGATTTGGGGGTGGGAGAGACGCGATCGCTTAACGACTGCTGGAAATGACCTGTCATTAAATTAATAGTAAAACTATAAATTAAATTCAGAAAGCGATCGTATCTTGTCAAAAAGAGCGATCGCGCTTTGAGATTGGGGATGGGAGAGGTACGATCGCCCTCTTGTGATTTTTGGAAAAAATGGTGATCCCTCTACATCTGTTTGTGCTAACATTAAAGAGTTTAAATATTACTTATTAACAGTCTTTTACTATCATGTCTAAGGAATCCGTCATCACAGAACATATTAAAATCACACCTGGGGTGCTTGGTGGTAAGCCGTGCATTGCGGGTCATCGAATTGCTGTAGCACACATCGCCGAAATGTACCTGAAAATGGGAATTTCTATAGAAGAAATTGCAGGAAAGTATGATTTACCATTGGCTTCAGTTCATGCAGCAATGACTTATTATTACGATCGGAGAGAAGAAATCGATCGTCGCACTGCTGAAAGTCGAGCGATTGTGGAAGAATTAAAGCGTAATAGTCCACCATCTCCGTTACAAGAAAAATTGAGGGCAATTAGAGGTGATGAGAAGTTATAATGAAACTACCCAATGGCAATCAGGCTGAAATTTCTCTGCAAAAGCTGGTTGGTTACTGCTTAAATCAAGAACATTCGAGTGGAAAGCACAAAGCCAGAGTCTTTGCCTCGGTTTTGGGAATCACGGCTAATAATGCAGAAGTTTTACGAGAGCTTATTCAAAAGGCAGCCATTGAAGGTGAAGTTATCCAACAAGATATTACTGATTTTGGGCAACAGTTTAAGGTTGATTGGACTGTACCTGATACGTCAGGTATTGAGCTTCGGACAATCTGGGAAATTACTTCAACTAATTCTAATCCTCGTTTGATTTCAGCTTTTCTTAAACTATGATTAAATACTTTAAACTTTTGGATTCTGTTGCTATTCTCAAGCCTGTTTCAAATACACGGTTAACGTTAGTGGAACCGGAATATGAATCTATTTCTAGTTTGCCAGTAGGACTTGTGGGAACTATTGTTGAAGTCTATGATACAGGAAATGAATGTCAGTATTTAGTGGAGTTTGCTGATAGTCAAGGGATTGAATATGCTATGGCTATTTTGAAAGCAGATGAAATTTTAGTTTTGCAGTATGAACTCGCTGTTGCTTAGAAATGTATGGGGAATAGAAGTTGGATAAAGGCGATCGCGCTTTGATATTGGGATGGGAGAGGTGCGATCGCCCTCTTGTGATTTTTGGAAAAAATGGTGATACCTCTACATCTGTTTGTGCTAACATTAGTTTGATTTTAATTTATGAAGTCTATACACCTGAAGATATGATCGGGAGGATTGAATATATTTGACGGTATTGTAAGGCGATCGCACTTTTTGTTGTTTGAGGAAAAGGGCGATCGCACTTTGGGGAAAAAAGGGCGATCGTACTTTCGGAAAAAGAAACAACTGCGCTACACTCAAAGCATTATGAGACTGCTTTGAGGTATTGCGTTACAGGCTTCAAATCGATGTCATCGTTGGAAGTCAGTATTTTGAATAAATGCCAGGGGATGCCGGCTGCAATCAAAGCTGATAAATCGCGATCGAGCTTTGAGAAGTCCTCATAGATGCCCACAAACTGAGTTACGCAAGCTAAAGATTCATCTTTTGGGTCATTGACTCCCGTGTATCTGTACTGAATATCAAAACCTGCTTTTTCCCCAATTTCTTCGATATCCCAGTCTACAAGATTAAGATCGATCGCTTCAATAGCCAGGGCAATATGACCGGGCGGTATGGGGTCAAGAGGCTCGCAGCACCAACCCTCAGAATGATTCCATACACTTTGACCAACTGATTCTCGAATTTTCATGTCTTTTCCCTCACTGAAAGTAGCAGCGAAACCAGGCTTTGCCTTCAGGACGAACATCTGCAAGAGACCGTTCATATTCAGTTGCTAACTGTTGGCATTTCTTTTTCGCTTCTTTTAGGTTATACGCTTGTACGGGTTCGTTGATGGGATTACCAAGTTCTTCTTTTTCTCGTTCTGGATCTCTCACTCGTCCCCCTTTTTGCGGCTGTTGCTGGATGAGGGGGCTTGCTGAGCCTGGAACCATATCTCGATCGCCTCTTCCAACCCTTCTCCTATATTTAGCTGCTTGAGAGTACACGCAGCTTTAAACTGAAGTCCTAGTTCTTTTCGGACATCTCCCGATAGCTGTATGTAATTTGGGTCATGTCGCTTGGCTGGCACTTCTGTACTTTTTCCCATTTAGGCTTCCTCCAATTTTTATATTCTCGCGATCGTACACCTGTTCTGCGGATATGTTATCATGTTAACAAGTTGAATAGGCGCGAGTGAATAAAAAAGGGCGATCGCGCTTTGAGGTTGGGGATGGGGGAGATGCGTAGGCTCTGCCAGCCGCAGGCATCGCGAGAAAATGGTTAAGTAAGCCTAACTATAGTAAAATGATGTAAGATCAAAATCCTATATAAAATCTCTGATATTCACATCGTTCAAAAGGAGCAACAGTGTCAGCCAAAGATTACTATCATCCAGTTGTGAAACAGGCACTTGTTAAAGCTGGCTGGAAAATTACGCATGACCCGTTTTTATTAAAATGGGCTAAACGAAAACTATTTGTTGATCTTGGAGCCGAAAAACTGATCGCTGCTGAAAATAATGAGTATAAGATAGCTGTTGAAATTAAAAGCTTTATCAGTGACTCTAAAATTTTAGATTTAGAGAAGGCTTTGGGACAATATATTCTTTATCAGAAAATTTTAGCACAAACTGAACCGGAGAGAACGCTCTATCTTGCTATACCTGCGATGTCTTTTGAAGAGCTTTTTATTGAAGATAAATTTGCCGATATTTTATTGGTCGATAATCATTTGAAGTTGATTGTTTTTAATCCACAAATGGAGGAGATTGTTAAATGGATACCATAGAAAATTGTCGCCAAATTGTCAAAAATATTCTGAATGAATATTCAGGGTTTTTCGAGTCTGAAAGTGAGGTAGAAACTCAAGTAATTTTTGACATAGAAAACGATCGCTATATGTTACTATCAATGGGATGGTTTCAGGGGAGAAGGATTCACGATTGTGTCATACACATGGATATTATTGATGGTCAAGTTTGGATTCAAGCTAATAATACCGATCGCTCGATAGCTGAAGAATTAGTAGCAGCGGGTATTCCGCCTAAATTAATAGTTTTAGGGCTTCAACCACCTGAAGTAAGGGCTTATACAGCTTATGGCGTGCCAAATTCAATACATTCTCAAGAATTATTGCCAGTGGGTTAAATTTGGAGGGGAAGGGCGATGCCTGCGGCTGGCTACGCCTACGCGCTTTGAGATTGGGGATGACAGAGGCAGATATCCTTTATTTTTGTACTTAAATCGCTACCAGTTAACGCGCCGTTTCAGCTTGAATTTCTCGCATAATAGTTGATATCTCCTCTTCTGAATTAAGATGTCTAGCCAGAACTTCAGCAGTTGTATTCAGCAGGCGTTCTGAAAAGGCTTTAGTTAAGTCCGCCCGCAAGCCTTGTCCTATATAAAACTTTAGCAGTGCTTCTACAGACATATCTCGAATTGCCGCTATTTTCTTAATTGATTCTAAGGTATCTATTGGGATTTCAATCGAGACTGTTTCCGTTATACGGGGTCGAAATTGCAATTTAATTTCTGCTTCTGGATTGTTCATATAATTTTCTTTCATTGCGGGTAGCAGGACGGGAAGAAATGATGCGGATTCGCAGACTGCGTTCTACGTAAACTACGAGTAATAGGCGTTGAGAAATGGAGTAACCAAGGATAAAATTGCGCGGTTCTTCATTGGCAGTAGCGTCTCCCTCCTGATAGAATGGATCGAAGAAAACTTCTGCTGCTTCTTCAAAGCTAATGCCATGTTTTTCTAGGTTGCTTTCGGCTTTGTTTGTGTCCCATTCAAAGTCAACACCTTGCAGTTTGTAGACTTTATCCATGCTTCGATATTAACATTATTTTATATAAAAGCGAAAGTAGGTTTTTTCTTCTGCCATAAATTCAATTCAGAAAGCGATCGCGCTTTGAGATTGGGGGATAGGATAGATGTTACAGCGACAGTTGATGCAGGATTGCGGGCTAAAAAAGTGTAATCGACAAAACTGAGTTTTAGCGTAAGTTATAATCAAGATCGATGTGTCCCGGTTAATCTCATAATGACTACACAATCTGCTTCGCGTTATGTAGCACGTCACCCTGAAATTTTGCAGGGGGAACCAATTATTGCGGGAACGAGAACTTCCGTTCGTGCGATCGTAGAATTGTGGCGTTTGGGTATTACTCCTGAAGAAATCCCGATGCACTTACCTCATCTGAAATTAGCTCAAGTTTTTGACTCACTGAGCTTTTATTTAGATAACCAGGAAGAAATAAATACTTATATTGAGCGTAATCGCATTCCTGAAGAATTGATTCATCCTGCTGTTAAAGCTGCAATGAAAAAACTGTGAAATTATTTGCAACTATTTATACAGATGAAGATGTTTCTAAGCTTGTCGCTACTTTGCTGCGGGCTAGGGGTTTTGATGTGACGACAACGAGCGAACAGGGAATGTTGAGTCAATTGGATAGCCAACAATTGGCTTATGCTGCATCTATAGGTCGATGTTTGCTCACTCATAATCGTGTGGACTTTGAGCGATTACACTTAGAATATATGAGAGAAGGACGGGAACATTCTGGCATTATTCTGATTCCTCAAAAGAACGCCTATGAAATTGTCCAACGAGTTGCTATTTTGTTAAATACGTTAACGGCTGATGAAATCGCCAATCAGCTTTTATATGTGTAAAGCGATCGCATCTTGTCAAAAAGAGCGATCGCGCTTGGGGATTGGGGGTGGGAGAGGTGCGTAGGCTCCGCCAGCCGCTGGCATCGCGACAAAATAGTAAAATAAGCTTAACAATTTAAAAGTGAAGATTCGGTTATGTTAAAGTGCGATCGACAAGACCGCTTTTGAACTGTACCGCACGGGAATCAGTGCCATGTCTATTTCCAAACCTGAAAAGCAGCAGTCTTTAAAACCAATTAATTCCGCCGATCGGCAAATGCGATCGATCGCCTATAGTTTAGATGCTTTAATTCCTGGGTTATATATTTGGCTAGGTGCGATCAAAATTCGGATTGGGGGTAGTTTACCAGAAGACAGTTTACTATGAAAACTTTGCCATCTACAGAATTTGAGTTAATTTTAAGGCTACAATTAAAGTAGTGTCTTAAATGGTGGTGCTATGGCCAGAAAGCAAAATCGCTTCTTTCGGTATCTGCGCTTGGCGTTTGTGGTGTTGGCTTCTGTCTTATATCCCCATTTTGTCAATCTGATGCCCACTTTAAACATACTGAAAAATGCACCGCCGATAGTTATATTTTTTGGGGCGTTAGTATTTGCGGCGATTGTCATAGTTGGACCAGAATTGTTAAATCCACAGGAAATATCTTCAGAGGATTTATGGCGAGAGTTTTGGGCAAAAAATCAGGAGACAATTAACCAAAGGCTGAAAAATTCTCTGGATCAAGGTTGTCATATTGATCTAATTAATCAAGATTCTCCCACAGATTTGGCGCGGCCACAAAGCCCGGTTAAAAGTTCTTCACCATCGGCAAATCCTCAACCTCAATCTTCCTCTGGGAAAGGTTGGTGGAATTGGTTTAGGGGTTTCCAGTCGCCGCTAATTGTGTCAGGAATTATGGCGGCTTTACCTCGGATTGAGGCGCGGCGCGAGTTGCAGAATTTACAAACCGCAGAAATAACTGATTTAGCAGCTAGTAAACCAATTTTAGAAGTTTTTGAGGAAGCAAATCGGCGGTTATTAATTTTAGGAGAACCGGGAAGTGGGAAAACAACGGAGTTACTTAAATTAGCGCAAGCTTTGGGAAAATCAGCAGAAAAAGATCCTGAGCAACCGATACCAGTGATTTTTGAGCTTTCGGTGTGGCGAGGGGAACCAATGTTAGATTGGATGACGGAAGAAATGGAGGCGCGGTATGGTTTGAAACGCGAACTTTGTCGGGAGTGGTTGAAAAAGGATAAAATTGTGCCTTTGCTGGATGGTTTGGATGAGTTGGGAAAGTATAATGATGGTGTAAAGGAGGCAATTCTAGCGATTGATGTTTTGCAAGAACATTACGAACAACAGCAAAAGGCGTTAGTAATTTGTTGCCGGATTGAGGATTATGAAAGTATTAAAGATGAGGAAAACCAGCGGATTCGATTGAGAAAAATCGATCGGGCGGTGCGGTTATGTGAGTTGAATGATGCCCAAATTCAGGATTATTTAAGGAAACGTCAGGCGACGCATATCTGGGAAGAATTAGAGTCGAATCTGGGGTTTAAGCAGTTAGCTAAAAGTCCCATGTTATTGAATTTAATGCCGATTGCTTACCCGGATGGATTACCAGAAAAAGCGCCTTCAGATTCCGTTGTGTGCCAGAAGCGATTGTTTGAGGATTTTTTGGCGCGAAAACTGCAACCAACTCAACCTCTGAAAGATTATGAGTCCCAAAAAGCAAGGCATTATCTAGCATGGTTGGCCGCAAGTATGGGGCGAGAAGGGATTAATCAACGGGAGTTTTTGATTGAAGGTTTGCAACCAATTTGGTTGGAAAATCAACGACAGTTAAAACAATATCGGCTGATTGGAGGGCTGATTGGAGGGCTGATTGGAGGGCTGATTGGAGGGCTGATTGTCGGGCTGATTGGAGGGCTGATTGTCGGGCTGATTGGAGGGCTGATTGTCGGGCTGATTGGAGGTTCTGATTCTATTGAACTAACAGAAAATCTCGATCTTTCTTGGCAGGGAATCAAACGAGGATTATCTTCAGGATTGCGTTATGCGCTGATTGTCGGGCTGATTTTCGGGCTGATTTTCGGGCTGATTGGAGGGCTGATTTTCGGGCTGATTGTCGGGCTGATTGTCGGGCTAAAAGCCGATTTAAAAGTAAGAACACGCCCCAATCAAGGAATTTGGGAAACGGGAATAAAAACCTTAATGACGATAGTTTTAGCCATGCCCCTCTGTCCATTAATATATATTGTACCAAATTGGGCAACGGGACAACAAGTTAACCTCATTCAAGGCTTAATTCAAGGAGGAGGAATCGGAGTTTTCTTCGGATTCTACTTAGGAGGTGGTGTGGCGCTGGTTCAGCATTTTTCTCTGCGGTGGGTGTTGTATCGTCAGGGTCAAATGCCTTGGAATTATGCTAAATTTCTCACGGCGGCGAGTCAGGCTGGAATCTTAAAACAATCAGGGGGAAAACAATCAGGGGGACGCTTTCGCTTTTATCACGATAAACTTAGGGAACATTTAGCCCAAGATATTAAATTTTCTGCCTATTCAATCCCTAAATTTCAGAGAAATTGGCTGTTAATCTCTGTATTATTGGTAACTGGCATTTGGCTGCCAAAAAGCATTGATACTTTTTCGGCAAAAACGATTGCTATAATCGGAATGAAACCAATTTTACAAAATCAAGACACGATTTTAACAGACCGCATTACCTACCGTTTTCGTCAGTTACATCGAGGCGATATCATTTTATTCACGGTGCAAAAAAAATATACAGATATTAAATGTATTATTGGACAACCTAACGAAACCATCGAAATTAAATCCGGCCAGATTTTGATTAATGGCGAAGAAATTAAAATAGACAATATCAAATTACCCAAGAATTTTCGCCAACGTAAGATTACTCTGAATGCCAATGAATATTATGCTGTAGTTACCAATCCCAATTATACTGGTGATAATGTTGGTTTAGTTGTCCCACGCAAGAATATAATAGGTCAGCTTGTCTTACGTCTCTATCCCTTTAACCGCTTTGGTTTTCTCCAATAATTTAAGGGAAAAGTCGTAGCGGCTTAACCGCCTTGGCGGTTGCTATATTTCAAACAAGGAAAATCAACAATGACTCAAATAGCAAACTACGGCTCCTGGAAATCCCCAATCATCTCAGATTTAATCGTCTCTGCCACAATTGGACTAAGTGGAATTTACCTAGACAGTAACGACATTTACTGGATAGAAAGCCGGCCATCAGAAGGCGGTCGCAATGTCATCGTCCGTCGCACATCAGATGGTAAAATCACCGATATTACCCCATCACCTTTTAACGTTAGGACCCGCGTCCATGAGTATGGCGGTAGTTCATTTATAGTTACAAATAGCACAATTTACTTTGCCAACTTTACCGACCAACGCCTCTACCATCAAACCATAGATTCACCACCTCAACCCCTAACTCCCGCCGGTAATTGGCGCTACGCAGATAGCATATTCGATCGCCCACGCCATCGCCTCATTTGTATCCGAGAAGATCATACCACTGATGGAGAACCTATTAACACAATCGTCAGCATTAATTTAGATAACGGCGAAGACATCCAAATCCTAACTCAAGGCAACGACTTTTATGCTTCCCCCCGCCTTAGCCCCGATAATTCTCAACTTTCTTGGCTAACTTGGAATCATCCAAATATGCCCTGGGATGGCACAGAATTATGGGTAGCAGACATCAAAACCGACGGCTCATTAGGGGAAAAACAATTAATTGCTGGCGGCATTAACGAGTCTATTTTTCAACCCGAATGGTCCCCAGATGGCCAATTATATTTTATCAGCGATCGCACCAATTGGTGGAACATCTACCGCATAGAACCCCCCTTCTCAAAAGGGGCAGGGGAGATCGAACCTATCTGTGAAATGCCCGCAGAATTTGGGCTTCCCCAATGGGTTTTCGGAATGTCAACCTACGCCTTTACCTCAAATAATACAATCATCTGTACTTACACCCAAAACGGCACTTGGCATCTCGCAAACCTCAACCCCCAAACCCAAGAATTAACAGAAATTCACACACCCTACACCGACATTTCAGGAATTAAAGCCAAAAACAACAACATTGTTTTCCTAGCAGGTTCCCCCACAGGATTTACAGCAATTGTGCAATTAGATTTAACCACAAATCAACCAACAATCTTAAAACGTTCCAGCGAATTAACCATCGATTCCGGTTATCTATCCAACCCCCAACCCATAGAATTTCCCACCGAAAACGGACAAACAGCCCACGCATTCTTTTACCCTCCTAAAAACCGCGACTACATCGCACCTAACAATCAAAAACCCCCCCTAATCGTCAAAAGTCACGGCGGCCCAACCACAGCCACTTCTAGCACTTTTAACTTAAAAATTCAATACTGGACAAGTCGCGGTTTTGCCGTTATTGATGTTAATTATGGTGGTAGCACCGGTTACGGACGAGCCTACCGTCAAAGACTCAAAAATAATTGGGGAATAGTCGATGTTGACGACTGCACAAATGCCGCCAAATATCTAGCAGAAAAGGGATTAGTTGATAGTGAAAAAATGGCGATCGCAGGCGGTAGCGCCGGTGGATATACCACCCTCTGCGCCCTCACCTTCCGCAACACTTTTAAAGCCGGAGCCAGTTATTATGGCATCAGCGATTTAGTCGCCTTAGCCACAGATACCCACAAATTTGAATCGCGTTACTTAGATGGCTTAATAGGGCCATATCCCGAACGAGCAGACTTGTACAAACAACGTTCACCTATTCACTTTACCGAACTTCTTTCCTGTCCAATAATTTTCTTTCAAGGACTAGAAGATAAAGTTGTTTTACCTAACCAAGCAGAGATGATGGTAGCCGCAATTAAAGCCAAAGGTTTACCCGTTGCTTACATTGCTTTTGCCGAAGAGCAACACGGTTTTCGTCGCGCAGAAAACATCAAAAAAACCCTCGATGGTGAAATTTATTTCTACTCAAAAGTGTTTGGCTTCGAGTTAGCCGACGCAATAGAAGCACTACCTATTGCCAATCTTGACAATTCTTAACAATACAAATAGAGAAGATTGAACATCATTAGTGTAAAGCAAATTGCGATCGCATTACTAAATTTGACACTCGATCCCCATCCCTAAGTATCGATCCCCGACAGTCAAACATTATCTTGTTTTCTCCCAGACCCTGTGGTATCATTTAACTCATACTCGCTATCGAGTGTAAATTTACCAAAATAATAACTGTTTGGTTGACTACAAAATTGCTGACCTCAAACCTCAGCAAATTGTCAACACATTATCGTTCACAGACAAATTTAACTTAAGCAAACTCAACCTATTGGTAGCAATGACTTACATTTCTATCATAAATAGGTAATTAAGTAGGTGCGGCTTATTAATCGCTATACCTGCGCCTGCTTACAACTAACTATGTAAGCAGTCGCTCGAAATATTGAAACGCAAGTAACGGGGAAAAGAGCGCCCTCAATGCGGAGCAGGAGAAATTCTACACCGCCGTAGGTGTTTAAGTATCAAAAACCGCTACTATCAGACACTTAGGCAACTTAAAAATTGCTTACTGTTTGACATATCATCCTAAAGTTGCTAGTAAATAAATCATCATTAAACTAGCTACAGGTAAACAAGAAAGCCTCTGAAGGTATATTGAAGCGTTGAGATATTTCGGTACATAAAGCTACAAAATTCTTAGCTCTATAAGCGAATCAAAAGCTGTATTAAAATTGTTCATACTGCACAGTTTTTCAGTCCTGTACAGTGTAGAAGCAGGCTAATTTTGAGTTAAGCTTTATCAGTAAATGTTGAGATCAAAAACTCAGCATAGTTTTTGATTGCGTAAGCAAATATGTGACAAAAACTTAACTAAATCTGATTCATCAAATGCGATTTTAGTTGTACAATACAAAGCTAAGTATCGTTATCTAACTGAGTTCTTTACTGAAGATTACTACTATGAACGTGGATTTTATCAAAGCCCAAGTCAGATTGTTACAAGGAGCCAGTGTGTCGGAGCAAGAAACCAGACTAAAGAATATAGGTGTCTGTGCAGGAGTGCTCAAATCTGGAGAATATCTAACACCACAACGTCGTCACGCTGTTACTCTTTGGCTAAGAGCCAATGCTGTGCGCCTCCGACTTCCTCAGTTACCAATTGAATTTTCGGGGGAAAAACGATAAAAACTGCGAAATTAAATAATAATTTACCCCAATCTTAACTGTCATCAGTTGTGTAACTTCTTTATCTATCGACGATTTTTCTAAAAGCTTAGTTTCCTCAAAAAATCACATAATAAAAAATTCAACAAGGAGGTAAAATAATTTAATGGGTAATGGGTAATGGGTAATTGGTAATTGGTAATGGCTAATGGCTAATGGCTAATTAAAAATAGTACCTAGCCAATTGAAAACTATTATGTTGTGGCCTTTGATAGAGCAAAGGCCACAACATAAATTCGATCGTATTATAATGTCTAATTTGTTTTCTTCTTCCTTCTTCCTTCTTCCTTCTTCCTTCTTCCTTCTTCCTTCTTCCTTCTTCCTTCTTCCTTCTTCCTTCTTCCTTCTTCCTTCTTCCTTCTTCCTTCTTCCTTCTTCCTTCTTCCTTCTTCCTTCTTCCTTCTGTTATAATCATGCTTCTATCCCTTCGTATTGAAAACTTTGCCTTGATTGACCATCTAAACCTAGAATTTGGCCCTGGCTTAAACGTTTTTACCGGCGAGACAGGGGCAGGAAAGTCAATTATTTTGGATGCGATAGATGCGACACTGGGCGGGAAAGTCGATCGCCGGGCAATTCGGACGGGGACAACACGGGCAATACTAGAAGCTACCTTTGAGTTAGATCGAGGCGCTGCTCAATGGTTAAGCGCACAGGAAATAGAACTTGTAGATGGAAACTTGGCGGTTTGTAGCCGGGAAATTACTGCTACTCATGGGGCATTCCGCAGTCGATCGCGCTTAAATGGTATCTTAGTGAATCGGCAACTGATGGATCAACTACGCGATCGCCTCATCGAAATCACCGCCCAAGGCCAAACCACACAACTCGGACAACCTACCCTCCAACGTAAATGGCTTGACTTTTATGGAGGTTCGACACTCCTAACCAGCCTTCAGAAAGTAGCTACCGCCTACGGAATCGCCCAACAAACCTCCGCCGCCCTCACTCGCAGACGACAATCCGAACAGCAACGCTTACAAAGATTAGACTTATTAGAATATCAAGTTCGGGAACTCAGCGAAGCTAACCTCAGCCAGCCAGATGAGCCAGAACAACTCGAACAAGAACGCACCAGACTCGCTCACATCGTAGAATTACAACAACAAAGCTATCAAGTCTATCAAGCACTTTACCAAAATGACAGCGGTAGCGAAGCCGCCGGTGACTTACTTTCCCGCGCAGAAACCACCCTCACTGATATGGCAGTTTATGACCCCCAACTGCAACCAATACTAGAAATGGTTAGCGATGCGTTAGCGCAAGTGACAGAAGCGGGAAGACAAATTAGCAGCTATGGCGAACAATTAGAGACAGATCCCCACAGATTAGAAGAAGTAGAAACACGGATTCGGGAATTAAAACAAATTTGTCGAAAATATGGACCATTAAGTGAAGCGATCGCCTACTATCAAAACATTCAAACCGAACTCAAAGAACTACACGACGGCGGCGAATCAATGGAAGCCCTAGAACAAGCCTATCTTGAAGCCTTCGACCAACTTAAAAAGGAGTGCAATATCCTCAGCGCCCAACGTCAAACCGCCGCCGGCCAACTGGAAACTCGCTTAGTGGAAGAACTCAAACCCTTAGCAATGGAGAAAGTACAATTTAAAGTTGAGATTACACCCATCACCCCCAGTAGCACAGGCGCAGATGCGATCGCCTTCTGCTTTAGCCCCAACCCCGGAGAGCCCATACAACCATTAGGCGCGATCGCCTCTGGCGGAGAAATGAGTCGCTTTCTCCTCGCCCTCAAAGCCTGCTTCTCCCAAATAGACAGTTCCGAAACCCTAATATTCGATGAAATAGATGTCGGAGTATCAGGAAAAGTCGCCCAAGCGATCGCCCAAAAACTCCACCAACTCACCCACAGACATCAAATTCTCTGCGTCACCCACCAACCCCTAGTCGCCGCTATGGCCGACTACCACTTCCGAGTTAGCAAACAACTCATCGAAACCGAATTAGAAATATCCTCGATCGCCACCCAGCCCCCAGAAATTCGTACAGTAGTTAGAGTTACCCCACTCGACAACCAACAACAGCGGCGAGAAGAATTAGCCCAACTAGCCAGCGGTAGATCCGCCACAGAAGCGATCGCCTTCGCCGAATCCCTACTTACCCAAGCCCTTACCCTCCGCCAAAACCACTCACAACCACCACTCACCAATCCCCAAACTATTCCCAAAGCATCCCATTCCCCTCAAACAGTTAACAATTAACCGTTAACTGTTAACCGTTGCTATACTGCATTAAACTACTAGCGCACAGGAGCCAAGTTGACAGAAAATCACCCTAAAAACCACAATTGTAGAAACCAGCACACATATTAAAAGGTTATGATGCAACAATTATGACAAAACTACACCATTCCAAATTTAGTAACAGTCAACTATCCAAGTAAACTGGGGATAAGTCTAAAACTCCACCTAACAAGTGCGATCGACCCACCCCATCAACTAGCCCACCCCTCACCCGACAAAGACTCACCCTTACACAAATAGCCTCTGTAAAGGTCTATGAAATCTGCATCTCCCAACGTATCTATAGACAACGCTACCACCGCCGTGATAGACGTTAGTCCTCAGACTGAAAATCATCAGGATCGGCATCCCAAACCCAACTCCAGCAGTAGTTCTCTCACCATCGCCCAAGGAAACTTCTCCAGTTTCCTCGCGCCCCTAAACATCAAAAACTTCAAGCACGTCACTAGGGACGTAGAAGAGAAACTCAAAGTTGTCAACCAAACCTTGGGAATGTTGGACAGTCTTCTGGATAGCCAGGGATTTGATGCCATCCTCAACGAAATGTTGCAATCCATCACCCTAAAAACTGGGGAATTACTGAATGCCGATCGCAGCACTATTTATTTATTAGACGACGAAAAAGAACCCAGCGAACTCTGGTCAATTGTCGCCAAAGACGAAAAAGGCAACAACCTTGAACTTAGATTTCCCTCCACAGCCGGTATCGCTGGAGAAGTAGCTACCTTTAAAAAAGTTGTTAATATTGGCTTCGATTTCTATGACGATCCACGATCGGCCACCGCCAAGAAAATGGATCAAAAAACTGGATATCGCACCTTTTCCATGTTAGCAATGCCCCTGATTAATGAAGACACAGGGGACTTAGTAGCAGTAGTTCAATTAATTAATAAACTTAAGCTAGATCACGAACCTCATGGACGATTAGAAGACAAAATTGACTCAATAGGATTTACCGCAGAAGACGAACAAGTATTTAGAGAATTTGCTCCCTCAATTCGCCTAATTCTCGAATCTTCTAAATCTTTCTATGCCGCAACTCAAAGACAGCGTGCCGCCAGCGCCCTAATGAACGCAGTCCAAGCACTTTCTCAAAGTAGTCTTAACTTAGATGACACCTTGGGAAGAGTTATGGATCAAGCAAAAGGACTGATGAACGCCGATCGCAGCACCCTTTGGCTAATAGATGAAGATAAAGATCAACTGTGGACAAAAATTCCCATCAACGGCAATTTACAAGAAATTCGCATTCCGAGAACTGCCGGTTTTGCTGGGATGGTAGCCCAATCTGGCGAACATCTTTTAATTCCCTTTGATGTATATGACGATCCCCGCGCCGTAACTGCGAAAGAAACGGATAAAAAAACAGGCTATCGCACTTGCAGTATGCTGTGTATGCCAGTATTTAATGCCGATAAAAAATTAATCGGAGTCACTCAATTAATTAACAAGAAAAAACAGGGAGATTACCCACCCTACGACTCCGCACACTGGCCAGAAGCCCCCGAACAATGGAAGGCAAGCTTTAACCGTAACGACCTAGAATTTATGAAGGCATTCAACATCCAAGCCGGAGTTGCCTTACAAAATGCCAAACTTTTTGCCGAAGTCAAACAGCAAGAACAAAGACAAAAAGATATGCTTCGCTGCTTGACAAACGGCGTAATTTCTACAGATAAAAATGGTCATATCGTTGCCACTAATGACAGCGTTAAGAAACTACTGGGAGCCACCGATGCCGATCTCGCCGAAGGCAAATCTTTGCCAGAATTAATAAACCTAGAAAAAGGTAATTTTGCCCAATGGTTTGAAGCAGCTTTAGCCCCTAAAGAAGATAAAGATCGTCAACAGTTTTACCCCGATCAAGTTCTGATCCCTATTGAGGGCGAACCCCAGAGTATTAACTTGTCAATTAACTCAATGACAGATGCCGTCGACCACAATAAAGTCAACGGTGCTCTGGTAGTTATGGAAGACATCAGCGGTGAAAAACAAGTTAAAAACCTGATGTACCGCTACATGACACCGGAAGTAGCGGAAGCTCTCTTAGCTTCTGGGGATACCGGACTGGGCGGCAAACGCAAAGACGTTTCAGTGCTGTTCTCAGACATTCGCAGCTATACCACACTAACGGAAAAATTACAAGCCGAAGAAGTGGTAGCTATGCTCAACGGATACTTTGAAGAAATGGTTGATGCCGTATTCAAATATGGCGGAACCCTAGACAAATATATCGGTGACGCGCTAATGGCAGTATTTGGTTCGCCAGCCCCCTTAGCAGATCACGCTTGGTGTGCCATGCAAGCCGCCGTAGAAATGCGGGAACGTTTAGCTGAGTTTAATGCGAACCGCGCCAGAGAAGGCTTAATGGAAATTAGTATCGGTATGGGTATTCATTCCGATTCAGTAGTTAGCGGTAATATTGGTTCTAGCAAACGTATGGAGTTAACCTCGATCGGTGATGGTGTTAACCTTGCCTCTCGTTTAGAAGGAACTTCCAAGCAATATGGAACCGACTTAGTAATTAGTAAGAATACTTACGAAAGATACGCCGATCGCCTTTACGTCCGCGAACTCGACTTCATCACCGTTAAGGGCAAAACCGAACCTGTCACCATTTATGAACTCTTAGGCATCCGCGAAGGCTGTTCGCCAATTGGCAAACCACTCTCCGAGAAGCAAGAGAAAGTCAGAGAACACTACGAAAAAGGACGCAGCTACTACAAGCAGCCAGTTAAGCAAAAGCTTACAGAGACAGAAGTGAGAGGGTTGTTAGAGAGAGTTCAACAAATGTCATCAACTGATATTAGTAAGCTCTCCTACAATGTCGAAGAGCAGTTAGAGTATCAGCTGAAAAAATTGCTTTTTCAGTTTAAGAATATGACAGAGGAAGAAATCGCCAAATGCAAAGATAAAGAGATTAAGCTCCTCAAGCCATTGCTCAAGGTATTGCCTTTAGAAGCGATCAAAAATCTTTCCGAGGAGGAAGTGAGATTGATCATCAAAGCCAAAGTCAAGCAGATATCAGATGGGGATCTAGTAGAACTGCAAGAGGGTGAGGCGAAAAGGTTATTGGAAGATGCAGTTAATCAGCCCCCATCAAAGGCTAAGATTAAGAAATTGACATCGGCTGAGATCAGGCAACTATTAGAGGCTAAAATTAAAAGTCGGTCAGAAGATGCGGTTGAGAATTTTTTAGATGAAGAATTCCCGAACTTATCCCTAGATCAAGTGAAAAAACTGCTGTCCGAGGTTAAGAGGCTGTTAGAACCCAAGGCTAAACAAGCGTTTAAAGATTCCGATCGCGAGTTTAAAGCAGTTCTCGAAGCAGACCCAAAAAATAAGGCAGCGAAATTACACATTGAGCGCTGTATGCTGTTTCAGCACCAGCCGCCAGATGTCCTCAACTGGGATGGCGTTTGGAAACTCACTGAAAAATAAACTGCCCCGGAAGAGGGGCTAGGGACTGGGGGCTAGGGGCTAGAGAAAAAATTAATAAAAAATTTTCTCGCGTCGCTTAATTCCTTCTTTACCTTAGTTCCCTAGTCCCCAATCCCTAACCCATTCTTCAACTGCTGTCCTTGAGCCTCTTGTCTGGTTTCTCGGCAAAAAGTCCATCCTCCAGTCTTAGATATAGGAAACGTTAAGTGCTAGTTATGAATAATTTGAATTCGCAGTCCACAAATATCAATTGGGTAGAAGACGTTTATCAGTTATTGATGGACATTGCCCGTAGTTCTTTGTCGGATATCCCCAGATTGCCAGAGAACTTTTCTCAAAAGGCTCTCCCTCTGTTACAGAAGGTTCAGAGTATTGAGGACAGTCACGACGGACAAGGAATTTCGGGTACATCAGGATACGAGCGTGAGTGGGCGCAGCAAGTGCGTCAATTTCTGTTGGAAATCACTAGCGTTTATTTGTCAGAACAGCCAAGAATGCCGGAAAATTTGGCAGGTAGAGCGATCGGATTGGCAGAGAAAGCCCAAGCGATCAAAGAAAGTGCAGAAAATGAATCGCCCTCTGTTAATGAATCAGATAACTCAGTACCTCATCCAGATGGACTCTTGCAACTCCTGCGGGAAAGCTTGAAAATTCAACGTTCCAAAAGCAAGAATCCAGATGCCCCGCAATGGCAGCAGGCGATTACAATGCTAGATGTATTGCAAGGAATGTACAATCAAGTCCGCGAGTAAATTCTGCCGCTCCGAAAAACATCTACAGCTACGAAAACAACTATCAAGTGTCAAATCTTGGTGGTAGTGCAACGTAACTCGGAGCGCTAAAGCGCTTACTGCAAACCAAATCATCAATTTATAGATATGAATCTTTTGTAAGGAATGTTAACAGCGAACAGCGTAGCGTTCGCTGTTTGTTGCTATGCTCTGGTGAAATTAAAATTTTTGAGTAAAAAAGGTAGATTTATGTTATCATAGAAGAGAGTTTTTTTAGATCGCTAGAGAAATTTAACTAGCAGTGAGTTCACAATAGCGCATCTACATTCCTTATGGAATCTAATAGTCAACCTGCCAGTCCAACCGACAAACCTCCTCAGCAAAGGTTAGCCAATATTGTGGGAACTGCGATTGCTGTGTTGACATTAGTGTTGCCTTTGTTAGCGATCGCTCATTATTCTCCCAGAAATATTGTCAGACAAGAACTGCCCTATCAGAGCCAGAAATTGCCAGAGTCAAGCAATCTCAAACGTTAATTTCCCAAGAACTGGAGTACGTTAGAAAGGGAGTGCTCTCAAGGTTAAAAGTAATTCATATTTTAATCAAGAGCCGATCGCTCTTAAAATGCTATTTGGAAGAGATGCTAAACTAACTGGCAAAGTTTGATCCGCAGGACGGACGACACCCCAGAAACATAACATCCCCAATTTTAACTAGCTTGGAGAAAGAATGACAGTGGACTTATCCTTAATTTCGCCTCAACCCAAACCGGGAGTGCTCAACATAGTGATTGAAATCACTGCCGGAAGTAAAAATAAGTACGAATTTGATAAAGACTTACAAGCCTTTATTCTGGACAGAGTGCTTTATTCTTCAGTGCAGTACCCTTGCGACTATGGTTTTGTGCCAAACACCTTAGCCGATGATGGCGATCCTTTGGATGGGATGGTAATGTTAGACCAACCAACATTTCCAGGGTGTGTCATCGCCGCTCGTCCCGTTGGTATGCTAGAAATGATTGATGGAGGCGATCGCGATGAAAAATTGCTTTGCGTTCCTGACAAAGATCCTCGTTACGCTCACATTAAATCTCTCAAAGATATAGCACCTCACAGATTGGACGAAATCGCCGAATTTTTTAGGAGCTATAAAAATTTGGAGAAAAAGGTGACAGAAATTCTGGGATGGCAAGATGTCGATCGAGTGATGCCTTTAGTTGAAAAGTGCGTCCAAAGTGCTAAAAAATAAGGTAGGGAAATCAGGCGATCGCGCCGAAAACACCCTCAGCATTAAATTTAGCCCGATCGCTGCACGTCACAGAATTCTGGGTAGCAGTTAAGTAAGAGGAAATATAAAATAGGACTGACGCATAATTACGCTGAAAAACTGGGTTTCTGATTTGAGATTGAGCACTTAAAGCATAAATATTCGTTCAGAAACCTGGTTCTGTCCAAATCCTCAACAGTTAACAGTTAACGGTTAACAGTTGGTAGTTAACGGTTAACTGTTAACCGCAAATCTAAAATCCCTTTTCTGAAATTCTGCCCTGCACAAGCTAAAAAAGATGCCTGAATCTGAACCAACCCCACCGAGTACAGCCATGCTTGAAACCAAGCCTTCCACCGAGTTTGTTGTCCAATTCTGGGGAGTGCGGGGCAGTATAGCCAGCCCCGGCAGCAAAACAGTCCGCTATGGCGGTAATACTTCTTGCGTAGAAATGCGTTTAGGAGATAGACGCTTGATTTTTGACGGTGGCACCGGTTTGCGGGTGCTGGGGCTCAACCTTCTGCGGCAGATGCCAGTTGAGGCTCATATGTTTTTTACTCATACTCATTGGGATCATATTCAAGGATTTCCATTTTTTGTCCCTGCTTTTGTTCCCAAAAATTGCTTTCATATTTACGGTGCGATCGCCCCGAATGGTTCTACGATTAAACAGCGGCTTTCCGATCAAATGCTGCATCCAAATTTTCCGGTTCCTATTCAGGTAATGCAGTCAGACCTCAAATTTTATGACATTACTCCCGGCGATATTGTTGAAATTGGAGATATTAAGATTGAAACTGCTTTACTGAATCATCCTAATACGGCGATCGGTTATCGAGTTACTTGGCAGGGACATACAGCAGTCTATTGTACAGACACAGAACACTACCCAGATAGATTGGATGAAAATGTTTTACAACTGGCTCGTAATGCGGATGTGCTAATTTACGATGCTACTTACACTAATGCTGAATATCACGATCTGAAGTCTCCGAAGGTAGGTTGGGGACATTCAACTTGGGAAGTGGGAGTGGAAGTTGCTAAGGCCGCAGGAGTTAAGCGTATTGTCATGTTTCACCACGATCCTTCCCATGATGATAATTTTTTGGACAACATAGAACAAGAACTTCAGTCGGTTTTCCCTAAAGGGTTTTTAGCCCGTGAAGGTATGACTGTACCAGTTATATAGGCAATGATAGATGAACGGTGAAAGACGGCGAAAAATTTATGGCAAGGGGGGGCGATCGCGACTTGTTGTATTGTTTTTGATATTGCTTTGGAGTGTCTCGATCGGCTGGCTAATCGCACCAGTTACTAATGTTCTTGCTGAAACTCCACAAATTGCTCCACAAGTTGCTCAAGGTGCTTCAGTCGAAAGTATTGGTACTGTCGATATAATTGGCGATCGCTATAAGTTAGGACAAGAAGTTTATTTAGAAAATTGCGCCACTTGTCATATTGCTTTGCCCCCACAAGTCTTACCTACTGAAACTTGGCGGCAATTATTGCAAGATCCCGAACACTATGGGCAACAAATTCGGTTATTAGTAGATCCATCCCGTCTGTTGGTGTGGAATTATTTGCAGACTTATTCTCGTCTCCAACCTAAAAATGAGGAAGTTCCCTATAGAGTGATTAAATCTCGCTATTTTAAAGCTTTACATCCGAGAGTAAAAATACCTGAAACTTTAAATGTGAGTAGTTGTGTAACTTGTCATCCAGGGGCATCTCAATATAATTTTCGCAAGTTAACTTCTGAGTGGATAAATTCCCCTTAATTAGTTGAAAAATTAGTTGAAAAATTAGTTGAAAAATGAGTATTTGAGTTAGGACTTACGCACCCTTGACGATGTTGCAATAGTTTGATATTCTTTTCGATTATTTTCCCCTTAAATATAGCAAAGGTAGGGAAAGGAATCAGAATTACTGAATTGCGTGTTTGCGTGCTTAAGTCCTGACAAATTACTTAACTTCACTGGGTAGAAAAGCAGTTACTTTGCCCTTTTTCACTGCTACAACCACATCATAAGTTGCACAGTAGGAAAAGGTGATATCATTGGCTTTGTTGTAAAGATTAACGACCATTCCTGCGCCACCGGGTTGTACGCCTAGAGGTAACAAATCACCATAGAAAAATCGTCGTAATTGGTCGCCACTGCCAATTTGTCCTTTACTTTTAGTAATTATGTCGATCTTTTGCTGAACCGTCATTTCTGGAGCCGCGATCGCAGTATTTTGGATTTCGGACAAAAAGCTATTTACAACAATATCTCCCAAACTCATCATACTAGCAAGAGTCAAGGGAGCAAGTAGAGCGCTGAAAGATTTTAGTTTTAACATCTTTATTTTTCAAGGTAAAAACGGTTGATAAAAATATTATCAGCTATTTTATTTTACTTGAGAAGTAGGCAAAATAGAATATGTTATATGCCATTTTGGAATAGGTAAGGTATGGATCGAATTGCCTGTATGCAGAGTTTTGTCCGGGCGATCGAAATGAATAGTTTTTCTGCCGTAGCACGGGAACAAAAAACAACGCAACCGACTATTAGTAAGCAAATCGCTGCCCTGGAAAAATATCTGGGAGTACAATTACTCACTCGTTCTACCACCAATTTGAGTTTGACCGAGGAGGGCAAAAAATACTATAAATACTGCCAACAAATTTTAGAAACGGTTGCGGAAGCGGAAGCCAGCTTGATGGGGAAAGTAGAGGCAAGCGGAATTTTACGGCTGGGCTGTCCGGTACTTTTTGGGCAAATGCAGATTGTGCCTCGTTTAAAGGCTTTTATGAAGCGCTATCCCGATGTCAAGATCGATTTGATGATGGCGGATTATTTTGTGGATATTGTGGAAGAGGGTTTAGACCTTTTAATTCGTATTGGTAATCATCAAGATAGTTCCTTAATTAGCGATCGCATTGGCACAACCCGCCGCGTCACAATAGCAAGTACGGATTATTTTGAGCAAGCAGGAGAACCCCAGATTCCAGAAGATTTAGTTAATCATCATTGTATTGTTTATACTCGTCTGACAACGGGCAATGAGTGGCATTTTCAAGGAACGGAGGGACTAATTAAGGTGCGGGTTGGGGGTTTTTTTCAAACTAATAGTTCAGTGGCTATTCGGGAGGCTGTGTTATCAGGTTTAGGGATTGCGCTTGCGCCAGTCTGGATGTTTGGGGATGATATTTACCGGGGCGATCTTAAGGTTGTGTTGCAGGATTATCAACCAACTCCTTTGCCGATTTATGCCGTCTATCGTCGTAGCCGTTTTTATCCAGCAAAAATACGTTGTTTTATTGACTTTTTAGCGGAAGAGTTTAAGCTCGATCCCTGGGTTTAACATAGATCCAATAAGGGTTGCAGAGAATAAATTAGCGATATTCCATTTCTTCGGTGTAAACTAATGGACAGCCAACTCGCCTGAGCAATATCAGGGAAGATTGCAGCGAATTGGCATGAAACACAAGAGCAATTTAGTATCAAGGCTAATTTAGGAGAGAGAAATATCATGCAAAACTTGACACCGCGATCGACTGCTAAGTGCTTTGTCCGTCCTAAACCGATATTGTTACTGGCAGGGTTAATGGGCGCGGGTTTAGTTACGATCGCATTTAAGCAGGAGTTAGTCAACGCACAAATTTCCAGAGTCGATCGAGTAGCTACAGGAAATATTTGGCAAGCCGCCTCTTTCCCGGTAGAAAATTTTGAAGCTTACACCTCTGCTTTTGGACCGCGCGGGGGCGATTTTCACTATGGCCTAGATTTAGCTGCTCCCATCGGTAGCTACATTCGCAATTGGTGGGGTGGACAGGTTACGGAAGTCTGGGAAGATGGGAGATGTGGTACTGGAATTATCGTTCGCTCTGGTGATTGGGAACACATCTATTGTCATCTGAAAGGGCGTGTAGAAACTGCCAATGGTCGAAGCTATTATATCGATCGCGAAGGGGGAATACTAATTTGGCAAGGTCAACAGGTTCCTGCTGGTGCGAGAATTGCTAGAGTTGGCATGAGCGGTAACACAACGGGCCCTCATTTACACTGGGGATTAAAGTATGGTGGACGTTGGGTAGATCCGGCTTTGGTATTGCGGGAAATGTATGCTCAGCAAAATTCTCATTTCTCTAGTTCGTCTCAGTCTCCTAATAGAGAGCAAGGCTATTAAAAGGCTATAAGTTTGTAGTAGGCACTTTA
>MBRE01000040.1:90685-123971 GCA_001698425.1 Oscillatoriales cyanobacterium USR001 | reverse complement strand
ACTTTAGTGCCATTAAATTGAACATTTAAGGGGCTAAAGCCCCTACTACGAACTAATAAAATCATCCCAATTTTTGCCATAATCTTTAACCGGATAATTCACCCATAAATCTCGTAACCATTGTCTTTCATAGGCACTTAAATACCAATGAACGCTGCTTTGAACCCAATCATAAGGAGAATTAACATAACCATGTTTAACCGGATTGTAATGAATATAGTTAAGAGTTGTATAATAATGTCTTTCCGAACGAATCGCCCGATCGCTATAACGATACCAAACTTTACGTCCTCTGGAATTATCTTCTAAATTCCAGGCACAAGATGTTCGCCCATGCACAGAACGAAAAATTTTGCTTAATTCCTCAAATTCAGTAATCCTAATCAATAAGTGATAGTGATTGGGCAAAATTACCCAAGCCTGAATTTCCATTCCTACCTGAATAAATGCCTCGAATAGCAAATCTATCAATTCTTGACGACGGACTTCTGAATTCAAATAACACCGATGTTCGTAACAGGCAGCAGTTAGCAAGTAAAACGTTTTATCCACAACTGGATGGGGAGGTTCATGGGGTGGAAAACCTCGCGATCGCCTTTCTCTAACTAACTCAGCTTTTTCTTCAGCACTTAACTTCCTATATTCATACATAACGCTCGTAGTAGGCACTTTAGTGCCATAAATTGAACATTTAAGGGGGTAAAGTAAGTTTGTAGTAGGCACTTTAGTGCCATTAAATTGAAAATTTAAGGGGCTAAAGCAAGTTTGTAGTAGGCACTTTAGTGCCATTATATTAAACATTTAAGGGGCTAAAGCCCCTACTACGAACTAACGTTTAGAAATCGATAGTTTTTCAGGCAACTTTACATATTGACCAACAATTTGTCGAAATTCATCGCCTTCGATGGTTTCCTTATCCAACAAAATTTCGACTAAACGATCGATTAAATGTCGATTTTCACGAATTAAACGGCGAGATTCTTCATAACAAAGAAATGCGATCGCGCGGACTTGTCGATCGATTTTCGCGGCCATATCTTCCGAATACTCCGATCGCGCCATCCAATCTCGACCCAAAAATACCTCATTATTTGGACTTTCTAAGGCCACAGGTCCCAATTCCGACATCCCATAAAGCGTCACCATATCCCTCGCCAAAGCTGTCACCTGTCTGATATCACTCCCAGCCCCAGTATCAATTTCATCTGGGCCATAAATTTCCGCTTCCGCAGCGCGTCCTCCCAAGGCCACCGTAATCCGACTTAACATTAAAGCACGACTTCGTAGACCTTCACTATCCACCATTTCATCATCAAGAGTAAAGCTAGTAAAACCTTCAATACCGCCAGATCGAGGAATAATTGTTACTTTTTCTACGGGGTCAGAATTGGGTAACAAAGTAGCTACGAGGGCGTGACCAACTTCGTGATAAGCTGTCATCCATTTTTTCTTACTATCTAACAGGGGATTGAGTTTCAGGCCGATAGTAATGCGATCGATCGCATCATTAATTTCTAAGTTAGTAATCGTCTCTTTCCGCCGTCTTGCTGTTAAAATTGCCGCTTCATTCAACAAGTTAGATAAATCCGCACCAGAAAATCCTGGGGTTCTACGGGCGATGGTTTCTAACGACACTTCCATGTCAAGTTTTTTATTGCGGGCGTGAACTTGCAAAATCCCTAATCTGCCTTTATAACTTGGCAAATCTACCATTACTTGACGATCGAATCTTCCCGGTCGTAATAAAGCTGTATCGAGTACATCAGGGCGGTTAGTAGCCGCAATAATAATTACCCCATTATTGCCTTCAAAACCATCCATTTCTGTTAATAACTGATTCAGAGTTTGTTCTCTTTCATCATTTCCACCACCAATTCCTGCGCCTCTTTGTCGGCCTACTGCGTCAATTTCATCAATAAATACAATACAGGGCGCGTGTTCTTTGGCTTTTTTAAATAAATCTCGTACTCGCGAAGCACCAACACCGACAAACATTTCTACAAATTCCGAACCAGAAATGCTGAAAAAAGGTACTCCAGCTTCTCCGGCGATCGCTTTTGCCAGTAATGTTTTACCAGTACCAGGAGGACCAATTAATAACACTCCTTTCGGAATTTTTGCACCGATCGCCGTAAAGCGTTCCGGTTTTTTCAAGAACATTACAACTTCTTGTAATTCTTCTTTTGCTTCTTCAATTCCCGCCACATCATCAAACATCACGCCCGTTTTTGCTTCCATTTGAAAACGCGCTCTTGATTTGCCAAAATTCATGGCATTTCCCTGGGATTGAGTCGATCGCCGTAGCATCATCATTAACACTCCCAGGACAATAAAAATTACCAGTAAATTTACGGCTAAACCCATTGCCGCGCTATTATCAGTAGAAGGTTTGATTTCAAAATCTACTTTTTTGGCACGGACTTGTTCTAAGAGTTCTGGATTGTACTCAAACAAGCTTACTACCATCATTGCATCCGTTGATTTTTGACCTTCTAACCTGACTTTTGCTGTCCGTAGGGCGGGATCTACTTCTATTTTAGTAACTTTACCCTGTTCAATTTTTTGCAGCAATTGGCTATAGGTCATATTGTTAGAAGCCATATCTGCAAAAACTGGTCCTCCTAGCATCATACTGGAGGAAATCACCCAAGTGGCTAGGATGCGCCACAGATGCCGACCAGGGATTCCAGCACTTTGATGATGGGTTAGCTGCTTGTGTTTTTTTGCAGCCTGATGATGTATCCACGCTTGTTTTTTGAGACTTTTCATAAATTGCGATCGCCTTTTTGAGTACAGCTTTCAACTTAATTCTAGTTTAACCTTTTGTTTTCATCCTTGGGGATTTTAATAGAAATTAAATAATTAGCTTGTAGTAAGCGCCAAGCGCGCTCTTTGCGCTTACTACGAACCAAATCATCAAGTTATTTAATTTTCATTCCTTTTCTGACCCCCCGTGCGTAAGTCCTGTATCTCTGGTTTGCAGTCGGTTTTAACCGACTTTCGCTATTAGACGGGGGTTTTAACCCCCGGCGGATTAATTATACTGGCGTTTCATAAGCTGTACTATCTTCCGATAAATTCTCAATTCTGACAATATGAATTAAGGAAATATGTTCAGTTCCATCGGGTATATTATTATCACCACCAACGCCGATAACTAAGCGCGATCGCAACACTAATAATTGATCGGGATGATGAATTTCATAAGTTTTTCCACCAGTAATATGAATGCGATACGGTTGAAAGGGTTGTCTGCGGTTAAGATCCCTGATATCTTCTGGCCTCATATTAATCTTTTAAGTAAATGAATTTAATCTATTATAGCGGTTCTCAATTATATAGGTACAAAAACGACCCCCCCTAGCCCCCCCTTGCAAAGGGGGGGAACCGGAAAAGCCCCCTTTCTAAGGGGGTTGGGGGTAGAAGCTCTTGTACCTCACCAGACAGAGAAAGACTATACTGGCATAATAAATTATTCCTCTATCCATCGGCAAATCTCATTTTCTAAATTCGGATGACTCGGTGCAAAGGTTTTCACACACGGATCTACTTTATTACTAATCACGCAAATCTTACCGTCTAACTGACTTAATGCTGTGAGAAAAACTGGGCTAAAACCTTGGGGTACAGCCCGATTGGGATCTTCATAAAAGATTAAAATGGGGGCGGTTTGATTCCGTTGCAATTGACTCCAGTAGAATCCGAATTGCTGCATAGTTTCCGGTGGTTTTTGGCTGCTTTCTGGATAGTTTGCCGCCAGCATTTGGTCATAAATATCTAGGGCGGGGTTGTCTCTGTCGATGAATTTACTGCCATCAATTAACAGCCATTGATATTGGTTGAGGGGAGGATGGTTTTTTAATCTTTGGCCCAGGGGTAGGGTTGCCGGGTGGGGTTGCTGGTTCCAGAGTTGATAGAATTGGTGATAGGGGAGATTTTGGGCGCATTGCCAGAGGATTCGGTAACAATCGTTAAATAGATCGAAGTTATTTTGGTAAGTTTCATCGCTGAGATGGGGTTTTAATTGCGAGAGAACGTAGGCATATTGTTCGTTAGTTTCGATGATTTCACCTAAGCTATCGGCTGTGAGGCTACGGGTATCTTTATTCTCGGTCATTGTCAGCAGATTAACTAAAGATGTGATCGCCTCTTGGTTGCCTGTGCCGATTTCACCCAAGGTAGAGACTGCTTGCCTACGGGTATTTTCATTCTCAGTAGTTGCCAGCAGATTGATTAAAGCTGTGATCGCCTCTGGGTTGCCGGGGTCGATTTTACCCAAGGTAGAGGCTGCTTGCCAACGGGTATCTTCATTCTCAGTAGTTGCCAGTAAATTGACTAAAGATGTGATCGCCTCTGGGTTGCCCGTGCCGATTTCACCTAAGCTCTTGGCGAATTGCCTACTGGTAATTTCATTCTCAGAAGTTACCAGTAAATTGACTAAAGCTGTGATCGCCTCTGGGTTGCCCGTGCAGATTTCACTCAAGGTAGAGGCTGCTTGCCAACGGGTATCTTCATCCTCAGTAGTTGCCAGTAAATTGACTAAAGATGTGATCGCCTCTGGGTTGCCGGGGTCGATTTTACCTAAGCTATAGGCGGCTTTCCAACGGATATCTTCATCCTCAGTAGTTGCCAGTAGATTGACAAAATATGTGATCGCCTCTGGGTTGCCCGTGCCGATTTTACCCAAGCTATCGGCTGCTTGGGAACGGGTATCTTCATTCTCAGTAGTTGCCAGTAAATTGACTAAAGATGCGATCGCCTCTGGGTTGCCCGTGCAGATTTCACCCAAGGTAGAGACTGCTTGCCAACGGGTATCTTCATCCTCAGTAGTTGCCAGTAGATTGACTAAAGCTGTGATCGCCTCTGGGTTGCCCGTGCAGATTTCACCCAAGGTAGAGACTGCTTGCCAACGGGTATCTTCATCCTCAGTAGTTGCCAGTAAATTGACTAAAGATGCGATCGCCTCTGGGTTGCCGGGGTCGATTTTATCTAAGCTATAGGCGGCTTGGCAACGGATCTCTTCATCCTCAGTAGTTGCCAGCAGATTGACAAAATATGTGATCGCCTCTGGGTTGCCCGTGCCGATTTCACCTAAGCTATAGGCGGCTTTCCAACGGATCTCTTCATCCTCAGTAGTTGCCAGTAAATTGACTAAAGATGTGATCGCCTCTGGGTTGCCGGGGTCGATTTTACCTAAGCTATAGGCGGCTTTCCAACGGATCTCTTCATCCTCAGTAGTTGCCAGTAAATTGACTAAAGATGTGATCGCCTCTTGGTTCCCTTTGCCGATTTTACCCAAGCTAGAGGCTGCTTGCGAACGGATATTTTTATCCTCAGAAGTTGCCAGTAAATTGACTAAAGATGCGATCGCCTCTGGGTTGCCCGTGCCGATTTCACCCAAGGTAGAGGCTGCTCGCCTACGGATATTTTCATCCTCAGTAGCTGCCAGTAAATTGACTAAAGATGCGATCGCCTCTGGGTTGCCGGGGTCGATTTTACCCAAGCTAGAGGCTGCTTGCCAACGGGTATATTCATTCTCAGTAGCTGCCAGTAAATTGACAAAATATGCGATCGCCTCTGGGTTGCCCGTGCCGATTTTACCCAAGGTAGAGGCTGCTCGCCTACGAGTAGATTCATCCTCAGTAATTGCCAGTAAATTGACTAAAGCTGCGATCGCCCTTCTCCTATCCGTCTCTTTTAATACTTCTATGGCAGCTTCTTTAATAGGATCGAGATATGTCATCCACTCCTGTTTTTCCTCATCAAAATAACCAAAACCCCAACGCACAATTTGATTAACAATCTCCTCAGACTTACCAGACTTAAACTCGACAATCCCCGCCGCCGCTAGAAAATAGGCGCGATACTCATAAAAACCTCTATCAACCCGATCTCGATGCCATTCTCCACACCCATCCTCAAACTCAATCAACGCCTGAATCAACTCCTCTTTCTCCTCATCCCTAACATCCTTACGCCCCAACCACAGCAAAATTATCTGTTTCCATTCCCGATCAAAAATGCGATTTCCCTCAAAGAAACACCAACCATTTTTCACCCCCAAGGCCGCAAAATACTCCTGAAACGTAGCATGATAAAACCCATAAACCCACTGCTGCGGATTTTGCGGATCGACACCGACGCAATTCAACCAACCCAACCGACACGCCAACCAATTATTTACATCCTCACCCCCCAACTTTTGCTTTAATTCTGGCGATAACTCACTAGGGCGAATTAAAAAACGCGAACTACTCCCAGTCATCGCCCACAGCGACAACTCTGCCAACACTTTATTCAACTCCCCTTGCTGATTTTTATCCGTCCGTAAATCCGCTTGATTTTTCGCATTATTCGCCAAGTAAAACTGCTCAACAAAAGCCTCATAAAGTGCCGCTTGCGTCTCCGGTAAACCGCCCTTTTCCTGATATGCTAAACCATTCAAACAAAACAGAGTTAACCGCAAAGGATTTCTAATCAAATCCGCAAGGCGTTGATGTTCCGGTTGCGCCAACTTTCCTAACAAAAATTCCCCTACCTGCGGGTGTTTCGCCTGACTAAACCAATTCCTAATAAATGCCTGCACTTGTTCCGGCGCAAAATCCTGATTCCGAAACAGATCGTAATCACTATTTCCGAAACTTCCGCCATCCCAAACATTTGTCCGACAACTAACAATTACCCGCGCTTTACTTACCCATCCCTGTAACTTCAGCAACTCCTGAGAATTAGCCAGGGCAGTCATTTCATCTAAACCATCTAATAATAACCAAACTTTCTCCTGCTTAAATTGTGCAATTAAACCTTCCCAATGACTCTCAATTCCCGTCGCATCACGCAACCAAGTTTCTTGTAAATATTCCTGAATTGATTTACCGCCCAACTTCCGCAGATCGATCCAAATTGGCAAACCCAAATTTTCCTCAAAAATCCACTTAGCAATTTTTTGTAACCGCGTAGTTTTACCCGCCCCCGGTTCCCCAATAATCGCAATTTTGCGCCCTTGACTTTTCGGGCTTTTCCCACTTCTCAAGAGATTAAAAAAGTCATCTTCACTAATTTTAGTTTCTATTTCCTGCGTTGGTTTTTCCCGATAGGCCGCCGATCCAGTTTCAGGAGTAATATTAGATTCAGCTTGAGGTTTAACTTGCTTTTCTACTAAGGCAAGAGGTGCATAAATATCATCAAAATTGGGAGTAAAACCAGCGATTCCATACAAAAAACTTGTGGTAGTTTTATGTTCGCGTTCCGCAAACATTTGCCTACAAATTTCCCTCCATACTACAGGAGTAAAGTCCTCTGGTTTGAGGTAGCCCCGAACTTCAGCAAAGCGACTTTCAATTAATTGAATAATTTGCTTATGAGTTTCTTCCTGTTGATTTAATTTCGCTTTAATATCTGTCAACAACGACAAAGTTAAGCCAGCATAAGCCTTACCATCTTGTTTGAAATTATCTTTTAATACCTCTCGCAATTTTTCAGGAAATGTTGTATGTAATAATTCAGCGACTTCTTGATGTACCGATGAATCTAACTGAAACCCACCGCCAGCTTTAGCCGCCATATTTAGCAAAGCAAAAATATCTTCCCAGGTTTCTACCTTTAAGGCAGTTTCTTTAGTTAAAGATTCACCTTCGGCGGTCAAAAACTCATCAAGTTGATTTTCCATCAAATCTTGATAACGATGCTTGGATATTTCCCGTCTCGCAATTTCTAACCAACTATTCTCAGCCTTAATCGCAATTTGGTTTAACTTATGACTAATATCTCGATTGTAATTTTTAGCTGCTTCTTTAATTACAGCACCGATCGCCCTTCCTACCGCCTTCGTTAAATCCTCATTTTCTAAGGATAAAGGATCGGGTTTTCCTCCCGTCAAAGCATCTACCGCATTCGCCACATTCCCCGCTGAAACACTGGCTAAAGCAGCAAAGATAGTTTTAATTGGATCAGCAATCTCCATTCCCGCTATTGCCACTTTTGTCGCCGGCAATATTCCGGGGATAAATGATACACCTGCTAAAACCATGCCACAAATCAATAATTTAACGAGCGATCGAGATTGATTCATAAGAAATTTTCAACCTAACTGTAAAAAGTATAAAAATCTCACCCATATTATAACATTTACTCCGGGCCGAGAAACCAGGTTTCACTAAAATATTCGTTGTCGCCCAAAATTCCCTAAAAAACCCGGTTTCTTTTAGTCTCGATCGAGTTTCATGGTAATCTAGGAAAATGAACATTTTACTTAAGCACTCAAAATCCATCTTCAATGGTAATCTTTAACTATGAAATTTAGTGAATTGTTACAAAAACTTACTTTAGTTTCTAGTCATAGTCTCACAATGGATTCTCTCGATCCAGAAATTAGTGGTGTGGCGGCAGTCGATCGCGCTAAATCTAGCGATATTAGTTATATAGAAGGTGGTAAATTTGCGGCTTTTGTTAGCACAACTGAGGCGAAGGCGTTAATTTTGCCGATGGATGAAGCCCTTCAGATAACAGCTACTCAGCGGGGAATTGCGTGGATGGCAACACGAGATCCCAGACTATTATTTGCTGAAGCGATCGCGATTTTTTATCAGCCATTTCAACCAAATCCGGCAATTCATCCTACTGCAATAATTCACCCCAGCGCTCAAATTGGTACAGATATTTACCTCGGTCCTCATGTAGTAATTCAAGCAGATGTTAAAATTGGTAATGGCGTTTGCATTCATCCCAATGTCGTGATTTATCCAGAAGTAAAAATTGGCGATCGCACTATTTTACACGCTAATTGTACCATCCACGAACGCGCTCAAATTGGCTCGGATTGCGTAATTCATTCTGGCGCTGTTATTGGTGCTGAAGGTTTTGGTTTTGTACCCACGCCGACAGGTTGGTTTAAAATGGAACAATCAGGTTATACTATTTTAGAAGACGGCGTAGAAGTTGGTTGTAATAGTACAATCGATCGACCGGCAGTAGGAGAAACACGCATTGGCAGACAGACAAAAATCGATAATTTAGTACATATTGGTCATGGTTGTCAAGTAGGCAGAAATACCGCGATCGCCGCCTTAGTTGGTATGGCCGGCGGCGTAAAAGTAGGAAATAATGTATTGTTAGCAGGTCAAGTAGGAATTGCTAATCAAGCAAAAATAGGAGACGGCGCGATCGCCACAGCCAAAGCTGGTATTCATAATGATGTACCAGAAGGCGCGATCGTTACAGGAATCCCAGCAATTCCCCACAAAGTATTTCTCAAAGCCGCAGCTATTTATAGTCGCCTTCCTGAAATTTATCAGTCTATACGGCAACTTAAACGCCACCTAAATTTAAAAGATTAGGGCGTATTTTCAAATCTGTAGGGGCGAAGCATTCCAGCCGGAAATCTCTGTCGATCGCCAATAACTTATCTCCCCGAATGCTTCGCCCCTACATCAAATTTACCTTAATATTACCATAAAAAATCCATAAAAAATCTTATCTTATTCCTAACCTAACGATTACGAATCCTTTACCTTCATAGTATAAAGTTAAAGCCATATATATCAAACCAGTATTATTTACCTGGAATTACTTAGGTATGCCTCCAACTTCCAAAGCAGTTTTAGAAGGAAACCTGCACATCACAGACCTTAATCAAAGCTTGAATCACAACTTGCATTTTTACGCCAAAGGTAGTGAAATTCCTCTCGTCTCCCAAGGAATTTGGCAAGTTTGTCAAGGTTTAGTGCAGTTAAGTACACTTTATGCAACCGGCGAAGAGGGGCTTTTAGGTTGGGCGGGACCTTCAATGTGTTTTGGCCTTTGGTTAACTTGTTTGCAGACTTATCGAGCCACAACAATATCCGATACTTATTTAATCTGGTATTCTATGGTAGAAGTAGAGGCTTCTCCACAATTATGCCATGCTTTACTACCTCAAATGGGACGCAGATTGCGACAAATGGAGGCGATTTTAGCGATTACAGGACAGCGACGAGTAGAAGATAGATTGTATCAGATATTGTTGCTACTCAAACAAGAATTTGGTCAACCTGTAGCGGGTGGAAGTCGGTTAAGTATTCGGGTAACACATCAGGATATTGCTAATGCAATTTGCACTACACGGGTGACTGTGACTCGAATGCTGGGTAAGTTGCAACAAAATGGGTGTATTAGTCGAGATAGAGATCGCCATTTAATTTTAGGAAATGATACTTTTGCGATCGCCTCTGATTTGTTTGGGGTAAAATCTAAACCCGTTTAGAACTATTGAAATGAATTGACTTAATTAATACTTAATTAATATCAATTCCCACCAAATCTGCCACAACTTTTGCCAATCCAGCTATTACCTTCGCCGTCCTTTCCCAATTAACTTTATCCGGCGTATCCTCGGAAGTATGATAAAAAGGATAGCGATAAGGAGCCGTATCAGTCACCATTAAACCCTGATAACCATGCTGCCAAAAAGCCCATTGATCTGACCAACCAACACCAGGAATCATACCAGGAATTGCTGCACCTTCCGAGGGAAATTCAGTATGGCGACGAAAAGATGCGATCGCATCCCTCACCAACTTACTTGACCCCGTATTACCAATAAATCCAATAAAATTTCCAGAAGTAGGATAAAGTAGATTTAATGGTGCTGGATATTTCTGACTATCCTTAACATCTGAATAATAACCGATCGTCTCTAAACTCAACATCCCCACAATTTTTTCATTTCTTTCCCGGCATCTTTTTGCATAAACTAAACTTCCCATATCCGCAGTCCAAAAAAAAGGCGGTTCCTCATTGACAAATTCCACAAAACGCAATGTTCTTTCCGGTTTTTTCCCCGCAAATATTCTCGCCAAAGCCAACACCCCCGCCGCCCCAGTTGCATTATCATTCGCCCCTGGACTACCTACCACTGAGTCATAATGTCCGCCAACAACCACAATTTCATCCGCATTCTTTCCCCCAACAATTTCCACTTCAATATTATCATAAAATCTATCATCAATTTTGTATCTTTGTCTTTCCACTTGATAGCCAGCACTCTCAAAAGAAGTTGCCAAAAAATCAGCAGCTTCCACAAGTTTCTGGTATTGAATAAAATTGCGTTCCCCAATTTCACCAGCTAATTTTTCCACATCTCGGCGCAAAGCATCCCTAATTAAAATCTCCTGGGTTGTTAAAGGCGGAATTTCGCCGCTATAGCTTTTTCCTGGCATAGCAATCATAGTCAAATACCCTCCAAAAATCACAATAATCAGGACAATACTTAGTATAGCAAGTCTAATTAATGCCCCGCGATCGCATAATTTAATTTTTCTTGGTAAACGCATTTTTCTCTTTCTTTTATATGATAATTCATCCTGATATTGAGACACAGAGTAATAATATAATCTCTGTTGATATTAGTTTTAGGATAAAATGTTGTTTCAGTCATCATTAACTCCTATTGGTTTGTCTCCTCCCCAACGAGCTTCGTAGTTTGGGCGCTGCGATCGCTATTTCCTAGCTAATAGCAAAGAATAATTACCACAGCATCCAGCCTACATTAATATATTATACCAAATCCAACTAAGATTCTGGCAACTTATATTGTCCCACAATTCGCTTCGCAAATTCCGGCACATGAGCCTCCAACTTCTCAGGATAATTCCGCTTCACATAAAGATAATTCCGAGTAAAATGAGAATCGATCGAAAACCGCGCATATTCCAAACCCTTCGGTCCAATTTTCTCAATAAATACCCCCATCAACTTCGCCGCCCACATCGGCAAAGTCACCCCCTTTTCATAAGCCGGAATACTCTGCTGCACCGCCGGCATCCTATTACCTTGAGACATCACAGATTGAGTATTTAATCGATCCATTACCAAATCTAACATCTCTTGTCCCGTATCATTTCTAACTACAATCCATTGCCAGCCAAAAGGTGCGCCCATATAGCCAACAACTAAATCAGCCAAACCATTGACATAATCAAAACAACTCAAACAAGAAGGCGCAAAAACATCCTTAAGTTCCTTAGTATTCAACCCAAAAAAAGGCACTTTTTCCGTTGAACCATCTTCATGCTTAAAGTGAACGTTAAAATCCTGCATAAACTCATAAGAAACCACCGTTTTATGGGAACGGCTAGTCGTTTCTAAGAACTTTTGCAAACCCGCACGACTGACATTATCCACGCAGGGAGTACCCAAAACATAGAGCTTTTCTAACCCTAATTTCTTCTCCACAGTTCGCAAAGCTTGAATTTGACAGCCAACACCAATTACTAACAGTCGCTTCATTCCCGATTTTTCAATTTGCTCCAAAACTGAAAGGTTAGGAGAAAGCGTCGGCTTATTCACTTTTGCCGCTAAAATTTCCTCCGCTGTTGTCGCAATAATTGGCATCGGTTGAAAGCGATCTTCCTGGGTATTTTGAACGCAAACCACACCTTCAACTATCCCCAGATTCAGCATTTCTATAGCAATTGTACTTACAATTCCCGTCCATTGTGCGCCCTCAATTGGCTCCTTTTTGCGAGCGGCTATCATGGTTTGATTAACGCCAAAATACCAGTCATCCGAGTTATCAAGATTGCGCGATCGCCCGTGTATTTCTAATTCTAATTCCGCTATATGCTGAGTTAGAAAAGCACAAGCTTCCTTGACATAATGAATGTAATATGTATCGCACAGACCACACTCGCTACAAAGTTCTTTTGCGGGGCGACGGCTGTTTGGTTTGAGCGCTTTAGCTTTTTTGTGTTGGTTAGATTCAGTGGCGATCATTAAATTGTTAATGTTATATAGAGATGGCTTTTATTAGGATATAGCACGTCTAATTAAGTTGTACAAATATTCTAGCGCACTGCCCCCCCATGAATTTTAATCAAAAATCAAAAATCAAAAATGGTTGTACCATTAAAAATATCTGTTTTGCTAGAAATTATCAATTAAAAAGTTATATGATTATTATTAAAATTGGTAAAGAAGCTTAAACAATAAAGGAACTGCAAGCACTATGGGTCGTATAGGAGTATTACTACTAAACTTGGGCGGGCCAGATACCATCGAGGATGTCCGCCACTTTCTATTTAACCTGTTTTCTGACCCAGAGATTATTCGCCTGCCTTTTCCCTGGATGCAGAAACCCCTCGCCTGGTTAATTTCTACGCTGCGGGCTAAAAAATCTCAAGCAAACTACAAACACATCGGTGGTGGATCTCCTCTACGGCGAATTACTGAAGAGCAGGCTGTAGCTTTAGAAACGCAGTTAAAGGAAAAGGGACGGGAAGTTAAAGTTTACGTAGGGATGCGTTACTGGCATCCTTTTACTGAGGAAGCGATCGCAAAAATCAAGCAAGATCGAATTGAAAAATTAGTCATCTTACCTTTATATCCCCAATTTTCCATTAGTACCAGTGGCTCTAGTTTCCGCCTTTTAGAAAGAATTTGGGAACAAGATATCAGCCTTCATCAAATTGAATATACACTGATTCCATCTTGGTATCATCGAGCAGGTTATCTGCAAGCAATGGCTCAATTAATTGCCCAAGAACTAGATAAATGTCCCCATCCCGATCGAGTTCACATATTTTTCAGCGCTCACGGTGTTCCGGTTAGCTATGTTGAAGAAGCCGGCGATCCTTATCAGCGAGAAATAGAGGATTGTACTAGCAAGATTATGCAGACTCTTAATCGGCAAAACAATCATACTTTGGCATATCAAAGTCGAGTAGGTCCAGTAGAATGGTTAAAACCTTATACGGAAGATTCGATTCCAGAATTAGCTGCTCAAGGAATTAATGAGTTACTTGTAGTACCTATTAGTTTTGTTTCTGAACATATAGAAACTCTCCAAGAAATTGATATGGAGTATCGAGAATTAGCAGAAAATTCAGGGATTCATAATTTCTACCGAGTGCCGGCTCTGAATACTCATCCTGTATTTATTGGGGATTTAGCTGATTCAGTAATTGAAGCTTTGGAAGCACCTAATATTAAGTTTGCTGAAGTGATACATCCTCCGAAGAAGGCGAAGATGTATCCTCAAGAACGTTGGGAATGGGGTTTAACTACAGCGGCGGAAGTTTGGAATGGTCGTCTGGCAATGATTGGTTTTATTGGGTTGTTAGTGGAGTTAATGACTGGTCATGGTCCCCTGCATTTTATTGGTTTGCTTTAGGAATGAAAATTAAATAACTTGATAATTTGGTTTGTAGTAAGCGCTTTAGCGCTCTTTGCGCTTGCTACAAAACAGTTAACAAATTAATCAGGATCTCTTTTATGCCGCCGGGGATTTCCCCTCTTTCCCGGTGTTCCTTGATCTTTATACCAACGATACCATTCTTTAGAACTACGAATTGCAAACCAGAGTAACATTAAAGCAATTAGTCCACCTTGTCTCGGTGCATCAAAGGCCAAAAGAACTAGACAAATACAAAGAGCATCTTGAGCAAAAATAACCCAAATTGGTAAACCCCGCAATCTATAAAACCAGCCGGCTTGAACCAATTGTAATACTAAAGCTAATAAACCACCAACTACAGCTATGATCCAAAGTAACCAATTATAACCAGGATTATCTTCAATAATTGTCATTTGTCCAATTGTCAAACTCATAATTGCTCCTACAATTGGACTTAAAAGGATCTGAATAATTGGCAGAATGCGTTGACCTAAAAGATTTTTGGAAGCGAATAATTCAAATAGCGACCAACTCACTAAAATTCCTACCACAACTTGGGGGTGGATGCGAGACAATAATGGCACTTGCGACCAAAGATTGTCACTCCGCAATATACCAATTAACAGCAGGGGTAGGGCGATTCTCATACCCCCCGCCGCAGCAGCAGAAAGGGCGGCTAGGAGTTCTATCATGGTTACTATTTTGCCTGTAAAAGCACTTAATTTCTTGATGTTAATTGGCAATCAAATTACTATGAAAATTTGATTTAATTCAGATCGCACAATTTTATCTTAAACAGAAATTGATAGTTTAAGTGTATCTTTTCAATGTCAATGATGTTGAGGGGTACGATCCCTCATGGGGAATTTTGAGGTGTTGAAGCGATCGCCTCAACAACCAAGCCCAGCATTTACACGCCGATTGAGTAGGTATCAATACCATAAGTCTTGTAATCATTTTGCTAAATTCGATACAAAAATTGACATTTTTTGCCGCAGAAATCACTAAATCTGATTTGCCTTGTGCTTTAATTGAATAAAAGGGGAAAAATATTAAGCAGGTTGACATAAGTTAATTAACTGTTAACAGACTTCCTTCTTCCTTCTTCCTTCTTCCTTCTTCCTTCTTCCTTCTTCCTTCTTCCTTCTTCCTTCTTCCTTCTTCCTTCCTATGTCAGATTCATTATTTGCTGATGCCAGCCGCAGATTAGCGCAAGCTTTGAAATATGTTTCGCTTTCAGAAGACACAACTGAACGCCTAAAATATCCAAAATCCACTTTAATTGTATCAATTCCAGTGCGAATGGATAACGGTTCCTTGCGAATTTTTCAAGGCTATCGAGTCCGCTATGATGACACCAGAGGCCCCACAAAAGGGGGCGTGCGCTATCATCCAAAAGTTTCGCTGGATGAAGTACAATCTTTGGCGTTTTGGATGACTTTTAAATGTGCAGTTTTAAACTTGCCTTTTGGGGGTGCGAAAGGAGGGATTACCCTCAATCCCAAAGAATTATCAAAGATGGAATTAGAGCGGTTAAGTCGGGGTTATGTAGATGCGATCGCAGATTTTATCGGTCCAGATGTCGATATTCCCGCACCCGATGTTTACACTAATCCGATGATTATGGGTTGGATGGCTGACCAATATAATATCATTAACCGCAAACTTTGTCCAGCAGTTGTTACAGGTAAACCTGTCACTATAGGTGGTAGTTTGGGGCGAGATACTGCCACAGCAATGGGAGCTTTTTTTGTAATTGAAACCCTATTGCCAAAATTTGAGCTAATACCGCAAAATACCACAGTTGCCGTGCAAGGTTTTGGTAATGCGGGTGCAGAAATAGCAGAATTGCTCTCGAAAGCTGGCTATAAAGTAGTTGCTGTCAGCGATTCCCAAGGGGGAATTTATGCGAAAAAAGGGCTAGATATTCCCAGTATTCGGCAATTCAAAGAATCTAACCGCAGCATCAAAGCTGTTTATTGTGAGGATTCCCTTTGCAACATAGTTGAGCATGAAGTTTTGACAAATGAAGAACTTTTAGCCTTAGATGTTGATGTGCTAATTCCAGCGGCATTGGAAAATCAAATTACTGAGGCAAATGTGAATGATATTAAGGCTAAGTTTATCTTTGAAGTAGCTAATGGACCCACAACTTCTGCTGCGGATCAGATTTTAGAAGCTAAGGGAATTAACGTTATCCCAGATATTTTGGTGAATGCTGGAGGGGTGACGGTAAGTTATTTTGAATGGGTGCAAAATCGCAGTGGACTTTATTGGAAATTGGACGAAGTAAATCAGCGGTTAAAGTTGAAAATGATTGAGGAAACTGAGGTAATTTGGAAAATTGCCCAGGAGTTGTCAATTTCGATGCGGACTGCTGCTTATGTGCATGGTTTAAATCGTTTGGGAGAGGCGATGAATGCTAAAGGGACGAGGGATTATTATTTGAATGGTTGAGCGCCAAGGCGATTTTGTTAAGTAGGTGGATATAATTTAATGTAGATAAGTTATAGAAGCATTTATTTATGTCCACCTACTTATTAGTTTATGTTGGGGAATGTGATGTTAAGGATGGTGCAATTAACCATGAACATTATTTGTATAACTTAATGAAGGTTATGGAGTGCGATCGTCTCCATCTATGTCTTCTTTACAAACCATTAGTTCCAGAAAATTATCTACCGAAAGTGACAAAAGAGGGATAGCCTTAGAGGTTACGACTAAGGAAGTCAAACTGTTGTAGATGGAATGAAGGTGGAGTTAAATCGCTTAGTACAATGGGGTCATATCGCCACTGGACTCGATCGGGAGAAAGGTATTCTGAAATTTCCTTAAAAGTATCTATTGATACCGAAAGAGGCGGATTACTGCTCTCTATTGCTTTTGGATAACCAATCATGGTGAAATGAAAATAGAAATAGTAACCGCGATCAGTCAGAAAATCTAGGTGTGGCAGCAAAGGCTTGGGATTGCGAGTCCAAAATACAATAGCTAAGCAGTCTTCCGGTTGAAGCAAGACGCGGTATACTTGTTTGCTAAATGGGTTTAGCCAATGGCAAAAACCTGCTCGAATGCGGTTGAGGAACCACTTTGAGTAGAAGGCTGGAATATCAGTTCGACGACTGGCACTGATAATTTTCATTAGACTTATGCGCTTGACATCTGGAAGTAGTATATCACAAATTGACAAAAAAATCAACAAATGCCCAATCATCATTCTTTTCATCCTTATATTGCAGATGCCTATAATTCTGTACATCAATGGCTTGCAACTAAACCACAAGTCAAGGGATATCAGAATATGTCTTACGGTCAGTGTGATGACAATAAAGAACCTTTTAAAAGTGCGGCTGCTCAATTTGGCCGTTATTTCCACACACACTATTTTAAAGTCATCCACACTTTGGAAAATATTATTACTCCAGAAAAATTGCTGACTTGGCTTGACCAGAATCGGAATTTTTGTTTTGTGGATGTTGGGTGTGGTGCTGGAGCGGCTTCGATTGCTTTTCTGGAGACAATTTTACGTTTAAAAGAACAAGGAAAAATAACACATCCAGTCAATATTTATTGTTTAGGTATAGACAAAAATAAATATACTTTAGCAATATATAACCAGTTGATTACAAAATTACAACCTCAAGTTGTTTCATCAAAAATAAACTTGGAATTTAATATAGCTCCTTATAGTATTAGAGAGGCTGTTTTTCCTGTGACACGCTATTTATCAAAAAAGCGGGAGCAATGGCAGCAACCGTTTTTGTCTCACGTTTTAATGATTCAGTCTACAGTTGTCGATTTGCTTAGTAGTCAACACAAAGATCAACAGCGACAATATGAGGAATTAAAAAAATTAGGCATAGACTCAGATTTAATTGTTGGTAATCACGCTGAGTACAGCAAAGAATACGCACTTGCCTATAAACATTTATTTGAAGAAGTACCAATAGATCGTCTGTCTGTAATTACGATTGGTACTGATAAAGACAGATCGCCTGTTAAACAAATGTCAGATGCACTTGCTCAAGGATTTAAAAGTAGTCATCATAATGTTGATTCAAATTCACTGAGTCCAGAGGAAGTTTACTATGAAAACCCTATTGGCAGTTATTGGAGAAACACGAAAAAAATTATAAAAGCGCCTAACCCTTCAGAGTTTTATGTCGATATCAGTACGATCACCAGTGCCAAGTTACAGAAAGATAACGACTGGAGTCAAGTGACAAGTACAGAAAATATAGAAAGGGCTTGGGTGTGTACCCGCAAATATATTTTTGAAGAATCACTTTTTGATGAAGTGGAGATCCGCCTATTTGAAACAAATCTCCAAGAGAATATCGATCGACTACAAAAACAACTAATTGCTTACTTTGTAGAAGAAAACGCACATAAAGAAGACTATGTTTCATATAATTTTGTAAAAAGTTCATCAAGTACCCGCCCTAAAGGTTTATCACGAATGGAAGTTGAAATTCTCTCAACAGCAGTTATTCAAAAATTAGGAAACGAAGCATCGCGATTACAAGGAAATAGCTATGCTTATCGTTTAGCAGCACAAGGAGAAAGTGAAACTGAATATCTATATGAAAATTGGTTTATTGCTTACAGTCGTTTTCTTGCAGACCTACGAATAAACGCAAAAAAACACGAAACTGGTGTAGTTCTCCGTGTTGACATTGAATCTTACTATACAAAAATTGTACAAGACACTTTACTTGAGTTAACAAAAGATTTAACTGAAAGTGAGCGTATCCGTTGGTTAGTTAAAATATTACTTTCAAAGCAATTGGATGAGCATCAAGTGGGTTACGGTATTACTCAGGGAAGTATTGGTTCTGCATTTTACGCTAACCTCTATTTAAAACCACTCGATCTAAGATTTGGCACTCAACCTAATGATAATGAGTGGAAGGTGACGTTTTCTCGATACCTGGATGACATGATCCTATTTGTGCCAGATCCAGATGATGTTAACGCTGTTTTAGAAACACTTAATAAAGAATTAGAAAAATTAAATTTGAATCTTAATAAGGAGAAGACAGAAATATACGATCAAGTTTCAGATTTTGTGGAAAGCATTAAAGAAGATGATTTGTTTGCAGAAGTAAACCAAGAATTTGAGAAAGTAATAAACGGGTTATGGATTGGTAATGATCGCTACCGCAATGAATTTGCAAGAGCTTATAGAAATGATGACGATCTGTGGCGACACCTGATTGATCAATATCAAAAGTGCCTGTATTCTATCAATATTTATATCAAAGTCCCAGATTTGAGCAGAAGAATATATAAATATTTATTTAACAGTAAAAAGCGTCAGAATGATTTAAAAAGAGAGAGAGAATTGGATTTCCCACATCTGCCCTCTGACGATCGTGAAATGTCAATTGGAGAGTGGGCTTATGATTTTAAACAGTTAAACTCTGAGTGGATAGGAGAAAAAGATAGGTTAAGGACAAAATTAATCACTATATTTTATGAAAGTTTGAAAGAAATAGAAGAAATACAAAAAAGACCGAAAAATCGTGAAACAATCAGAAGGGAAAGAACCTTAAAATCATATATTCGGTTTGCCGTTAATAAGTTGGTTATATTTGGTTTTACAGAGATAGCAAAAGATATTTTTGAAATTTTGTGTCAAAAACCTTGGATTTTTCGCGAGCCCTTACAAATTGTGGAAAGTCTAGCAATACAAGGTTATCTAGTTGAGGTTTTGAAGCTAATAGCATATTATCAAAACCAAAGTATTAAAATGAGTGAATATATGCGTGCGGTCAGTATTCGGGCTATACGTTTTTTCACCACAATTAATGAGGAAGCTTGGGAAAAAGTGGTTGAATATGCAATAAATGGCATTTTAGTAGAGCGACTTATGGCAACAGAAACATGGTTGTCTCTGGCTTACAATAATCTCGATCATCTTGTAAAAGATAGTGATATAGATGCTGTGTACATAGCTTTACATGGTGAACCTTTACCAACAGCTAGATTAAAGAAAAACTATTTGCTAATACTAGGACGGTATAAGCGAGGAGATATGATTATTGATGAGCCTATTGATGAAAATGATTATATGCTCTGCGAAGCCAAAAAAATAGCGTTAGGAGAAAGTATAGACGATTTATTTGAAAGTTACGAACCCAAAATAATTCGAGATAAGTATTATAGTGGTAAAGATCAGTCTAATGGAGGTAATGAGGCTAATGTATCTCCATTTAGTTAAAGAATTTTGACAAGTAGAATAAATATTGTTTTCTAAATGTATCTAGGAGCGATCGCGTCTCCTCTCCCATCCCCAACCTCAAAGCGCGATCGCACTAACACACCCTACGGATAGAGCCAGTCTTATATTAATTTTTAATTTTCATTCTCTATCCAAACAACTGGGCGTTGATTAGGAGCAATGCGATTACTTTGCTCTTGCATGATAGTGTTGGCTTGAGTAGGGTCAAAGTTGCGGTTAAATTCAGCTTTGGCGCGATCGACCCGCCCTTGAGTTAGCTTAACTTCACCTTGAATTTCTTGTAATTTGGCTTGTACTGAGCGGTGGTAGGGTAAAAGTTGTACCAAAGCAGAAGCCGCAAATAGAGATAGCACGAGGTTAGCCGTTAACTTAGCTACGCTTTCAATCGCGATCGCTTGATGAGGATTATTATGTTTACTGCGCTTTCGCCTATTCTGAAAACGGCGATCGCCTGATTCTCGTTGCCGATGGGCTATAGAAGGTTGCATCGCTGGCATAATTTAGGATACCTTAACATAGAATTTTTCCAAAGGAACACCCATCATCGCTTACGCAACCGAAGGGTTTTTAGGCATTGCTGTATACATACAAAATAACCTGTCCCTACAAGTTTCACCTTAATACCAAACAATTTATCCTACAAGGGTAGTAACTATTGTCAGGAATCAAAAGGAATTAACTGTCGAGACAGGCAAAAGTACCCTGATTGGGGTACGGCTCTACTTGTAGAGTTCCATTGACAGCCGGAAGGCTAGAATTCCTGGAATCAAAGCGATAACTAGAGCGATGTAAACTTGGGTATCAGTTAGAGACATTTGAAAAACTCCTTACTCACAGGGTTGAGCTTTAATTAATTTCAGATAAATTGAGCTTTTTGGGAAGAAATTGTTACATTTGTTGATTTAACACTCCCAGTCAGTCATAGGCGGGGATTCTTCAGACGAATCCACATTCTGAAAATTAGCACAAAGCCCATAGACATCGGTGGGACATCGGTGGTGCAGATGAGCTATGCTGTCAAAGGTACTTTGTGTTAAAATCCAATTTCAGACATTATAGAGTCTTAAGTATTAATGCTAGATCAGTTTCTCGACACTTACTCGCAATTCGGAATTGATACCTTTTTCTTGTTAGTTATTTTGGTGGCTTTAGAAGCAGTGCTTTCGGCGGATAACGCGATCGCTTTGGCATCTATCTCAAAAGGCCTGACAGAAAGCAAGCTACAGCGTCAGGCGCTGAATTTGGGTTTGATAGTTGCTTTTGTGCTGCGAATGGCTCTAATTTTAACTGCTACTTGGGTGATCCAGTTCTGGCAATTTGAACTTTTGGGTGCTATTTATCTTTTATGGCTAGTGTTCCAGCATTTCACCTCGACCTCTGAAGAAGAGGGAGAAAATCGAGAAGCACGATTTGCCAATATTTGGCAAGCAATTCCGGTAATTGCGCTGACGGATTTAGCTTTTTCTCTGGATAGCGTCACCACTGCGATCGCGATTTCTGACCAAACTTGGATTATTCTCACTGGTGCGACACTTGGAATTGTGATGTTGCGATTTATGGCGGGGTTATTCATCCTGTGGCTGGAAGAGTTTGTTCACCTGGAAAATGCTGGTTATATTACAGTGGGTTTTGTGGGTATAAGACTGTTGTTGAAAGTGGTTGATAAAAGTTTAGTCCCGCCGCAATGGTTGGTAGTTTCGATGATTGCTCTAGTGTTTTTGTGGGGATTTTCGGAGCGTACTGTAGTTGAATTAAAGGAGAGTGAAGTATCGGAAGTGATTGAAGGTCAACAGCCAGAAATAGGGATTAAGGTGACTGAGCAAGAAGCACAGAAATCGGAAATCTAAAATAACCATTGGGGGCGATCGCCCCCTGTGCTATGTCAAAAACTGTTTATCCTAATTTACCAAATTAATGTGGCAAAACTATAGAAACTCATAATTAATAACAATACCGCTGTCACTTGCGTTAACTGAATGCGTGGCGAATGATTGAAAGACTCCCGAATTAAAATTGAAAAAGATGAACCAATTACATAGCTGAGACATAATACTAAATAAGGCCACTGCACTGTAAAGCTCCAAATTCCTAGCAAAATTAGGGCTAAAGTTAACATCACCAACTCAATAAACCGAGGCGGATTATATTGAGTAGCTAAAATCAAATTTTCTGACCAAATTTGCCAAACTCTCATAGGAAACTGCACAAATAATTTTAATTAAACAATAGTTGATTATATCGATCGCCACTCAGTTTGTTGTTGTAAACAAGCAATGACAACTTCTGTCTCAACTTGGGGAAATTCGGCATAAAAATTGCTGACACTGAAAAAAGGATCGGGAGTTTCTAAGATGATTGTTCGATCGCATTCTCCTGACAAACATTCCATTAATTCTAACGGTGCAACAGGTACACAAATCCAAACAGCCATCGGTTCCTGCAACCGCAAAGCTTGAGCGGCCACCCTGATCGTCATTCCCGTAGCAATACCATCATCAACTATAATCGCTAAAGCACCCATTGGGCTAATTTGAGGGCGATCGCTAGAAAAATCCATTAACTGAGCTTGAGCTTTTTCTTGAGCTTTTTCTTGAGCTTTTTGGAATACAGTATTGGGAACCCGAAGGCGTGACTTTTGATTTGACCATAAAATATGACCATCCGCCGTCACTGCACCGATCGCTAACTCTGGATGCTCTGGGCGAGTAATTTTTTTGGCGACAATCACATCTAAAGGACAACACAATTGACGGGCGATCGGTAGTGCGATTGGCAAACCTCCCCTCGGTAGGCCATAAACAATCGGTCTAACTTTTTCCTCTAAGGTTTCATTAAATTTAGCTACCTCCAAGGAAACTGCTGCGGCCAGTTTCTCCCCTGCTTCTGTGCGATCGCGAAATAACGGATTAAATGACATAGCCGTTTCAATGAAACTTGACGAGAATCCTTGCCACACCGTTACATAACTAAACGCCAAAGAAAATCCGATCGACTACGGTTCGCCGTCGGCTTAAATTACTAATTTAATTACTAGGGAGTCGCTACACTTTTCCCAAAGCAGCCATCAATCTATTAATGTCAAAATGTTCTGCCATTAATTGAGTGATGCACTCTACCTTAAGCGGTTCATGGAGGCGGACGCTGCCGAAGGCTTTGTCAATAATTTCCACCGTTGTCAGGGTATCCAAATCAACGGATAGAACGGGAATTTCGACCTCTTCAGCGCGGCTCAGAACTAGGGGAGAGGGAGGGAGATGTCCCGTCAAAACCAAGCATTGAGTTGAGCTTTCCAGTGCTGCTAGTTGAATGTCGGTGCGATCGCCCCCCGTAACGACTGCCATATTTCTGGCCTTGCGGAAATATTTGAGCGCCGAACTGACATTCATTGCACCAATAGATAGGCATTCCACCATCAAGTCCAAACGGTCTGGACGGCAAAGCACCTCAGCTTTCAACTGCTGTCTTAGCTCGTTGACGCTGACACTGCGGAGTAAAGCACTTCTGGGCAAAGTTCCCAAAACAGGAATCTGCTGGGCTTCCAGAAATGGTCGCACCATGCTGGTGATAAATTCTAGTTGCTCGGAGGGAACGTCATTAATCACCACACCGACTAAGCGATCGCCTAAGCGAGACTTTGCCGATAGCAGAGCATCAATAAATTGATTAACTGGACGCACTACCAAAAGCACCGAGGACTCAATTGCCTCAGCTATTTGAGGTACTGACAAGTTAAACAAAGTTCCCTCTTCTAAATTAGCCGGTCCCTCCAAAAGCACCAATCCAGGGTCTTGTGCTTGGACGTAGCGGGTTAGAGACTGACGGTAATCTGTCCGATCTTCACCTTGTAGCCGTTTGTGTACCGTTACTTCATCCAGTAACAACAGAGTTGGTTGTAACTGGGGACCTGAAAGTTTCAGTGTCTGGGCAACGAATTGCACATCTTGATCTGCCCCATTGGTGGGATCTTCGTTAAAATAGGTTCCCAGGGGTTTGCCATAGCCGATGTTTAGTCCTTTTGCCTGGCACTGAAAAATCAGTCCCAAGGCGATCGCAGACTTGCCGCTATAAGCTTCAGTCGATCCAATTAGCAAATAATTGGCGGATTTCGCCACGCCCTCACTCCTCAATTTCCACTTGTAAATGGTGTTGTCATCCATCTCTGGTTTGAAGACACAGAGTTTTCTGACTTATGTTCTGATAATACAGCACTTTCCTGAATTCGGGGGTAGATTGAACAGGATTCGTTTAGGTATATGTATTGAGATCGTTACCATTGTGTTTCAGGTGTACATTGTTTCAGGTGTACATTGTTTCAGATGTACATTGTTTCAGATGTACATTGTTTCAGGTGTACATTGTGGGTTCGATCGCCTGCTCTCGCCAACTTTATTCGTCCAGACGCATCAGCTTGCGGTAAAATGCTTTGGAAAAATCTACCATTCGAGTCCGCTGAAAAGTTAGAAGTACATCGATTAAAAAATTGACAAACTCTGAACTTTGTAGAGTTATCTCATAACTAAGCTCTGCATTACCATCGAATAGCACTCGACAGCGAGTTAAGTCAATTGGCAGTGAGGAGACATTCCAACTGGCAACAAAGGGAATGTCTTCGCCGCCATCAATTTTTCTTGCACCTTCCAAGGTTTTCTGTTTGTAGAGGGCGATCGCCAGAGGTAAAAACCTCCGCCTAGTTTCCTGGCAGAAGGGCGCATAGACTTTGGCTTCTTTCTCGTCAACGGGCTTTAGTTGAGGAATAGACATATTTGTATCTGCTGATTATTAATATTCAGTTTATCGTCAACAACCAACTATAGAACTCATTTGGGATTTATGCGATCGGGGGCTTCATAGAGTCGATCGTCTCAAAATAAGCGATCGCCCCCAAAAGCTCTTTAAAACTATACCTTACCCTATCAAAACTTGTGCCGCCGTTAGTTCCAAATTGCCCAATGCAGGCGAAACAATCGCATTTTGTCCCTCATAAACTCGCGGATCGTAAAATCCCTCTACCCATTCCAAAACTGTCACCTTTTGGGCGATCGGATCGACAATCCAATACTCAGTAATACCCCGTGCTGCATACTCCGATCGCTTATAACGATAATCCCGATTTTCCTGATTTGGACTCACCACTTCAACCACCAACAACGGCGGTGGCATATTCATCAAAATCAGCGATCGTGTAGCTCCTTGCATTACCTTAGCTAATTCTTCAGAAAACACGGTCAAATCAGGCACTCGCACCCCCACCTGCCGACTATTCACGGCTATTTCTACTTTCATTCGCAACTGATAAGATGGAATTCCCAGTTGAGAAAAATAGATTAATAGGAATATCGCAATCCTTTGATTAATATCACTCTCTGAAGGCATAGGAATTAATGCTCCATTTTCTAATTCATATAAATTATCCGTCCCATCGTCATAACTAAGGAATTCTTCAAAGGTCATCTTTTTAGCAGTTGCAACTATCATTGTTTTTTCTCCTAGATGTAGCTTGTATTGACGATCGCATCTTAACCAATTACCCATTACCCATTACCAATTACCCATTACCCATTACCAATTCCCAATTCACTTAAAAAATAAGTATCGGCAGCCAATCGCTAAGAGAAATACACCATAAAATTTCTTCATTAATTCACTGCTAATATAGGGCTGATTAGCGAAAAGTGCTCCAAACAGATTACCAACTACTAAGCCAATAGCAATGAAAATAGCATACTTAATATTTAAGTTTCCATTCCGGTAGTAAACCATTGCAGCCAAAATCCCGATCGGGAAAATTTGGGCAAAAATAGAAGTCCCTGTCGCAACTTTCTGATCCATTCCCAGTAATAATACCATTGCTGGTAACATAATTGCGCCGCCACCAATGCCGAACATACCGCCAGCAATGCCAGCCGCCAAACCAATTAGCAATAGTTGAATGATTGTAGATGACATAAGTAGCAATTAACTAAAATGGTAAACTATTGGGGGGGAAAATCGACTTTGATAACATTCCATGAACTCCTTTATGGGGGCTATTAACAACTTGGGTGATCCGAAAGTTGACAGCTAAAGAACACAAAACGTAGGCTTCTTCTGCACTCATACCGATAAATTTCTCAAGAAAGTTTAGCATTTGTTTGAGTGCTAATTCAAAAGCTTCATCTAAAGTTTGAGCAAATCCCATTGTTATTATATCATTAGGTGTTTCTGCTAGGGGAGACGTGAGTTGTAAATCTTTACGAACTTTAATTTGTATCGTACCATTCATGGAAGTTTCAATGGCAGTGACATTAATTTCGCCGTCTCCTTGGGCTGAATGTCCATCACCAATAGAAAATAATGCGCCAGGGACAAAAATTGGTAAAAATATCCGCGATCCTGGTTGTAGTTCCCGGTTATCCATATTACCACCATAGTTTCCAGGTGGGATAGAGGAACGGTGATTTTCTGCTGTTGCAACACCGAGAATACCAAAGAAGGGATGAAGAGGAATGTCAATTTGGGATTTGAGATTTTTATTGACAGATTTGTTGATAGCTAAACGAGCAATTTTTTGTTCTAAATCTAAGGGAAGAAAGCGCAGTTTTGCTTCTGTAAATTGTTGGGGTAAAGCTCCCCATCCGGGGCGAATTGCGTTGAATCCAATCGGTAAACGAGGGTAAATTTGTTCTAATTTGATTTCTAAAGTGTCTCCCGGTTCTGCATTCTTAACATAAATCGGACCGGTGAGTAAGTGGGGACCGGGACCGACTTGGCGATCGCTTGGCAAATTTTGACAAATATCGAGAAATTCTGGGGTGAGAAATTCAGGAGGTGCTTGATCGTAAATATAGAAACCGGAGTAAGTTTCAACATCTATGCGATCGCCTGATTCAATTGTTAATGCTGGGGCTAATTCGCAGGAAAAACCACCTAAATGCACGGTTTGACAGTTGGCTTTGAGTACATGATGGGTCATAATTGATGGGTCATAATTAACGATCAAGGTTTTGGTTTCGCTTTAGTCTTTTTTAACAAGCTAGAAACCCGATTGAAAAAATTAGTATTACCATCATTATAAAAACGTTCTAACTCTTTTTCAACAGTAGTACGATTGCCATATAAATTAGACAGAACTGCACAACCTGAAGGAGACATCTCCAAATAGCGAATACAATCTTTCAGATAAAGAGAGACAACGTGCCAGTAAAATCGAGGATAACCCGCCCTTAAATCTTTTGAATTTGAGTATCCCAAGAATTTATTGCTACCTATTTCTTCAAACTCGGAGAACAAAGCAGGTAACTTTGCCAGGTAACATGGATCGGATAACTGACCAATTAAATCGGCTCCACGAGTCAAACCGGGAAAATTCACAGTGTCTTGGTGTAAATCATCTTTAGGGACGGGAAAACGAGTTAATTCAATATTGACTTGAATAATATCTAAGTCAATCAACCTATACTTGCTCAAATTTTCAATGACAAACAACTTACTTCGATCGACATGATAGGGTGTTAAACTAGCCCCGGTTGCGGTGGGAGAAATGGTAACGCTACCACCATCAACCCCAGTGGCAAAAGTATGTTCTGCTATCCGATCTTGGCTGCAAGTTCCTTTCAGATAGCCAATGTCATGGCAAAGTAAAGATACAATGAAATGCAGCCATTCACGAGGCGAAACCAGTTCTCCGCAAAGGTGTTTACCATGAAGAATTTCCTCCCCAACTAAAAGAACTTGAACGGTGTGGTCTAAGTTATGATAGGGCGCATCACAATTGGCGATCGCTTCTAGGGTTTGCGTGGCAATAAAACAAAATAAATCGAGATATTCCCGGTTTTTGTCACCGTAAATAAACTCATACTCGGTCGCTAGATACTTAATACATTGGTAAATTAACTTAGATTGAGCTTGAGGAATGGCAGTCATATCCTAATCAGCAACAGGCATAGCTTTTTTAATGATAGATTATAGCCTATTTATGATAAAAGTTTAAACGGGATTTCCCTAGAAATTAAATTTTAAACAAATTTTAAACAACATTTAAACAAATTTTAACTTTTTACTAAACTTGATTCATCGATCCTTTTTCGATTAAATTTATAACGGGATAATTGTTCTGAACGCACTCAGTAAGTAACTTTGCTATTAATAGATCGTCATCCTCATGGAAAATACCACAATGAGGTAAGTTCTTTTCTCTATAGAAAATTTCAGATGATATTTCTTCAAAAATATATTCTTTGGATTGCTGTATATTAATAATAGCAAAAGACCCATTAGGTTTGCAAGTAAAGCGTTTTTGTTCCATATAAGCTTTCACTTCTCTAATGTTTTCTAATTCAGTTATTTTGCCAAAAAAGTCAAGCAAATAGACAGACAAATAATTTTCATTACTTCGCCTTTCAAAAGCCGAACTCTTTGGTATTCCATTCTCCAAATTTGAAGGTTTACAATAGCGCGTAACATCACCAGTTTGTATCTCTGTCATTGTTATGTTTATTGTTTATATTTTTTTGTGTATCTTTATGTTAAAACCGTTAAGTAGATCGATTAAATCTAGTGCATACATCGAACCTTTCAAAATAATTCGTTGATTTATATGCGAACTTGGCTTAAAAATAACATAGTCTAAGAAGTAATCTTTTTTAAATCGCACAGTTATTGAATTGTTCTTATCTCTCTCCCATTCTAAATAAAAAATGCCACTTTCACTTACTGTTAAGCTACTGGGTTTAGAAATACTTCCAATTGCTTCAACAAATAAAAACATCGTTTTAAGCGACTCCAAAGAAACATCATGGTCTTCTTCTGAATCGCATAATTCTTTTAACTCACGAATACGATTGAAAAAATAATCACCCTTAAAATTAATGGCATCAATACCATATTTCAGTATTTCTTCAAAGGTCGATAATTTATCTATTTCATCTCTTTTACTTAATTTATTTTGGGTTATTTTGAGAGTTTGCGATTTGGGTTCTGTATAAACAAATGGAAAATCTTTTCGTTCAAGAGAAGACGAAATTATACCTACTGGATACCCTTTGAAATCAATAGGATTTTTATTTTCGTCAACATCAGAAAATTTATTATATTTTTCACGGGTTATTGTCTCCATCTTGTTCTTCCATTAATTTTTCAATTTCATCTGAATCCGGTATTGTCTGATTTGTTTGAGTTTCAAATCTTCTCAAAGCCTCACCTAGAGAGTTTACAAGTGATTTAGCTGTAATGTGAGATGCGTTAAGTATTGCTTCTTCTTTTCCATTGCGTCTTAATAATATGAAAATATCATGCTTAGAAACTCCAATACCAAACTCGTTAAAATAGATACTGTGTAATTGACCAGATTTGATGATCTCTGTTATAGTTTGTTTTTTCTCGTCTTTTTCTGAATCCATTACCTTATCTCTTGGTGTGATTGTCGATTTTCTAAGTTGGGTTGAGGAAACGCAACTCAACACTGGTCTATTTGCCAATGATGGCATAGAGACACCCCAACCGTCAACCTCGCCCAACTTCCCCAACTTCTGCTCAGTGCTAGGACGATCGCCTGTTACGCGATCGCCATCAGATTAAATTATTAGCGATTTTTCCTAAAAATCATGTAAACTAATGTAAATGTAAAGCGGCAACAATCTCTGAGCCGAGATGCTGACAACCAAAACCAACCAAGTTAATCTATGAATCTGACACTTCCCAGCCAGTATGACTTCGTTCCTCGTTATTTTCGACTGGCACTTGCAAACGTCCTGTCAAATATTATGCTACCACTGGCTAACTTAGTCAGTATCATATTTTTAGGACATCTCTCAGAACTCCAACACTTAGCCGGAGTTGCCATCGCTGGAAACGTCTTAAACTTCCTCTACATGGTTTTAATCTTTTTACGCATGGGCACCACTGGAGTAACGGCTCAAGCAGTAGGAAGAAATGACCGCGATGGTGTAATATTAGTCGCACTACGAAACGGCTTAATTGCCGTACTCTTAGGGATTACAATCATTCTATTGCAATACCCTTTAGGACAATTAGGATTTGGATTCTTAGACATTCCCCCAGAAGTTAAAGATTCTGCCCTTGCCTATTTTCACGCACAGATTTGGGGCGCACCTGCAATCTTTATGAATTTTGTCCTAATTGGTTGGTTTTTAGGACGCGAACAAAATAGCATCGTCATCCTGTTTTCCTTCATTGGCAATGGTACAAAAATCGCTCTTGACTATCTCTTAATTGTAAGATTGGGATGGGAAAGTGCCGGAGCCGGAACTTCTTATGCCACCAGTCAATATCTAGCTCTTTCGATCGGATTGTTCTTTTTCTTCAGACAAGTTAAGTTAGAAGAAATTATCAAAGTATTGGGAAAAGTTTGGAATCTTGCGGCTTTCAAATCAACGATTACTCTCAATAGCAATATCTTGGTTAGTAATTTATTTACCCTCCTACCTTTTGCCTTGTTTAACTTCCAAGGTGCAAGCATGGGAACAGTCATTTATTCTCAAAATGCCTTGCTGTTACAAATATTTGCCTTGTCCTATTACTTTACAGAAGGATTAGGATTTGGCACTGAAACATTGGCGGGAAACTTTACAGGTAAAGGAGATTCCGAGCAGTTAAAATCTCTGCTTTTTGTTTCTGTGGGAACTAGCATAGTGGCGGGATCTATTTTTGCCGGAGTGCCTAACTTATTTCCCAAAAGTGTGTTTGGACTGATGACAAATCACGATGAAGTCATTGAGCAAATTGCTAGTTATGCTCCTTGGTTAATCATGCTTCTGGGATTTGGTTCTATTGGTTGTATGTTGGAAGGCTACTTTTTGGGATTGGCAAAAGGTAATACTCTTCGTAATGCGAGTTTAATCGGTATGGCGATCGCATTTGCTCCCATAGATTTAACAGCATTACGCTTAGAGAGCAATCATTTTTTATGGTTGTCCGTATGTTCTTTTCTCACTGTGAGAATGTTAGTTCTAGCAATCCAAATTCCTGCAACTTTTACCGAAGTTCATGTTGGACATGGCGTGGAAGCTGCACTACTAGAAGAATCTACCAATTCGCCTCTTTCAATTAATGAGCAATCTATCCCACAGATGATTCCTGAAAAAGTAGAAATTTCTCAGATTGAATAGTTATTTGTTATTTGTTAACGGTTAACAGTTAACCGTTAACAAATAACAAATAACAAATAACAAATAACAAATAACAAATTACCTAGAAATCAATGCTGGTTCTAATTACTCCCAGAAATACATCAGGATTACGTGCATCGTGATTAGGCGCTGTCAGCCAAATAAAGGCGGGAGTAATAATGATATTGTCAGTGAGTCTGTGGGCGTAATAGCCTTCAATGTGATAGCCTGTATCGCGATCGCTTCTTTGTCCCGAAGGTAAACCAATTCCCTCAGCTAAAGCTCGATTGCTAGTACCAGCAAGTCTGGGTTGCATTCCCACTAGAAAACCAGCAGTATTTCCCTTTTTTCCTAAATCATAAAAACTCACACCAAAATTATAAGTCCAGACATCTGCATCGCCTCGCGTGCCACTACCTAACGCACGTGCATTAGAATAACCAATAGAAGCACCTACATCAATAGTTGGCGTAATTAGATAAGAAATACCACCTACATAAGTGTTAGCAACTACTGGCCCGACACCATACATTTTAGAAGCATTACTACCAGTTCCAGTATCAAGTCCAAAATCAGGGGAGTAGGTGTGTAGATAAAATGCAGTGAGATTTAACCGACCTAACTTAATCACTGGTCGAATAGTGATACCATAACCACCATTAAACAATCCCTTACTGGGGTTACTTCCCGAACCAAATTCGCTACCGTATGAAATATCAAGGTTGAACCAGGGAGATACATTCCAACTGACACCAACTCCTGATTCTAAACTATTTGGAGAAGTTAAAGGATTCGATCTAGCGTAGGCTGAAACAAAACCCGTCGTGTTACTAGATGCTCGATTGACTGAAGCAGATAGTTTCCGGTTGTTATTATAGGCATCTATATAGATGGAAATACTGTTTCCTACAGGAAAGTAATATTGTAAAAAGCTTAAGGTGATATTTCCATTGCCATTGATGGGTAATAAGCGAGTTTCATCAGTGCGACCACTTAATTTAGCAGAAGGAAAATCTGTAGCAGCATCAAAAGGTCGAACATTTAATGCTTGCAAATTTACTGTTAAGCTGTCTTTACCTGTAAAACTGGTGACTAAGCTGAGGCGAGATACATAACTCATAGTGGCGCTATTAGCTGGGCCAGCATTTTCGCCAAAAGCATCTCCAAAATAGGTAATTAATCTACCGCTAAGTTTTGTGGTAGTAGAAAATTGGTTAGCTTCTAATTCGGAGGTACGTGCTTCTAAAGCGTCAACTCTTCCCCGCAAGGTTGCTAATTCTGCCGCGAATTCTTCCTGCAACTTTTGTAGTGAAATTAGGTCTTCTTTTGTGGCTAAGTTACTGGTATTAGAGGCAATAATTTCGTTAATTCTTTCTAAGCAAGCGTTTAAACCTGCGGCAAATTCATAACGAGTCATTGCCCGGTTGCCTCGGTAAGTTCCATCGGGGTATCCTGCGATACAACCATAACGTTCTACTAGAGATTGTAGGGCTTGAAATGCCCAATCTGTGGGTTGAACGTCGGATAATTGAGAAACAGAAGTTACTTGATCTAATGGGTTTTCTTCGAGGTTAGAGAGTTCGGAAATTGAGTTAAATTCTGTTTCAATGTTTAAGGGTATTTGATTCGCTAGAATCGCCTGATTTGAAATAAACAATGCCATCGCTAGGGTAGCGGGCATTACTACTAAAGATTTCGACAATATTTCAGAGATCATTATGATTAATTCCTCACTCAATATTAACAGTAATGAACAATAATTCAGGACTTATACCATTTCTCTAAATT
>MBRE01000040.1:0-90641 GCA_001698425.1 Oscillatoriales cyanobacterium USR001 | reverse complement strand
CCAAACTGTTGAAAACTTTTTTAGGAATGGTATTACACCAATTCTTGAAAGTATGACTACAGATAGTAAATATTCAACTTTTGACAGAAATGAAAATTAAATAACTTGATGATTTGGTTTGTAGTAAGCGCCAAGGGCGCTAAAGCGCTTACTACAAACAAGCTAATTATTTAATTTCTATTCCACCACAAAAGTATATCAAATCAAACGGAAATGATATAAGTCCAATTACCAATTACCTGTTAACGGTTAACAGTTAACTGTTAACCGTTAACTTTTAACTAAAAATCAAAGGTAGTTCTAATCACTCCCAGAAACGCATCATTGTTGCGTGCATCATGGTTAGGGGCTGTCAGCCAGATAAAACCTGGAGAAATCGTGATATTGTCGGTGAGCCGATGTGCGTAATAAACTTCAATGTGATACCCCGTATCGCGATCTTTCCGTTGTCCTGAAGGTAGGCCAATTCCTTCTGCTAAAGCCCGATTGCTAGTACCCCGGAGTGTTGGTTGTACTCCAAATTCAAAGCCTAGAGTATTGCCCTTTTTACCTAAGTCATAAAAGGTGAAACCAAAGTCATAACTCCAAACCTCAGCATCTCCCCGCGTGCCACTACCCAATGCCCGTGCATTAGAATGAGCGATCGAACCACCCATTTCAATATTTGGAGTAATTCGATAAGAGAGAGCACCCATATAAGTGTTAGCAACGATCGGTCCTACACCAAGTACCTTAGAAGCATTGCTACCAGCAAAACTGTCAATACCAAAAGCAGGGGAATAGGTATGTAGATAGAAAGCGGTCATCTTTAACCGACCAAAATTAAGCACTGGTCGGACCGTGATACCATAGCCACCATTAAATAATCCCTTGGTGGGGTTATCTGCTGAATTGATTTCACTTCCTGCTGAAATATCAACACTCAACCAAGGAGCAATATCCCATTTTACGCCAATACCAGATTGCAAACCTGTTGGGGCGGTTAAGGGATTGGATCTCGCGTAGGCTGAGAGATAACCATTGGAGTAACTGCTGGAGCCGATAATAGGAGCCGAGAGGATTCTATTGGCGCTAAATGCAGCCAAATAAATCATTAATTTGTCATTCAGCGGGAAACTATACTGGAATAAGTTCAACGCAAGACTATTTTTGGCATTCCCAAATACATCGGTGGCGGGGATTCCCAAACGTAATTCATCACTGCCTTTGCTTGTAGGATCGGAGAAACTCGATGCTAATGAAGCAGAAGGAAAATTGGAATCAGCAGTAACAAATCGTGTGATGTTGGCGGATTCCATGCCAATTATTAAGCTGTCTTTACCTGTGAAGCTAGTGATTAAGCTGAGGTAAAGTTGATAACCGAATGTTGTGGTATTAGCCTTACCGACATCTTTACCAAAAACGTCTCCTACGTAAGTGACTACTTGACCGGTAAGTTTTGTGGTAGTAGAGAATTGGTTAGCTTCTAACTCAGAAGTTCGTGCTTCTAAAGCATCAACTCGTCCCCGCAAGGTTGCTAATTCGGCGGCAAATTCTTCTTGCAGTTTTTGTAGTGAAATTAGGTCTTCTTTTTTGGCTAAGTTATTGGTATTAGAAGCGATGATTTCGTTAATCCTTTCTAAGCAAGCGTTTAAGCCTGCGGCGAATTCGTAACGAGTCATTGCCCGGTTGCCTCGGTAAGTTCCATCGGGGTAGCCGGCGATACAACCATAACGTTCTACTAGGGATTGTAGGGCTTGAAATGCCCAATCTGTGGGTTGAACGTCGGATAATTGGGAAACGGATGTTACTTGATCTTCTGTGTTATTTTCTGCGATGTTAGAAAATTCAGAAATTGTGCCGTCTTCGGCTGCGAGGTTAGAAATTTCCTCGATTGAGGTGACTCCCTGTTGAGGGGTATTTTCTGAGTTTTTGACTTCACTACTATCAGCAACGATCGGGATGATAGAAGGAATGGGGTTTGAGTTAGTTAGGGGTTGATGAAAAGTTGTTTCTACTGCAAAGGTTTCGGGGGTGGCGAGATTGGCTGGGGTGGATGTGGCAAGATTGGGTTGGGAAAGTTCTGCCACCTTGGGCTGTTCCTCACTAATATTTAGGGGTGAGGTGGGATTTAATGCTGTTTCAATGCTTGTGGGTATTTGATTGGCGATCGCAGGTAGGGCTGCATTTGCTATTTCCCCACTGGGCTGAATTTCATCAGCGCTGATGGGTGAGGCTGGATTCGATATTTCTTCATTACTTGGGGATACTGGTTTGGCGATCGCCCCAGCTGACACGAACAAAGCGATCGCCAGAGTTGCTGGCATCACCATCAAAGATTTCCATAATACTTCAGAGATCATAATTAATTCCTCACACCAATGCGACACAGATTAATGGGGTTATTGTACGATAACTGTTGCCAAAATCGCAAATGTAGAGTTACCCAGATAACTATATAAAGTTTTAAAGTCATAGGAGCAGAGATTCTTCCTTGTGCTTTCGCCGATCTCGCCTTGCCTTTTTGTTGACCTTGCTTAATTGCCCAAATAGAGCTATAGGTATCATCAATGTGCGATCGCCTTATTGCGCTAGAGTGGTATAATAATTGCGATCGATAGGTGGTAAAATTACAAAGTTTTCGTTAAACGCTTAAGGAGCAATTTTAATGACAAATAATAAAAGAGTTTCTAATGAGGTTTCTTGGAAAAAGCGACTCCAGTATAAGTTTGACAACTTTATGTCAAAGGGAGGAATGTCGGTTTTTCTAGCTTTATCTTCAGCATTTTTTGCGGCTTTCGCAATAATGACAATAGCCCGTTACGTATCCGAGTGGTTATTTCCCAATAATACTACAGAGCCAACGGATTTTCCTTGGGATGTATTTGTACAACTAATTGGATTAAGAGATGCTGGTGAAGATGACAACTTTGCTGCTAAATTTGTGGGAATAGTTACTATTTTTATTGGCTTAGTCTTATTTTCCAGTCTAGTTGCTTTCATCACCCAAGAATTTGAAGCAAAGCTCCAAGACCTACGTAAAGGGAAAAGTTTGGTAGTGGAAGAAAATCATACATTGATTTTAGGATTCAAAAACCGGATAATAGACATTATTAAAGAAATTGTGATCGCTAATGAATCAGAATCCTACGCCTCCATTGTCATCCTGTCTCCCGAAAATAAAGAGTATATGGATGATTTTCTAAGAACCAATATAGCAGAACTAAAAACAACAAGATTAGTCACTCGTAACGGTTCAATTACTAACATAAACGACCTGAAAAAAGTGGGCGTGAACTATGCCAAATCAGTAATTATTTTAAATGATGCCGAAACTTTAGATACTGAAAGCTCCAAACATTTATCCGATGCCCGTGCAGTGAAATCTATCCTAGCAGTTTTAGCGGCTACGGAGGAATCTGAAAATTTACCACCGATCGTCGTAGAAATACACTCAGAACAATACCGTCGTCTGGCTCAAAATCTAGCTCCAGGAGCGATCAGCACTCTGGCAGAAGCTGATATTTTAGCAAGAATTTTAGTACAAACATCCCGGAGTATTGGCCTAGCAATAGTTTATTTAAACTTAGTTGGTTTTGAAGGCAACGAATTCTATTTTTACTCCCGTGAAGAAGGCTGGGGGGGTTTAACATTTGGACAGTTACCATTTCATTTCTTAAATGGTATACCAATCGGCGTGCGCTATGCTAATGGTTGTGTGGCACTTAATCCCGATAAACATTATAAATTAGCGAGCGATGATAACGTAATTATGATCGCAGAAGATGACTCCACGATCGAGTTCCATTTAGATGCTTTAGTACAAGTTGACGGTACTCGCTATGCCGAACATCACCAATCTTTAGAGAGAAAAATTGAAAAATATTTAATTATTGGCTGGAATAGTAAAACTCCCATTGCATTAGGAGAATACGCTGCTTACTTAGTAGAAGGTTCGCGGGTTAACCTAGCAGTAGAAAATTTAACTCCTGAAATTGAAGCTGAATTTAACAAAATTTCTAAGGCATATCCAGATATTAAAATGGATGCTTTTGAAGTTGATTTAAACTCAGTTGAGGAATTAAACAAACTTAAACCTTATCAATTTGATAGCATCTCAATTTTAGCCGGTCAAGGGCAAAATGCCGAGCAAGTTGATGCCAAGACTTTAACTATTCTGTTAGAGTTAAGGGAAATTTTTAAAACTTATAGCACTGAAACGGGAAATGAAGTTACCACCGACTTGATTGCCGAAATAGTTGATTCAGAAGAAACTGATTTAGTTATCAAAGCTGGCGTTAAAGACTTCCTAATTACTAATCAATTTGTCTCTAAAATTTTAGCCCAAGCATCTCAAGATCCTCTAGTTTTACCAATATATCGGGAACTCTTCTCAGCCGAAGGCAATGAGCTTTACCTAAAGCCAATATCGCTTTATTTCCCACCGCAATATATTGGTAAGTTAACCTTTGCTGACTGTGTACTTGCTGCCCAAAACCGAGGAGAAGTTTGTATTGGGGTGAAAATTGGAGGATTTGCTCAGGATAAAGACAAAAAGTTTGGGATTGATTTAATCCCAAACCTAGATAAAAGACTGCATCTTACACCAAATGATTCGCTAATTACTTTTGCGGAAGATGAAACATAAGAGAAGGAAGAAGGAAGAAGGAAGAAGGAAGAAGGAAGAAGGCATAGGTGTAAACTTAGGCTAAAACCCAGGGCTGTTTCATTCTCCCCCCAAAAATTGCTTGACCTCTCCCTCGACCGCAGGTCGAGGGGAGAACAATTCCTACTATTAAATCTTTGCGATATTTAATAGTATTAATTACTCCCCCTTCCCTTGTAGGGAAGGGGGTTGGCGGGTTAGGTTTTAAAATTTAGCATTGAGAATGAAACAGCCCTGGGCTAAAACCCCTGTCGGACTAACGGTTTGGCGTTAAGTTGACACCAAAGGTCTTTAGGATTACTCCTCAACAAAAGATTCCCCCCAAAGCACTTCTACTTTACCATTAGCTGTCAATTTAACTTTAAATTCTGCTACAGGTTCCTTGACTACTTTTGTCGGATCGATAATCTCAGTTTCTTTATCTTTCGATGCAGATACTGATAATTTGAGTAGGGGAGTTTTTTGGGCAGAATCAAGAGAGGATTCATTCAGAGGTTCGTAGGAAGAAACCTTTCCTTGTCTGTTTACTAACACCCGATAAACTAAATCATCCTTAATAGATATAGATGTTTTACCATCTTGAATGCTGTCAGTTTGCCAATTTTGGGCAAGGATTTTTTGGAATTGCTCTTGTAACTTCTCAATGACTTTCTTATCAGTAATTGCGGGTACTGGTACGGCGATCGCCGCACTCAAACTAGAAGGAAGTTCCGGCGGAATCAAAGCTACTTTCTTCAGTGTTTCTGGTGCTTTGAGATCGTTTTTGGCAATATCAAGGGTGGCATCTAGTAACTGCTTAATCTGTGCGCTGTCACGTTGAGTAAGTAAGCGATGGGGGTAAATTAAATGTTGATATTCCCTAGAAGTTTTGCCCTCTATTACATCAATTCCATGTTTAATGGTTCGATATCCGGCATCTGTTGGTGATTCATCAATAATTGATTGCAGAGGTTCGTTGGGATCGAGGAGCATATTTACCAATTTGCGTGTTACAGGGACATTTCCAAATACCTGTACTTTTTTCTCTAAACCCAACTCTTTAACTGCTTGGATGGCCAAATTTGTAGTTACCTCTGTGCCACCCCAAAGAGCGTTAATACTTGGGTTTTTTTGGAGCATTTGTTTGACTTTATCCAATTCTTTTGGAGTTTGTGCATTAGTCGATGCTACTTGATTCCAAGTCAGATTAGGATCGGGAATACCACTCAGAAAGCCTTGATAATAAGGATAAACGCGACTGGAATCTACTCCATCCACAAAACCTATATTCAGTGGTTGACCTGGTAAATTTGTCCTTGCCCAAGCGCTCATATATCTGCCTACGTCATAGCCCATTTGGAAAGAATCAGTTTCGTAACAAGCAAAGACAACTCTTTGAGAATCTTCTGGGAGACAACTACCTATAGTAATGATTACTGCACCAGCGGCATAAGCATCAATAATCGCGGCTACAGATTTTTCTGAGTCGACGGGGCGCAACAAAATTACATCAACATCTTGGGTGCGTAATTGTTTGATTCCTTGCGCTTCGTCTTCAACTTTGTCCCCGGTAGCAATTGGTAAAAATTCGATGCGGTTATTTTCTTTGACTGCATTTTCTATCCCTTGTTGATACAATTTATAGGTTGAGGAATCATTAGGGATGAGATAGCCGACTTTGTACTTATCGTCGCTAGGTTTGGCAATTTTTTCTTCCCAATCTTTGTCTTTAATTGCTTTTTCCCAGTCGTAACCTCGTTTTACTTGATCTACTGACCAGAATTTAGCTCGTTTCAAGTTAGCGCGATCGAGTTCTGCACCAATTATTATAGTTCCTTTCCGCAAATCGGCATATCGTAGGGAAGCTCCCTTGAGGTTGGCTTTATAAAGATTAGCTTTTTGGAAATTAGTCCGGTTTAAATTTGCGTCTTGAAGATTAGCTAAACTAAGATCTGCTCCTTGCAAATCTGCCCAAAGTAACTGCGCCCCAATCAGGGATGCTTTTTTCAGGTTAGTATCTCTGAGATAACAACGGGCCATTCTACTACCATCCAGATTTGCCCCTTCTAAATTGGCTCCTTCTAGGTTAGCAAAACGAACATTTGCACCTTTAAGATTGGCATTTTTCAAATTTGCCCCTTTCAGATTAACTCTTTCTAAGTTTGCACCTTCGAGGTTTGCACCTTCGAGGTTTGCACCTTCGAGATTGGCTCCTTTGAAACTAGCGCCAGCTAGATTCATTTGAGAAAGATCGACTCCTTCATAACGATAAAACTGTGGCGGCCATTGAGCAAAGGTGGCTAATCCTAGCTGGAAATGATAACAATTATTCAGTTCAATCTTCTCTAGGTTAGCATTAGGAGCCTGTTCTCCTAAAAGACTTTCGCAGGATTGATTAAGCAATTCTATGGCTTCAATTCTGGATTGAGAATATTCAACTTCTTTCTGGTTTCTAATTTCTTGCCGAGCTTCAGTTAGTGCTTGTTGCTGACGCTGGGGGGCTTCCCAAAAGTAAGCGCCCATTGCTGCTAATAGGGTAAATTGACCGATAACTGTGGCTAAACTATATAAGGAAACATTTTCGCACCATTTGACAAAATCTCCGAGTCTTTGGTCTAAAAATCTCAGTGGGTTCAGCCAAGGATATTTAGGGGGTTTGGGAACAGAGTTTTTTTCTAAGTAGTAATTTTCAAACATTCGCCGATAGCTTTCAGCGGGAATATCCAGCCGTTTTGCTTCTTGCATTAATGCGTATTCTCGTTTGACGGCATCGGGAATTTCTGATACTTTGCTAAAGCTGGCATCCAAACTAATTAAAACGCTTTCTAATTCTGAGATTTCCGGTTTATCCTCTGGTAAATTAATGGAATTGTCAGGATTATCAGGGGGTAAGTTGATAGTTTCTTGCTCTTTTTCTGGCAATACTCGATCTGCGTCCATAGTTGTTTTCCTTCAACAAAGTGAGAGTTACTTTAATGATGAGCATACCCTAAATATATATGATAGCCGCTAGGAGTGGATTTGCAATCCTATTTATGGTAGATGATTTTGGAGTGTCTGATATATATGCTAATATTTGGGATAAAATCGGGATGATGGACTATCCGATCGCTGCCAGAAATCCTAATTTTTTGGGGAGACTTAAAAATATCCCAATTGTTTGGTATTATCGTTTAGTAAACTCTGAAGCTTTCTATTTTATAGCGCTTTCAGAGCTTTTGCTCTTACAGCCAGGGCTTAGATACATAGACAAAGCGAGGGGAGGATGCCAAGGGTAAGGGAAGCATTTTGTCAATGTTAAGCAGAAATACTTAACAGAAGTGAAGTTAAGGCACTGCTCCAAGACAGGTTAAGGCGATCGCCTAAAATTCCTCAAATGATTAAAGTGCTACATAATCCATTAATGTAGCCAAATAAACAGCAAAAAAAGCTAAACCCTAAGCTAAGAGCAAATACGCTAGACAATCATTTTCGGGAATTACCCGGAATATGCCAGTCGATAATATAATAAGGGAGTTCTCACCAACATAAAATCAGAAAGAATTGTCAAGGAGGACATAATAATGTAAATTATGGCATAGTAGTGAAAAAATTTTTCTGCATATCCTCTGCAAATGAAAACAGGGTAAAAGTCAGTTAGTTTTTAAGTTCCATCACAATATTGGAGATCGAGATGTCAGAAAGTCTTGTAGCTTTTTTCACCGGTTTTGGGCTGCTGGGAGTTATCGTTCTTGGTTTATATTTTCTTTTTTTGATTCTGCGAGTAACTTTACGCAGACTATCAAACGATCTACCACTGGTAACAGCAGGTATCTCCCGCGATCCCGTACTTCTGCTCGTCACTTTTTTTGGTTTAAACTTTTTATTGAATCAATTCTATGAAGCTGAGAAAGCTCAAGGGGGGCTGACAGATATCATACCTTTGATTCAGAAAAGTCTAACAGCGATTTCTTTTTTAGTTGCTACCTATTGGGTGGCTCAAATTCTCACTCAAGTCGTTTTGTATGCTCTCAAAAAATATGCAGAACGTTCGGAAGCAATGTGGGATGATGTGCTCATACCCATACTGCAAAACGTTCTACCTCTTTTCACTTATATAATAGGTGGAGTCTTAGCATTACAAGCGGCAGGATTCGATCTATCCGGTTTAGCAATTATTGTTGGTGGTTTGACCTTTGTCTTTGGTTTTGCACTAAGAGATATTCTGGCAAACTTCTTTAGTGGCTTAGTTCTATTAATTGATACCCCTTTCAGTTTTGGGGATGTAGTTGCTTTGCCAGATGGGACGCGGGCAGTAATTAAAAAAATTGGTCTGCGTTTAACGAGTATGTACTTAATCGACATTCACTCTGAAATTTACATACCGAATGGCACTTTTCAAAATCAAAACATTGTTAACCTAAGCCGTCCTACAAGTCATTATTACTTCACTATTTCCATTCCTATTAAGGGTGATGTCGATCCCGCAAGAGCGATCGCTCTCATGGAAAAAGTGGTACTAGCTCATCCTGATACAATGGGAGATATCGATCGAAAAATTGAAGCGATCGATCATTACTATGGCTACTCTGGAGCCGGAATTAAAGAACCCTTGAAACGGGAAGTTGGACAGATGCGCTTATTAGCTGAGAGAGAAGCTACTAACGCACTCGCTAAAGTAGAAATGGGTTTGAAACAACTGTCAGATTTGCTGTCTAGTTCAGAACAGGGAGGATTAGATATAGACGAATCTCGCATGATTCAGAAACAATTCGTAGAGATTTGTCAGATGATTGGTTTGGAAAGAAGAGCCGAACGTCAAGACAAACGCAAAAAGACTAAACTGGTTGAAATGACAGGTTCTGCTGCGGATGGTACGCTGATCAATTTGGTTAGACTCTGGTATCAATGCTGGTTAAAAGATCCAGATTTGTTTAGAGAAGACTTGATCACATTGCCAAGGGAATGGGAGCAGAAAATTAGTTTATTGATTAGTAAAATTAATAAACTATACCAGGTAATCAATTCTCCGAGCGGTCTGGAAACTCGATTGGATGATATGGTGGAAGAATTTAGAGCCTGGATGGATGATAGTTTCAAGAGTTCCCGCAGTGAATGGCAAGATCCCAGAATTTGGGTGAATGAGGTTAATGGAGATAAGAGTCGCGATACTAACGTGCGCTTTTTTGTCGATAGTATTAAGTTGGAGCGCTGTCAGCGCGGAAACCGAATTAAGAGCGAAGTGCGTCAAGATTTAGTTTGGCATCTCAGACAAGCCTACTTGATGTAATTTCTCTAAGTTAGGCTGTAACTTGAGGTTAATCCTTGAGTTACAGCAAATTATTATTTGTTTAACTTAATTCTGTAGTTCGACAAGATTTTAGGAAAGTTTATGAAAAAGAAATCATTGATAATAATATTAGCTTGTTTGATTTTAGGGGCAACTTTATCTTTGTTTATCCACCAGAGCCTTTGGGGAAATACCAGTGTGGCTGTGAGTTGTCCTGAAAATATGGTGTGGATACAAGGTGGTACATTTCGGATGGGTTCTGATAGCCATTATCCTGAAGAGCGATCGGCAGATAATGTTACTGTTAAGGGATTTTGTATTGATAAGTATGAAGTAACAAATGCTCAATTTGCCAAATTTGTAGAGGCAACAGGGTATATTACAGTGGCGGAACTTCCTTTACCAGCGGATCGTTTTCCTAATTTAAGTGAAGCACAACGCGCTCCTGGTTCTTTAGTATTTATGCCTCCGAATACTGATAAACCTGTGGCAGAATTAAGCTGGTGGCATTGGGTTAAAGGTGCAGATTGGAAACATCCTGAAGGAGTTAATAGTAATATTGTGGGGCGGGAAAATCATCCGGTGGTGCATATTACCTATGAGGATGCTAAGGCTTATGCTAAGTGGGTAGGAAAGTCTTTACCTACTGAAGCACAATGGGAATTTGCAGCGCGAGGCAAACTTTTGGATGCAGTTTATACTTGGGGAAATAAGTATTCTGCGAAAAATGCGAATACTTGGCAGGGGACTTTTCCTTATAAGAATAAGCAGGAAGATGGCTATATTGGTACGGCTCCTGTGGGTTCTTTTCCGCCAAATGGTTATGAACTTTATGATATGGCTGGTAATGTTTGGGAGTTAACGGAGGATTGGTATAGTATTACTAGGACGCAGATGGCTAATAGTACGAATCCTGTGGCTGCTAATCCTAAAGAAAGTTTAGATCCGCGGGAACCGGGTGTGGCAAAGCACGTAATTAAGGGGGGTTCTTATCTTTGCGCTCCTAATTATTGTAGTCGATATCGGCCGGCGGCTCGTGAGGCTCAATCTCCTGATAGTTCTACTTCTCACATTGGGTTTCGTTTGGTGAGTAATGGGGTATTGGTGAATTGATGTTATAGCTCTGTAGATGGTTTTTTAGTATGGTACTGCGATCGCAGTTAAGAGAAATCAAAAATTCGCAAATTTCTTAACTATCTACAGATTAAATAATTAGCTTGTAGTAAGCGCTTTAGCGCTATGAGCGCTAAAGCGCTTACTACAAACCAAATCATCAAGTTATTTAATTTTCATTCCTAAGTTCTAATTTTCACCGCCAGGTAACTTAGCTAAAAGCTCATCGATCGCATCTTCTAATTCTTTGATAGAATAAGTGTAAGTCAGAGAAATAAACTGAGTTGCGATCGCAATAATTTCTTCTCTATCCACTCTTTGAGAAAGTTGTACCCGGCTTAACTTTCCTTCCAATACTTCCCGACTAGCCTCACGAATTGCCGCTTCTAGTTCATCTTCAAAAAAAGGCTCCCATTCATCGGCATTGATGTAATAAGATGTTTTATTATCTTTAAGATTGAGCTTTTTAATCCCTCTGACAGAATTAGCAATAGAAGTAGCCCAAGAATTTGTTAGCCGCTGTTCAACTTGGTTCTTAATTAAGTGAATTAGTAAAATTATTAAAAAAGACCCAATATTTCGCAAAGTTGCCTGTTTACTCATTCCCTCTAATTCATCGACAATTGCTATCGCCTCTTCATTTTTGCCGGCTAAAATACAATTTCTGAGGTCAATTAATTCCTGTACCATTGATTTTATCCTCAATATTTCTAGTATAGGACTAATACGAATTCTTAAAGCTATGACTACAAATCTCTACCCCCCGGCTTCGCCGTCCCCCCTTGCCAAGGGGGGACTACAGGGGGGTCAAATCTCTAGCTGTAGATATAGGAATTGGTATAAGGCTAAAAAAACCCGGTTTCTTTGAAAATCGTGGCTCGAAGCGACAGATATTGACGCAGAAACCGGGTTTTTTGCCCCGTGTGCGTAAGCCGTGTAATAATTTTGTAAAGTAGGCAATGCCCACCTTACTATTACTTATTGCTTGGCTCTCTCCATTAGTTGAGCAAACTTTAATCGTAAACCTTTATCTTCTCCAGGCAAATCGGTTATTGTGTTCGGATCATTTTTAGCTCTCTCATGGTGTTCCATTAAAGCTAAGTGCCTAACATATTCATTTTCCTCCCCTAAATGTTCTAGGGCAAAATCAATTAATTCATCATTCGTCAGTTTTTTGAGTTGCTCTTTGATATCTTCAGACATATCGCTTACCTCCATTGGGATAAATGTAAAAAATTATACGTTGCTCTGGGAATTGTCTGGGTTGAACAACAATACACAAGTCTCCATTGGGGAAAATGTCAATTAACCTAATTAAGCATTTGAGTTCTGCTGTTAATTGTCGTCCAGTCACATATAGTGTACGGAGTTGTTCTGGTGTTGGCTCCATTATAATCCGGTTGATTTCAAAAAGACAATATTGCTAGTTTAAGGTGGGTAAATCCCACCTTACTATTACTTATTGCCTTGCTTTATCCATTAGTTGAGCAAACTTCAATTTCAAAATTTCAGTATCTCCAGCCGGAGCAGAAACTGTGTTTGGATCGTTTTTAGTCCTCTCACGGTGTTCCATTAAGGCTAAGTGTCGAACATATTCATTTTCCTCCCCTAAATGTTCTAGGGCAAAATCAATTAATTCATCATTTGTTAGCTGTTTGAGTTGCTCTTTGATATCTTCAGACATATTCTGTATCTCCATTGAGGTCAATGTAAACAATCATACGTTGATCTGGGAATTGTCTGGGTTGAATAACTATGCACAAGTCCCTATTTGGCAGTATGTCAATTAACCGAATAAAGGATTTTAGCTGTGCAGTTAATTGTCGTCCAGTCACATATAGTGTACGCAGTTGTTCTGGTGTTGGCTCCATTATAATCCGGTTGATTTCAAAAAGATAATATTCCTAGTATAAAGTGGGCATTGCCCACCTTACTAACTCAATCTACACAGTTTGAGCCACATTATAACGGCTAGTCAATTTATCCAATTGATTCACCAACAAACTGAGGAATAATCCCACATCTGTCACTACACCAATAGATTCAATGGAACCGCGATCGCTTAATTTTGTCACTACCGCCGGGTTAATATCAACACACACCATCTTCACGCCTGCTGGTGTCATATTCCCCACACCAATTGAGTGCAACATTGACGACAACATCAAAATCATGTCAGCACCACGCAACAACTCAGCATATTCTTCCTGTGCCTTAATTAAGTCCATTTGAGTATCAGGAAGTGGGCCGTCATCACGAATCGAACCAGCTAGGGAAAAAGGAATTTTATTCTTGATACATTCGTACATGACACCGCTAGTAATAAATCCGGCTTCAACAGCCTTGGCAATGCTGCCATAACGCCGGATACTATTAATTAATTTCAAGTGATGTCGGTGGCCGCCACGCACAGCAACCCCGCGCTTCATATCAACTCCCAAAGAAGTTCCCATTGTCGATTGTTCCATGTCGTGAACTGCGATCGCATTGCCACCTAACAATACTTGCACATAACCTTCTCGAATTAAATGAGTTAAATGTTCGCTACCACCAGTATGAATTACTACTGGCCCTGCTGTGACGACAACTTTACCACCGCGATCGCGAATTTGGCGCAATTCCCAGGCAACTTGTTCTACCACCAATTCTACCCGGCGTTCGCTAGAAACACTCCCAGACATAAAGCTAAATTCCTGAGAATTGCGTTGTTCCCGCGATTCAGCTTTACGAATAGTGCGGATACCCACAACATCCACAACCACCTTTTCACCTACTTTTAAATCCCGCAAAATTTTGCACTTGGCTTTAATTCCCTCTGGTGTTTCAGTAATCGCGATCGCGCCATCCATGCGCTGATTTTCCACCTTCACCCACTGACAATTTACTCGCACTTCTGTCGGGTAAATTGTACTCACATAAAAGTCATCTGGCCCGACACCATCTTGAATTACTGGCTCTAAATTGGCATCACAAATTTCTTGCGGCGGTGGCACTGCACCTAAGTCAATTAATAGGCTGATAATTTCTTCCATGATCTCATGGGAAGGAGCCGAAACTTTCACATCAGCCGATGAAGTGCTTTGACGCTGTTCTCCCAAATTAAAATTCAGCACCTGGAAACTACCGCCATTTTCGACAATTAAATCTAAGGCGCGGCTAATTAATCCAGAGTCTAATAAGTGTCCTTCCATGCGAATTGTACGGCTTTCTACCATCACATTTTCACGACGATCTGCCTGTACTGGTTCCGTTACCCGCAGTGTTAAACACTTAGCCGCACCGCCAGCTTTCAGAAATTCTGTCAACGGCGTTTCAATAACTTCAAATCCTACCTTAGCTAGTCGTGTTTTTAGGCGATCGCTAACTTTATTCATCACTACAATTTTGTCAATATTGACAGCATTGCAAGCAAAGTTAATCGCATCTGATTCTTCAATGGCAATTAACTTTTCCGGTGCAACTCGCATTTCAATTACTTTGTTAGAGTAGGAATCAAATGCTGGGGGATAGTAAAGTAAATAACCACCAGTCAGGGGACAAAAACAAGTATCTAAATGATAGAATCTTTCATCACTTAAACGTAGCGAAATAACTTCGATATTCAGCCATTTGGCGAGGTAAGGATGGGAATCAAGTTCGGAACGAAAACCGTATCCAGCCCATAACCAGCGGCCTTCGCGATCGAGTAAAGCATCACCGGCCCCCTCAAAGGGTAAGTCTTTAGGAAGTTCGTAAACGGTGTAACCTTGCTTTTCAAACCATTCTTTGAAATAGGGCTCTTCGCCTTGGCGTTCTTTATGGTAGAAGCGGCTGAGAACAAAAATATTGCCGAAGACTAGACCGGCGTTGGCAGTAAACACCATATCAGGCCAGCCTTTTTGGGGGGCTACAAGGTCAACGATCGCTTTATCTTTGAGAACGTGATAGAGTTTTTCCCATTGTTCGACGGCGCGATCGCGCGATGATTTATGGACATTCCCCTCCATCCAGGGATTAATCACATAGTCCACATCGTAGTGGTTAGGCGCACACATGAGAAACCGAATTGAATCTGTCATAATCTGGTTAATGATGAGGTAGATGCTACCGACGTATATTTACAAAACTTTGTATAAAAATACACAAGTTACTCCCAGTTTAAAGGGAGTTAAACGTCTGGCGGCATAAAGGCTAATTCACCATCATATCATCTCTCACCAATTAACAATAGAAACTCAAACCGGTATTCGGCAGTTATCACTCGATCGATTAGAGAGTTTAGGAGAGCTAATTTTATACTTTCAGAGGCTAGAAAACTTGCGATGTTGGCTGGCAACTGTCGACTCTACCAATAATTGATTTTGCATAGCCTCATTTACTAGAAGTAAAAGCTAGTAAAGATGGAGATGGGGATAGGTATAAATTGAATTATCCCCTCTATCATAATCAGCCATTAATTGCCTTTTTCTTGTTGAATGCGTAATAATTCAGCTTGAATTTTTTGTTTCAAAGCTGGATCGGCTTGTTGACTCAAAGTAATTGCATTAAACCGAGAAACAGTCAAACCTTGCTCCTCGATAATTTTTTTAGCTTGTTCGCAGTAACTAACTGCTAATCCCCTAACATCTCCCCTAAGTCTATTGATACTTTTAGTTTCGTTACAAACAACTTGGGGAATGGAGCCGTTGAGCTTACCTTTAATTTCTTGAACGGCTTCCAGTCTTCTAGGTTCGATCGCTAAGACGGCGCGGGCGTAACTGGTAATTTCTTTGCTGGATATTGTTTCTTGAGCTTGGGCTGCTGTACCGAAAACTAGGGTAGGAGATGTACCAGACAAACTGGGCACGACTCCAGCCAGCAAACCTGCGGTGGCAATGCTTGCTACTATAATAGATTTCGGTATTACGCGGTCAAGACGCACTTGAGGGGTTTTCAGTAAGGTGTTCATGGCGGTTATTTGGATGTAGATTCAACTTATTAGAGCATTGATCTGCTCAAGGGGTTTGAAGAATTTTGGGGGTAAGAAGTTCCTGAAAAGGTAACTATTTTTACAGGGGGGTACAGCCACTTTGGGCAATCGCCTATCTGGTTGCTAAATGCCTTTCCTAGTTGGGGTTAAACGTTTTAATTATGGTCGCCGATCGAGTGTCTCTGTAGCGACATCAATTTTATTATAACTTATTAGCTTTTAGAGTATGAAATAGTTTTGGTTAATTGTTAACACTGAACTAATTTTCAATCCCGATCGCTTTTAAGTAACTCAGCATTGACAGCCGCTTCCACCATTGTTAAATCAAGATTAAATTTAGCAGCGATCGCGTTCATTATGCTATCCTCGCGCTCCGTGATCACGCAATCCAGTTCAGCAATAATATAGCATCGAGCGAGTAAAGCCATTGCCCGATCGCCGTTCAGTTGTTCTAATAGTACATCCAAGGCTACAGGCGCTTGAATATTCGCCGCGATCGCCTCCAAAGTTACGGGTGCTAAGTTTAGCAGCTGCAATTCGGGTAGAATATCCAACCAAGATTTATCCGGGTAACTAGCTAAAATTTGATGAACTAAAATCCCATCGAATATGCTTTGCTGCGCGATATCCTCTTCCCCTCCCACTGTCATTTTTCCCGTAGGATCGGAAAGAGAAATTTCCCCAGGTTTAGTCTCTGAGTTCAATATTTTAATGGGTTCCGATGGTTGCTCTTCTTTTAATGCCACTGACAGTTCCTTTTTCTGAGAGTATTAAGTTTTAGGATACAGGATTAGTTACTGAGATTTATCAACAGGAAGAAAGAAGTCTCTTCTATCCGCCTCTTACCCTACAAAAATAAAGGTTTAAGTTCTTCTGGATTGAGTTCGCGCCATTCGCCAGGTGCTAAGTTATTGAGATTAAGATGAGCGATCGCAACTCGAACTAAGCGTAAAGTAGGAAAACCAACTGCGGCTGTCATCCGCCGCACTTGTCGATTACGGCCTTCTGTAAGCGCGATCGCTAACCATGTTGTGGGAATATTTTGGCGATATCTAATCGGCGGATCTCGTGGCGGTAACGAGGGCTCCGCCGATAGTATTTCCACTTTGGCAGGTCGAGTGCGATAATTTTGAATAGTTACACCCGATCGCAATTGCGCGATCGCCCCTTCATTCGGTATCCCTTCCACTTGTACCCAATAAGTACGAGGATGAGCAAACTTGGGATCGCTGAGACGATGTTGTAGAAGTCCATCATTAGTTAACAACAAAAGTCCTTCGCTATCTTTATCCAATCGTCCCACCGGATACACTGAAGGAATGGGAATATAATCTTTAAGAGTTTGACATTGGTTTTGCCCTAGTTCGTTATTGGTAAATTGGGTAAGAACATTGTAGGGCTTATAAAAAAGTATATAAATTTTCATTGACTCCAAACTCACTTAAATTGAATAGTAAAGCGGAAAAGATTTAGCCCCTTTCGGCTTAATATAAACCTCCTGTTGCGGCTTTAAATTCAATTCATCAAATCTCTCCCGCGTCAAATTTGCAGTTACTACTTGACCATCATCTAAAATTAATTCAGCTTGGATTTCCCAACCTAAATGAACTAAACGATTAACCTTTGCTGACACAGTTAGAGGCTCTTGTTTAGTCGCAATTACTACATCGTGAGGCCGCAAGAAAATTTCTGGATTAGTTGAGTCAATTCCGCTACTTTGGAAAATCCCAGAATTGCTAGGTAATACATTTACCGGTCCAATAAAACTCATTACAAAAGCACTCGCAGGGCGATCGTAAATATCCGATGGACTGCCAACTTGTTCAACTCTACCCTTATTCATTACCACAATTTCATCCGCTACTTCCATCGCTTCTTCTTGATCGTGAGTCACAAAAACAGTAGTAACATGAACCTCATCGTGAAGTCGCCGTAACCAAGCCCGTAAATCTTTGCGAACTTTAGCATCAAGAGCGCCAAAAGGTTCATCTAATAATAATACTTTCGGCTCCACTGCTAAAGCTCTTGCTAGAGCAACTCGCTGACGTTGGCCGCCAGAAAGTTGGGAAGGATAGCGATCGCCTAATCCTTGTAATTGAATCAAGTCTAATAATTCTTCAACCCGCGCTTTTACTTTAGCAGCAGGGCGCTTTTGAATATCCAACCCAAAAGCAATATTTTTCCGCACCGTCATGTGTTTAAATAAGGCATAGTGCTGAAACACAAACCCAATATTTCGCTCTTGAACATTTTGATAGGTAGCATCCTGACCAATCAACCAGATTTTACCAGAGTCAGGCATCTCTAAACCTGAAATCAGCCTCAGCAAACTAGATTTCCCAGAGCCAGACGGCCCCAGCAGTGCTACTAATGAGCCAGATTTAATCTCTACGCTTACTTGGTCAACAGCTTGGAAATTTCCAAACCGCTTCGATACGTTCTCAACCAGAATACCCATTTTTAAAATTATGAGGGATAAAGTATAATAGATGAATCTCCGATTACTTGGTAGATTCTTAGTAGTTTTATATCACAACTGGATTACTAAGTACAGATACACTAAATTTAAGAATTTGCCATAAAGCCAGATTACAAGGGAGTGCGCGATCGCTAAAGTAGCATTGGTGGTTAGGCAGACGGCTGCGATCGCCCTGCCAACTCCCAAACAAACACTTGATGTTCATCCCGTGTAATTCCTAATTGCAACATCGAAAGCACTTCTATCATATTGCCTGCTAGTAAAGCAGATACCGCTAACCACAAACCAGGAAAAGTATTGCTGCGGATAATACCTTCTGCATCAGGTTCAATTAAAACAAATTCTTCCTCTTGCAATCTAAACCAACTAAAGCGATTTTCAAAAGTTTCCCAAACTAAATATTCCTGTACTCCATTGCGGCGGGCTGTTGTAACACCATAATCAACCTCTTAATATTGCTGCCGATAATACCTTCTGCACCACGATTTGCTATCCAATAGGGCGTAAGCCAAGCCATAAGTGTAGCATGAGGTCTGCCATGAAAAATGCGAACAGGGGATGCAATGGAAGCCGTGCTTCGCACAGAGGCTTAACCGCCTTGGCGATCGCACATCCACATATAGACTATTTTACCAAACATAACAGATTATTTGATACACTAGAGACATAGCCATTCTCATCTACCTGAGAAAACTATAATTATTTAGCATCTATCCCGTCACTGGTATGAACATAGTTTTAGGATTGAGAACCTTAACCTCTATAATCTTGTCAATAGCCTTCTTCACTCTGTATTTAACATCACCTGCGATCGCCGCCAATGATGACGATATCAATCAGCTATTAACAAATAACTTGTGCGTCACATTTTTATGGGATTCCTGCGATCTCAGCGGCGCAGATTTGCACGGAGCAAATCTCGAAGATGCTAACCTTTCAGGCGCAAATTTAAAAGGCGCAAACTTAGAAGGCGCTAATTTGAAAAATGCTAATCTTTCTGGAGCCGATCTCACCTCAGCCAACTTAGCAAATACCGAGCTAGTTTTAGCCGACCTCAATAGAGCTAACTTGACCGAAGCCGACTTGCATAATAGCCGATTATGGGATGCTAATTTGACCTTAGCAAATCTCAAAAGTGCCAACTTAAAACAAGCTAATTTATTAGATGCTAGACTGTGGGGAACTAATCTCACACAAGCTGACTTAACAGAAGCAAAACTACACGGAGCCAACTTAGAATATGCCAACTTATTTGAAAGTAATTTAAGCGGCGCAGACTTACACAGTTCCTTCTTTCGCAGTCACAAAAAAGTGACAAATTTAAGCAATGCCAACTTAGAAGGAGCTAATTTAACAGATGCAAACTTAACAGGAACAAAGATGAGCGGGACAGTAATGCCTGATGGTTCTATCCACGATTAAAACAGCCTCCGATCCTGCTACAATGATCAAAATAGGACTCAACTTAACTGAGGAAATAACGTGCTGCTATCAAAAGGTTTTGAAGTAGAAATGTACACCGGCACCCCCCAAGGCGATATTGTCGGTTTGTCAGACAAGATTGTGTCCGATTTAGATGGATTCGTGCGAGAGCCAGATAGCCGTAATGTGGAATATACTACAGCACCTCTGTACAGCTACGATCGCCTACTTTGCGCCCTCGTCAAACCCCGCCGTCGCCTAAGAACCTACCTAAAACAACTAGGTGACTATACCATACATCCCGGAAGTACCTTATCCTTGGGTGGAAGCGATCGCTTTTACCGCTCCGATCCCCAAAACCCTTATCACACCTACATCGAACAAACCTACGGCACCAAAGTCGTCACCGCCAGCATTCACATCAACATCGGTATCGCCCAACCAGAATTGCTCATGCGAGCCATTCGTCTCATCCGGGTAGAAGCCCCCCTGTACCTCGCCCTTAGCGCCTCCTCCCCCTTCTTGGATGGTGCAGTTACGGGTTATCACTCCACACGCTGGGGCTTATTCCCCAAAACTCCCGCCATTGTCCCCCTATTTGAAAGCCACCGCCATTATATCCAGTGGACCGAAGAACAACTAGCCGCCGGGACAATGCAAAATGTCCGACATCTTTGGTCATCAGTTCGACCTAATGGCGATCGCCGCCCCTACAATCTAAATCGAGCCGAAATGAGAATCTGCGATCTCGTTACCAGCCCCATTTCCCTACTCGCCATCACCGCCTTACTAGAAGCTCGTCTTTGGCAAATGCTCCAAGATCCCAGTTTAGATCCCCTGGAAATCAGTAACTTACCCCCCGCTACTTGTAATCAAGACTTAATTGCCATCACAGAAGCCAATGAAGCCGCCGCCTCCAAGTTGAGCTTGGATGCCGAACTCACCCATTGGCAAGATTGCAGAAAAATTCTTGCTAGAGATTGGATTGAGGAACTTTATCAGCAAGTTTGGCCAATTGCCAAACAGCGAGGCTTTAGCTGCTTCCTCTCCCCCTTGAAAAAAATTCTCCGCGAAGGTAATGAAGCCCAACAATGGTTAAGAATGTATAGTGCTGGTCTTGACAGCCGCAACATTATTATCCAAGGAATTCAATCAATGCGAGAGCAGGAAGGAGAGCTTGAAGAGAATATCTGTCAGCAGTTAGTGGCTTAATTGAAGGGGGCTAGGGGAAGAAAAGCTTCGCTAATAATTTAGAAAATTCTTTCTTGCATAAGGCTTACAGCAACAGCAATACCTATCAAATAGGTCTATACCTTCTTTCCCCATCTTTAGGGTGTGTTAGCGAAGCGTAACACACCATTCCTACTAAAAAAATCGGTTTCTTTGGTTGGGTGCGTAAGTCCCGTTAGAGCGATCGCAAACTATCAGAATATTTAATCAATGAGATCCTTTGACATTCCATAACAAAAAGCTATATATTCCATGCCCTTTGTTGTTTTGATTTCTCCGCAAATTCCGCCAAATACTGGCAATATTGCTCGTACTTGCGCTGCTACCTGTACAGAATTGCATTTAGTTGGACCATTAGGCTTTGAAATTAGCGATCGCTACCTCAAACGAGCCGGTTTAGATTATTGGCCCTACGTTAAGCTCCACACCCATAACAACCTAGAAGACTTTAAACTTTACCACCAACAGCAAGGCGGGCGCTGGATTGGTTTCAGTACCAAGGGACAATACAATTACACCCATTTTAAGTTTCATAGCAATGATTGGTTACTATTTGGGGCAGAAACCACAGGACTACCACCAGAAATTTTAGACGCTTGCACCAACACAGTTTATATCCCCATGAGCCAGCCAGGAGTCCGCAGCTTAAATCTCTCCGTCAGTGTAGCAGTGGGTTTGTTTGAAGCACGGCGGCAAATAGGCGATCTGGAATAGAAATTACTAAGATAAGAAATTTCTATATACATCTTGCTATATTAACGAACTTCATTGATAGATTTTGATCATATAGTCTCTAAAAATACTTAGACGACTAAAATGACTCAAAAGACTGTCAGATAAGAGGAATAGACTCTTTTGGGGTTGATTCTCCCTTACCTTACCGAAGTAACATTTGTATCCAGTATCCAGTATATTTACGGTTGTGGTTTCCCTGTTAAACAGCATAAAGTTGAATTATGTAAAGGCATATCAAGGCTTCAAGGCAACAGGGATGGCATCTTCAAAGGTAAAAGCTATTATTCAAAAAGCCTTGAACAAGTGTCACTTCAATAGAAGTAAACCACTCGTAAAAATTTTTTAGCCTTAAAGCTTGTCTAAATTGAAAAAGCAGGGTAATCTTGCCTAAGCACGATGGCTATTTACGATGGGGATCTCTTTGTAAGTGATTTCAATCAGTGATGCCATCATCTTGATATGCCATTACCTTGAATGTTTCCAAGGACTGTTAAGCGCTTTTTGTAGGAGGTCGTTTTTATGAAACGAACAAATCCAGATAAATTAAATCTTGTTGATGACCGTGAAATCAACATCGACGGTACTGTGGAACTATCTAAACAGGCTCATGCAGCCAGTTGTAGATCTCGTTCTGTAGCAGCAATTGGACTGGCAATTGTAGGTGCTTCCGGCATTTTGTTACCCACAGGACATGACGCTGCCGCAGCGACTGAGCCTGTAACAACGGAAACTACTACCGAAATGCAACCTAATTCCCAGACCTTACAGCCTAAAACTCTAAGTGTTGAGGATGAAACTGCCTCTGCCTTGGTTGCATCGGTAAACCCAATGGTTGTTAAGGTGCAGAAGGGACAAACCCTGTGGGAATTGTCTCAGAATTATGAAGTCGATCCGAATACCTTGGCAAATGCTAATGGCATTAGGTCGGATAGCTTACTGCAAGTGGGACAGCAGCTAAAAATCCCCTCGCTGGATGGTAGAAGCTTGGATGCGAAAACTAGCAATACCGTTGCGACGTTGCCATCTCAAACTCGCTATGTCGATCTTGAACAAGATTTCAAGTCAAATCAGGCAGAGCAGTTTGATGCTTCATCTGGGGAAGAGATTGCGGTTAGTGAGTCGGGGGTTAAAGACGGTGTAATTAACCGCTGGAGCAAGCAACTCGGCCATTCTAAGGCGATCGCTCAAACTCAGACTACCCAGGAAGCAGAAAATTTATCTGCATCCAGACAAGAAGTACCCAGACAGCAACAGCAACAAGAATCTACTGCGGCTCTTGAACCAGCAAACGAGAGGGCAACAGTACGGCAAACTTTGCCGACATTGCCTACGGATCAATTCAATGCTCTGAATTCTGATACTCAGGCTGGATTAGCACCACAACCTGTTGGTCAGTCGGCTGACCCCCGGCTAGGAGAGAATGTTACGGGGACAGTCGCGATCGCTCCTACTGAGATGGTTACTCCATCGTCATCGGCGATTTACAACGTGCGGCCGGGTGATACTCTCGATGCGATCGCGCAAATTTATGGCGTATCCGTCAGAGATTTGATGTCAGCCAATAACATCATTGACCCCTATGGCCTCAAACCCAATCAAGCCCTAAAAATTCCCCAAATCGATGCAAATAGCTCTGGGGAACCATCGGTAACAGTTATACCAGGCTCGAACTCTACTGCCGAAGCAACCGCTACAGAAACTGCCACATCTTTGATGCCGGCTCAGTTAGCTCCCGCCCCCAGTTTTGGCTCTACCCCATCTACACCAATTGTATCGGTAATCTCTTCGCTGACTAATGCGACTGATGCAGCATCTTTTTCCGTGCCGACTGTTGCAAAAACTAATAGTATCCCCTTAACACAATTTTCCACAGTCGGGATAAATACCCAGGGCAAGAGCGCAGACAAGGCTCATCTTAAATTTACAGGGGCGATCGCACCAATTCCTGTATCCGCTGACTCCCAAAATGCCTCAGATGCTACTAATTCTAATTCTGGATTGACTTCTCCAAAAACAGAGTTAGATGGCAACAAAACGGCTACTCTGCCTTCTCCTGTACAGCTTGGCTCTGTCAGTCGCGATCGGGTGACAGTCGCTCCACAAGAAGGTGAAACTGCCCATCTACCCAACCCTTATGCAGATCGGTTGAGAGCAGAAATTACTCGGCTCCGGGAGGAATATCGGTCCGATCGGAAAAATCAGCCAGAACCAAGATCGGTATCAATGACATCTCCTGTTAACAACACCCAGATGCCAAAAACCGAAGTATTGGATTCCCAAAAAAGCGAACTAATTAATCCAGAGTTCAGCCCTAACCGTTACGCTCAAGCGGTACAGCATGAAATCAGCACCCCCCAAGCCCAAGAGTGGGCGCGGCAGTTTCAGCAGCAACGACAAAAAGAACGTGCGAATGCTACCGCCGGAATGTCCTCAGTGCAGACTTTGGAGAAAACTCCTGAGCAGCCGATCGTTGCTAGAGCACCCCTGGGCGCAGATGCTTACGATCCCCTGAGCAATCCTTCGCTGGGACGCATGGTTTCTCCTGAATTACCCCCTCTTCCTGGCGCAGATACATATTTGCCCGGAGGTTCTATGCCATCTAAAGGGTTTATTTGGCCCGCTAAAGGTGTTCTTACTTCTGGATATGGCTGGCGTTGGGGACGTATGCACAAGGGTATTGATATTGCAGGTGATATCGGTACACCAATTGTGGCTGTTGATGCGGGTGTGGTGACTTATGCAGAGTGGAATGATGGCGGCTATGGCTATCTAGTGGAAATTACCCATGACAATGGCAACCTGACGCTCTACGCTCACAACAACAAACTTTTGGTACAAAAAGGTCAGCGTGTGGCTCAAGGTCAGCAGATTTCAGAAATGGGTAGCACTGGTTTTAGTACCGGTCCACACTTGCACTTTGAAATCCATCCCTCTGGACAAGGTGCTGTTAATCCTATGGCGTTTTTGCCAGATGACTCTAGGAGTGCTGCTGCTCAATAAGATATCTTGAGTTGTTTAGGGGCTGGAATGCCCCCTTAACTGCTCAAGGCAAACTTTTTTATCCTTAGTTTTTTAATGATGGCGTTGATTAGATTTGTCAAGTACCATAATTTTGCGTCTTAGTTTTGGTCTTTTGGCGGTTGGAATATTATAAAAAGTAATCACTATGAGTCAAAAGTTCGATTATTTTTATCATTTTTATCTTCCGATGGTTGGCAACCTTGTGCTATGATGATAAATCGTGAAACCAATTCGGCTCAGTAGCTCAGTGGTAGAGCTAGGGACTCATAAGCCCTCGGTCGCAGGTTCAAATCCCGCCTGAGCCATTCAATTTTATTGCTTGAACCTTTGACCGAGGGCTTATGAGTCCTGACCGCCATACTTCCTCCCAGTTTGGATAGTTGCACTCGATCGCATCGAACTCATTCCAGGTATTTTTGACAATCCCTGAGACAGAGGTAAAATTATTTTTGGAAAAATACTTGACAAGTATGAAGCACTTGAGTAATAATGGAATACGGTGAAAACAAGGGGCTATAGCTCAGTTGGTAGAGCACTACAATGGCATTGTAGGGGTCAGCGGTTCGAGCCCGCTTAGCTCCATTAAAATTACGCTCAGTTTACAAGGCTTTTAGACATCTTGGGGTTTCAGTCTGATATTGTTTACTCTGGCTTTTTGAACCCGATCTCTAAGTTGAGCTAATACGTCTTCTGCATTTACAACAATTCCTGATTCTTTGTATCAACAAGTTATCGCTTTGGCACAACGGGAAAATGTATTGTTTATTTATGTCCGACTACTTAAGTCCATGATAGTCAGACAACTTGGAGATTTATCTGCGATCGCGCTCAATCAAGTTAATCAATGTCTCATAGTAGCTTTAGAAATAGGATCGTAATCGAAAAAAAACGCGATCGCACCTCTCCCAGAAACCGGGTTTCTACGATAACTTTTGCATCCTACCGAAATATTGATGAAGAAACCCGGTTTCTTGATCCACGCGATCGCATTTTTTTCGATTACTTTCGCAGCACTGAAGTGATAATAATTGTAATAGTCGCACTAGCAATTAAAGTAAAAGCAAGTTGCACCACCCACTGAGTAGCTTGCTGGTAGTTTGAAAAGCGATCGTTAAACTTCTCGGAATCCCTCGATAGCCTATCCACACGAGTAGATAGCTGACCTACATCAGTCGATAGCTGGTCTAACTTCTCGATTACGTCTACCAGTGTAGGTTCATTGGTTAATTCGCTTTTGGATGTACTGGTCATTTATGTTTTTTTCAACTCAATAATTCTATTCTACTATATTGCCGGAGCGATCGCCCCCCTCATGGCAGCCTTCGCTAAGGCTATATATTTTTTAGGCATTGCTGAATCACTGATAAAATATATATAGCCACCTTTTTATTACTGAAATTATTGCCCACAATGCTATCTCAAAATACAGAATTATTGCCTAACATCCTTGATATAATTGATACCGTATTTCAGGAAATAGTCGATCGTTTATCCATCGTCATCTTTTTCAAAATTGGTGGCGAAAATGGCTTTCCCCTAATAGTCCTTTGGCTAATTTGTGCCGCCATATTTTTTACAATTCGCCTTGGTTTCCCCAACATTCGACTATTTAAACACGCCATTGATGTAGTAATGGGTAAATACGATGATCCCAACGATAGCGGCCAAGTATCTCATTTTCAGGCCTTAGCAACCGCCCTATCAGGAACTATCGGATTAGGAAATATTGCCGGAGTTGCGATCGCAATTCAACTTGGTGGACCCGGTGCATCTTTCTGGATGACATTAGCCGGATTTGTGGGCATGACCTCAAAATTTATGGAATGCGGATTAGCAACTAAATATCGAATTATAGAAGCCGATGGCACTGTCGAAGGCGGTCCTATGTACTATATCAAAAAAGGTTTTGCTGACCGAGGAATGAGTAAAATAGGACAATTTTTATCCTATACTTTTACCTTCCTACTAATTCCTGCCACATTAGGAACCAGTGTTTTTCAATCCAATCAAGCCGCCGCCGCCTTCATCGAAATTATCCCAGGACTTCCTAACTGGTTATTTGGTATTATTATTGCCACAATAGTCGGTTTTGTACTCATTGGTGGCATTACCAGAATTGTCACAATTACAGATAAACTTACACCGAGTATGGCAATTCTTTATATCATTGCCTGCGGCACAATTCTGATTCATAACTTTAACCTAATTCCCGGCGCGATCGCCACAATTATTACCTCAGCTTTTGCTCCCCAAGCCGTCGCCGGTGGCATTATCGGCTCAATGGTAATGGGTATTCGACGTAGTTGTTTCTCCAACGAAGCCGGCATCGGAACAGCCGCGATCGCTCATGCCGCAGTCAAAACTAACGAACCTCTCCGCGAAGGAATAGTTGCCTTACTCGAACCTTTCATCGACACCATTATCGTTTGCAATCTCACAGCAATTACCATCGTATCCACAGGCGTTTATGCTACATCACCATCAGGCACATCAGGAATAGGAATCACCACCGAAGCCTTCAAAACAATTACCGATTGGTTTCCCATAATTTTGCTCATTTGTGTGCTCCTTTTCGCCATTTCTACTCTAATTTCTTGGAGTTACTACGGCCAACAAGCTTGGATTTATCTCTTTGGTAAACCAACTCTAATTCTCTATCACCTTATTTACATTTTCTTTGCCTTTTTAGGTACAATTGTGAGCGTGCGATCGGTCGTTGATTTCTCTGATATGATGTCACTAAGCATGGCAGTTCCCAATCTAATCGCCTGTTATTTACTATCTAATGAAGTATCTGCCGATCTCAAAGACTATCTACATCGACTTAATTCTGGATTAATGCCAATTAAAAGGAATAGAAATTAAATAATTCGCTTGTTTGTAGTAAGCGCTTTAGCGCTAAAGCGCTTACTACGAACTAGAATTACTCATCCTCAGCATAGATAAAACGATAAAGCTCACTCGGATCGGGTTCAGGACTCGTCTCCGCAAACTCCACCGCATCATCAATTACCGCTTGAATCTTTTGTTCAATTTCCTTCAACTGTTCCGCAGTTGCCAAATTATGCTCAATCAAATAACCACCTAACTTTTTAATCGGATCGCGAGGAAACCAAAACTCCTTCTCTTCCTTAGAACGTAATTCATCAGGATCGGCTAAAGAATGGCCTCGAAAACGATAAGTTAAAGCCTCAATTAAAGTCGGCCCTTCCCCAGCGCGAGCGCGAGCCACAGCCTCCTTTGCTACTTCCCTCACCGCCAAAACATCCATCCCATCCACCTCAAAACCAGCCATCCCAAAAGCGGCCGCTTTTTTGTAAATCATGGGGTCAGAAGTAGCGCGATCGTGAGCCATACCGATCGCCCACTTATTATTTTCCACCACATAAAGAATCGGCAACTTCCACAAAGCCGCCATATTCAAACACTCAAAAAACTGACCATTATTCGCCGCCCCATCCCCAAAAAAACAAGCCGTCACCTGATCCGACTTAGGATCTCCCAAAGCTTCCCGGCGGTACTTCGACGCAAAAGCCGCCCCCGTCGCCACAGGTATCCCCTCAGCTACAAAAGCATAACCACCCAACAAATTATGCTCCGCCGAGAAAATGTGCATCGAACCGCCCCGCCCCTTGGAGCAACCCGTCGCCTTCCCAAATAACTCAGCCATAACTTCCCGCGCCGGCACCCCCGCACTTAAAGCATGAACGTGATCCCGGTAAGTAGAACTCACATAATCCTCATCCCGGCGCATCGATCGAATCACACCAGTAGAAACCGCTTCCTGACCGTTGTAAAGATGAACAAAGCCGAACATTTTGCCCCGGTAGTACATTTCAGCGCACTTGTCCTCAAAAAAGCGCCCCAAAACCATATCCTCGTAGAGCATCAGCCCTTCTTCTTGGGAAATATTTACCCGCGTTACATCAAAAGCTGGTAGAGTTCGTTCTTGTCCCATTTTCTAGTACCCTCTTGGCAGATTAGATTTTTAACTTTAAACTTTGATGGTACAAGGGAGAGAGCGAACCCTAGTAACATTATTGAAGTAAATGTTCGTAAGTTGTTACAATAAACTAAGCTAAAGGCATTTCGGCAAGATGGGGATTAATAACCATAACTGCCAACTTCGGTAATCCGTAACACTTATGTTTTTGGCTAACCTTAGCTAAGATATGCTAATTAAGTTGCTGGCGTTTTGGGGAAGTGGGCTGTGCTAATTCCACTGGACTACTACCGGATTTTAGGTCTGCCAATCCAAGCAACTGCCGAACAGTTGCAGCAGGCTCATCGCGATCGCACTTTACAACTTCCGCGCCGGGAGTATTCACAAGTAGCGATCGCGGCTCGGAAACAACTTTTTGACGAAGCCTACGCTGTTCTGTCCAACTCAGAACAACGATTAGCTTATGATGCCAGTTTCCTAGCCAAAACCTACGATGCTGAAAATGACTCAGGCTTAGGGGCAAAACACCCCTGGGAAAAAATTGCAGCAGGTCAAAAAAGAACTACCAACGCTACGCTCCTTCAAGATACAGAAGACAACCTCAACTCTGACCTCTGGGCTTCAGATGCGTCCCCGGACCCCCACACGCCCAGCATTGAGATTGAAGCACAGCAATTTGCAGGAGCTTTGCTGATCCTGCAAGAGCTAGGGGAATACGAACAAGTCCTAAAGCTTGCCCGTCCCTACCTCAACAATGGTAGTCACAAGATCCGAGATGGCAGTTTTGGCGATCCCCAATTGGTGCGACCTGATATAGTTTTAACTTCTGCTCTTGCTTATCTGGAACTCGGCAGAGAACAATGGCAACAAGGTCAGCACGAAAATGCAACTTTATCTTTAGAAGCAGGTCAAGATTTATTGCTACGCGAAAGTTTATTTCCTAGTGTGAGGGGAGAAATGCAAGCCGATCTCTACAAGCTGCGTCCCTATAGAATTTTAGAATTGTTGGCCCTACCAGCAGAAAAAGTAGCCGATCGCCATCGTGGGTTACAATTCCTTCGGGAAATGCTCCAAGAACGCGGCGGGATAGATGGCTCTGGTGATGACCAATCTGGTTTAGGTGTAGAAGACTTCCTCCGCTTTATGCAGCAATTACGCAAACACCTAACTACTGTTGAACAACAAAATTTATTTGAGGCGGAAGCTCGTCGCCCCTCGGCAGTGGCTACCTATTTAGCGGTTTATACTCTATTGGCTCAAGGTTTTGCCAGTCGGCAGCCAGGACTGATCCGCCGTGCTAAGTTGATGCTGATGCAGTTAGGCCGCCGTCAAGATGTGCATTTGGAAAAGGCTGTTTGTTCTCTGTTATTGGGGCAAACAGAAGAGGCTAGTCGCTCTTTGGAATTGAGCTCGGAAAGCGAACCTCTGAATTTTATTCGGGAAAATTCTCAAGATTCGCCGGATTTATTGCCCGGTTTGTGCTTGTATTCGGAACATTGGTTGAAGGAAGAAGTTTTTCCTCATTTCCGGGATTTGGCTAGTGAGTCGGTGTCTTTGAAGGATTATTTTGCCGATAAGAATGTGCAAGCTTATTTGGAGGCTTTGCCGACGGAAGCTGAGGCGGCGAATGAGTGGGTGGCGGTGCAACCACGTTTGGGTAAACCTCAAGTTGTGCGTCCTTTGACGAGGGAAAAAGAGGCGATCGCTCCCCCAGCACCCCCACCAGCTTATCGGACTGGTAATGTGGCTTTGACATCTCCAGAAATTTCTGTGACACCAGCGATGCGAAACAATGCCAAAGTCTCGAATCCGACTGTCACCCCTCGTTTGGCACCAGCAACACCTTTGGTGGCTGCTAATGTTCAGACGAATACGGTGTCTGAGGGCGGGCGGCGATCGCTCCCTCCCGGAACCGAACGTAAACGACCCCATCAAGGGCGATCGCGCCGCATATCGACTACAGGAGAGGGTGGAACCCCATCAGTTGGCAAAGGAGGTTTGAACTGGCAACAATTACAGAGTCAGTTTAAATCGATGGAAATGTCGAAAAAACGAGCGATCGCGATCGGGGCAGCTATTCTAATTTTTCTCCTACTAGGCTTTTTAACAATACAAACCTTGAAGTGGCTGGCAAATGCCCTAGAAAACCTCTCAGGACCCCTCAAAGGAGAGCAAGCCCTTGTTAGCCTTAAAGAGCCACCGATCGAAATTCCAGCTATACCAACGCCAACTCTTCCTCCTAATGCCAGAGAGCTTAACGCAGAAACAGGTAAGCAAATAATTGAATTGTGGTTGACAGCTAAACAAGCAGCTTTAGGTAAAGACTACGCTATTGACGAGTTAAAGGAAATTCTGGTAGAGCCAGCTTTAGCGAGATGGATACCAATGGCAGAAACTCAACAGCGAAACAATATTTATCAAAATTATGAACACACTGTAAAGGTGGTTTCATATCGGGTTAGCGAAGCTAATCCCGATCAAGGTCAAGTAGAAGCCGAAGTGACAGAAAAAGCACAGGTTTTTGAGCGCGGCCAGCCTACGGGTTCCCGTAATGATAATTTACGAGTACGCTATGAATTAGTCCGCATTAATGGCAAGTGGCGAATTAAAGATTGGGAAGTTATGAAAAATTAGTTATTTGTTAACTGTTAACTGTTAACTGTTATTTGTTAACTGTTATTTGTTAACTGTTAACTGTTAACTGGGATCAAAATTACTTCTTCCTTCTTCCCTCTTCCCTCTTCCTTCTTCCTTCTTCCTTCTTCCTTCTTCCTTCTTCCCTCTTCCCTCTTCCTTCTTCCCTCTTCCTTCTTCCTTCTTCCTTCTTCCTTCTTCCTTCTTCCTTATTTTAGGAGGTTTTATTGCGGATTATTATTGAAGGTTGGCGTTTTCTTTGTCATTCCTACAGCATTATTAATCAGTTTCAATTACTAGAAATGCTGAGTCGTCCTGAGTTAGAGATTTTTCATCAGGATATGCCCTATATCGATCGCGCTTGGAAAACAGAAGTTAGCGATCGGGCAATTGAAACATTATGTAAAATCCGCACCCCCGAACCCAATCAAGCCGCAGATGTCACTCTGCGCCTCTATTGTCCTTGGAATTTTGCGCGATCGTCAAGCCCCCAAACGTGGGTATTTGCAGCAACAGAATGGGGAGTAGTTACTAATAACGTATTAGCCGGCATAGGCGTATCTTCCCTAACAGAAACCCCTGTTAATTCAGAGAGTAAAATAATCACTTGTTCTGAGTGGTCAAAAGCCGGATTAATTCGCAGTGGCGTTGCCCATAACCGCATTACTGTTGTTCCCTTGGGTGTAGATACTAATATTTATTATCCACTAATTAACGAACACAGGAAAAATTTACGCAAAAAATGGGGATGGGAAGATAATTTTATATTTTTAAACATTGGTGGTTGTAACGATCGAAAAGGCATCCGGCAATTATTAAAAGCCTTCGCAGTAGTAGTCGATCGCTATCCCCATGCTAGATTAGTTTTAAAAGGTTCAGAATTGCTTTATCCCTCTAGGGAAGATATTGCTAAAGCCAGCCAAGAACTCTTAAATGATGCTGAAAAAGAAAAAGTAGCCGCCAGATTGCTTTATACTGGTAATCAGTTATCCTTTGCTCAAATAGCTCAGTTATATCAAGCCGCTGATGCTTATGTTTCTCCCTATTTAGCAGAAGGTTTCAATTTACCAGTATTAGAGGCTACAGCTTGCGGTTTGCCAGTCATCTGCACTAAAGGTGGTCCGACGGATGATTTTACTCATCCAGATTTTGCCCTATTAATTGAGAGCAAATTTACTCCGATGACTGTTGAAAACCAAAGCTTTTTTATCTTAGCTCCCGATGTAAATCATTTAATAGAGTTGATGGAAACTGTAATCGAAAAACCAGAAATTGCAGCACGATCTCGCTACACTGGTCCGAATTTTGTAGCTAGGGGATTTACGTGGAAACACGCAGTAGATAATTTGCTTGATGTCTTCAAAGGAGGAGAAACTAGAGGTAAAATTGATACACTAGCTTTTTTGATCTGATAGGACTTACGCAACTGTCACACTCCAGTAGTCTTGTAGGGTGCGTCAGCCGAGGTTTGACAACGAAGACCAAGGATCTCAGATGCTGACGCACCCTACGATATGTGCCGGTGGCGTAAGTCCTGTCTGAATCTAAGGCGCTGATACTCCAACTTAATAGCAAAACTATGCAATCAACAACTAATCAACTAACAACCGAGATGGATGTACCAAAAATTGGTTTGCCAGTAACAATTATTACTGGGTTTTTGGGTAGTGGGAAGACAACACTGCTGAATCATATTTTGACTAATCAACAGGGATTGAAAACAGCAGTTTTGGTGAATGAATTTGGCGAAATCGGGATTGATAACGAGCTAATCGTTACTACCGATGATAATATGGTGGAATTGAATAATGGCTGCATTTGCTGTACGATTAATGAGGATTTAGTGAATGCAGTTTATAAGGTTTTAGAGCGTCCAGAGAAGTTGGATTATTTGGTTGTAGAGACAACAGGTTTAGCCGATCCTTTGCCTGTGGCGCTGACTTTTTTGGGTACGGAATTGCGAGATATGACTCGTTTGGATTCAATTGTGACGGTGGTTGATGCAGCTAATTATAGTTTAGATTTGTTCAATAGTCAAGCTGCTCACAGTCAGATTGCTTACGGCGATATTATTTTGTTGAATAAGTCGGATTTGGTCGATCCAGCGGATTTAGATTTGTTGGAAGTAAAGATTAGGGATGTGAAAGTGGGGGCGCGGATTGTACGGACTGTGCGATCGGAGGTTCCTCTTCCTTTAATTTTAAGTGTGGGTTTATTTGAGTCTGATAAATATTTTCAACCTGAGAAATCTACTGATAGTCATAAACACGATCATCACGATCGTTCTCAGTGCGAACATGAACACCATGACCATGACCATGACCATGAACACCATGACCACCATGACCATGACCATGAACATCATCACCATGACCATGACCATCACCACGATCATTCTCACCATTTAGAAAATGATGGTTTTACTTCCCTTTCTTTCCAGAGCGATAAGCCTTTTTCTTTAAGGAAGTTTCAGTATTTCTTGGATCATCAATTACCAGAGAATGTGTTTAGAGCTAAGGGGATCATGTGGTTTGATGAGAGTCCGAAGCGGCATATTTTTCATTTGAGTGGGAAGCGGTTTTCGATTGATGATTCTGAGTGGAAAGGTGAACCAAAGAATCAAATTGTTTTGATCGGTCAAGGTTTAGAACATGAGACATTGCGATCGCAGTTAGAAAATTGTGTTTGTTTGCCTTCCGTTAGTCGGGGTAAGGGTTTTGGTAGATAGGTAAAAATATCCCGGCGATTAGAAATCGCCGGGTAATTTTACGAATTTTTCAGTATTCCACCCCCGATCGCACACAAAATAGCTATCCCAAAACTCAAACGATACCAAACAAAAACCCACGTATTTTGAGTTTGTAGAAACTTCAACAACCACGCGATCGCCAGATAAGAAAACACCGCCGACGATACAGTTCCCACCGCCAAAGCTACAACTCCCGCATCACCCAAACCCGCTCCCAAAGCCCCCTTCAACTCCACCAAACCAGCCAAAGTAATTGCCGGAATTCCTAACAAAAAAGAAAACCTGGCAGCCGCCCCCCTTTCCAATCCCATAAACAATCCTGCCGTTAAAGTAGCACCCGAACGAGAAACCCCAGGAACTAAAGCCATAGCCTCAGCTAATCCCATTAAAACACCATCTCCGACAGTCAACTTTTCAAAATCTCGCTGACGTTTACCAAACTTTTCCGCTATTCCCAATAATAAAGACATCACAATCGAAGCGATCGCGATCGCCATCAAACTTCGCAAAGGCGAGCGATCGAAATCCGTCACAAACACCTTAATCAACAACCCAAAAAATATAATCGGTAACGTACCCAAACCAATTCCTAACGCCATGCGAAAATCCTGGGAATCATATTTAGATTCAACAATCGCCTTATATGCACCTGTGACAATACTTGTCAAATCTTCTCGGAAATACCACAATACAGCCGCAATACTTCCTAACTGAATCACCGCAGTATAAGCAACACCAGGATCGCCCCAACCCAAAGCTAACGGCACCACCTTCAAATGAGCACTACTACTAATCGGTAAAAACTCCGTCAAACCTTGCACTATCCCTAAAACAATCGCCTGCAAAATACTAATCTCAGATTGTACCCCAGCAGTCACAGCCGGAGCTTGAGCGAAAAACAAATCAACTAAAGCAATCATAAAAAAAGTTCAGTATGTAAGAAACAAGCGCGGCTTTAGACCCAAAAACAGGAAAACGACATTAGGTAGTTTTAACCACCTTCAGCATTATTATATTCTCCTCAACTTGGCTATAGAGAAAATTACTGCTAGGATTCATCATAGGCGGGTAGCAACATTGACATCTGGGAAATCCCAACTTGCCAAAGTGCGATCGCCCACCATGATTACCCCTTGGGGAAATAACTTAAATTTTACTGGTCGCAAAGCGCGAACTAAAAACTAGGTGTCATTTTTGTGCCTGTGGTGACGTTACAACCAACTCCTCATTTGGTACTTCGCACTGATGCAGGCAATCGCTATCTGCCCCTGGTAGGCAGCAATTGCTGGACTGTAGGGCGGAGTGATGATAATAATTTTGTGTTAAGCGATCGATGGATTTCCCGCAGCCACGCGATGTTGCAACGGATGGAAACAGGTGAATTTTACCTAATCGATCTCGGCAGTCGTAACGGCTCCTTTGTCAACGGGCGGCGGGTGAGTATTCCTGTCACCTTAAAAAATAGCGATCGCCTAGTCTTCGGTCAAACCGAACTAGAATTCAATTGTCCCCCTAGCAACCAACTACCCGATCCTCTAACCGAGGCTGACTCTGAAGACTTTACAGCAACTTTAACAGTTCGCAGTCTCATCTCAGTCATGGTCATGGACATCAGAGACTTTACAATTCTCACCAGACAACTTGACGAAACCATCCTCTCAGAAGTCATCGGCAGTTGGTTTCGCCAAGCTGGGCAAATCATCCGCCAGCATGGTAGTTGGGTAGACAAATACATCGGCGACGCAATCATGGCCGTCTGGTTTCACAAACCTAACGGTGTCAGTCAAGATGAGATGCTGCGAATTTGTCAAGCTCTCAGCGAACTCCACAAAGCAACCAACGAACTGAGTAGCCGTTATCCCTTACCCTTTCCCCTACGAGTTGGAGCCGGAATTAATACTGGTTACGCAATGGTAGGAAATGCTGGGAGCAGCGATCGCTCAGACTATACCGCTCTCGGCGATACCGTCAATGCCGCCTTTCGCCTGGAATCTTGCACCAAACAAATTGGTAAAGATATTGCTCTTGGAGAAACAACATACAAATATTTATTAGATTTAGGAGGGGGCAGCGCTTTTAAGCAGTATAATGTCGATCTGAAAGGCTACGACACCCCCACAGTGACTTACGGTGGCACCTTCGTTGACTTAGATAATTTTCTGAGAACAAAAGGCAGCTAACCAAAAAAGGGAGATAGGTAGTAGCACAGATAGGTAGTGATCGTCACCAACCACTAACCACTAAATATTTCCCCGAAAAACTGTATTGGTGAGATAGTAGTCAATCAAAAAATCCTGTCTGTAAAAGTGGGAGCAATAACACAGATGAACATATTGAGTCGCTTCTTGGTCGTCTTGACCTTATTAGTGGTTTCCTGGGGATATTTCGGAATCCAAAATCCTGAATCCACTAACTTAAGCAATTTGACCTCGCCATCATCTTCTGCATTGGTAGCTAACGCACCAATCAATAATACTGCCGACAATCTTCTATCAACACAGTCAAACTCAAAAATTGAGTGGAATACCAGCGCCCAAGAGGTTCAGACCTATCCTGGAATGTATCAGGCTCAAGTGGCTTTAATTATGAATAATCAACCGATCGAAAACGTTGATGACTTACTCAATGTTTCAGCAATGATGATGCCTCATTGGGGCATGATGCCTCACTGGGGCATTATTCGTCATTGGCGCATGATGATGCACCGCTGGGCAATGATGATGCCTCACTGGGGCATGATGCCTCATAGACCGATGATGATGCGTCACTGGGCAATGATGTCTCACTAAAGACATGGAAAAAATGAGCAGTTGATTTGTTCTACTTCTCTAAATCCCAATTGTCAATAGTTAACAGTTATTAAGACTTACGCAGAAATCGGGAATAGGAATGAATGCTCGTGCTTTCAGCGACTGTCAAACCAAAGCCCGATTTCTTTCATTAATATATTCACAATCCTTGGTCTAAAAACAAGATTTTCCCCTACTTTTTCAACAAAAAATGAACATATTAAGTCGCTTTTTGGTTTTATTAACCTTAGTAGTGGTTTCTTGGGGATGGCTAGAAAAGCAAAATTTTCAAGCCACAGACTTGAAAAATTTTTTCTCGCCTTCATCCTCTGTTTTAGTGGCATCAGCACCTAGCAATGATATCCCTAAAAATATGCTGGTGACAAAAGATCGCCAAAAACTTGCTTTGAACAAAACGGGACAAGAAATTCAAATCAATCCACCCAGAGAGATATCCCAAATTTCATCAACTAATTCAACTAATAATACAGCTAATAATTCTCCTACCTCAAAAATTGAGAAAGTAATCAATACTTCCGAGATTAATCAATGGGAGACATGGGATACCTGGAACATCTGGAATAACTGGAATGTCTGGGTAGGATGGGGCAGATGGGAAAGATGGGGTGGATGGAATGGATGGTTTCGATGGAATATCTGGGATAGATGGGCATGGGGTATATGGGCTAGAGGGGATGGATGGGACGAATGGGAAAATGTACCTACTCTGTTGCAATACTTAACAGTCAAAAGCTAAAAGTTCGCAGTTTTCACTAGGCGATCGGTTGCAAAACTGTATTGGTGAAATGGTAGTCTAGTCAAGAAATGCTGTGTAAAAACTGGGAGTAATAAACAAATGAAGATATTGGCTCGTTTTTTGGTTGTATTGACCTTGTTGGTAGTTTCCTGCGGGTGGCTGGGGAGCCAGAATGCTTTGGCAGCAAACTTAACCACTTTTGTTTTGCCTTCATCCTCTGTCTTGGCTGCTGAGACTGTCAGAACTAATCGCGCTGACGAGAAACTGGCCACAGAGTATGGCAAAAAACTGGATTTGAACAATAGCAGCGTGCGGAAATTTCGGGTCTATCCAGGGTTATACCCAACTTTGGCTTCGTTAATTATTAAGAATGCTCCTTACGAAAAGGTTGAGGATGTGTTGAATATTCCTGGTTTGACGGAAGCTCAGAAAAAGGTGTTAAAAGACAACCTTGATAACTTTACGGTGACTGATGTTGAATCAGTTTTCATTGAGGGTGACAACAGGTTGAATAACGGACTCTACGACTAGACCGATTTTACGAGTTTAGGGTTGATACAACTATGATAGAAACTGGGTTTCTTGCTGGAGGTCGATCGCTGAAGGCTAAAGAAATCCGGTTTTTACATAATTTTTATGTAATTTTTAGATTTAATCTTGTTGCATCTATCAGTTGAGTAATTTTGATTAACTATTGGTTGCTTATGTAAACAGTAACGCATAACACTAAGATTGACCAAGAAGTAAGCAATAATGGCTAAATGGTGAATGATGATTTTTCTTGCATACCTGACTATTTCGATGTATTGGTTGTAGGTGCTGGCGCGGCGGGTTTGTATGCGGCTCTTTGTCTCCCAGAGCATTTTCAAGTCTGTTTAATTGGCAAAGAGATATTGCCGATTTCTGCTAGTGATTGGGCTCAAGGGGGAATTGCGGCTGCGATCGCCCCCGATGATTCTCCCAAACTGCACGTTGAAGATACTTTGTCTGCTGGTGCGGGTTTGTGCGATTTTGAGGCGGTAAAATTTTTGGCAGAACAAGCGCCGGCCTGTGTTGAGTCTCTGGTAAAAATGGGTGTAGCTTTCGATCGCACTGGGACTAATCTCGCTCTCACCCTAGAAGCCGCCCACTCCCGGCGGCGGGTGCTCCACGCCGCTGACACTACTGGGCGGGCGGTGATCGGGACTTTGGCAGCACTCGCAACAGAGCGCAAAAATATTACCCTACTTTTCCCAGCTTTTGCCTTGAGTTTGTGGATGGAGCCGGAAACTGGGCGCTGTCAAGGCATTAGCCTGATTTGTGGCTCTCAGGTGCGGTGGTTAAAAGCTTCGGCTGTGGTATTAGCCACTGGTGGCGGTGGACAGGTATTTTCTCAGACAACTAACCCGGCGGTGAGTACGGGAGATGGGGTGGCGATCGCCTGGCGCACAGGCGCACTCCTGCGAGATTTAGAATTTTTCCAGTTTCACCCCACCGCCTTGACAAAAGCCGGAGCACCACGTTTTCTAATTAGTGAAGCAGTGCGCGGCGAAGGGGCACATTTAGTTGACAGCAAAGGCTATCGCTTTACTTTTGACTATCATCCTTCCGGGGAACTTGCCCCTAGAGATGTCGTTAGTCGCGCTATTTTTCGCCATTTACAAATGACTGGGGAAAAACAAGTTTGGCTGGATTTGCGCCCAATTCCCAGCGATCGCATTCTCCACAGATTTCCCAATATCATCCAAGTTTGCGCTCAATGGGGTATCGATCTATTTCAAGAACCTATCCCAGTCGCCCCTGCTGCTCATTATTGGATGGGGGGAATAGTTGCCGATACTCTCAATCAAACTTCTATTCCCGGCTTATATGCGGTAGGAGAAACAGCCAGCACAGGCGTTCACGGAGCCAATCGCCTCGCCAGCAATTCGCTACTGGAATGTTTAGTTTTTGGCGCACAAATGCAAAATTTACCGCCAAAAGGAAAAGAGAAACCATCGGCAAAACACAGCAATGAACAGCCAAGTCAAATTAGAGATAATTTAAGTCTAATCATTGATAATTTGCCAAATTTGCCACAACAGCAAGCTATAATACAGAAGTTGCGAAAAGAATTGCCTAGCTTGATGTGGGATAGTGCAGGGATTTGTCGGGGGCAAAAAGCTTTGGATGAAGCGATCGCTCAAGTTGAAATGTGGCGGAAACAATTGGCAGTCTTACCTTTAAGCCAAACCCTACTCAACTTAAAACCTGGACAAACTCTTGCCTTTGCTCTACCTGAAAGAGACAATTTAGACCTGCGAACCTGGGCAGAAACCTACAATCTACTTGATGTCGGGTACTTAATTCTTAAAAGCGCAGCCTTTCGCCTTGAGAGTAGAGGCGGTCACTACAGACTGGACTATCCCCTCTCCGATCCATACTGGTGCAGTCACACCTTAGTCAAGCACGACAAATGGAACAAATCCCCTATACTCAAGAATCCGCAAACAAAGACATCTTTAAACTCCGATTAGCCAGTTCCACCAGTAACATTAACTTTTCGGATTCCCACTGGGATAGCGAGTTCCAGTACCATCACTTTTCGGATTGCCATTTGGATCTGGCTCATATTTGGCAAGGATTAATAACGCTGAATGTTCAGCATCCACCTGTTCTAATCCATTCGAGAGCGAACTGTTGAGTTGTGTGGCGGCGATCGACACACCCACTGTACTTAGCTGTACAGCAAGTCCGAACATCGCCATTGTTGCAAACTTAAACAGAGTACCCATATTTTTTTAAACCCCATAAAGTCTCCACAGCAGTAAATCCACTATTCGCATACTCAATTATATCTAGGATATCAGTATATTCACTGATATTATTATTATTTTTTTATGTCTATACGTAGTTTTTTAGATCCCCATTTTTGAGAGTTGGTATTACGCACCACGATATCTGGACAATCTGCCGACCACCCAGAACGGGCATCGCCAACAATTTTGTGTGGTTTATCCGCATAGCAAAATTTTACCCGATAAATACTTAAAAAATTATTAAATTTAAGATGATCTTTACTTATGCTTTATCCCAAAAATCAAGAGTAAATACTATATTTCTGTAGCGATAATTCTTTCCAGAATCAGAAAATAGGATCGCGAACTGAAATGCGATTATTTACCATTGCTAAGGAAAAAAAGGTTAACCGTTAACCGTTAACCGTTAACCTTTAACCCGATTAAGATTTATCTGGCAAACTCGCTTCTAACTTAAGACAGTTACGACCATCTATTTGCAAGCAATAATCTACCCGATCCATGAGTCTACTCATAATCAGCCAGCCGTAACCACTTTCCTGTTTAGCTTCAGGTTGCGGTGGGAGATAGGTATTCATTTCATACCCCTTACCGTAATCCCAGATTTCCAAAGCAATATCGCGTTCCTTTAATTCCAAACGCACCAACACAGGCAAATTAGGTTGGTCTCTGTGAGCATGGCGGATCACGTTCGAGTAGGCTTCTGCCAAAACTAAACGCAAGCGATTCGACTGACGGGGCCAATCGACGTGCTCTCCTAGCTCAACTTCCAAACTGCTCAGCAACCAGTGTTCGACAATAGTCAAAAATCGTAAGTCGCTTGGTACATGAAGCTCACTTTTCATAGACTCAGAGAACCTCCAGAGAGAGTATAGTTTGGTCGTCTTCCTGAACTGGGTTGTCTGCTCGGATGCGAGCGAGTAAATTATCCAAATTTAAGGAGCCTTGCTCCTCAACCAGTAATTGCCACAGGCCTTCTTGTTGGAGCATAGAACGAGTTTGTTCGCCGCTACCCTCAGCCTGATTAGTAACAGTAGCTTCAGTAATGCCATCGCTAGTCAGTAGAAAGACATCCCCTGACTTCAACTCCACACTACCCGATTTTCCCTTCCAAACAGGCAGTATCCCCAAGGGAACACCGCGAGCCTTAAGGAAATTAGGCTCCACATTCCCGACACCACTGGAGGCTTGCTCTACCATTTCTGGGTGAGACCAGACCAGCGGATAAATATGTCCAGCATTAGCATAAGCCAGATGCCCCGTTGACGGTGTGTAACGTGCCACTACCATTGTAATGAAGTGATTGTTGCCAATTAGATCGTCCGACATACTGCTGTTGATGTTCTCCATGACATGATATGGATCTGGGGAAACTTCTTGAGAAAGTTCTCGCCGCATCACAGAAATTGCGCTCACCATAAACAGGGCTGCGGGCACGCCCTTACCGGATACATCGCCCACAGCTACCCAAATGTCACCCTGAGAATGGACATAGACTTCAAAAAAATCGCCGCCAACTTCACGGGCTGGGAAGCAACAGGCTTGCACCTTAACAGTTTCAAAGTCTGGCCAACTTTGGCGCAGCAGATTAGATTGAATTTGGCGGGCAACTTCTAGCTCATTCCGCATCTGTTGAGCTAAGTCCAGAGTGCGTTGATAGAGTTTGGCTTGAGAAAGGGCGAGGGCTGCTTGCTCTGCCACGCCTTCAATTAATTGAATATCTTCTGCTGACCAAGAATTAGTAGTAGTATCTTCCTGACAAATAGCTAGGGCTGCAAGGATTTCCTGCTGGTATGTCAAGGGAACTACTACTTGAAGGCTGTTGGGATTATTTTCGCTGCTTTGATGCAGTTGAGTTTTGCGACTTTCCACAACTTGAATTAGCAAGTCTTCACTAAGGGCAAAACTGCTGTTTTTGGCAGTTGCGCCTTGGTAAGAGAAGGAAGAAGTCGAAAGAATTGAGCCATCTACTGGTCGTAGCATACAGTAGCTTGCTTCAAAAGTTTGTCCGAGAGTTTGGACAATTGTTTGGAGCATACTAGAGTAGTCTAAAGAGCCGCGAATGACGCTCATTACTTCATTGAACAACGATTCTCGTCGCAGGGCTCTGCGAAGTGCGAGGCTGCGTTGCTTGTAGTATTTATAAGTTTCCGAGGCTTGCTGAATAACGGTTTTTAGTTCTTCAGGATTCCAAGGTTTGGTGATGTATTTAAAGACTTGACCGGCGTTAATTGCTTCTACCAAGTCTTCTACATCGGTGTAGCCTGTTAGCAGAATCCGAATTGTATCAGGAAAGCGTTCGACAGTTCTGCCCAAAAACTCAGTACCGTTCATTTCTGGCATTCTTTGGTCAGAAATGATCACCGCCATTTCCCCTTGTTGATCGAGAACTTCCAGAGCACTGAGAGCACTATCTGCTTTGTAAACTTGAAAGTCGCGTCGAAAGGTGCGGTATAGCAAATCTAGGTTATCAGGCTCGTCATCGACCACCATTAATTTGAGCTTGGTCCGATCTCCCTGAGTCATAAAAACCTCCAATAAAAATGGCCATCCATTACCTTGTGGGTAGGAGGAATTTTGGGGGTTTGATTTGTGGTGTAATTGAGATCGATTAACAGAGTTGTTGCTGTTAATTTTTTGAGGTTTCCCCAGAAAAAACGCTCTAATTTTTTAGGTTTAATATTCCTAGATGCTAGTGGTGTCCTAGGGGTGGGTTTATAGATATCCCCGGCACTTGCGGAAAATATTGGTAAACCCGGTTCTAAAGACTGGCAAGGGCGATAGTCTATAGGCAATTGGCGCTGCTGGGAGGCAGAATGTTCTCGCCTAGCTGTGGGATTGGGGATACCGTGCTGCATAAATACTTAACCGTCTGAATGCTCAAGGCAATTAGGTGTGAGTATGGTTTTCAGCTTAAGCTGAATTAATCAAGAATCCGATTTCAGACAGGGGTGTGTGTGTCTAGGAATCCTTGTTTCCTCATGCAAATTTGTCAGGTTTAAATGGCTAAGATACATCTAAATAGTAGGTTTGGTGATTTAGTTGTGGGTTTGAGTTGGTACAGCCGTCACTGGATGGAGCGAACTGGCTTTTTATAAATTACACCATGATCTACATTAACCCGAACCTTGCTGGTATGAAAATAATTATTGTGTGGCAGGTTTGATTGGCGATCCAATTTTCAGGTGGTTAGTCGTTCTGCGAGTCTGAGTTTAGCAGATCGAGAGCGGGGATTTTGGGCTAGTTCGATCGCTTGGGCTTGGATGGGTTTTTTGGTTAATACGCGCAAAATGGGTGAGTCTTTGAGTTGGTGTTTGGCTAGTCGGTCTTCTAAACTGTGAAAGCTGATGATGCCGATTCTGCCATTGGGTTTTAACCATTGGGGTGCTTTTTGGAGGAAGGTTTCGATGCTGGTGAGTTCGGCGTTGACGGCGATTCTTAGGGCTTGAAAGACGCGGGTGGCGGGATGGATTCTGCCGTAGCGGTATTTGGGGGGGACGCAGCGGGCGATCGCGGCTGCTAGTTCTGTAGTAGTTTGAAATGGACGATTGGTGATGATTTGTTTGGCGATCTGTCGTGAAAGCCGTTCTTCTCCTAATGTGTAAAATATATCGGCTAGTTTGCGTTCTTCCCAGTGATTGACGATCTCTGCTGCTGTGAGTGATTGTTCTTGGTTCATTCGCATATCGAGATTGGCTTGATGGCGAAAGCTGAAGCCGCGTAGGGGTCGATCGAGTTGGGCTGAACTTACGCCTAAGTCGGCTATTATACCGTCAAATGTTGCTTTTTTGGCTGGATAGTCGGTAAAGTTGCCGTGCCAAAATTGTAGGCGATCTGATGTGGCGAGAAGTTCGGCAAATCTTTGTTGACAAAAGGCGATCGCTTCTCGATCTTGGTCGATCGCTACTATGGTAACATCTGGTGCAGCCTCTAAGATTAAATTGCTGTGACCGCCGCCCCCCAAGGTGGCATCTAAATAATGACCTCCGGGACGCACAGCTAAACCCTCGATTAATTCCCGACCGAGTACCGGGATGTGATAAACTCCGATTTTAATTTCTGGTACAACGACCTCCTTCTCAGACAAGTCAATCTCCTTCATAATTTAAACAGTTAAATGTTAACGGTTAACAGTTAACAGTTAACCGTTAACCGTTAACTGTTAGCAGTTAAAAATCCCCAATTACTAATTATGTCAAGAATTGAAACTAGAACCGAACCGATGGTACTCAATATGGGGCCGCACCATCCCTCCATGCACGGGGTACTGAGGTTAATTGTTACTCTGGACGGGGAAGATGTGCTTGACTGCGAACCCGTTTTGGGCTATCTGCACCGGGGGATGGAAAAAATTGCCGAAAGTCGCACGAATGTGATGTATGTCCCCTACGTTAGTCGTTGGGACTATGCTGCGGGGATGTTTAATGAGGCGGTGACAGTCAATGCACCGGAAAAATTGGCTGATATTCAGGTTCCCAAACGGGCCAGCTATATCCGCGTGTTGATGTTGGAGTTGAATCGTATTGCTAATCACCTGCTGTGGCTGGGACCATTTTTGGCAGATGTGGGGGCGCAAACTCCTTTTTTCTACACGATGCGCGATCGCGAACCCATTTTAGACCTTTGGGAAGCCGCCACAGGTTATCGGATGGTGAACAACAACTATTTCCGCATTGGCGGTGTCGCCGCCGATTTACCCTATGGATGGGTTGACAAATGCGAAGATTTCTGCAACTACTTTGACCCCAAAGTTGATGAATACGAACGTTTGATTACTGATAACCCCATTTTCCGTCGCCGGATTGAAGGGCTCGGTACAATTTCCCGCGCCGAAGCAATTAACTGGGGATTGTCTGGTCCTATGTTACGGGCTTCGGGTGTGAAGTGGGACCTACGGAAAGTTGACCACTATGAATGCTACGACGATTTTGACTGGGAAGTGCAATCAGAAACTGCGGGAGATTGTCTCGCCCGTTATCTGGTAAGAATTGGCGAAATGCGCGAGTCTGTGAAAATTCTTCGCCAAGCTTTGAAGGGACTTCCTGGTGGTCCCTACGAAAATTTGGAAGCCAAGCGTCTGGAGGGAGGACCGAAATCGGAATGGAATGCTTTTGATTACCAGTTTATTGGTAAAAAAGTTGCCCCAACTTTTAAGATTCCCAAGGGCGAACACTATGTCCGCGTAGAAAGTGGTAAAGGTGAACTAGGGATTTATATTGTTGGTGATGATAGCGTGTTCCCTTGGCGCTGGAAAATTCGGGCGGCAGATTTTAATAATTTGCAGATTTTACCACACATTTTGCGTGGTGTAAAGGTGGCCGATATTGTGGCAATTTTGGGCAGTATTGATGTCATCATGGGTTCGGTCGATCGATAACAAATCGTAAGGATTGATGTCATCATTTACTCAGTTAAATGGTAACAAATCGTAAGGTTCGAGATTGACTTAGAGTTGATATAGTAAATATATGAATCCTAAGCAATCTCAAACAATCTTAAATCTACTGGTAAGGTAATGTTTTTTTGTTGGTTCGATCGATTGCAGCAGAATAATAACCTGAGATTTTGATTTAGGCAGTCTGAAGTAAGTAATTAGGGATTCTTTGGCTATTTACGTATTATCAGGGTAAATTTCAATCGAAATTTTTGACTAATTCACAAGGTTTTTAGGAGGTATGCAATATGGATGGCAATCAATTATTAAGTTTATATGTCAAAGGAGAAAGGGATTTTCGATCGACTGATTTAGCATCTGCTAATTTGATCGGAGCAGAGATTCCTCATGCTAATTTATCGGGATGCAATTTGAATGGTGCATCTTTAGCGAGAGCTTATTTAGAGCGTTGTTTTTTACAAGAAGCTAACTTAAATGGGGCTTTTTTATATGGGGCAAATTTGAGTTTTGTTAAGCTTAAAGGTAGTCGTCTATTAGGTGCTGATTTAACTAAATCTGACCTCAGAGGCGCTCAAATGGCTAAAGTCGATCTCAAAGGAGCTAAATTAAGCGGTGCGATTTTAAGTTGGGTGAGCCTTTTTCAAGCAAATTTACCGGGGGTAAATTTGTGCGGTGCTAATTTGAATGGTATCAATTTGAGAGGAGCAAATTTAGCGGGAGCTAACTTAAATTGGGCTAATTTAAGTGGTGCAAGATTGAGCGGTGCGAATTTGAAAGGGGCGAGTTTAAATGAAGTAAAATTGAATAAGGCTTTTTTAAATGGGCTGAATTTTGAAGGAGTTGATTTCAGTGGGTTGGAATTGCAAGAGGTGAAGTTAAGCGGCGCTGAATTGTCAGGTGCTAATTTGAGTGGAACTGTTTTAATGGGAGCGCGGATGCGTAATACGAAATTAGAACAGGCTAATCTGAAAGGTGCTGATTTGCATGAGACAGATTTGAAGGGTGGAAGCTTAATTGAAGCTAATTTGATGAAGAGTAATTTGACTGAAGCTGATTTGAGAAATGCTGATTTGAGTCATACAAATCTGAATTTGGCAAATCTGATGGGGGCGGATTTGAGTGGTGCTAATTTGCAAGGTGCTTATCTTTGGGGGTCTAATTTAGATGGTGCTTGTTTGAAGGGTGCGGATCTCAGGGGTGCTAGTTTGCGAAATGCGATTATTAGCGGTGTGGATTTGCAGGATGCGATTTTGATTGGGGCAACTATGCCTGATGGTACGATTTATTGATAGGTGTCGATCTTGAGGTATAGAGAAGCGATCGCATTCTTGAGTTATAATCATAGACTAAGGACTCTTCTCAGCGATCGCCTACACCCATGAATCGTAATTTTTGGATTATTGCCCTCATTTCTTTCATCAACGCGCTAAGTTTTACGATTCTGATTCCGGTTTTGTATCTCTATGGCAAACAGTTCAATTTAGATGATTTTCAGATTAGTTTTATCTTTGCAATTTATGCAATTTCCCAATTTTTTGCTACACCAATTATTGGTAAACTCTCCGATCGCTTTGGACGCAAACCCTTATTAATTATCAGTTTAGCAGGGACAGTTATCGCCAATTTCATGGCAGGAACCGCCACCACCGCCGCCCTGTTATTTTTTGCTAGATTTCTGGATGGTATTACAGGCGGTAATGCTTCCGTTGCCCAAGCCGTCATTTCCGATGTCACCTCTCCCGAAAATCGCGCTAAAGCTTTTGGTATTAATGGAGCCGCTTTTGGACTTGGATTTATTCTTGGCCCTGCCATTAGCCTCCTTGCTCAAAAAGCCGCACTCAATACTCCCCTTGGAAAATCTTTTGGTGCTTCTTTTTTAGTTTCATCTGTAATCGCAGCGATCGCCCTATTCCTAACCATTTTCTTTCTACCAGAAACCCTGAAAACTAAAGCTAAAAAGGCTAAAAATATTTTTGATATTGGCTTAGAACAATTGATCAAAGGGCTATTTATGCCCAAAATTGGCATCTTATTAATTGTCAATTTCCTCACAGGCATGACATTCACAGTATTTACATTTGCTTTTCAGCCCTATTTCCTTGCTGTTCTCAAACAAAATAGCGATTCTCTCACTCTGATGTTTTTTATGTTCGGTGTGTTAGCAGTGATCGTACAAACCTTGGGTATTGCTCAAATGACCAAACGACTGCAATTAGCAGAGATCCTGTTTTTAGGATTATTTATTCGCAGTCTCTCCTTTGTATTGATGCCTATTTGGGAAAATATCTATTACTTTGTTGCCGTTTGCATTCTCTTCTCATTGTTTAACTCTGTCGTACAACCAATGATTAGTGCGTTGATTTCCCTAAATGCCAAACCCGAAGAACAAGGTACTGTATTAGGTCTTAATTCATCTTATCTCAGTGCATCCAATGCTTTTGGTCCAATCATAGCTGGCTTAATGGTACATCAATCCAACCCTCAATCCTATGGATATCCACTTTATTTCGCGGGAGTTTGCACTTTTCTTGTTCTAATTTTCTTATTCCTCAAACGTGAAACTTATAGCTATCAGAAATTATGAAATATTAAAAGCCCGTTCAATTTCTTGTTTTGGAGATTTGCGATCGCAAGCATCGTCACTGAACTATGAAGAGGCGATCGCCATTTTGCAGACGATCGGAGTTGATATGGTTTCCGTTTGCATCGGAATGATTTAACCACAGAGAACGCAGAGAACACAGAGAGAGATTAGAGAGATGAAGCTCAAAAAAATTCAACTTCACTCAGACAAGCGAATTATTGATTTGTCGGCAAATGGGTAATCGCCTGGAATCAAGAGATTGCGATTAGTTTGACAAACATAAGAGGTCTAATAGCTTAAGGTTTAGCGGGTTGTGGTATGGGTGGAGATGCAGGAAGAATTGAAGGCGAAGTAGTCGTAAGTAATTTCTCAAGCTCCTGAGTTGTAAGCGATCGCAAAATAATCAAACTCAAACCATCTTTACTCACCGGCTTAAAAGAAGACGGTTGAAGATAAGAGCGAAAACTTAAATTCTTCAACAAATAATTTTCCATAAAAGCTACACTCAACCCCCGAAGATAGCGACGGGCTAAAGCCGGTTCAGCGCCCAAGGCTACAGTCGGAACCCGAAAAAGACTTTGGGGTGATTCCTCAATCGTTGAAAAATGGGAACCATTATTAAACAACACCAGATATTTTTCAGGATTTGTGAGCCAGGTAAAAGGCTGAATTTGTTCCAAAACAGCAGGAGTTACAGTATCAGCACTAGAAGCCAAAATCATCACCGGAATCTGAATTTTACTGAGATTAGCTTCTCCCATAATCGTGCTAGTTATGGGATTAATTGCGATCGCCGCTTTCACCCGACTATCGCTCAAATTATAATCCTTTTGCAGTAAACCCTGAGCTCGACACTGAAGTAACAGCGAAATATTCCAAGTATTAAACTCTTGCCGACAATCCTTATTTAACCGCTCAAAATTAATCGCACCACCCGCCAAAGTCAGCGCCGTATAACCACCAAAAGACTGACCAATTACCCCCACTTGTTGCAAATCCATTAAACCTTGATACTTAGATTCAGACTTAGGTAAATCACTCAGAAAATCGAGCAGATCCTTAACATCTATAGGTCGATCGACAAATTCTGTTGCTTGGGCTACCTCACTCGTCAACCCTGCTGCCAAATTTTGTAACTGTTGAGCATTACTACCAGGATGTTCGGGAACCGCCACCACAAAACCATAAGAAGCAAGGTGTTGCGCCAAATAAGCAAACGAGAAACGATCGGAACCGACACCGTGAGAAATCACAATCACTGGCGCAGGAGTTGGGCCACCAGAAGGCAAATAGAGGTCAAAAGGAAAAGTCCTACCTGCACGATTTGATGATACAGTTAGAGAGATTTTTTCCCAATTAAATGAACCAGGGCGTTCTGGATCTTGTAGTTGAGATGGATTAATTGGTGGAGTCGATCGAGCCCGATCGTTAGCAAGCTGAATCACACCCGCGATCGCTCGGTTTGATTTATTCACCAACTCAGTTAACTGATTCGCAATTTCCAACCCCCTACCCACATCAATCCGAATCCCATAAGTCGGAAACTTTCGTAACACATTCAAAGGTGTCAAACCTTCAGGATCGGCAGCCGCCAAAATCAAAGCCGATCGAATCGCATAAAAACCAGGCTGTCGCGCCTTAGTTTGAATCACCCGCCCCAAACGTTCCAACAGCACAATTCCCTGGGGCGTATAAAGAAACTGAGAAATAGCCACAGGACTAATATCAGCCTTAGCCTGTAGAGCTTGCCGTAACTGCTCTAATTGCTCTCGATTAGCATACTGAGTAAAGCCATCCCATCGATCGTCAACAACACCTGTCTTCACAAAAAGTTCCAGAGAGGAGATCGGTACAGAAATTTCCAGCGGGCCAAAAGTCACAAAAACTCGTTGAGCCCCCAAAGCAGGCAGAGTAACTAGAACGGCAATGCTAGACAACCCCAAATAACTTAAGGCGATCGACAGCTTTGCACGTTTAGCTACTTTAGACAGATCCCGTAACAGACGGTTCATAACTCAGACACCTAGCACTCTTATCACACCATTCCTTAATACTACAGGCCTCAATGAGTTTCTGTGGAATTTAGGTTATGGTAATTATATACCCCGATAAATTATCCGACCGGTGCATCAGTAGTTCGCATCTACTAATTAACCCGATCTTATGTCAACTTTTACCCCCTCCCAAATTATTATTTATGCAACTACCCTGAAAAATCCTGATTGAGTTTAACCCTAGAAGCTTGAGTGAGAGAAATCGCAATGTTTAATGCAACTGCCATCTTAATTGACAATTTCGTGCAAGAGCTACAGGCCGGCTACCGTCGTACTTACGGTAAGTATAAGCCTGACTACCCCGATATTATTGCCTGGGCGGGGAACATGGCTCTGGAAAACATCGCTAACTGCGACGCTCTCTATCACAATGTAGAGCACAGTATGTTGGTTGCCCTTGTAGGACAGGACATCCTGCGAGGCAAACACATTCGCGAAGGCGGTGTATCCCCTGAAGACTGGCTGCACTATATCATTTCCCTGTTGTCCCACGACATAGGTTATGTGAAGGGTGTTTGCCGTCAAGACCAAGAAGCTGTAGGACTCTACGCCACTGGCATTGATGGTGGAATGGTTTCCATCCCCATTGGTGCAACCTCCGCTAGTCTTACACCTTATCACGTCGATCGAGGAAAATTAGTAATTGATGAACGTTTTGGCGGTCACAAACTAATTGATGCCGAACAAATCAAGCGCAATATTGAGTTAACTCGCTTCCCAGTACCCGCTGGTGAAACTCATCAAGACCGACATAATTATTCTGGATTAGCCCGCGCTGCTGATTTAATTGGTCAACTTAGCGATCCGAATTATCTCCGCAAAATTAGTGCTCTTTTCTACGAATTTGAAGAAGTTGGGACTAATAAGATATTAGGTTACAAATCACCGGGAGATTTGCGGCGCAATTACGCCAAATTTTATTGGAATGGGGTTTTTCCCTACATTCCCGCAGCTTTGAGTTATTTAGAATTAACTCAAGGAGGCAAACAAATTATCGCGAATCTCTACGCGAATGTTTTTCAAGTAGAACACGCCGAACCTTTAGCCTTAAAACGTGCCGCTGTTGAAGAACTATTTAAGCCTGATGGTAACGGTAGTTTGAATGGCAAAAGTGAAAATGAGAATAGTTTTGTCGGTGCATTAGCAACTGAAACTCGCAAATTTAGTGATTTTTCAAATCTAAATTTGTGATCGAGGTAATGGGTTCTTAGTAAGCGCTGTCTTCGCGAAGACAGCGCTTACTACGAACCAATTCCCTAATGTGTCTTTGTGTTTCCCCAAATCCCTATGAAATCATCAGAAGCGCAACCGCGAATCCAACAATTGAGAAGACAGTTACAGGAAGCCGGCTATGCTTACTATGTTTTGGATGCACCAATTATGGCAGATGAGGTGTACGATCGCCTCTATCGAGAACTACAAGAACTAGAAACCCAATATCCCGAATTAATCACAATTGACAGTCCCACTCAGCGAGTTGGCGAAAAACCAGCCAGTCAATTTTCCAGCGTTAAACATCACATTCCTCTCTACAGTTTAGAAAATGCTTTCAATCTTGAGGAACTTGCCAAATGGCAGGAACGTTGGCAAAGAAATGCACCTAATACTAATATTTTTGCATACGTTTGTGAATTAAAAATAGACGGTTCTGCCTTAGCCTTAACTTATAAAAATGGTATTTTAGTGCGAGGCGCAACCAGAGGAGACGGCGTTACAGGGGAAGAAATTACTCAAAATGTCAAGACAATTCGTTCGATTCCTTTAAAGCTAAAATTAGAAAATTGTCCGCCATCAATAGAAGTTCGTGGAGAGGCTTTTTTATCCCTAGAGGTGTTTGGAGAAATTAATCAAGAAAGAGAACAAACTGGCGAACAATTATTTGCTAATCCCCGGAATGCGGCGGCGGGGACGCTGCGACAATTAGATTCAAAAATTGTGGCGAAACGGCGATTAGATTTCTTTGCGTATACTTTACAAATCCCTGAGCAAGAAGATACTGATATTGCACAAACTCAATGGGAATCCTTAGAATTATTACAACAAATGGGATTTAAGGTCAATCCTAATCGGCAACTTTGTCCTTCTTTAGATGACGTTCAAAAATATTATGAATCTTGGGATTTGAAGCGGCGGAAATTGCCTTACATGACAGATGGAGTTGTGGTTAAGATTAATGATTTACTGTTGCAAAAAGAATTAGGTTTTACCCAGAAATTTCCTCGATGGGCGATCGCACTTAAATATCCTGCTGAAGAAGTTCCCACCTTAGTTGAGTCTATCACAGTTTCGGTGGGTAGAACGGGCGCATTAACCCCAGTAGCAGAGTTGAAACCAGTCCAGTTAGGGGGAACAACAGTAGCGCGGGCAACACTGCATAATAGCGATCGCATTTTATCCCTTGATATTCACATTGGCGACACAGTAATTATCCGCAAAGCCGGTGAAATTATCCCCGAAGTAGTGCGAGTTTTGCCCGAACTTCGTCCCCCAAATGCTCAACTTTTTCAAATGCCTAGTTGTTGTCCAGAATGTCAACAACCAGTTGTTAGAGAAAAAGGAGAAGCCGTAACTCGTTGTATTAATACATCTTGTCCAGCAATTTTAAGAGGTGCATTGATTCATTTTTGCAGTCGAGATGCTTTAGATATTAACGGCGTTGGGGAAAAGTTAGTGCAGCAATTGGTTGATAGTAAATTAGTTAATTCTGTCGCCGATATCTACGATTTAACAGTCGAAAGTTTGATGAATTTAGAACGGATGGGAAAGAAATTAGCTGATAAATTATTAACGGCGATCGCGGTTTCTAAAACTCAACCTTGGTCGAGAGTTTTATACGGCTTAGGTATTCGTCATGTTGGCAGTGTAAATGCTGTATTATTAACCGAAAGATTTGCCGATGTCGCCCAATTAGCCGCGGCTTCGGCCGCAACTATCGAAGGAGTTTATGGTATCGGTCCAGAAATTGCCCAGGCTGTATATCAGTGGTTTCAAGTACCTGCAAATCTGAGTTTAATTGAACGCCTGAAAATAGCAGGTTTACAACTGAAATCAGCAGAAGTTAGGCAACAAAAAGCCGATGAAAATTTACCATTAGTAGGTAAAGTATTTGTAATTACGGGAACTTTGCCCACGTTAAAACGAGATGAAGCGAAAGATTTAATTCAAAAAGCCGGCGGTAAAGTTACCAATTCAGTGAGTGCAAAAACCGATTATTTAGTAGTAGGAGAAGATGCAGGTTCTAAGTTAGAAAAAGCGCAAAGTTTGGGAATTGCTCAACTTTCTGAAGCTGAATTATTGGGAATGATTAATCAATGAAAAAATAGGCTTGCTGAATGAAAATATGATTTTGCGAAATCGTGATACAGCCATCAAGGGTTTCAGCTATCTATTCATACCTTGAATCAGCAACACCATAAAATGGTATAGTAGGTAATATATACTCTATCTTTGGCGTTGTTATGTTTCATCAAGTAACTCTGAAAAACTTTAGAACTCATCAGTCAACAACTATAGATTTATATCCAATAACGTTACTTATTGGTAATAATAATTCTGGGAAAACTAATTTATTAGCTGGGATACAACATTTCTGCGATCTTGTTAAGCGTCGCCGTCCCTACGATCGAACTGGCGCTCCAACAGTAGTAACGGCAAGAGATATAGATCCCCATAGATATAGGTTGGCTAAAGATAATGAATCTATAGAATTTTCTATTACCTGGTCGAATGACCAGGGGAAAGTTAAATACTCAATGGAATTGTTTAAGGAAGAAAGCCTAAAAGAAAAAGCTGGTTGTAGAGAAAGAATAGAGGTAAAATTATTAAATTCATCCCAACCTAAGATTATTGAAACTGGATATAGTGAGCCTTCAGATTTAATTCAGTTAAGACAAGAAATCGAAATCGAAACAGAGATATTTTTTTTAAATTTTTTAAATATTGATAAGATAGATCGAGATTTATGCAGAACTTTTTTTGATGATTTTACAAATACTTTTTGTTACCATTTTCAGCCAGCTTTTCTCAAAGGTTTGTTCAATGTTAGTCAAGATAAGGAGGCAGACTATTCAAAAATAAGCTTAGAAAGTGAAGATAGCCAAACTCAGAATAAAATTAGAATACCCTCAGAGTTAGGAGAAACAGGTCGTAATCTTCAGAAAATCATTCGTAATATAAAAGAGAATGATGAGGCTACATTTACCAGATTTACTGTTTTAATGCGACGGTTTGAACAAAGTTTTCAGGGAGTAAGGTATGATGATGGGGGCGATCGCCTAATCTGGCAATTTGATTTAGGGCGTAAAGGAATTGTCGAGGAATTTTCGCCAGAATTTTTGTCAGATGGCTTTATGAAAGCAGCGGCTATTAGTCTCTTGGCTTCTCTGCGACGACCTCCCGCTTTAATACTTTTAGAAGAAATTGAAAATGGCATCAATCCTGGAAATATCCAAGAACTAATGAGATGGCTATGGCAAATGACTTCAATAAGTTCTGATGGCTATTCTTCCCAGTTTATCATTACTTCCCATAGCCCTTCTGTTCTAAGAGAATTTCACGATCATCTCGATCATGTTTACACTGTTCGTTTGGATAAGCGTAGTAGAAAGAGTGACGTAAGAAATCTCAACACATCTCTTGATACCTTAGTTGGAATAGGGACTATTGAAGGAGAAATTATAGAACGTGAAGACGGTAAGCTTGTAGTTGAAATTCCTAAATACCAACTTGCAGAACTTTGGTATTCAGGAACGATTGGGTAAAGGTGGCAATAATGAGGAATATAGGGATTGTTAGTGATGGAGCAACTGATTATCAGATATTTAGTAAGTTTATTAAATGTTTACTACTAAATGGAGGATTAAGTGGCACAGGATTTAATACTTATGAACTGAGGAGACAAACATTACGAGATTACGTAGATCGTTACTGGAATTCAGCAAATAAGAAAAGCAATTACTATCTACCTGGCGAACCTGCGGTTGAACTGCAAAAGAACATTACAAATATTTTAGTTGCTGCATTTTCTGATTTTGAAACTGAAGTAGGTTTTGGTGAACTTTCTAATCGAGACATTTTGTTAATTACAACTGATGCAGAGAAGTCTTTATCAAGTGCTGAGGCATATTTTCAAGAAGATTGGAGTTTTAGTATATCTAAAATCTTTATCGGAGCAATAGAGAATTTTTACGATCTTAAATCACGAGACGGTTATTCTTACCAATATTTACCCGTCATAATACCTCTAGTTTGCTTTCCTTCTTCTGAAGTTTTTGTTGCTGCGGCAAAGGAACCTGCTATTCCTTACTATGGCAAGAAACCTAAAGAGTTGAAGCAATTACTCTATGGAACTGATAATTTGGGACAACTTCGAGATGAAGATTTTGAAAAGAAGGCTTTGAACTATATAACACCCAAAAGTGTAGAGAGAATTTTTAGCTCTGTTCCTGAATCAAGACTTTTCATTCAAATGTTATCACTTGGAAAACACTAGATGGGTAACTTATGAAATTCCTATCATAAACCAGGAATCATGGCGGGCACGGGGGCACCGCCCTAGAGAAATTGATGTGTGTAATTCTTTCTATTGATTCTCCTTGATAAAACTTTGTACTACTGCTTCAGCTTCCGGGGGAATTTCTGTCACCAAGCGCACTGGAATTGCCGATGTAGAGGCAAATTGAGCATAATCTGATGTAAGAAATACCTTGTATTGATCGCCATCGGTTGTAAGTTGAGCGGCCATTGCTAAACTAATAGCTTTAATGTAATTACGAACGCTAATAGCTCGATCGCCTACTACTTCATCCCCAGAAACTGCTGTACTGGGTTTACCTACTTGATCTAAAGTTGCACTTGGATCTTTAACACTCAAATGCGTACCACCTAGAAAACCAACTAACCATTTGGGAGAGGGAATTTGGGAAAATCTGGCAACTTGTTCCGTTAAGGCGGGAGTAGTTTTATCAGCCGAAGCAGCGACAATCATCGTAGGAATTGCGATCGCATTCAATCCCGTTTCACCAAACAATAAAGATGTAGTTGGATTCATCGAGATCGCTCTTTTAATTCGAGGATCGCGGAGTTGGTAGCTATTTTCAGGAAGTCCCGCCGCCGCACATTGAATTCCCTCACCTAAGCTAAAGGCAATTAATTGACTTTGACAACGTTCTTTAAGTTTAGTTAATTGTATTTCTGCTCCCGCAAGGGAAAGCGCAGTTGCGCCGCCGAAGGAATAACCAATTACCATCACCTTGTCTGTGGAGAGTTTTCCTAATAGGGAAGTTTCTGTTTTATTGACTTTGGCAAGTTCATCGAGGACAAAACTAATGTCTTTAGGACGATCGAGAAATTCTTGTGCTTCTAAGATAATACCTTTACCTGCGATCGCAGCATTAGTATGAGCTTCATTACTACCAGGATGTTCCAACGCCGCCACTGGATAGCCATAAGAAGCTAAATGTTCTGCTAAATAACGCAAGTCACTCCGAATGGAACCCAAACCATGAGAAAAGACAATCACCGGTTTGTCAAGATTTGTAGCTGCTGACGAATAGAGATCGACAGGAATGCGGCGATTGCGTTTACTATCAAATAAGTCTAATTTGAGTATCTGAACTGCATTAGAACCCTTTTGGGTAGGATCGAAAGGAAATTTGATATTAGTATTTCTAGCGGCTAATTGCGGCGCGATCGCGGCCATAAATCTTTGCGTCTGCCAAAAACCTGCATTTAAGTTTTGCATCACCGCAAAAGCTCGATCCAAATCAACCATAATTCTTTGACCTGGATAAGCTTCAATAAAGCTAAGTACGGACAACCCCCCTGGCGCTCTCGCACCCAATACCAAGGCGGCTCGTAGCGCTAGGACTCCCGCATTGTCCCGTCGAGGTGTTACCGTAGCAAGATCGGCGAGGATAGCTGTACCAATTTGGGTATTAAGTAGGTTGCTAACGGTGACAACACTGAGGGGAATTTTCGCTTTGAGAGCGCCGTAAATTTGGCCGCGCTGTTGAGGTGAAAGCGCCGCTGCATAACTTTGCAGGCTTTCGGGAAGTTTGCCGGTTTCTACAAGCGATCGTAAATCTGTCACCGCGATCGAAAACTCGAAAAATCCTTTGCGGATGATAATCGTTTCAGCAGCTTGTACTGGAGTTGCTATTGTATTGATACTGGCGATCGCGCTGACTATACCTACTGCTGAAGACAGCCATCTGAATTTTAATCCCATGATATTTATGCTTGTCGGACTATTCATTGAGGTATACCACCTTACTGTCCCAAATTTTCGCCCCAGGGTAATTAAAAAAATAGGAGCCAAATGCTAACAGCGGTTTTAATGATTAATCTATTAATATCCCTAATTTGTTTTTACATGGCTCGGCAAGTATGGCAAGTCAAACGGACACTCGATCGCGTTGAAAAAACAGCGATCGCAATGGAACGCAGAACCCACAAAGTCCTCAGTCAAGCACCCAGCAGTATAGCCAAAGGCGAGAAAAGAACTCGAAAACTACGACAGCAATACCAGAAACTGGAATCTCAAGCGCAAAAACTCCAGCAAATTTTCAGTTTCCTGACTCTCGGACAAACCCTGTGGCGGCGACGCTCTCCACGTTTTAAATAAACTCTCTCAACCAGAATACAAATAACGCTAAGATATTCCCCAAAGCCCCCAGGCAAAAAACAGCCTATAGAATTAAGACTATAAAAATGTCAAATAAACGTTTTGGATTATTTGCAGGAGGACTTCTAGTTGGCTCTGCCATCGGTACGGCGATCGGTTTGCTAATTGCTCCTCGCACCGGTCAGCAAACGCGGAAACTCTTAAAAAAATCCGCCGACGCACTCCCAGAGTTAGTAGAAGATTTATCCACTAGCGTCCAACTCCAAGCCGATCGCTTTTCTGAATCAGCGTTGGAAAACTGGGAAGAAACCCTAGATAGGCTAAAAGAAGCGATCGCCGCCGGTTTAGAAGCCTATAGCAGCGATCGGCAAACTCTATCTCAAACAGAATCAGAAAATCACCGCGAATCTCAGCTTCCCCCACGAGATCCCGCCAAACGTTTCCCTCAACAGCCAAATTCAGCGCTGTAACTAACTCACCTACCTAAAACCCTAAAATTTCACGAAAATTTCAACAAGTAAAATCCACCTAATTAAACCTAAAATAAAGATGAATAAAACCCTAGCTGTCTAAGCTTTCTTACCTCTTCCTTCTTCCTTCTTCCTTCTTCCTTCTTCCTTTTTCCTTCTTCCCTCTTCCTTTTTCCTTCTTCCTTCTTCCCTCTTCCTTCTTCCTTCTTCCTTCTACTTGATAGTGAGATCCCGTGACTGACCCTGTGTTTTGGCTTGCACTATCCATTTTCTTAGTTGCAGTCAGCCTTACTGCTGTTTTAATAGCTCTATTACCCGCAGTACAAGCACTAGCGCGGGCAGCCCGCAGCGTGGAAAAATTAGCTGATACTCTCTCAAGGGAGATGCCCCCCACCCTAGAAGCGATCCGTTTAACTGGCTTAGAAATCACGGAACTTACTGACGACGTGAGCGAAGGTGTCCAAAGTGCTGGCGAAATTGTTAAACAAGTGGATCGGAGTATAGGCGGTGCCAAAAAGCAAGCCCAAAAAGTACAAACCACTACTCGTAATATTTTGACAGGCGTTCAAGTTGCTTGGAAAACTTTAACTCGTAAGCCATCAGTAAGCGATCGCCGCTCATACGATCGCATTTCCCACAGCCAAAGAACTCCTCTTTCCTTGAGAAATTCCACCTTAGATGACAGTTACTCTGATAGCTACTCTGATAGTTATAGTTCTACTTCAGAATCAGAAAATTACACTAACCCGACAAATAAAGGTACGCATCCACACCCACGCCCCCCAGAATCTGCTCTTTTGCCAACAAATCCCGAAGAATTAGAGTAATAAAAAATTTCTTCTTTTCTTACAAAATTTCTTTCTCTTCTTGTATTCTCTGCCTGTTGCTTCTATACTGGTAAATTACTTGTACTCAATTCTAAAAACCTGAATTAAAAACTATGCGAACCCACTATTGCGGCAAAATCCTAAGCGATCGTATTGGAGAAACTGTCTCCCTATGCGGATGGGTAGATCGTCGCCGCGATCACGGTGGTGTGATTTTTCTCGACTTGCGCGATCGCACCGGACTTATTCAAATAGTCAGCGATCCTCAACGCACACCAACTTCTTATCAAGCCGCTGACCATTTACGCAGCGAATATGTAGTAAGAATTACTGGGAAAGTAACGCGGCGACCCGCAGATTCCGTTAATCCTAAATTAGCAACTGGTGAAGTAGAAATTTACGCGATCGAAATTGAATTACTCAATGCAGTTCGTAAACAATTACCCTTTCAAGTTTCCACAGCCGAAACTGAAGATGTTCGAGAAGATTTACGATTAAAATATCGCTACTTAGATTTGCGCCGCCACCGCATGAGTAGCAATTTACAACTCCGTCACCAAGTTGTCAAAACTATTCGCCGTTACCTCGAAGACATCGAAGGTTTCATCGAAGTAGAAACCCCAATTTTAACTCGTTCTACCCCTGAAGGTGCAAGAGATTATCTAGTTCCCAGTCGCGTCAATGGCGGCGAATGGTACGCTTTACCCCAGTCACCGCAATTGTTTAAACAATTATTAATGGTATCTGGATTCGATCGATATTATCAAATTGCCCGTTGTTTTCGAGATGAAGATTTGCGGGCCGATCGACAACCAGAATTTACTCAATTAGACATGGAAATGAGCTTCATGTCTTTGGAAGAAATTATTGAGTTAAATGAAGGTTTAACCTGTCAAATATTCAAAGCCGTTAAAGGCATAGATTTACCTCGTCCTTTCCCTCGTTTAACCTATACTGAAGCAATGGAAAAATACGGGAGCGACAAACCAGATACTCGCTTTGGTTTAGAATTAGTTGATGTTTCCGACTTAATGAAAGATTCCGGTTTTAAAGTATTTTCTGGTGCTGTAGCCTCTGGCGGAATCGTTAAAATATTGCCAATTCCCGGAGGAAATGATGCGATCTCAAATGTCCGAATTAAACCCGGTGGCGACTTATTCAAGGAAGCAACAGAAGCGGGAGCCAAAGGACTTGCTTATATTCGGGTTCGCGACAATGGCGAAATTGATACAATTGGGGCAATTAAAGACAATTTGAAAGAGGAGCAAAAACAGGAATTACTCGATCGAACTGGTGCAAAACCTGGCCATTTACTATTGTTTGGTGCTGGTGATGCACCCACAGTAAATAAGACTTTAGATCGGTTGCGTTTAACTCTTGGTCAAGAATTAGGATTGATTGAAAAAGAGAAAATTGCTCTCTTGTGGGTGACAGATTTTCCCATGTTTGAATGGAATGCAGATGAGAAGCGTTTAGAAGCATTACATCACCCATTTACGGCTCCCCATCCCGATGATATTAACGATTTGAAAACAGCCAGAGCCCAAGCTTACGATTTAGTTTTAAATGGCACAGAAATCGGCGGCGGCTCCCGGCGGATTTATCAGCGAGAAATTCAGGAAAAAGTTTTTGATGCTATTGGTTTATCTACGGAGGAAGCTTACAATAAGTTTGGCTTTTTATTAGATGCTTTTGAGTATGGTACGCCGCCTCATGGGGGAATTGCTTACGGCTTGGATCGATTGGTGATGCTATTAGCTGGTGAGGATTCGATTAGAGATGTAATTGCTTTTCCTAAGACTCAACAAGCGGGGTGTCTGTTGACAAATGCACCGTCTGGCGTAGATGCGAAACAGTTGAAGGAATTGCAGGTACAATCGACTTATAAGCCGAAGCCCTAGTTCGTAGTAAGCGCTTTAGCGCGCTTGGCGCTTACTACAAACCCAATCATCTGTGATTCAGAAACGCCTAATAAGATATTCGGCGGTTATTACTTCCCGCCGATCGAGCAGAATTATTATACATACAAAGTGATTTCACCCTTAATCGATGATTCTTACCCAACCCCGACGTACATTATATAAAAGACGATTAATAATCGCGTGTTCGTCTTCGTTGAGTCCACCACCTAAAAGTGCTGATCTAATCTGTTGTCGGTCATTGCGAGTAACGACGCTAGAAAACATCACTTGACCAAAGAGTTCTTCTAATGTGAGTTGGTAAGTAGACATACAGTTTGGCTTCCTCTTAATTAAAATGGATAAGTTTTTTAAGGAATGCTACTAGATATAGTGTTACGGTTTTTTCAATTAACCTTTGTGATGACAAACATTACGTAAGTATGATTTTCATCACCCAATTATGTGATTTAAGTCACATAATTGGGAAACTGTACGAAAACCATAGAAAAATCAACGGTTTCATTACCGTTCGATCGCGCAAAAACAGAAGTTCTCCGTAAATTCACAGAGATCGCGAATAACATTAAGCACCAAGACTTACTGATTGTAACAGTTAACAATTAACAGTTAACAGTTAACCGTTAACAGTTAACCTTTTTTGCAAAAGAAACTTAGTTGCGGCCTCACTATCAAGGGGTTTCGAGAACAAAAATCCTTGAGCGTGTTCGCATTCAAGTTTCTGGAGTTCAACAAGTTGCTCTTTAGTTTCCACACCTTCCGCGATCGCCTCAAGCCCCAAATTATGAGCCAAAGTCACAATCGCCCGGACAATTTGCAGAGGACGACCACCACCGATACCATCTGCACCCAAAGGACTGACAAAAGAACGGTCAATTTTCAGAGTATCCAGCGGAAAGCGATGCAAATAACTCAAAGAAGAATAACCCGTACCAAAATCATCAATTGACAACTGAATCTTTCTAGCTTTCAACTGTGACAGCATCGTACTGGCCGAACTCAGATTCTCCACAATCATGCTTTCAGTAATTTCCAACTTTAAATTGCTAGGATTACAGCCAGTTTCTTGCAAAATTTGATCGATTTGATCGAACAAATTAATTTGTCCCAACTGTTTACCAGAAAGATTAACGCTCATAGTTAGAGGGGAAACGGAGTGCGCGATCGCAGGTTTAGAGGAATAAGAGGATACAATCCCAGAGGGACACAAACCCATAGGCGCATAGGGGCAGGGCATAGGTGCATAGGAGAGATTTCCATCTTCCCTGCTTTCTACTTCCCTGCTTTCACACTCCCCTAATTCTGCGATCGCTTCCTCTCTACCTCCTGCTTCCTGTGCCAAAAGTTCTTCCCAAATCCGCAACTGATGGCAAGCTTCCCTTAAAACCCAAGTTCCCAAAGGAATAATCAAACCAGTTTCTTCCGCCACTGGAATAAATTCCCCAGGGGAAACTAAACCCCTGGTTGGGTGTTGCCAACGGACAAGTGCCTCAAAACCGCTAATTCTGCCAGTAAAAAGTGAAATAATCGGCTGATAATGTAGCAACAATCTATTATTTCGAGAACCCTCAGAACCGCGATCTTTGATAATATTTTGTGCAGAGTTTGTTGCCAGCTTTGGCAAAAAATTAGCCTTTCCAATAGCTTCTATCTGGCAGCTTTCTTGAATTGCCCGTCGCAAATCAGTTTCCAACTGCAACAGAGAAAGCGTTTGGTCGTGCATGGCAAAGTTAAATACTTCATGGCGGGCTTTACCAAGAGCCTTTGCCCGGTACATGGCAATGTCTGCATCCCTGAGTAGGTCTTCGGGATGATTGTACATGGGGCAGTGCGGGTATCGACTGTCATCCCCATTTGATGTGGTATTTTCGCTTTGACTGAAAACAATACCGATGCTGACAGTGGTAAAGACTTCGTGTCCTTCAAGGTTAAAGGGATGGGCTAATTCTTGATTGATATTGTTAGCGATAATGGTGGCATCGCCGAGACTGTTAATTCCTTCTAATAAAACGGTAAATTCATCTCCTCCTAGTCTGGCTGCCGTATCGGAAGGGTGGAGACAGGAAGTAATACGGCTGGCGATCGCGATTAACAGTCGATCTCCCACAGTATGACCGAGACTATCATTCACCACTTTAAAGCGATCTAAATCCAAGAATAGTACCGCAAATTTATAATCTGGCTGTTGTTTGGAACGGCGAATTGCTTGGCCAACACGCTCAATAAATAAAGCACGATTTGGTAGTTGCGTCAAAGCATCGTGGAAAGCATCATGGACAAGTTGTTGTTGGGCACGTTTGCGTTCCGTAATGTCTCTGACGATCATTTGGGTGGCTGTTTTCCCTTGATATGTAGCAGGAATTCCTGATATTTCTACATCTATTATTTTCCCATCCAGCCGGATCATTTTTTCTTCCATCGGGCTGGTGTTTTGGTTTTTCTCTTGAACTTGTTGAATGCGGACTCTGACTATTTCTTGATAGTCGGGATGAATCAAATTCAAAATGGGAAAGCCAATCAGTTCCGCAGCCGAATTAGCGCCAAGTAGTTTAGCCCCAGCCCCATTGATGTAGGAGATGCTGCCTTCGCTATGGACAACGATCGCTTCTGGCGATAGTTCCACTAAACGTCGATAACGTTCTTCGCTTTCTTGGAGAGAGGCTATTAATTCTATGCGCTCTTTTTCTGCCTGTTGACGTTCTATTTCTGTATCGCGATCGGCTAGAAATCTGCCAATGCTTTGCGCCATTAACTCAATGATTTCTGTTTCATGGGAATCAAATTCTTTCGGCCTAATTTCTGTTGATGAGAAACTTAATACACCATAAATTTTCCCTCCCACAAATATGGGTGTACCAATATAAGATTCCAGCTTTAATTTTTGATATGCTGGGTGAGACTGCATTTCCCGTATTTTACCCACATGAGCGCAGGCTACGGTTTTTTTGAGATCGATCGCTGCGGCACAGTAAGTATCTTTTAATTCGACTTCTAAGCCGGGATGCAAAAATTCAATATTGGATTTGACAGAACGGATAATACAACCGTGATTTTCTACTTGATTGATGACTCCAGTAGAAAGGTTAAAGATTTCGCAGCCTGCGATTAAGTAGTCAGCAAATAACTCTTCAAAATTTTGATAGTTATAAGTGGTAATTCGGTGAATTTGCTTAAGATTGGCGCTGAATGTTGCTAAAGTTTGGGACTTTAAAAACAATTCTTCTTCTGAGCGTTTGCGTTCGGTGATATCGGTTTGAATGCCGACAAAATGGGTCAGGTGTCTGCGGGAGTTGTAGACTGGAGAAATTGCTAGTTCGTTCCAAAATGGAGTTCCATCTTTGCGGTAATTTTGTAAGATGGCTTGGCATTCTCTACCTTCTTCAATGGCACTGTGGATTTCTTGCAGGACTGCGGGATCTGTGTTGCCACTTTGCAAAATTCGGCAATTTTTACCAATGATTTCCTCCCGTTTATAGCCTGTCATCCGCTCGAAACTGGGGTTGACGTAAATTGTAGGATTGTCCATTTGTGTGGCATCGGTGATGACAATGCCATTGCTGCTGGAAGCGATCGCGCGCTCCATTAGTTGCAAGCGTTCTTCCGATCGCGCTCTCTCGATCGCGGCTGCTAAAACGTTGGCGATCGCTTCGAGAAAATACACATCATCTTGACTGAATTGTCGCCGTTGCCGAGTATGAACGCTCAGAACACCCCACGCAGTAGGCAGCGGCAGCGGAAATGATGAAGTAAATGCAGAAAATTTATCTTCTCCGCCTCCCTCTTCCTCTTCTCCCCCTCTCCCATTACCAGGGACGATCGCAGAAATACCGCTGACTACACGGTGATTGTGTAGTATGGGTAAGCCACTAAAGCGGGTTTCTAAGCGTAAGTCTTCAACGACTACTGACTCGCCAATCAGTAAGGTGTAGCCCGCTTGAGATTTCGGACCAGCACTGATTGTGGCATTACCCACCAATCCTTTTTGCCATCCTGTCCCAGCTCGTAAAAACAAAGCCTGTCCGCTGGGCATGAGTTCCAGAATTTTGCAATAGTCTACATCAAGGGTTTGAGCAACTAGAGCTACTGTTTTGTCCATCAGTGCGGATAAATCTGAGTTTGCGAGGGCCTGTTGTCCTAAGTAAGCGACGGCTGCTTGCTGACGAGCTCTGGTATGAATAGATGCGAGTAATTCTTGTTCTAATGTTTCCGATCGCTTGGCGAGGGTGATGTCGTGGAGACAGGCCATTGCCCCTAATATTGAACCGAATTCATCATAAATTAAGATTACAATAGTTTCGCATAAGCCTTCGTTGCCATCTTTGCGGGTGAAGTGAATAGTGCCTGACCATCGACCGCTATTTCTTAAACTGTAAACAATTTCATGGGTTAGATCGTTTTTTTCCCGTTCTGAGGCGGAATATAAAATATCTATGGTTTTGCCGATCGCTTCAGCTTTGCTATAGCCAAAAATCTTCTCGGCTGCGGGATTCCAGTCGACGATTCGACCGAGTTGATCGGTGATGGCTACTCCGTCGTAGATGTTTTCAAAGGTGAGAGCTTGTCGCCGCAGGGCTTCTTGCGCTCGTTTGCGATCGGTGATGTCAGAGAATATAGATAATACAGCCGCTTCTCCCTGCAAGGTTAGCTGGCGCATGGATAATGCAGCCCAAAATGTTGTCCCATCAGCCCTTTTGAGTTGTACTTCTGCCTCGCGGACATATCCTTGATTTTGGAGCATTTCTATTAATGGTTCGCGATCGCTGGGAACCCGGTAAAATTCCGGTAGTTTGCGACCGATCATGTCTGTGGGTGAAACTCCGAAAGTGAGCGCGAATAAGTCGTTACAGTAAAGGATTTCTGCATCACTCTTCCGGCTGACGGCTAGGGGTAGTGGGGCTGATTGCGCGATCGCACTCAGTAGTTCCTTAGTTTCTTGTAGTGCCAGTTCTACTTCTTGAGTTATTGCCTGACAATCCACGCATTTTCCCTCGATCGGGATATTCATCTGTTGATTCGCCCATTCTACTTTTTTGTTCTGCACATCTGGACTCCTGTCGCTTTTTGCAAATTAATTTAGTTCTGACAATTTAGCGATCCCTGGTAATTAGGAGGTGAAATTGTTTGATCCCTGTATTCTATTTTACTTTTTTTTCTTTGTTCTTAAGTATTTTGTTACTAAAGTTTAAGGACTGGTAAATGAGAAAATATATCAGAAAAATTTTCTGTTTGACATTTTCTATTTCTTGTGCATGATTTATAGCCGAAGGAAGAAGGAAGAAGGAAGAAGGAAGAAGGAAGAAGGAAGAAGGAAGAGGGAAGAGGGAAGAGGGAAGAGGGAAGAGGGAAGTAAGGAAGAGGGAAGAGGGAAGAAGGAAGAGGGAAGTAAGGAAGAGGGAAGTAAGGATGAAGGAAAACGCAATAAAATTAGTGGTTTCAGCAATTAACAATGTCCTAATCACGCCGGGCGGTTGCTATACCGATCGCGATTGCACTAATTACCGTTTCGCTCCTAAGTTTTGGCAAATTAAGGAAAATAGTATTAAAATCAGCAGTTTTATTAATTGCGTTAAGTTTTCATTGGAATAAGGCCTTTTGTCCTATTACAATAAAAAGTCACCCATTGAAAGTGAAAAACTGCCATCTGGAGAGAGAAAATTATGCTAGAATCTTACCGCCAACACGCTGCTGAAAGGGCAGCAATGGGAATTCCACCGCTACCTTTGAATGCTCAACAAACTTCAGAACTTTGCGAACTACTAAAAAATCCGCCTGCGGGGGAGGAAGAGACGTTAGTGGAATTGCTGCGCGATCGAGTTCCAGCAGGAGTGGACGGGGCTGCTTATGTCAAAGCTGGATTTTTAACTGCGATCGCCAGTGGGGAAATTCATAGCCCCTTAATTGGGTCCCAGTGGGCAGTTTACTTGCTAGGCACGATGCTAGGTGGCTATAATGTGCACTCTTTAATTAGCTTGCTATCTTCCAGTCAGCCGTCAATGGCAGCTTCAGCCGCAGCCGCCCTTAGCAAAACCTTGTTAGTGTTTGACGCTTTCCACGACATTTTTAATCTATCTGAAATCAATCCTTATGCCAAGCAGGTAATGGATTCTTGGGCAAATGCTGAGTGGTTTACCAGTCGACCAGTTTTACCAAAAACTATTACTGTTAGCGTGTTCAAAGTTCCGGGAGAAACTAACACTGACGATCTTTCTCCTGCTACCCATGCTACTACAAGACCAGATATTCCGCTACACGCTTTGGCAATGCTGGAAACGCGGCTACCAGGTTCTTTAAATACGATCGCAGAATTGAAACAAAAAGGTCATCCTGTCGCTTATGTGGGTGATGTTGTCGGTACAGGTTCTTCTCGAAAATCGGCGATTAATTCCGTGCTTTGGCATATTGGAAATGATATTCCTTTTGTGCCGAATAAGCGGAATGGAGGATATATTTTAGGAACTGCGATCGCCCCGATTTTCTTCAACACCGCTGAAGATTCCGGCGCATTACCCATCGAATGCGATGTCAGTAAAATGGAAACCGGCATGGTAATCACCATCCATCCCTACGAAGGCAAAATTACCAACGAAACCGGCGAAATTATCTCTACCTTTACCCTCAAACCTGACACCATCCTAGACGAAGTTCGCGCCGGCGGTCGCATTCCTTTATTAATTGGTCGCACACTCACCGATAAAGCCCGCGAAGCATTAGGATTACCACCAACCACCATCTTTACCCGTCCTAATCCTCCTACAGATACGGGCAAAGGCTACACTTTAGCACAAAAAATGGTAGGAAAAGCCTGCGGTTTACCCGGCGTTCGTCCCGGTACTTCTTGCGAACCAATTATGACAACTGTAGGTTCCCAAGATACCACAGGACCAATGACCAGAGACGAGTTAAAAGAACTGGCTTGTTTAGGATTTAGTGCCGATTTAGTAATGCAAAGTTTCTGTCATACTGCGGCTTATCCTAAACCAATTGATGTTAAAACCCATCAAGAATTACCCGATTTTATCGCCGAACGAGGCGGCGTAGCTTTGCGGCCAGGAGATGGAATTATTCACTCTTGGTTAAACCGGATGTTATTACCAGATACAGTGGGAACTGGTGGCGATTCTCACACTCGTTTTCCTCTAGGAATTTCCTTTCCTGCCGGTTCCGGTTTAGTGGCCTTTGCTGCGGCTTTGGGCGCGATGCCTTTGGATATGCCGGAGTCAGTTTTAGTCCGGTTTAAAGGTGAATTACAACCCGGTGTCACCCTGCGAGATGTAGTAAATGCGATTCCTTATGTAGCCATTCAAAAAGGGTTGTTAACTGTTGAAAAACAGAACAAGAAAAATGTCTTTTCTGGGCGAATTATGGAAATTGAAGGTTTGCCAGATTTGAAAGTTGAACAGGCTTTTGAATTAACCGACGCATCGGCAGAACGTTCCTGTGCTGGTTGTACAATTAAGTTAAGCATCGAAACGGTTTCTGAATATTTACGTTCTAATATTGCTCTGTTGAAAAACATGGTAGCACGGGGCTATGTAGATGCCCGAACTATGATGCGGCGCGTGGCAAAAATGGAACAATGGTTAGCAAATCCGGTGTTAATGGAAGCCGATGCTGATGCCGAGTATGTTGAGATCATTGACATTGATTTGAACGAGATTAAAGAGCCAATTGTGGCGGCTCCCAATGACCCAGATAATGTTAAGTTATTGAGCGAAGTAGTGGGTGATAAAATTGATGAAGTATTTGTCGGTTCTTGTATGACAAATATCGGTCATTATCGGGCAACTGCGAAGGTGTTAGAAGGCGAAACATCAGTGAAAACCCGGTTATGGATTTGTCCGCCAACCCGGATGGATGAATATCAGTTAAAACAGGAGGGAATTTACGCCACCTTTGAAGCTGCTGGGGCTCGTACTGAGATGCCGGGATGTAGTCTTTGTATGGGAAATCAGGCGCGGGTTGAAGATGGGGCAACGGTGTTTTCTACTTCGACTCGTAACTTTAATAATCGCATGGGTAAGGATGCGCGAGTGTATCTTGGTTCTGCGGAATTAGCGGCTGTTTGTGCAATGTTGGGACGGATGCCAAGTGTTCAGGAATATATGGACATTGTGGGTAAGAGGATTGAGCCTTTTGCTGGTGATTTGTATCAGTATTTGAACTTCGATCGAATTGCTGGTTTTGAGGATGAAGGGCGGGTAATTGCTTTAGAAGATATGCCTCGGATTGAGGATATTTTGGGGATGCCTGCGGCGGTGAGGTAAAATTTAGTAAGGTGGGCTTTTTTGGCCATTGGTGTCAACTTTAAGGTCAAATCCTTAGTCCGGCAGGGGTTAAAACCCCTGCCTCATAGATCAAGTCCTCTAAAGAGGACTAAAAAGAAGACTTTTAAATTAATTAGTCCTCTTTAGAGGACTTAAGCTATTAGACAGGGGTTTTAACCCAGGGCGGATTTTGGCTTAAGTTGACACCTATACTTTTGCCCCACCTAATAAATTCTTAAGATGTGAGATGACAAGGGAGGTAATTATGTCTGAACAAGTTTTAAGTAGTGAAACTCAAGCACCTGAAACTTCTGATTCTGAACCTCGAATTGGTGCAGAATTTGTTGAGTTGTTGCAGGAAATTCAGGAGACTCCGAGAGAACATTGGCCGAATTTACTTCAGATGATCAGATTGTTTAAAGAAACTGTGACAATGAAGCCAAGAGTGTCGGAAAAGTCTGATAAAATTGATATTACTAAGCTGTCGTTAGAGGAGAGGATTAAGAGAAATCAAGGGGCTATTGATTTAATCAATTCATGGGTAGATGAGGGAGATGAAGAGGAACAAACTGAAACTTGGGAATATCTCTGTCAAGCTATCGATCGAGACCGTCTTTCTAACCGACCATTATTTCCATGAATAGAGTAATACTTTTAGATTCTGGGCCTTTGGGAATGGCAACAAATCCTAAAGCATCCTCTGTTGAGGTTGAGGAGTGCAAACTGTGGTTAAAGTCTTTACTACTAAGTGGTGAGATGGTAATCTTACCTGAAATTACTGATTATGAAGTGCGGCGCGAGTTAATTCGTGGGGGTAAAGCAGCAGGTATTCGGCGGTTAGATCAAATGAAATTGGATCTTATATACCGTCCTATTACTACACAAGTAATGCTAATGGCGGCGCACTTGTGGGCTGATGCAAGGCGAAGAGGAAGGCCAACGGCAGATTCCACTGCACTTGATGGGGATGTGATTTTAGCGGCTCAGGCTATATTAGAAGCTAATCAAGGTAATGAGGTGGTAATTGCGACAACGAATGTGGGGCATTTATCACAATTCGTCGATGCGCGTGAGTGGCGGATGATTGTGTAAAGTAAAAATGTCCAATCCCTAATATCTGCTACATTTTTTGTGGCAATTATATGGCAAAAAATGACTTCCATTAACCAAGGGAGCGGTCAAGGAAAATCGAGAATAAAATCAGCCCCAATCTGTACCTAATCTAGTGTAAAATCTTTGATGCCTCCTTTCTGCAAAGCTTATGGATCTTAAATCTTTAATTCGCGACATTCCAGATTTCCCCAAACCAGGGATTTTGTTTCGAGATATTACAACTCTCCTGCGCGATCGCGAAGGACTACGCTACACCCTTGACACTTTAACCGAAAAGTGTTCTGGACTTTCCGCTGATTATGTCGTTGGTATGGAGTCACGGGGTTTTCTGTTTGGCGTACCTCTAGCTTATAAATTAGGTATTGGCTTTATTCCCGTCCGCAAACCTGGTAAACTGCCAGCAGCAATTAATTTTGTTGAATATGAATTAGAATACGGCACCGATCGCCTGGAAATGCACCAAGACGCTATAGAGCCAGGAAGTCGGGTGTTAGTTGTAGACGATTTAATGGCCACTGGAGGAACAGCAGCCGCTACCGCTCAGTTATTACAACAAGCTCAATGTGAAATTGTGGGCTTTGCCTTTATCATCGAATTGCTGGATTTAGGCGGTAGACAAAAGTTACCAGACGTGCCTATTGTGACATTAATTGAATATTAATTAAATATTAATTGTTAGTTGTTAGTTGTTAATATGTCTAATCGGGATTTCTATCCAAAATTCTGTACCAACTCCAGATTCTGAAATACATTTTAACTCACCTTTATGCTGTTGCACCACAATTTGATAACTAATAGAAAGCCCTAATCCAGTTCCTTCACCCACTGGCTTAGTTGTAAAAAATGGATCGAAAATTCGAGCTTTAATCGCTTCGCTCATCCCCATTCCATTATCAATAATCTTAATCAAGATACGGGTATCATCTAAAACATGAGTAGAAATCTTAATTGTTGGCTTAAATTGATATTTTTCAACTTCTTTATGAAAATTTTCGCCAATTGGACAAGCAAAACCTGATACTTCTAAAGCATCAATTCCATTGCTAATAATATTCAAAAATGCTTGATTGAGCAAACCGGCATAACATTCAACTTGCGGTAAATTACCGTATTCTTTAATCACTTTAATATCAGGTCTGCCTTCCCGAGCCGGTAAACGATGCTGTAACATTAAAATAGTATTATCTAAACCAACATGAACATCAACAGGTTGCCACCCGGAGCGATCGGTGCGGGAAAAATCTTGCAGAGAAAGCACAATTTGCTGGATACGTTCGCTGCCAATTCGCATTGAAGATAAAATTTTAAACAAATCTTCTAACAAAAATTCTAGTTCTATTTCTTGCTGTTTTTGCAGGATTTCTGCACTAGGATTTTTCAACTCTTTTTGATACAATTGCAGCAAGGAAATCAAGTCAGAACTATAATTTTTAACGTGAGTTAAATTGCTGTAAATAAAGGTAATTGGGTTATTGATTTCATGAGCAATTCCGGCAACTAACTGGCCTAAACTAGACATTTTTTCGCTCTGAACTAACTGAGATTGAGTTTGTTGTAAATCTTGCAGAGTTTTCTCTAGTTGTTGCGTCAAACCTCGCAGCCGTAAACCGGCGCGTACTCGTGCTAATAATTCTTCTGTTTCAATTGGTTTAGAGAGAAAATCATCAGCACCATTGTCGAGTCCTTTTACACGGTCATCGAGTTTTTCTCTAGCTGTTAATAAGATGAAGAAACTGGTAGCTAATTCGGGGTTAGCTTTCAGTTGTCGGCATACTTCTAACCCGTCAATATAGGGCATCATCCAATCACAAATTATCAAGTCAGGAATATTTTGTTGAGCCTGGGATAAACCATCTTGACCATCGATCGCGATCGCCACCTGATGACCTTCACTCTCCAATAAGTCTTGCAAGACTATCTGAACCGTGATATCGTCATCGATCACTAAAATTTTTGCCATATCTGTAGAAGGAAGGTAGCCTCTGAATTATCTGCCACCAATGCTTTGACGAATAGTGCCGCATTTGTCAGATGACTAACTAATTTATGGGGGTGGAGGGACTTGAACCCACACGACCGTTTCGGGTCAACGGATTTTAAGTCCGTAGCGTCTACCATTCCGCCACACCCCCTTTGATTAAGCTGCTATCTGGCATAAAGCCATTTGCAACCACAGTCTTTCATTATATAGCCAAGTCTCAAAATTACGCAAGGCCTAATTTAAAATTTCTCAAAATTCCCACAGTATCCTCCCAAGCAGTACAATAATTCTTCAGGATTAAGGAAAAGCGATCGCGCCTATCCCAGTCATCGGGTCAATTTCCCCTAAAATCAACATCATGTACATTACTCTACTACTGTACGCTGTCCTCGCGGGAGCCTATCTCCTAGTAATGCCCGCCCTCACCTACGCCTACCTCAACACTCGCTGGTATATCGCCGGCTCGATCGAGCGGGTTTTCATGTACTCTTTACTATCCTTTTTCTTCCCAGGAATGCTACTTCTGTCCCCATTCTTAAACTTTCGCCCCAAACGGCGACAAATTCCAGCCTAAATGCGACGCATAGACGTAATTGGAATCAGTCTCGGCATTTTTGCGGCAGGGGGAGTAGCCTACCTGCTGCTACAATTCGCCGGCCTCGACAGCATTAATGCAGGCATCTGGAGTCAAGTATTTTTAGTTGGCGGCTTAATTGGTTGGCTACTCACCTATTTATTCCGAGCACTAACTAAAAATATGACTTATAGCCAACAACTGAAAGACTACGAAGCCGCTGTCTTACAGAAGCGATTAGATGAGCTTACCCCGGAAGAATTAGCCAAAATTCAAGCTGAAATTGAGCAAGAACGTAAATAGTTAACGGTTAACGGTTAACTGTTAACCGTTAACAAATAACAAATAACAAATAACAAATAACCGTTAACAAATAACAAATAACAAATAACAAATGACAATTTCCCAATGTTTTAAAGAGCTTCGCAGCCAAGGCAAATGTGCTTTAATTCCTTTTATTACTGCTGGCGATCCAGATTTAGAAACTACTGCTAAAGCACTGGAAATTTTAGATGAAAACGGTGCAGATATAATTGAACTTGGAGTTCCTTATTCAGATCCTTTGGCTGATGGTCCGGTAATTCAAGCGGCGGCTACCCGTGCTTTACAAAAAGGAACTAAGCTGGATTCTGTATTAGCAATGGTTGAGAAAGTTGTGCCAAAATTGCGATCGCCGATAATTCTCTTTACTTATTACAATCCCATTTTATACCGAGGTATAGATACATTTTTACAGCAAGTTAAAAAGGCTGGAGTTCAAGGGTTGGTTGTGCCAGATTTGCCCCTGGAAGAAGCGGAAAGTTTGTTACAACCAGCTAGTAAAATGGGTATTGAGGTGATTTTATTAGTTGCACCTACCAGTCCCAAAGATCGTATTAAAGCGATCGCACAACAATCTCAAGGATTCATTTATTTAGTTAGCGTTACAGGCGTTACCGGCGTGCGTTCCGGTTTAGAAGGACGAGTTCAAGATATTCTAAAAGAACTCCGTAGCGTCACGGAAAAACCCATCGGCATTGGTTTTGGCATTTCTGCGCCCGAACACGCCCGCCAAGTCAAAGAATGGGGCGCAAATGCCGCAATTGTTGGTAGTGCCTTTGTTAAGCGTTTAGCTGATGGTACACCTCAACAGGGATTGGAGGCGATCGCTGATTTCTGCCAGAGTCTCAAAGCTGCAATTACCAATAATTAGATATTTAGATATTTCAAAATTTAGATACTTCAAAATTTGTCTGCCATTAGACAGATGTATTCGATCGCGAATTTCTGCATACCTTAGATAGTCAATTACCGCAGTGATTAATATCACAGGTATTTTTGATTAGAATCACATTACATTACTTAACAAACCGTTACATTTATTTACATAAGGTAACAAACCAAAGAAAACCAAGGAAAAAAGATGAACGCACGTAACTACACCACCAACGACCAAGGTCTGCTTAACAACTTCGCGATCGAGCCCAAAATGTATGTCGATGCAAGCGTCAGCACCGGTTTTACCGAATACGCTGAGAAAATGAACGGACGTTTTGCCATGATCGGTTTTGTCTCATTATTAGCAACCGAAGTTTTGAGCGGACACAGTTTAATTGCTTTTCTGAAGGACTTTTTAGGCTAAGTTTTGCCTAAGTTTTTCGCTCAATCTTTTGTCTTTACTTTACCAATTAATTCTGTCAAAATCTAAGGAGAATCAAAAATGAGAACTGATTTAGACTACCGCGATCGCGACTTATTTGGTCCCGTTGTTTTCCGACCAGATTTCAACAACTTTAAGCAAATTAATGTCAATGAAGCTTGGTCGCTGTTTTTCACCGCCAGCCGGGAAGATAAAGCTCTGGGATTTAATTTAGAAACAGGTAGATTCTTTACTTACAGCTTAATCGCAATCGTTGTCACTGGTGTAATTTGGGCGGCTATTTTCCGCTCTTTCTAAGGACAACATTATCGAATGAATTACTTGTTTAAGCGCCCTCAATATGGTTTGAGGGCTTGTTTTTTTTCAATCTATTACAATTTTCTGTTATTGCGAGGCTTCTGAAGCAATCCTAAACCCTTGTGATAGCCTTACAATGCGTAAGCCCTAAATTAATTGTGAAATGGGATAGCTATTAAAGGCGAAAGAGTGAATAGTAACCAACTCCAAAACCACTGATTTAGCTGCTTAGGTGGTAGTGTTGAATCTGTTAATAGTGCTTCTATTCTTTCTGCTAACTGATGTTGCGACCCCACAGCACCAATAATACAAATTATATCTGAATGTTGGTGGGGATAACTGGCTACTAATAGCAAAGCTTCAGCTAATAGCAAAGAGTCTATTTCTCTAGCAGCATGAGCATCGGCGCGGAGTTCTCGCAATACCAATAACTCTTCCCATAATGCTTTTGTTTGCGGTAGCCAAAATGTGAGTCGTCGCAGCCATCCTAGCCAAAAAAACCAGAAAGTATCGCGGTAATAGTAATGGGCTTTTTCATGGGAAATAACGGCTTCAAGGTGAGCTTTATTCAGAGTATTTAGGAGTCCGGTGCTGACAGTAAATTCGGGATTCCAGAAACCAATTACGGCAGAAAATAAAGCGGGAGTGTTGAGGATTCTGGCTGGTTTAGAAGCAATATTTTTGAGTGGATAGGTGCGAATTTGTTGTAAAAATAGGCTACTATCTATAGCTAGTTTGATTGCGGAAACGGCGGCTATTACTAAAAAGGAAATAGAGATAAAGTAGCTTAACCATCCATCCCAAAACCCAACCATTTCTCCACCTGGTCCCATGAATAAAACGGCTAGGGATGTGATAATTAAAAGCAGGGGGGGAAAGAGAAATAATAAGAGCGATCGCTGCCAACGATCTGCCCATTTACCGATGGGAGAAGACCATCTTAGTCTGATTTTCCAAGCTAGTCCTAGTGCTGCTAAAATTAGGATTAGGTGCATTATTTTTGTTCCTCCCTAGCTTGGCGAGTAGCTTGTAGGCGCAGGGCGATCGCTTTTAATTGTTCAATGCTTGCTTCATCGAGACTGTCAGCAAAAGCTGCCACAATATCGGGGTTTCCTACTGCTAGGAATTTCTGCAAGCGATCGTAGGCGAATAGTGCTTGCGCTTGTGCTTGAGAAACTAAGGGTTTCCAGGTGAATATCCGTTCTGTTTTGTCGCAGTCAAGCCAACCTTTTTCGGTGAGGCGACGTAACACTGTGGTGACTGAAGAATAGGCTAATTCGCGATCGGGATCTGCTAGAATGCAGTCATGTATTTGTTTAACTGTAGCAGAGCCTAACTGCCAGACAATGTTTAATATCTCTGCTTCTAAAGGACCGAGAGATAGTTGTTTAGGGCGGTAATTCGGGAGCGGTGTCATGGCTAGTAGATAAAAGGTTATACCAATTCTTGAAAGTATGACTACAGATAGTAAATATTCAACTTTTGACAAAAGTATAATACCGGAATTTATCTGTAGTCAGCATTTAGAGAATTGGTATTAAGAGTGTTTTCAAACTATAAAATTAAAATCCTAAAGCCCTCGCACCTTGGTAGAAAATAAAACTGGCAACCCAAGCTAAACCTACTGACCAAACTACAGAAAGCCAAGCAAATTTGAAGCTTTTTGATTCAGTTTTCATCACGGCAATGGTGGACAAACAAGGTACATAAAGCAAAGTAAATAGCATGAAACTATAAGCTTGTACCCAGTCTATTTGTTGCGCGATCGTACCCATCAAATTTGCATCTTCAGACTGACCATAAATCACCGCCAAACCACCTAAAACAATCTCCTTAGCAATAAATCCAAATAACAGCGCGATCGTCAATTGAGGATTAATTCCAATCGGGTCAAAAATTGGTTGCACAAGCTCACCAAGCATCCCCGAAAGAGTTTGAGAACTTGCAGGTGGCACGCCAGGGGGCAAATTATTCAGCGCCCAAATTGCAATTACTCCAAATATAATAAACTTATTCGACCACTTGATAAAGTGACGAACTTCACTCCAAGAACGGAGAAGCATTTGCTTAAGAGTAGGAAATCGATAAGGCGGTAATTCCAACACAAAAGGCTCTTTACTCTCAAATTTACCCTTGAACAAAACTGCTGTCAAAATAGCCGCAACAAAGCTCAGTAAATACAAGCTAAACAGCACTAAAGGAGCAATTCCCGACGCAAACATCGCCGTAGTCATAAAGATAAATACATTGAGTCTAGCCGAACAAAGAGAAAAGGGAATTACTAGCATAGAAAGCAACCGTAATCCTGGCGATCGCATCACCCGCGTTCCCATAATTGCCGGTACGTTACAGCCAAATCCCATCAGCGACATCACAAACGATCGCCCATCTAATCCCATTTTCTGCATCAAAGCATCCATTAAAAATGCCGATCGCGATAAATATCCGCTATCTTCAATAATTGCCATGCAAATAAAGAACAAAAAAATCACCGGAATAAACGCCGCTACCGTCGTCATCCCAGTATAAAAACCATCAATTAGGAAACCATTTAATAACTCCGGCACTCCTGTTAATAGCGGTTCTAAAGCATTAGCTTGAATCCAATCAAACCCCGATCCTAATAACTCCTGCATTGGTGTTCCCAACGCATATACCATCTGGAACATCAAAAACATTGTCCCAAAAAAAATCGGCAACCCAAACACCGGATGCAACAGCACGCGATCTAGTTTTGTTGTCCAATTTTCCTGAATTTCAATCGGAGTGTGAACAGCATCTTGCAGCAAACTACTCATTTCCTCAGTAATTTGGCTGTCACTCACCAAATGGTCGTTAATTTTCCCAACAGAAATTGCCTCTTCCTGGCGGTTCAAAGTATCCGTAATTGCCTGGAAAGCTGTTTCATAACCCTGACCGTATTTAGCACTAATTGGCAGCACAAGCATTCCCAGATGATCTGACATTTTTTGTTCGTCAATATCGACACCAAATTTGGGTGCTTCATCTGCCATATTGAGTAGCAAAACTGCCGGAACTCCCAAATGTTTCACCTGTAAAGCCAGGCTAATTTGGCGGTCAATTTGAGTAGCATTGAGAATCATCAATACTAAATGTACGGGGTTATTTTCCAGAAAGTTTCTGACTACTTGCTCGTCTTCAGAAAAGCCGCGCAAATCATAAATCCCTGGCAAGTCAATCATTTCCGCCGGTTCATCGCCCAGTTTGACTTTTGCTACCATTAAATCTACGGTAATTCCCGGCCAATTGCCGATACTGGCATTTGCACCAGTAATGCGGTTAAAAAAAGTGGATTTTCCTGTATTGGGCATTCCCACAACGGCAATTTGTTTCATTTGATTTCTCCTGCGATCGTCCGCGTAATTTTAATTCCTTTAGCATCATTGTGGCGTAACATTACTTCTGTGGTTCCCACGCGAACGTGGAGTGGTCCCAAAAATGCTGCCCGCCGAATCATTTGCACTTGCCTACTCGTCCGAAAACCTAGCGCTCGTAGGCGTTGTTGCAATCCTTCCTCAGCTTGTATTTCTGAAATAATCGCTGTTTCACCCGGCAATAATTGTCCTAAGTTTATTGATGTCATGGGTTTTAGTTGATGAGAGCGCTAATCTTTGTACTGGCTTATTGAGAATAATTTTATTCTAACAGAGTTGTTATTTGATAGCAAGGTAGAAATGATTGAGGGATTACGCACTTGAGTTCGGTTTGCCGTAGGATAATCAGTTAAATTGTTAATCATAAACTTAATCTATCCTCAGAGGGTGGGCTGAAAATTTTATATAAAATTTTATATTATAATTATATTCTCCTAAAATTAATCGTGCCTGCTGTCGAAGCTAAGTTTTACAGTCTGTCATTTGACAGGTCAGCGGACAAGTGTAAAAATCGGGAAGTCAATTTCAAATTTAGTAATTTAGGCATTCACTTTGACTGCCATTAATATCAAATGAAAAAACACTTATTACGATCGACTATCGCCATAAGCCTGACTATTCCAGGTAGCTACTTGGCATTTACTTGGAATCAAGCCCAAGCCCAAGAAACTCAAGAAGTAGAAATCAAATTTAGTGCCGCAGTCGGCAACCAACCTTTTAACTGTGGCAAAAGTTACGCTAATTTAGGCAAGCCTGAGAGTACAGTTACACCTACCGACTTCCGCTTTTATGTATCCGATCTTGCATTGATTGACGGTAGTGGTAAAACTGTACCCATTTCGTTAAAACAAGATGGCAAATGGCAGTATCAAAATGTGGCGCTTTTAGATTTTGAGAATAAAGTTGGTGCTTGTAGTAATGGAACAGTAGAAATGCGCGATCGCGTCGTTGGGACAATACCCAAAGGCAACTACAAAGGCTTACAATTTATTCTTGGCGTTCCTTTTAACCTCAATCATAGTGATGCGGCTCTTGCCCCTTCTCCTCTCAATTTAACATCACTCTGGTGGAACTGGCGAGGTGGCTATAAATTTTTACGAATTGATTTGAAAAACCAAAGTGCATCTCACGCAAACACCTCAGAGAAGGAACACGGACAGCATGGACATGGAGGCAATCAAACGGGTTTTTCAATTCATTTAGGTAGCACAGGATGTCAAGCATCTGGAGATAATCAGAAACCTAATAATTGTAGCAATCCTAACGCTGCAAAAGTCATTTTTAGTAACTTTGATACTCAAAAAAATACAGTGGTTGCTGATTTGAAAGCGTTAGTTGCTAATAGTAACTTGGAAAGTAATCAGCCCAATACTCCACTAGGTTGTATGTCAGCACCTAATGACGGCGACTGCGAGGGAATTATGACCAATTTAGGTTTACCATTTGGCGGTCAATCTCCGGTGAAACAGACGTTTTTTACAGTTAAATAAGAGAATTTTTTAATGAAGTCATCTCGGTTGTCAACCTTAAGTGCTGCTTGCATTCTATCATTTATTTTTGCCCTGGGCTGGAGTCAAATATTGTTAGTTTCCAGAGGTGCGATCGCGATGACTTCACCTCTAGTTTATCACTGGAATCTCCCTGATTGGATGCCCAAACCAATTGTACCAGATGATAACCCAATGAGTGCAGAAAAAGTAGAATTGGGGCGGCATCTTTTCTATGAAAAACGCCTATCAATCACTGGAAAATTCTCCTGTGGTTCCTGTCATATCCAATCCCAAGCTTTTACCGATCGCAAAACAGTTGGAATTGGTGCAACGGGGGAAAAACACCCGCGCAATTCCATGAGTTTAGCTAATATTGCCTACAATTCTGTGCTAACTTGGGCAAATCCTTTACAAACTCAATTAGAATCTCAGCTATTAGTTCCCTTATTTGGCGAACACCCAATTGAATTAGGCATGGCGGGAAAGGAAGACGAAATTATTAAATTTTTACAGCAAGATGCTCAATATCAAAAAATGTTTGCTGCCGCCTTTGGGGAAGATAAAAAATTAATTACAATTAGCAATCTGGCTAAAGCTATAGCCGCTTTTGAACGGACTTTAATTTCTGTAAATTCTCCCTACGATCGCTATCGCTACGGTGGTGAAGTTAATGCCATTTCCGCCTCAGCTAAACGAGGAGAAGAGTTATTTAATAGCGAACGTTTAGAATGCTTTCACTGTCACGGCGGCATAAATTTCTCTGATTCTATCATGCACGAACGTTCAGCTTTTAAAGAAATTGCTTTTCACAACACAGGACTATACAACATTGATGTTAATGGTGCTTATCCTTCTGAAAATACAGGAGTTTATGAGATTACTAACGATCCTTTAGATATGGGCAAATTCAAAGCGCCAACCCTTCGCAATATTGTATTAACAGCACCCTATATGCACGATGGAAGTATTAAAACTTTGGCAGAAGTAATAGATCATTATCAAGCAGGAGGAAGAACTATTAAGCAAGGAGAATTTGCCGGAGTTGGTAGTAAAAATCCGCTGAAGAGTAATTTTGTTAATGGCTTTAAATTAACAGCACAAGAGAAGGAAGACTTACTAAATTTCTTGCGAAGTTTAACGGATGAAGAGTTTATAAATAACCCGGAATTTAGCGATCCAAATTAGTTTTTTATCTTACGCAGTACCTCTCTGCCTCAAATTTGCGGAGACGACTACAGGGGATTGTCCCTACAAAACGCGCACCCAGAAAAATTTGTCTTCTTGTTGATTTATAATATAGCTTTATGGTAATCTGGTTAAGGTTAAGGCTGTTTAACCTATGCAGTTACCCAAAAATCATCTTTCTGAACAGCTAAACTATACTTACAACACTTGATTAATACCGTGCTAGAGACATCTCCTAAAACCTTAGCTCCTATAGCAGATTATTTCAAAATTCTTTCTGAAGTTAGCCGACTTCAGGTTTTGTGTTGCCTAAAATCAGGAGCGAAAAATGTTACGGAAATCATTGAAATGACGGGGCTAGGACAGGCAAATGTTTCTAAACACCTAAAAGCGATCGCGCAAATGGATATGGTTTCTCGCACCCAAATTGGAGTCAGTGTCTATTATGAAATTTCCGATCCGTTGGTTTTTGAACTTTGTGAGTTAGTGTGCGATCGCTTGGGGGAGCGCTTACAATACCAATCGGAGCAGTTAAAACAGCTTAATGCTCTGCATCAAAAGCAGAAACACTAAGGGGTTCAGTCGCTTTTTCAGCAATTATCCTGGGGTTGAGTTAAGGGATCTCCAGGTTTATTTCCCAATTTGGGGACGATCGGGATCAGAAAAAAATGCGATGGCTACCCCTTGACATAAGTATTCTTGCATGGTAATATAAGTTTATAGTTTTAGATGGTCGTTTGAATCTTACTGTAAATCGGAGCGCGATCGCCATGTTATTCCGCCAACTTTTTCCACAATCGGAGAAGAAAAACAGTAGAATAGTACATCGTTTATTCATTAAATTTTAACACATCTAAAAAAATGAAAAAGCTAATGCGATTGAGAAAATTAAGCTTAACAATTGTGAGTATTTTATTGTTGTTGATCGCAGTAAATCTCACAATTCAGCCAGCAATGGCTTTAGTCCAAAAGACCGAAGAAGCGCCTGGTCAAATCCTTTACCAGTCACGGCATACTGTCCGAGATTCCCACGGTAACTCTTGGCAAGTAATCCTGTTTAAACAAACTAAAAGCAATCAACCAGATACAATCAATTTGCGATTAGTTGCTTTTCCTGGTATCGCAGAATTCGATCACCCAAAAACCTTAGATATTTCAACAATCAACGGGCAAAATTTCATAGCAGCGGATGTTTTTGAGAAAAAATCACCGGCTACTAATGTGGGACAGTATGATTTGAGTGCTATTTTAAACAAATTGCCAGAAGGTTATGCTCTCAGACTTTCATTGCCCCTAGTTGATGAACAGTCTCTCATTCTGAACATTCCCCCTTCCTGGGTAAAAGAATGGCAAGAAGTTGCACAAGCAACTTAAAAATTAATTACCCCCTTGAAAAAATTTGTAATTGCAGGAAATAGAAAGTATGCTTACTAACTCACACCAACTCATAGAAATTGACGCTAATACCCTTAACCAGTTGCTTGCTGAACAAAAAGTAACGCTCATAGACGTGCGGGAACCAGCAGAATATGCTGGCGAACACATCAAAGATGCAACACTAATGCCACTTTCGACATTCAACCCAACTGAGGTAAAACTAATTACCGGAAAACAACTCGTTCTGTACTGTCACAGTGGGAATCGCTCCCGAAAAGCCGCGCAAAAACTATTAGATTTCGGTTTGCAAGAAATAACGCAATTGAGAGGGGGAATTGCTACATGGAAACAAGCTGGATACCCAACAATAATCAATAAAAATGCTCCCATTTCTATCATGCGACAAGTACAAATAGTTGCCGGCTCTTTAGTATTTTTGGGTACAGTTCTTGGGGCTTTTGTTTCCCCCGGATTTTTAATACTTAGTGGCTTTGTCGGCGCAGGCTTAGTATTTGCAGGTATCACAGGTACTTGTGCAATGGGTTTATTACTAGCAAATCTTCCCTACAATCAGGTGAAAAACTAAATGATTACCAACAGGCAATAGGTACTTCTTTATTAGTTTTAATTGGTAACTCCGTAACCGTTTTTTTAGGTTATGTATAAACCGGGTTTCTCCCAGAAACCCGGTTTGTGGAAGGTTATCCAATCATAGCTTAGTCGAATATACTTCACATTCCTTAAGTCTATTTCCCATCACCTCAGTATGTCGCCACCATTTTAAACCAGTCACCCAAATCCGCGAAGGCAAATGTCCCAATGGTGCATTCAGCCTAAAAATTAGATATTCTGAAGCATTATGAGGATTATAAGTCAACCAGCCAACTCGATCGCAAAATTGACCATAATCACCATCAACCCCATCATAAATTTGCTTTTGCACAGTATACCCAAATTGTCCACCACTATACTTCACCCACAAACCATTAATTGTCCCCAAATCTGCACAAGGTAAACCTTCAATTTCATTAGGATGAATATAACCCTTAGTTCTTTTCCCCAATGCTTGAGACAAAACTACCCAAGTTTCCCAATCGGCTTCTTTCCATTTTTTTGCGGCTAGTAAATGTTGCAAATTTGTGTAATCAACTCCGACTGCTGAAATCAAACTATCCCCCGTAGGTTTAACAATCCAAGGCATAATTTTTGCCAGTAAATTAGGACGTACAGGTGCAGATACCGCCGGAGTGGGCGTAATCTGAGATTTAACTATTGCAGTTTTTTTACTAATCGCAATATCGGGAATAATCAAATCCTGTAAAACCTGTTCCGCCGACTGATAACGTTGACTAACTGAATGTTGTAACAACTTATCCAAAATTTTACCTAAACGCGCCTGTTGAGGAGGAACGCTTAAAGAATTACCACTAATATTCGTAGGTAAAAAATCTCGCCATCCCCAATAATCCTTCGTCATATCATACATATCCCAAGGTGTAACCCCCGTCATTAAATGAATACAAGTAACACCTAAACTAAAAAGATCGCTGGCGGCGATCGCTTTTCCCCGCGTTTGTTCAGGAGCCATATATTCAGGGGAGCCAATAATCGTCCCAGTGCGAACTAAAGCCGTATCTGCCACCAATTTAGCCACCCCAAAATCAATTAACACTGGTTTCCCATCGCCAATTCTACTAATAATATTACTCGGCTTAATATCCCGGTGAACTATAGATTTCTGGTGAATAAAATGCAGCACTGGCAACAAATCCTGCAACAATTTCCAAATTTCAATATGATTAAAAATCCCATTTTGACGTAACAATTGAGTAAGAGTTTGCCCTTCAATAAACTCCTGCACTAAATAGAGTCTGCCATCTTCTTCAAAATCGCTTAATAGTTGAGGAATTTGGGGGTGTTGGCCGAGTTGCTTAAGACGTAAAGCCTCTTGGCGAAACAATCTTGCAGCGGTATTGTAGCTCTCAGGGTCTTGATTGGGAAAGGAAAATTGCTTAATCGCACAGGGTAGATGGAGATCGCTTTTTTCATCAACGGCGAAAAAAGTTTTGCCAAAACCACCTTGACCAATCGGCCGTAGAGGGCGATACCGCTCTTGCAGTAACAGAGGGGAACCGCAAGTCTGGCAATACTGTGCTGTATCTGGGTTTTGGGGATTTGGGCATCGAGGGATGATGCAGTGAGTCATAGGGGAAAATTTGGGAAAAAATTTTTGGGGAAACTATTGATCTATTCTGGGATTAGGTGCTATAGTAACAAATGTGATGGCGAGCGTAGCCAAGTGGTTAAGGCAGTGGTTTGTGGTACCACCATTTCGTGGGTTCAAGTCCCATCGTTCGCCCTTTAAAAAATTGTTGAACTCTGACGACCGTTTTGGGTCAACAGATTTTAAGTCCGTAGCGTTCTCTCAAATCTCTCTCAATTAAGTCAAACCTAACAGGATAATTGAGTGCCACTCCAGTAGATTTTCAAGGTTCAAAGGAGAGAAATATGAGTTTCAGTAGTTATAAAGAGATCGGTGCAGTTCTCAAAGAATTTCAGATTACCTACACCGAAGATAATTTCATGGGTGAAGTTGAGTTTAGCATATCTGACTATTTCCGAGAAGACTTACAAACCGTTATGCAGGATGGAGTACCTAATGCTTCAGAGTTTTCTATTTGCGAAAATCTAATTTATCCAGTTCTTAAAGAAGTTTGGAAATGCTACCGTCATAAATTTGTTCTGTGGGGTCATAAATCCCTGACTTACGATGAAAATCTTTCGGGTTTTCCTGAGTATATTTTGGCTAAACGTTCTCCTTTGGGAAAAGTTTTGTTCGATCGGCCTTATTTCTTGTTGGTCGAAGCAAAACAAGACAAATTTGAAGAAGGATGGGCGCAGTGTCTAGCTGAAATGGTGGCGGCACAAAAGCTAAATAACGATCTAAAAATTACTATTTTTGGAATTGTCTCTAATGGCGATCGCTGGCAATTTGGCAAGCTTGAAGCCGATCTATTCACCCGCAACCAAACTTTCTATACAATTCAGGAACTAGATAAGTTATTTATGGCTGTTAACTATGTTTTCCAGCAATGTGAAGTACAGCTTATTGAGTTAGTTGCTGTGTAAACTTTGTGTATTGTTACGAATAGCCGATCGCTATTACCAAATCTTATTACCAAATCTTACTCATATTCAGCACAAATCCTGGCAAAAATGGTTCGCCACTAACTGTCGCAGGATTTTCTAAACATTCTACTGGTAAACCTGGACGGTAAATATAAACTCGGCGATGTTTTCGATCGATTAACCATCCTAACTTTATTCCCGATTCCCTCATATATTCCACCATTTTTTCCTGTAAAGGTTTCAAATTGTCAGAAGCGGATCTGAGTTCTACCAGAAAATCTGGACAAATAGGGACAAATTTATCTTGCTGTTCTTCTGATAAAGCATTCCATCGTTCCAATTTCATCCACGAAGCATCTGGCGATTTGTCACCCATTGATAGCTTAAATCCAGTGCTGGAGTCAAAACAAATACCCGTTCCGTCTTCCTCTGTCCAATTATACAACTGTGCAAATATACTGCCGCTACGATTGCCTGTAGTTCCTCCAGTCGGGGGCATAATTAGCACTTCTCCTGATTGATTCCTTTCAATTTGTAAGTCGCGATTAATTTGACAGAACTCAAAAAATTCATCTTCTGTCATTTGCAGTTTCGGCGGCATTCGTAATACGATCGGAGATGAAAGCATCGTAATTTCCTCCACTGAATTTAGTTCTTTTCCTAGAGACGCGATCGCGTCTCTAGTTCAGTTTAACACAAAAGAGTTATTATTTATTCGGCTGAGGAGTCATTCGCAAATAAGGTTTAATTACTTCATAACCTTTAGGAAATTTCTCTTTCAGTTCTTCGGGATCTTTGATAGATGGGACAATTACGCAATCTTGACCGTCTTTCCAATTAACAGGCGTGGCGACGCTATATTTGTCCGTGAGTTGTAAGGAATCAATCACTCGCAAAATCTCATCAAAGTTACGACCTGTACTCGCAGGATAGGTAATTGTTAACCGCAGTTTCTTTTGGGGATCGATGACAAAAACGGTACGGATAGTTAAGTTATTCAAAGAGTTAGGATGGATCATGTCATAAAGGTCTGACACTTTTCGATCTGGGTCGGCCAAAATGGGATAATTTAGGTTAACTTTTTGAGTTTCTTCGATATCTTTAATCCAACCTTTATGGGATTCTTCATCATCAACACTAACAGCAATAGTTTTGACACTGCGTTTATCAAATTCTGCTTTGAGACGGGCTACTTCTCCTAGTTCGGTGGTGCATACTGGTGTATAGTCTGCGGGGTGTGAGAATAGGACAACCCAGCTATCTCCAGCCCAGTCGTAGAAGTTGATTTCGCCTTGGGAAGATGCTTGGGTAAAGTTGGGGACTGTATCGCCTAATCTGAGAGTCATAATTTATTTCCTCTAGTTATTTTTAAGGTCGGTTCCTATCATCTCATAATTATCCTGTTTGTCGATAGATATTGAGATTTTTTAATTTTTATGACTTTTGGTTGCCTCGCCTGATGAATTTGTTTTATATTTTATAGTTTGCAAATATTAAAACTATTGCCTATGCCGTACTCTCTGGTTCAAGCTATACAGCCTTTTTTAGTACCAATTTGCTTCGTCTGTGCTTGGGGATTGCTTTTTTTGGTATTATCAAGCATGACAAGAATGATTTGGGATTCGGTACAGCGGGCTAAACGGATGCACCAAATTCCTTGTGCTAATTGTATATTTTTTACGGGTGACTATCACCTTAAGTGTCCTGTTCATCCGAAGATTGCTTTATCTGAAGAGGCGATCGATTGTAGCGATTATAGAGGTAGATCGCTTTATTAATTTTAATAATTTAGAGATAATTTAGACAATTATCTTAATCGCGATCGCCCTCGATCGTCCACATTTTAACTGCCTATTTCTAGCAAAACTTTCAACACTCCAGGACTTTGAGCTTTGGCAAAAGCCGCTATTCCTTCGTCTAAAAAGTAGCGACCATGAATTAGGTAATTAACATTTACTTGATTTTGTGCTAATAATTGCAGCGCAGGTTTAAAAGGACCGCAGCGAGAACCAATAAGGGTAATTTCATCAACAACTAAAGCAGATGCGTCAAAGGTAAGAGCGCCAGCGTAGGTACTTTTTAGTACAAGAACACCTCTGGGACGTAGAGATCGACGCGCGATCGCAAACCCTTCTGGATTACCAGTACACTCAATAGAAATATCAAAATATCGGTCTTTCACATCATCAACAAAACCAATTTTAATCCCCCGCTCCTCTAAATTTGCCAACTTATCCCCGTGTCTCCCAATTGTTAATAATTCGCAACCTGTAAGAGCAATAGTTTGGGCAACAAGCTGACCCAGTTTACCATCTCCTACCACTAAAACTTTATCATCGGGACGGATAGAAACTTGTTGCTGAATTTCTAAAGCAGCCGCGATCGGCTCCGTAAAAGTCGCCGCATCAGTAGATACACTATCAGGTACAGGGTGAAGATTAGCAACTGGTAAAGTCAAATATTCCGCAAAAGCCCCATTACGATTCACAATACCTAAAACACTACGGTTTTCACAGTGAGTTGGTTGTTCGCTAAGGCAAAAACGGCAATAGCCGCAGGCCGCATTAATTTCCCCTACAACTCTTTGATTAATTAAATCTTCTGGCCCTTGTTCGACAACCCCAACAAACTCATGGCCCAAGATACCTCGATAGGGGTAATATCCTCTTAGCAATTCTAAATCTGTGTTGCAAATTCCAGCCCGCAAAACTCGGACTAAAGTTTCTCCCGGTAGCGGTTCTGGAATGGGCAGATCGGCGTAAAATTGTAGCTCCTTGTTTTCTAGCCAAAGTCCTTTCATCTATCTTATTGGTAGGGGTTTTTTTCAAAATTTAATATAAAATTAAATATATCTCAACTCCTCACAAATAAGCGCCCCTCAATGACTGCCATCCCTCCTGTTGGCGTGCGCCCCCCTTGCCCGCCCACACCGACCACCCGTGCATCAGAATTAAAAAAACTTCTTAACCGTCTCCATCCCAGCCCAGAAACCCTTTTATTAATCCTCTCCCTTCTAATCGGGGGAGTAACAGGGGTAGGCGTAGTCACCTTTCACTACCTCATCCATCTAATCCACACCTTAATGTTGGAAGATTTAATGGGCTTAATACCCAGAGGTAGCCCCTGGGCTTTAGCCTGCATCCCCACCTTCGGCGGAGTCATTATTGGTTTAATGCGCTGGCGGTTTCAGGATTTTGGTCCGAATATCTCCACTCTGATAGCCGCTTCTCAAGGCTTGCAAGAACTTTCTCCCCTCAAACCAATTACTAAAATGGTAGCCGCCTCGGTATCCCTGGGTTCCGGCGCATCCCTTGGTCCAGAAGCCCCCAGCGTTGAAATTGGGGCTAACTTTGGAATGCTAGTAGCTCAAGTGCTGCAACTTTCCCAAGACAGGCAGCGATTATTACTGGGTGCGGGAGCCGCCGCAGGAATCGCCGCAGGCTTTAATGCCCCCATTGCCGGAGTATTTTTTGCCTTAGAAGTCGTGCTGGGAAGCACTTTTGCCACTTCATCAATTAGTGCCGTCTTGCTTTCCGCCGTCGTCTCAGCGCTAATTGCCCAAATCTGCATAGGAACCCAACCAGCTTTTGCTCTTCCCGTCTATGAAGTTCGTAGTTCCTGGGAATTGCCGCTATATATGGGATTGGGACTTTTAGCGAGTGGGGTTTCCATAGCTTACACCGAAGCCATTCAACTGGCCGATCGCTGGTTTCATGGTAAAACTCCTGGATTTGGTTGGTTAGCCAGGATTCCTCGCCCTATTCATCCAATTATGGGTGGGGCTTGTGTTGGCTTAGTTGCTTTGCAATTACCCCAAATTCTAGGTGTTGGTTACGAAACTGTCGAAGCGATGCTTCAAGATGTCCAATTTTCTTTATCTTTGCTACTGCTGTTATTAGGGGTAAAACTGGCGATGACGGCGGTGAGTCTCGGTAGTGGCTTAGTGGGCGGCATTTTTGCCCCTGCGATGTTTTTGGGAGCTTCTTTGGGTTCCGCTTATGGCATTTTTTTGGGAATGATACCAGGAATAAGTGGTCACGTAGCGGGTCCACCGGCTTATGCAATGGTGGGGATGGCGGCGGTACTTGCTGGTAGTGCTAGAGCGCCTTTGACTTCAATTTTATTAATGTTTGAGTTGACAAGGGATTACAGAATTGTGTTGCCATTAATGGCAGCAGTAGGTTTAAGTGTTTGGCTGGTGGAGTTGGTTAATCGGCGATTAACTCATAGTTTGAATTTGCAACAAATGGGGTTAGATGTGACTGTTAATCAGCCGCCGCAACCGATCGAGCCTTTACTGGAGCCTTTTCAGGATTTGGAGGAATCGTTTAGCGATCGCCTTGCTAATGGCATTCTTGCGTGTCAAATATCTACTGATGAATTCAATATTGATGAATTTAATATTGATGAATTAAATGGTCAAGATATTCACGATTTGCCAGTATTAGCAGTGGCAAATGGGCATTTAAAAGAAGATGTCAAGTCGTTACCATGAAAGCAAATCAGCAGCCTGATTAGGTAAAATCTAATTAGGTTGCTTGGTCACTAATAGTCGAAAACCTAATTTATACTATGAATTTCATCAATCCTAAAACCGATTACGCTTTCAAAAAAATCTTTGGTTCCTCAGAAAGCAAAGACATTCTCATTAGCTTTCTCAATGCGATGATTTATGAAGGGAATTCGATTATTGAAGACTTGGAAATTATCAATCCAAATTTACCTCCGATCGTTCAAGGATTGAAAGATACTTACTTGGATGTAAAAGCCAAACTTACAGATGGCACTTTAGTAATTATTGAGATGCAGGTGTTAAATGTGCAATCAGGTGGTA
>MBRE01000039.1 GCA_001698425.1 Oscillatoriales cyanobacterium USR001 | reverse complement strand
TTATCAGTCATACATTGCCAATTATGTTGAGCAAAAATCTACTTGATGACAAATGAGGTGATTTTTATGAACTTCCAATTTATACCATTTCTAAAAAAGTTTTCAACAGTTTGGGTAGAGGCGGGTTCGCCAACAATCACCGCAATTCGCCAAAATCTTCAAAAACCCGCCTCGAAGACTGTAGCATTAATTTTAGAGAAATGGTATTACTCCCCCAATGGCAACAACTACCAGTTATAAAACCCAATCCTACGACACATCGATCGCGGCTGAAATTACTTTATTTGACCTTTGGCGATCCTGGACTTCCACAAAACGAGCAACTCATCTTAACCATAATACTCGCAATGCTCGCTCTACCGCTTGGCACATAGCTAAAACAACTTTAGCCGCCCAAAATAAAGCCCAACAAATTCGTTACTTTTTAAAGAAAGTATTAGATAGTAGTTGGATAGATTGCGTAGAAATACAAGGAGAAATAAAGATGACAGGCGCGATCGAAGAAGCATTAATTGTTGCTGAAATTTTAGAATCGTTAGGTATTTCCTACCTGGTTGGTGGTTCGGTTGCTAGTGGTATTTGGGGAGAGATGCGCTACACTCAAGATATCGATCTAGTCGCGGATATTAAAGAGAGTCAAATCGAGCTATTACTTAATGCCTTTTCACCTCGGTTTTATATTAGTGAAGTCGCTATCAGAGAAGCCATAAAATTAGGTAATTCATTTAACTTAATTGACAATCAAACTGGTTGGAAAATCGATATTTTTATCCTAACTCAAGAGCCTTTCAAGCAATCTAAATTTCAGCGAAGACAAAAGGTTTCTGTTGATGAAATGGGGCGACTACTAAACTTTTCTAGTCCAGAAGATACAATTTTACAAAAACTCATCTGGTATCGCATGACTCAAAAACAATCCGCTCAACAATGGCGAGATATTTTAGGTATATTAAAACTTCAGCAATCAGTCCTTGATTTTGCTTATCTTCAGCAATGGGCTAATATTTTACAACTTTCAGTAGAATTGGAACAAGCATTCAGAGAATCTGATTGGACGATAAGTATGCGTATACGGACTCAAGATTAGTTCGATCGCACTCAATGTCAGGAAACAATCACAAAATCTGGTAAAATTCCGTAAAAAAGATATAATAAAAGTTTGAGAGCGTTAAGCTTGATACAATTAAGGAAAATACGGCACTAGCCGCCAATGGCATTATTTAGATTCACTCAACTACCACCCCCCACCCAAATTAAAGCTTGGAGGGGGGTTTTGCATCTTTTTACCACAGGAGATTAAACAATGGCAATTGCCACAATTAACCCCGCAACAGGGGAAACACTCAAAACATTTCAACCGGACTCAGATGCTCAAATTGAGGCTAAACTAGAGTTAGCACAACAAGCATTTTATCAATATCGCCGATTATCATTTCCACAAAAAGCTGAGTGGATGCAAAAAGCGGCGGAAATTTTGGAGCGCGATCGCGAAAAATTTGGCAAAATAATGACATTGGAAATGGGAAAAACCCTAAAATCCGCGATCGCAGAAGTGGAAAAATCCGCTTCAGCTTGTCGTTATTACGCCGAAAATGCGCCCCTATTCCTAGCAGACGCACCAGCAAAAACCGATGCTAGTCAAAGTTTTGTCCGCTATCAACCCCTCGGTCCAATCTTAGCAGTAATGCCTTGGAACTTCCCATTTTGGCAAGTTTTTCGCTTTGCTGCACCCGCATTAATGGCCGGAAATGTTGGCTTACTTAAACACGCTTCTAACGTGCCTCAGTGCGCTTTATTAATTGCAGAAATTTTTAAAGAAGCGGGTTTTCCAGACGGAGTTTTTCAAACATTACTCGTTGGTTCTGATAAAGTAAGTAATATAGTTGCTGACGATCGCGTGAAAGCAGCAACCTTAACCGGAAGTGAACCAGCGGGTGCAAGTTTAGCCGCCACAGCGGGAAAAAATTTGAAAAAAACTGTTCTGGAATTGGGGGGAAGTGACCCGTATATTGTGATGCCAAGTGCTGATATTGAAGCCGCCGTAAATACTGCTGTTACTGCCAGAATGATCAATAATGGTCAATCTTGTATTGCGGCAAAACGCTTTATTTTGGCAGAGGCGATCGCTGACGAATTTCTTAAACATTTTACCCTGAAATTTGAGGCTTTAAAAATTGGCGATCCCACGCTTTCCGACACTGATATCGGTCCTTTAGCAACCGCAGATATTCTCAAAGAATTAGATAGTCAAGTGCAAGCTTGCATTAAATCAGGGGCAAAAGTTTTAACTGGTGGCCGTGCTTTATCTGAGCAACCAGGAAATTTCTATCAGCCTACTATTTTAGCAGAAATTCCTGTCGGTTCTCCCGCCTGCTTTGAGGAATTTTTTGGCCCAGTAGCGTTAGTATTCCGGGTATCTGGAATTGACGCAGCTATTGAGTTAGCAAATAACACATCTTTTGGCTTGGGATCATCAGCTTGGACTCAGGAAAAATCAGAGTGCGATCGCTTTATTTCCGAACTAGAAGCCGGTGCCGTATTTATTAATGGTTTAGTCAAATCTGACCCCCGTTTACCCTTTGGTGGCATCAAACGTTCCGGTTATGGTCGCGAATTGAGCGTGCAAGGAATCCACGAATTTGTCAACATTAAAACAGTGTGGGTGAAATAACTTAATCTCAATAATCAGGGGGTTTAGAGAAGAAGACTTTAGTTATGAAAGTAGCTTACGATCCAGAAACCGACTCACTCACAATTACCATGCGGGAAAGTAGGATTAAAGAAAGTGATGAAGTTTACCCAGGTGTAATTTTAGACCTTGGCTATGATGGTGAAATCGTGCGATTTGAGATTTTGTCAGCATCTAAAGTTGTCCAAAAACTACCCAAAATTCCAGTTGTTTTAGGCGAATAAATCACCTAAATTCTATGAGCATTGTCAAATTGGAACCACAAGGTAAACTATCTCTTCCTCAAGAAATCCTTAATCAATTTGGTTTAGGAGATCAGTCAACCCTTTTGGTTGAAACAACTGCTGACGGCGCAATTCTACTACGCCCAACTGAAATATATGCAGTCGAAATTTACAACAATGACCGGATTCAAGAATTTCTGGAAGATGATTTACTGACTCCAGAAGAAACGGAACTGATCGAAGTAAAATTAGCGCAATAAATCCCCATTTACTTAGGAAAAAATCAATGAACACTGCTCAATTATTAGTAAAATGTCTCGAAAATGAAGGCGTAGAATATGTCTTCGGACTCCCCGGCGAAGAAAATCTCGAAGTATTAGAAGCCTTGAGACATTCCTCAATTAAATTTATCACCACTCGCCACGAACAAGGTGCGGCTTTCATGGCCGATGTTTATGGCCGTCTTACAGGAAAAGCCGGCGTTTGTTTATCCACCTTGGGACCCGGTGCAACTAATCTAATTACAGGCGTTGCTGATGCCGACTTAGACGGTGCTCCCCTAGTAGCAATTACCGGACAAGTTGGCACAGATAGAATGCACAAAGAATCCCATCAATATTTAGATTTAGTCGCAATGTTTGCGCCAATTACTAAATGGAATGCTCAAATAGTTCGCCCTAGCATTACTCCCGAAATTGTCCGCAAAGCCTTTAAAATTGCCCAAAGCGAAAAACCCGGAGCCGTACATATAGATGTCCCGGAAAATATTGCAGCAATGGAGGTTGATGGCGATCCTCTTAACAAAGACGATCGAGAAAAAAGATTTGCGGCTTTCCAAAGTATCAACAAAGCTGCCGTTGCCATTTCTAAAGCTAAAAATCCTTTAATTTTAGTAGGAAATGGTGCAATTCGCGCTAATGCTAGTGAAGCTTTAACCGAATTTGCTACTCACTTAAATATCCCTGTTGCTAATACTTTTATGGGTAAAGGGATGATTCCTTATACTCATCCCTTAGCTTTGTGGTCGGCGGGTTTGCAAAAGCGAGATCACATTAATTGTGCTTTTGAAAATACTGATTTAGTAATAGCTATTGGCTATGACTTAATTGAGTATTCACCTAAAAAATGGAATCCAGACGGTAAAATTTCAATTATCCATATTGGAGTCGATCCATCAGAAGTTGACAGTAGTTATATTCCGATTGTTGAAGTTTTAGGAGATATTTCTGACTCTCTGAATGAGATTTTACGGCGGGCCGATCGCAAGGGTAAACCAGAGCCTTTTGCGGTGCATTTGCGAGAAGATATTCGCGCTAATTATGAGCGCTATGCAGAGGATGATGGTTTTCCAGTGAAGCCGCAAAAAATTATTTATGACTTACGACAAGTGATGGGTCCTGATGATATTGTGATCTCGGATGTAGGTGCTCATAAAATGTGGATGGCGCGTCATTATCACTGCGATCGCCCTAATACTTGTATCATTTCTAATGGGTTTGCGGCGATGGGAATTGCTATTCCTGGCGCGATCGCAGCTAAACTTGTTTATCCCGATCGAAAGGTAGTTGCAGTTAGTGGCGACGGCGGTTTTATGATGAATTGCCAAGAGTTAGAAACTGCTCTCCGAGTCGGTACAAGTTTTGTAACTCTGATCTTTAATGATGGTGGTTACGGTTTAATTGAGTGGAAACAAGAGGACCATTTTGGTCAATCTGCTTTCATTAAGTTTGGCAATCCAGATTTTGTGAAACTTGCTGAAAGTATGGGTTTAAAAGGCTATCGAGTTGAATCTGCAAGTCAGTTAATTCCTATACTTAAAGAAGCTCTTGCTCAAAATGTTCCGGCTGTAATTGATTGTCCCGTAGATTACCGTGAAAATGCTTTATTTAGTAAACAAGCCGGTGGTATAAACTGTAAGTTGTAAATTATTTTGTAGGGGCGGGTTCGCCAACAATCACCGCAATTCGCCAAAATCTTCAAAAACCCGCCCCGAAGACTGTAGTATTAATTTAGAGAATTGGTATTAA
>MBRE01000038.1 GCA_001698425.1 Oscillatoriales cyanobacterium USR001 | reverse complement strand
CTAATGCCTCTTTATAACAATTGATCGCAGTATCTATATTCTCTCCTCGATTGCCGGTGATTTTGCTGTAGTAGGCATTTCCCAGATTATTTTGAGTTTGCGCCCATTTTTCGCTTCCCGTTTCTTGATGACTTAAAACTATTTGATAACCTGCTATAGCGATTTCAATATTATTCGCTCTTTTCCCCAGAGGAAAATCACTAATATGAATACTCAAATTTTCAATGAGGGCGACAATGAACGCAATTGTTTCTGAATCTTTATCAGCAATTAAATTCTCAGCCACTTGCTGTAAAATATCCGAGAAACGTCGATTAAGAAGATGTTGCCGTTGTCGGAGAATGGGGTAAACGGCTGCAAGACCACCATAGCTTTCTTCTTTCTGTAATAATTCTAGGATAAACTCTAAATACTCTCGCGGATTTTCCGCTTCAGAATTATCGCCATTCTTATCATCATTCATCCCCAAGAATTGCCCTAACTGACTCGCCAAATTCCTTAAAAAATTCGCCGCATTTTCCTGGCCTTCCCCTGCCAAGTTATCTGCTATCATCTGGCACACTTGCAGAAATTCTGCATCTACCAATTCTAAATTATCCTGTAAAATCTGCGGTTCCTCACCGTTGGGGCAACTGAGGAGTTGTTGAATCAGACTGAGGTAAGCTTGGGCGCGAGTTTCATCCATGATGGCGAGGGGGGTAGAGAATAGCACTAAGATTTATTTTAGCATAACTTATGCCAAAATTGGAGGATTACCAATTACCAATTACCGCATCCTAGCCTCCACCATCATTTTTACTACATCTCCCATCTTATATTTCGCCTCCCAACCTAACTTTTCTTTTGCCTTAGCAGGGTTCCCTCTCCCAAGGGCAATTTCTGTTGGTCGATAAAGACTTTTATCTATAACTGTATGCTCCTCCCAATCTAATCCTAATGTTGCAAAAGATTGAGCAACAAATTCTCGTAAAGCATGGGTTTCTCCAGTAGCAATTACATAATCATCTGGCTCTGACTGCTGCAACATCAAATACATAGCTTCTACATATTCAGGAGCCCAACCCCAGTCACGCTGCACAGAAATATCGCCCAATTCGAGCTTTTCGGGGCTACCGGCGGCAATCCGACAAGCTACTGATACAATTTTTTGCGTTACAAAACGCGCTGGTCTTAGAGGAGATTCGTGATTAAATAGAATACCAGAGCAAGCAAACAAATTGTAAGCTTCGCGATAGTTTGCTACTTCCCAAAATGCGGCTGCTTTGGCAACTGCATAGGGACTTCTAGGGCGAAATGGGGTATTTTCTTCAGATGCTTTGCCTCCAGTATCGCCAAAACATTCACTAGAACTGGCATTATATAATTTAATCTTTTCCCCTGTAAATCGAATTGCCTCCAACAGATTTAATGTCCCTGTAGCAATGCTTTCGAGAGTTTCAACTGGTTGCTCGAAGGATAAGCCTACTGATGTTTGACCTGCTAGATTATACACTTCATCTGGCGCGATTTTAGTGAGGATTTGTAAAACGCTGCGAAAATCATTAAGGGACATGGATTCTAATTTTACTGAGTCGCGAATGCCTAGTCGGGTTAGGTTACTAAAGCTTGACATTTGGGCATCTCGCGATGTGCCGCAGACTGAGTAGCCTTGATTTAAGAGTAATTTGGCTAGATAAGCTCCATCTTGACCGGATATGCCACAAATTAGTGCTTTTTTCATATTATATCGTGAGATTTTAAAGACCTTAAAAACAATTATGGCAAAAATTCAGATCAATTTGATTAATATCTTTTGCTTCTAACTGTTGATAAGTTTCTTGAAGCCAGAGATAATAATCTTGTTCATAAAGAGCCGACATATCATTCATTGGATTACCTCGCATTTATCACATCCTTTCTAACACTTCAATCCCCAACAAACCCAAACCTAACCTCAAAGTTCTGGCCGTCAAATCGCACAAAACTAACCGCGAAGTTCTCAAAGGTTCCTCAGATTTTAACACGGGACATTGTTCAAAAAACTGATTAAATTTCTGACTCAATTCAAACAAATACTGACAAATTCTATTAGGGAACAAATCCCCCTCAACAGCAGCAACTACTTCACTTAATTGTAATAAATGTTTAGCTAAAACTAACTCTGCATCTTCCGTTAAAATGACTTTGGCATCAGCACCTAAGTTGTCAAAATCAATTTCCCCTTTTCTTCCAATTCCCTTAACTCGCACATAAGCATAGAGCAAATAAGGAGCCGTATTACCTTTAAGATCCAGCATTTTATCGTAACTAAAAGTGTAATTACTCGTGCGATTTTGGCTCAAATCTGCATACTTTACGGCACTTAAACCAATTACTTTGGCGACATTAGTAATAAATTCCTCTGTTTCTTCTCTTGCTTCTTCCTGTAATCGCTTTTCTAAATCCGCACGCGATCGCGCGATCGCCTCATCCAATAAATCCCGCAACCGCACTGTATCCCCAGAACGAGTTTTTGATTTCTTCCCATCTTCTCCCAAAACTAACCCAAAAGGAACGTGAACAATCTCGATATTTTCAGGAATCCAATTAGCTTTTCTTGCCACCTGAAAAAACTGGGCAAAATGGTTAGCTTGTCCAGAATCAGTCACATAAATTAACCGAGTTGCCCCATCTTTTTCAATCCGATAACGCAATGCAGCTAAATCAGTTGTGGCATAATTAAAACCGCCGTCGGACTTCTGGACAATTAACGGTAAAGGCTCGCCATCTTTATTAATAAAACCTTCAACAAAAACACACTTTGCGCCGTTATCTTCCACCAATAAACCCAAATTTGTCAAATCTTCTACGACACTAGGTAACAACGAATTATAAAAAGATTCCCCGCGTTCAGTTAATTTGATATCCAGTAAATCGTAAATAACTTGAAATTCCCGACGGGATTGATCGCATAGCAATTTCCAGGCGCGGCGAGTATCTTCCGCACCTGCTTGCAATCGCACTACTTCTTGTCTAGCAGTTTCTTTAAAAGTTTCATCGCCATCAAACCGCTTTTTAGCTTGGCGATAAAAATCAACTAAATCACCTAAATCTAAAGCGTCAGCAGTTGTTAAAGCTTCTGGGTAAACTTCCCGTAAATAGGCGATTAACATTCCGAATTGCGTACCCCAATCGCCGACATGATTTAAGCGTAAAACATCGTGACCTTGAAATTCTAAAATCCGTGCTAGACAATCGCCAATAATTGTCGATCGCAAATGTCCAACGTGCATTTCTTTAGCAATATTCGGACTAGAAAAATCGATCGCCACTCGCTGGGAAATTTTAGCAGGTGCAATCCCCAAACGCGGATCGACCGCGATCGCATTCACTTTCCCCTCTAAATACCCAGATTTCAGCGTCAAATTAATGAAACCAGGACCAGCAATTGTCGGAGTTTCACAGATATCCTCAATATCCAGATTCTCAATAATTGCTTCCGCGATCGCGCGTGGCGGTTTCCCCAATCTCTTAGTTAACGACATCGCCGCATTACACTGATAATCGCCAAACTTAGGATTACTCGCCAATACCAACATCGGATCGCTTCCCGCCAAATCTTCACCAAACGCCGCGATCGTTGCCCGATCGAATTTTGCCTTAAGCTGTTCAATAGTAGAAGTCATAATCTAAATTATAAAAAAGGGGATACAGAACAACTAACAAAAAACCACCAATAACGTACCATCAACATTAAACTATAAAGTGACAAAAAATATTGCATCAAATCTACAGCAAACATTACCTTGAAATAGGAAAATACATGGCCGCAGATTACGATATTATCATTATTGGTACAGGAGCAGGGGGAAGTACCCTAGCTCATCGATTAGCTCCCAGTGGTAAGCGGATATTGATCCTAGAACGAGGAGACTTTCTACCCCGCGAAAAGGAAAACTGGAGTGCTTTGGAGGTCTATCAGAAAGAGCGATACCATACAGATGAGCTTTGGTTTGATTCTAAAAACCAATCTTTTCGTCCTGCGACTACCTACTGTGTGGGTGGAAATACCAAAGTCTATGGTGCGGCATTACTGAGGTTGCGCGATCGCGATTTTGCCGAAGTAGTCCATCAGGATGGCATCTCCCCCGCTTGGGTACTCAACTACACAGATTTTGAACCCTATTATCAACAAGCAGAGGCACTGTTTGATGTTCATGGAGAGGCTGGTACTGACCCCACTGAACCACCACGCAGCGCTCCCTATCCCTTTCCTGCCATTAGCCATGAACCCCGGATGCAGCAACTGGCGAATGGTCTGACTCAAGTGGGACTTCATCCATTCCATCTACCGCTAGGTTTGAAATTGAATGAGGTCGATAAAACTCTGGGAAATTGTCTTCGCTGCAACACCTGCGATGGTTTCCCTTGTCTAACCCAAGGAAAAGCTGATGGTGAGGTTAATTGTATTCAACCGATTCGCCATCAATCTAATATTACGCTACTGACCCAGGCCAAAGTAACGCGACTTCTCACTAATCCGGCTGGGACTGAAGTGGAGCGCGTGGAGGTGGAGATCCGAGGCGAACTTCAAACATTGACCGCAGGGATTGTGGTAGTTGCCTGCGGTGCGATTAATTCTGCGGCGCTGCTGCTTCGTTCCGCCAACGATCGCCATCCTCATGGTCTAGCCAATCGCTCCGGTCAGGTGGGGCGAAATTTGATGAAACATATCTGTACAGCTTTAGTACAACTCAATATAACTCCCAATCACGATGTCTACCAGAAAACCATCGCCATCAGTGATTTTTATTGGGGGGAACCGGAATTTCCCTATCCGATGGGGCTGATCCAGAACACAGGCAACGTTCTGGCGGATATGCTACCAGCAGAAGCACCTAAACTTTTAGCGCCGCTCCTCAAACTACGTCCCGAAGCAGAATTGAAGGTTTTTGCCGATCGCGCCGTTGGTTGGTGGCTGCAAACTGAAGATTTACCTAATCCTGAGAATCGGGTGCTGGTGGAGGGAGGCAAACTGATTCTGGCATATCAACCGAACAATCTGGCGGCTGCCGATCGCTTGGTAAAACGATGGATTGAGGTTTTAAAACAGGTAGATCAGGCTGAACATACGATTCCTTTCAGTATTTATCCTCGCAACTTCATTCCCTTACAAGCAGTAGGACATCAATGCGGAACCTGTCGTTTTGGTGACGATCCTACTACTTCTGTTCTGGATCGAGATTGTCGTACCCATGACATCGATAATCTCTATGTGGTAGATGGCAGCTTTTTCCCATCTAGTGCGGCAGTTAATCCCACCTTAACAATCGTGGCTAATGCTTTGCGAGTGGGCGATCGCCTGCTATCAAGTTAAACAAAATAGAAAATAATTAGCTTGTTTGTAGTAAGCGCTTTAGCGCTAAAGCGCTTACTACAAACTAAATCATGTCCATTAAACCGAATTAGATTTTATGTGGAAAGAGCATTGGCCTGAATACGCGATCGAAGCATGGGGACTGGGAACCTTTATGGTTTCTGCGGGGATATTTGCTACTCTGCTCTATGGCTCCACTTCTCCAGTCCCCCTCTGGATTCCTGCGCCACTTCTGCGAGATATCCTCATGGGAGTGGCGATGGGGTTGACGGCGATTGGGATTATCTATTCTCCCTGGGGCAAGCGTTCTGGAGCGCATCTCAATCCAGCGGTAACGCTTGCCTTTTTTCGATTGGGAAAACTAACGCGCCTGGATGCGTTAGGTTATGTAATCTCGCAATTTATTGGCGGTAGTTTGGGTGTGGCTTTAGTGGCGGCGATCGTAGGCAATCCTTTTACGGCAAGGCATCCCGATGGTTTGGAATATATTGTGACCGAACCAGGTAATTTTGGTTGGGTGGGCGCGATCGCAGCGGAAGCAATAATGTCAATGGTGATGATGTCAATGGTGCTGACAATCAGCAATAAACCGCGATGGGCGCATCTAACCGGAGTATTTGCAGGTTGCCTGGTAGCAATCTTCATAGTGGTGGCTGCTCCCATTTCTGGAATGAGTATCAATCCTGCCCGTTCTTTTGCCTCGGCTGTTTTTGCCCAATCCTGGCAGTTCTTTTGGATTTACTATTTTACTCCTCCTTTGGCAATGTTAATGGCAGCCGAACTCTATATTTTGCTATCAAAAAAGCATACCACTCAAATTTGTGGCAAGCTTTGCCCTAATGGGGAAATGCCCTGTCTCTGTCAAAACCCTTGCGATGCTTGTTGTCCCCACCAGGAATAGAAATTAAATAATTCGCTTGTTTGTAGTAAGCGCTTTAGCGCTCTTTGCGCTGACTACAAACCAGATCGTCAAGTTATACCATTTCTCTAAATTAATGCTACAGTCTTCGGGGCGGGTTTTTGAAGATTTTGGCGAATT
>MBRE01000037.1:254299-259147 GCA_001698425.1 Oscillatoriales cyanobacterium USR001 | reverse complement strand
TCGAGAATGAAACAGCCCTGCTCCATTCCCCCACCAGCCAGGGAAACCAGCGTGAGTGACCACAACCGCCAGCCAGCAGACAGCTCTCAGTACATCGACCCACGGGTAATACTCGATGTTTCTAAAGCTAATGGGTTCTTTGAGAATCTCCTTGGAAGTTATTCCATCCAAACGAGCCATATTTAACCTCCAATTTGTTCAATTAATTGCCTGTATCTTCTTGCACGCTATTTGAGCTGGAGGAATTGATAATTGGGTCAACATTTCACACACTTGGTAAGGCGATCGCGATCGCAGCCATATTGAATCCCGTACCGAAAAACTCATCATCTGTTAGCCATTTCATAGTCCGATCTCCTCAAAAAAACTAATTGTTGCCAAAAAACACAAAGAGCCGGAGAAGTGACAAATGCGATCGCGTCGATCGCGCCTTGCCCTTTCACCAGCCCCGTGAGGCTCACCCTCATCTCAAGCTAGGTTTTTACCTAATATTTAGTTATTAACAATGATGCTGTCGGCCATCTCAGTCGTACAGACTATATCATTGCGGGTACTTTACCCGAATTAAAAACAATCTACAGCATTTAATTCAACCTGTCAATACCTCCACTTATCTTTTTTTTAGTAACTTTCATCGTCTGGTTAGGGCGGGTTTATAAAGGTTATTTGTGGGTGAAAAAATCGATCGGTTAACCCGCCCCCTACAAATTTATCCTCATATTTTACCAAGCCAGTAGGAGCGGGTTCGCCAACATTTTTGACACCCACCCAAAAATTATAAAACCCCGCCCCAACCACCAAAAAATAGCGATCGCACAAATTATTTGGCATTCCACTCATTAACATCAGCATCAGAAATATGATACCTATAATAGGTAGCCCCCTTAACAGTTACTTGTATTTTATTTTTCCCACTTTTCCCCCTTTCACTCTCAATAATCACCTGCCCAAACCCCGTTTCTTGCCAAGTTTCAGACAAAATATCCTCGATTTTATCGAAAATTTGATGAATGGGATTCTCTGTATCTTCCGATTCTAATGACATATCTATTTCCTCCTGTTAATTTCACTGAGTTTTACTACCACCACCTACTCGATCGCTAATACCCCCTCCCTTAAATTTTGTTTTCTATAATGGTTTCGGCAATAGCTTTGTTTTTTTACGCATAATTACCAATTTTGTTATAAAACTTTACATATAGCAACCGCTTTTACAGGCCTGTAGGGGCGGGTTCGCCAACATATTTAACACCCATCGAAAAATTATAAAAACCCGCCCCAACCCCACCCAAAAATAGCGCTGGCGTGGATTATTGTTGCCAGTTTCACAGTTGGGTGGGGGCGGGTTTATAAAGATTATCAGTGGGTGACAAAATTGATCGGTTAACCCGCCCCTACAAATTTATCCTAATATTTTACAGGCCTGTAGGGGCGGATTCGCCCAAATATTTGACACCCATCGACAACTTATATAAACCCGCCCCAACCCCACCAACAAATTATCTAAACCCGCCCAACCCCACCGACCCAAAAAAGTGTAAAATCAAAGATGGTGAATTTCAGGAGTGCAAACTATTCCTACAACAGCGCAAGTATGGCAAACCTTCGTTCTTTGTTCTTGGGCAACAAAATTGTATCGGAGTGTTAACATAGTCCGTATAGATGAGCGGACAGGAAACGTCTTCATCTTAGTTGGTGAAGAAATCGAAATAGAAATTAAACCCAACGGAGAATGGATTAAATAAATTATGAAACCCAAATTCAATGAAATGAACAAAAAAGAGTTACGTACTTATGTCCTCGCTCATCGAGATGATAATGAGGCATTCTATGCGTATATGGATAAGATCAATGCAGAAGGGAACCGGGTAACATATCCACCTCTAAAATCCTTAGAGGATATGGAGAATTATCCAGAGTTTTTGGAAAAACTTCGCGGCGATCGCCCCAACCAAGAATCAGCTTGAATGTAGTAAGCAGCGCTTTTTTTCTAAAGAGTAAAAAAGAGAGCGATCGCGATTCTCAAGGGACAATTTCCTCAACAAATGACGTTCCTATAAAATAGTCAAATAAGTTTCTGTAGGACTAATCGGCAAAGCCTTCAAAGTTTGATTCTGTAAATCAACTTCTAACCCCAAAGCTTCCAAAGGTATCACCCCTAAAAGCGCATCTCCACCTCCCGGTAATTCCAAACACTCAAAAGTACCTTCTCGATCGAACATAGATATTTTCGCATCTTGGAAAATTCGAGCTTTGCCAATACCCATTGCCGTTGCTACATCCACCTCTTTCAAGATTTTGAGTCCCAATTTGGCGATCGCATCTTGTGGCAAACATAAGGTAGTTGCTCCCGTATCTACCAAGACATTCTTGAGAGTAATCGAACGAATTTGCTCAGGTGAAATTGTCCCATCTTCCGCCCGAATTTGGTCGGCTCGATTAACGATTGTTAGAGTAGCAAAAACTTTTCCCATATCCATCTTACCTTGAGTTTGCACAGTTGCCTCCTACTTAATTGTTGGAGTTATTATCAAGCTTAATTGTAACTTATATTGACAGGCGATCGCATCTACAAAATCGTCAAATAAGTTTCCGTTGGACTAATTGGCAAAGCCTTCAAAACTTGATTTTGCAAATCAACCTCTAACCCCAAAGCTTCTAAAGGTATCACCCCTAAAAGCGCATCTCCACCTCCCGGTAATTCCAAACACTCAAAAGTACCTTCTCGATCGAATATAGATATAGTAGCATCTCGAAAAATTCGAGCTTTGCCAATACCCATTGCCGTTGCTACATCCACTTCTTTCAAAATTTTTAATCCCAATTTCGCGATCGCATCCTGTGGCAAACATAAGGTAGTTGCTCCCGTATCTACCAACACATTTTTGAGATTTATCGAGCGAATTTGCTCTTCTGAGATTACCCCAGCTTCCGCCAAAATTTGGTCGGCTCGATTAACTATTGTTAGAGTAGCAAAAACTTTTCCCATATCTGTGTTACCTTGAGTTTGCATCGTTGCCTCCTACTTAATTTTCAGAGTTATTATCAACCTTAATTATAACTGAAAACTCACTTAATTATACAAATACACCAAGATCGCACTAATTTATGTGAAGGACAATCTTAGCAGACTTCGCAAATTTTCATCCTCTACTTTCTCTAACTCCCGCTCTCTTACATAAGAGTGATGACAAAAGCCCATAAAAAATATGATAATAGACTTTAGTTGACATCTAACTTAAGACAGCCCCTGTGATTCCCCTAGACTTTTTACAACACATCGCAACCGAATACCGCGTCTCACCTTTAGAATGGAAGGTACTCTCAAAGGCGATCGCGGGCGAAACAACCAGCGCGATCGCCCTCGATCTCGACATCACTGAAGATTTAGTCCGCAAACGCCTCAGCGACATCTACAAAAAATTTAGAATTGAAGGGCGCGGTCCAGTCAAGCTGGCTCGGCTGCAACAGCGCCTCCATTCCCTCTATCAAAGCTCCCTCGCCCCAGAAAACTCCTCCCGCAATGAAATTCCTATTTCTGCAACCGGGCAATTTCACTTAACTGAGGCAGGTATTGACATTTCTACCTTTCAAGGTAGAATCGAAGAATTATCCGCCCTCCAACAATGGATACTCCAAAATAATTGTCACCTAATTGCAATACTAGGAATCGGCGGAATTGGCAAAACAGCATTAGCTGCAAAGCTAGTAGAATTAATCAAAGATCGGTTTGATTGCGTAATTTGGCGGAGTTTACTTAGCGATCCACTTTTGGAAACCGCGATCGCTGACATTTTACAACACCTATTACCCTCAACAGACAACCTACCAGAACGTCTAAGCGAGAAAATTTCACTCTTACTTAATGAAATGCGATCGCGCCGTTGTCTATTAATCATTGATAACGTCGAAACCATCCTCCAAAGAGGCGAACTAGCCGGTCAATACTCCCCAGAATACGAAGGATATCAAGAATTATTCCGGCGTATTTGTGAAGAATCCCATCAAAGTTGTCTGTTAATTTCCTCCCAAGAAAAGCCAGAAAATCTAGGTTTTATCACCAGAGACACCTACCCCGCTCGCGCCCTTTATCTAAACGGATTAAAAGTTAAAGATGGGCGAGAAATTTTCAAAAGCCAAAACTTATCTGACGAGCCACAATGGAACGATATCATCGAAATTTACCAAGGAAACCCCTTAGCTTTAAAAATTGTAGCTACCACCATTCAATACCTTTTTAATGGTCAAGCTGCGGAATTTATTAAGCGGCGCACTTTACTACCTAAAGACATCCGTAACTTATTAAGTAACCAATTTGAACGCTTGTCTTCCTTAGAACAAGAACTGATGTACTGGTTAGCTATCAAGTCTTCTCCTCTCGATCTCGAACAATTGTATCACCTACAATGGTTGCCAATTTCGTTCTCAGAATTAGCCGATGCGATCGAATCTTTAGGTCAACGCTTCTTAATTGAAAAAAACATCGAAAGCGGTCAAGTAGTGTTTAGTCTTCAGCCCGTTGTTAAAGAATTTCTTGTGGAAACTTTTATTGAAGGTGCTAGTCAAGAAATTGTCGAAGCCATCAAAACTGATAATCTTGAAGAGTTAAGACTTCTGAGAAGCCATGCTGTCACCAGCACCGTGAAAAATTCGCCTAATTTAATCTTGAGTGCGATTAAGGATAAGCTTTTGAGATTCTTCAAAAGCCCCAACCGTCTGCGAGATTGTCTTAACAAGATATTATCGGAGCTTAACACCGAATTATCATCAGATTCGGGTGGCTATGCTTTTGATAATATTGCAGCTTTGGTGGCAAAACTTGAAATATAGTCGAAGGAAGAAGGAAGA
>MBRE01000037.1:197238-254102 GCA_001698425.1 Oscillatoriales cyanobacterium USR001 | reverse complement strand
AAGAAGGAAGAAGGAACAGTTAACAGTTAACAAATAACAGTTAACTGTTAACAACTTTTAAAATTCTTTCTGTTTTGTTGATTTTGTTCTAAATTTTGTTGTAAAACTTCCCAACTTTCCTGCTCAATGTCATTAATAAATCGATCGAGATGTTGGCGATAGGAATGGAGCGATCGCAATAACTCCTGACGATTATATTTAGCCATCATCACTCCCAATTCAGGATTCCCGCCCCCTACGCGACTGGTATCGCGAAAACCAGAACTGGCTAAATGTTGTGCTAAACTAACAATATCAGGGTCAACTTCACTCATACAGGCAGCAATCAAGCTGGCACTAACCATTACAGGTAGATGAGAAATCCAAGCAACTGCTCGATCGTGGTCTGCTGGATGGCATCGATAAATGTGAGAACCAAGCGATCGCGCAATTTCCTCTACCCGATCCACTGCCAAAGTTGGTGTAGTCTCAGTGGGAGTAATCACGTAGGGCCTACCGACAAATAAATCCCGCATCGCAGCACCAATACCACTTTGAGTCGAGCCCGCCATCGGATGTCCGCCCACAAAATTCGGCCAAAGTTCCGAGATAGCCTTGACTACAGGTGCTTTTACCGAACCAACATCCGTTAAAATGGCCGTAGAGGAAAGATAGGGAACTAGCTGTTCTACCGTAGGGGCGATCGCAGCTATTGGCGTACAAATAAAAATCACATCAGCGGTAGCCATTAAAGATAGATTCACGCTGGCATCATCTACAATTCCTTTAGCTATCGCTTTCTCACAGGTTTGTTCTCGCGTCGAGACTCCTAACACATGAAACCCAAGCGATCGCAAATCCCATGCCATCGATCCCCCAATCAAACCCAGTCCTACAATACCAATATTCATCGGATCTATTTTTAGTGAATATCCCTCCCCTTTCTATCCCATCAAGCAATCGCGGGAATCTCCAGGGAGGTTTGAAATGAGAGTTGAAGAACTCCTAAAAAGATACACCGCCGGAGAAAGAGACTTTACTGAAGCTAACCTCAACGAGGCCAACCTCAGCGGAGTTAACCTTAGCGGTATCAACCTCACTGGCGCTAATTTGAGTGTAGCAAACCTCAGCGGCGCAAATCTCTGCGGCGCAAATCTCACGGAAGCTAAACTCAACATTGCCAGACTCAGCGGCGCTCACCTCGGCGAAGCCAACTTAACCGATGCCGATCTCAACGTAGCCTACCTAGTCCGTGTTGACCTCAAGGGAGCCACGCTCGTTCGAGCCAAACTCATTCGAGCAGAACTCATCCGAGCAGAACTCAGCGGCGCAAACCTCAGCGGCGCAAACCTCAGCGGCGCAACTCTCACCGAAGCCACCCTCAGAAAAGCTGACCTCAGCCAAGCCAACCTCCGAGGCGCAAACCTTAGCGGCGCATCCTTAACGGAAGCTAACTTAGTCCAAGCCAACTTTCAAGGAGCCGATCTCAGCCGTGCCGATCTCAGCCATGCCGACCTCCGAGGTGCAGAGCTCAGACAAGCCAACCTCACCCAAGCCATTCTCAGCGGAGCCGACCTCAGCGGCGTAAACCTTCGTTGGGCGGTACTTAGCGGCTGTAATTTGCGTTGGGCTGACCTCAGCGAAGCCAAACTCAGCGGAGCCGACCTCAGCAGAGCCGACCTCTGTAATGCTAACTTGCTCAACACCAGCTTAGTTCACGCTGACTTATCAAACGCCTATTTAATTAGAGCAGATTGGGTAGGCGCAGACTTAACTGGAGCCACTTTAACCGGAGCCAAACTACACGCCGTATCGCGCCTGGGAATTAAAACCGAAGGGATGATTTGTAAATGGGTTGACCTCAGTGCTAACGGGGATCATAGCCAAATTCACTGGTTAAAAAATGGAGGAGTTGAACAATTTTTCCACGAAACTTTACCCACAGTTCGGATTATTATTGATGCACCTTTAGACCAAGCGGCTCATTTTGCTCTCGCGGCAACTTATTATCAAATTACTAAGCAATATCCCGGTTTAGCACAGCCACCGAGCATAGAAGTTAGTTCCCGACGTACAGTTCTTGCCTTTAAAATGGACAGCGACGATCAATTATTTGGGACTGCTTATGTAGCAATTATTCCTTTTAATGATGCGGCAATTACCCAGAAAAATCTGATTGCTTTAATGAAAATGATTCAAGCTCACGATGCGGGAAATTTGACTGTTAAGGAATCGAAGCACGTTCAGCAATTAAGTAAATCTTTAAACCAAGCTATCAGTAAAGTCGATCAAATTAAGATATCAACTTCTTTTCCCAAAATAGGAGATAGTATTAACTTTTTTCAAATTCCAACACAAATGGTATTAATTAATTCTCGCGATCAAAGGATTAGTGTTTATCATCATCCGGCTTTTGGGAAGCGATTAATTAAAAAAAGTACCCCGGTTAATTCGACAACAACCAAGTTAGCGGAAGTTCAAAGATCATCCCTTGCTCCTATTGGCGACATGGTGGAATTTATTAAAGGTTTTCACAATGTAGATGTGTAAAGATAATCGGTTAAAATGATGGTAGAGCCAAAGTGAAAAATTCGCGATCGCACCCTTTGGGTAATTATTACCATCAGGGTAGCAGAGTCAATATATTTTTCGCATTTGTGCGATCGCTTTAGACTATTCTAGTCAAAAGATAGGCATCACACAATGCCAGTTCTACACTAAAACCAACAGGGAAAACAAAAAGGCATGGACGCTGAAGAGCTACTTAAAAAATATGCCGCAGGAGAAAGAGACTTTACCGCCATCCTCCTGTGCGAAGCCAACCTCAGTAGAGTTAACCTAAGTGGCGCTAACTTCAGTGAGGCAATTCTCAGCCTCACCAACATGAGCGGTAGCAATCTCTGCGATGCAAACCTAAGAAAAGCTAAACTCAACGTCGCTAGACTTAGCGGAGCAAACCTCACCAGAGCCAACCTCAGCGGCGCAATCCTCAACGTCGCCAACTTGATCCGAGCCGACCTCAACTCTGCCGACCTCAGCGAATGCACCCTAATTAGAGCCGAACTCATACGAGCCGATATGAGTAACGCCTGCTTAATTGGCGCAAACTTAAGCGAAGCAGACTTAAGAGAAGCCACCCTCAGACAAGCCAACCTAGAACAAACCGACCTGAGCGGCGCACACCTCAGAGGTACATCCCTCATCGGTGCTAACCTAGAACGAGCCAACTTGCACCGCGCCGACCTGAGCCGTGCCGATCTCCGAGGCGCAAACTTAAACAACGCCGAGCTCAGACAAGCCAATCTTTCTCAAGCCAATCTCAGCGGAGTCGATCTCAGAGGTGCTAATCTCAGATGGGCAGACTTAAATGGAGCCGATTTAACAGGGGCTGATTTAGACGAAGCGAGATTAAGTGGAGCAAATTTATACGGGGCAAATCTGAATAATGCTAACTTATTAAATTCGATTCTAGTTCACGCCGACTTAACCCAAGCTAATTTAATTCACGCCGATTGGGTAGGTTCCGATTTAACCGGAGCAGCTTTAACCGGGGCAAAACTTTATGGCGTATCCAGGTTTGGCTTAAAAGCCGATGATATTACCTGTGATTGGGTCGATCTTAGTCCTAATGGCGATCGCAGCCAAGTCCAACGATTCACCCCCGAAGAATCCCACAATTTTTTTAATGCCACACCACCAACGGTTCAGATTATCATAGATAGACCCCTAGAAACCGATGCTAACTTTGCTCTAGCTGCTACCTACCGCCAAATCGCCCAGCAATACCCAGGTTTGAGCAGCCCCCCCAGCATAGAAGTCAATCCCCGTCGAACGATTTTATCGTTTAGCATAGAGAATGACGAAAACCTATTTTCTACTGCTTACGTGGGCATTTTTGCCTTTAACGATGCAGGATTAACTCAGAAAAATATCATTAACATAATCAGAATGCTCCAACCCCAAAATAACAATAACCTCAGCGCCAAAGTCTCAAATAGGGTAGCACAATTAAGTATCGCACTAACTCAAATAATTAGAAAAATGGGAGAAATTAAAATTCAGCCAGCCCTTACAGAAAATGAAACAACATCAAGATTTTTTCACGCACCCACCCAGACGGTATTGACAAATTCTAGCGCTCAAAGTTTAACTATTTACCACCATCCCAACTTTGGCAGACATTTAATTAGTTTGCCAGAACTAAGCAAAAATTCAAATGCCCCTGCCATTAAAGCCCAAAAATTCACATTGCCACCCCAAAGCACAATCGTGGATTTTATCAGAAGCTTTCATCAATTCAATGAATAATCAATTTTGATTAGTTGAAAAAAATCCCAAACTCAAATCCCAATATCCCACATTAGATTGTGTAAAAGGTAGCTATAATGGAAGCTGAGGAACTCCTAAAAAGATACGAACTTGTTAAAAAATATACAGAAGGAGAAAGAGATTTTACAGGGTTAAACCTCAATGAAGCTAATTTAAGTCGCATTAACTTAAGTCAAGCAAATTTGAGTGGAGCCAGCTTATTTGTTACCAATCTAAGTGGAGCAAATTTGAGCGAAATCGATCTCTCTGATGCTAACCTTAATGTCGCTAGACTTAGTAGTGCGAATTTGGTACGGGCAATCTTAAATGGCGCTACTCTGAATGTCGCTAACTTAGTGCGTTCCGATTTAACTGAAGCGCAATTAGTGGGAGCCGCAGTAATTAGAGGAGAGTTAATTCGTGCCGAACTAAGTAAAGCTAATTTTAGCAAAGCTAATTTAACTGGGGCTGATTTGAGAGAGGCAAAACTTACAGAAGTCAACTTTAGTCATGCTAATCTCAGTGGGGCAAATTTTAGAGGCGCATCAGGGACGGGAGTTAACTTTGAGTTAGCTAATTTACATGGAGCAGATTTAACTAAGGCTGATTTAACAGGTGCGGATCTCAGTGGTGCTGATTTGCGACAAGCTAATCTTTCTCAAGTTAATTTTAGCGGCGCAAATTTGAGTGGAACTAATCTTCGATGGGCCGATCTCAGTGGGGCAAATTTGAGCGGAACCGATCTGAATGATGCAAAATTAAGCGGGGCAAATCTCTATGGGGCTAATTTAGCTAATGCTAATTTGACTAATGCTAGTTTTGTTCATGCTGATTTAACTGTAGCAAATTTGATTGGTGCGGATTGGATAGGTGCTGATTTATCGGGTTCGATTTTAAGCGGGGTAAAACTTTACGATGTACCTCGATTTGGGATTAAAGCAGAAGAAATTACTTGCGAGTGGGTTGATTTGAGTGCTAATGGTGATAATAGTCAGATTTACCGTTTTGGTTCGGCGGAAGAATCGAAAAAGTTTTTTAATCATCGACCGCCGACTGTGAAAATTATTGTGGATGCGGCTTTAGAATATGATGCTAATTCTGTTTTAGTGACTATTTACCAACAAATAGCAGAACATTATCCTATTGTTTATCGTCCTCCTAGTATTGAGGTTGGTTATCGAAAAACTGCGATCACGTTTATCATAGATAGTGATGAGCATTTGCTACCTGTGGGTTGTATGGCAATTTTGCCATTTAATGATGCTGTATCAACTCAGAAGAATCTAATTGCGTTGGCGAGAAATCTACAATTGCAAAGTATAGAAAAGAAACGAATAGTGCAGTTATGTACGGCGATGAATGAGGGGATTAATAAGGTAAATGAGTTAAAGAAAATACTATCTTGGCTGAATAGCGAACAAAAAATCAATTTTTTTCAAGCTCCGACTCAGACGATTTTAAATAATTCTAGCGAACAAACTCTGAGCGTGCATTTGAATCCGAAGTTTGGTAAGAAATTACTGAGCGCTCATCCCCATAAGGCTACTTTGCCAAATAGTAGTAAGTTTGTAGATTTTATCGAAAGTTTTTATTATCTTAATTAAAAGGGGCGATCGCAAATCCGGTTTAAATACCCCTTTTATTCTCTTTCTCTTACGTCTGCGTCCTCTGCGGATGGTGTGGGGTTCATTAAAAAGGAGATAACTAATACAATTTTTCCAAAGATATGCTACGATGACTTCAGAGTTTAAGGATTGTTAGATGAAAGTAAATTATCAAGAAATAATTCAGATTCCAGTCAGCGAATTAAAACTAATATTAAGAAAGCAACGAACTCTAACTAATCAGCAAAAGATGCAGGCAGTTTATTGGTTAAAATCAGGGAATTGCCAGAGGATTACAGAGGTATCAGAACGTTTAGGAGTGCATAATTATAACTTGATGAGGGAAAAGATCCCAAATGGGTTCTATAAAGCCCAAAATAGTAGATTCTGATAATTGGTAATCGCAATAACTAAAAATATATAAAATAAGGAAAAGAAAACTAAGATGCCAGGTTATCAACGCAGACAAGGTGAAATTATTAACAATATAAAGAGTCTTCTGAGAGAACGATATAAACAAGGCTTTCCAATTATCAAAGAAATTATTCAAAATGCGAACGATGGCCAAGCCAAAACTCTTAAGTTCGGGATATCTAGAGGATTGATTGGCACCGCTGATAATCCGGTAGTTCATCCGCTTTTGAAAATACCAGCCCTATTTTTTCTCAATGATGGTGTGTTTAAAATATCTGATCGTGAAGCAATTTCTTCTTTTGGTATTGATGCAAATGCAGGAGATAAGGGCAAAATTGGTAAGTTTGGCTTAGGACAAAAAAGCATTTTTCACTTTTGCGAAGCTTTTTTCTATATTGCGCGTTCTGAAGATTTTCCTAATGGGTGCGGTAATTTTATTAATCCTTGGGCGACACCCGCTGGTGAAGATAGGAGACGACCAGAATGGATTGAGTTAAATGAAGTAGACCATGAGCATTTGAAAAAGTATCTGATTGCTCATAAGTTAATTAAGGATACAGAGAACCAATATTTCCTTCTTTGGGTTCCATTTCGACAAAGACCGGATGATGAACGCTGTATTCTTGCCAATTATTACAATGACGAAAATTCTATTCAAGATAGTTTGCCTAATGATATGGATATCAAAATTGGGCAACTACTTCCTTTATTGCGACACTTGACTGATATTCAATATTGGGTTGAGGATGAAACAAGAACATTACAACAAAAATTTAATGTTTGCTTAGATTCTTCAGTTCATTTAGAACGCTTTATTTACCCTAAGAATGATAAAGATAAAGATGCACTTTCACCTAATGAGCATCGTCTCAAAGGAAAAGTAACTGTGAGTAAACAGGCGATCTCTTTTGCTGGTATTGAGCGGATATTGCCAGCAGCAGATTTTGCATTTTTACTGGGGCAAGATGCGGATAAAGCCTCAAAAAACTTCTGGGCCGATTTGCAGAAATCTTGCTACTGGAGCCAGCGATCATCTATCAATGAAGATAAAGATTATGAAGAATTTATTCCTGACAAGTCAATTCCTCACTGTGGTGTTGTTTTTACGCAAAAATCAAGTAACACATCTCGTAGTGCTAAATTAACTCTTCAATGGGCAGTTTTTCTGCCTCTGGCGAGTGATGAAAATAGCTCAAACGAAGAAGATCGTGCTGCATATCAACAAATTGATTGTGATGGCGAACAAGACTACACAATTTTCCTGCACGGTTACTTTTTTCTTGATTCTGGAAGAAAATATATTGAAGGGCTAAAGAATATTGATCGGGAAGTGATCGCTCATCCTCCCCAAAACGAGGATGATATGGTTTGGCAGTGGAACTATCTGCTTGCGACAAAAGGAACACTAAGACTTATTTTACCATCTTTGCGTGACTTTGTAGAGACTCATAAGCTTTCTGATACTGCTATATCGCACCTATGTCAAGGACTTCTTAAATCTCATCTGTTTAAAGGCAAAATATTTAGGCAAAGTATTTATTTCGAGTATCAATGGGTATTTCGTACTTGTCCTTCGGTCAATCAGTGGCAACTTATAGGATTGGACGCAACTGTGCGATCGCTTCCTAGCATTCCTTCTAAGTCTATCTGGGATGCTTTCCCAAAACTTGAAAAACTTGCCGAGCAATACTGCTTAACCGTTGAAGGAAAACCGAACTTACTTGCAGGAAAAAATACTCTTACCTGGGAACGAGACGAAATATGCGCTATTATAAATATAAATTCACTCGAACCTAGCGAAATAAATTCACTCAAACCTAGCGAAATTTTCTCAGATATTGATAATCTTAGCTTCCTCCAAGCTTTTTTAAGTCAGCAAGAAACTAAGGTTATCAATGATGAAAAAGTGCAGGTAAGCTTAAGAGAACTTCTTCATAAAGCTTTTGCAGAACTTGGTATAACAGAACTACAAAAGGATGAAATTCTTCCCTTTGTAAAGAAATTAGTAGAACTTGTGTTACCGAAAAATCGTTACGCGATCGCCAAAATCGACGCAGACGAGCAAACCGCCGTGCATAATGTTCTTAACAAGCTGTATGCACTCAACCTCGATATGTTACTTATCTATAAAACTTTTGAGCCTGCATCACAATCTAGTCAAGCAATACTGAAATCTGAGCAAGCAGTTAAGGTACTTACTTGTCTTAGTGATATCTTGAAAGAAGATAGGTCTATATACCTAGCAATTTGTAACCTGATTAAACAAATTCTTAGGCAGTTTGATTCTCCTTTAATTATTAGTGGTGAACTAGCTGATAAAATCTTATTTTACGGCTATAAATATCGCGAGAAAAAGAATTACCTTTGTAATTATAATCAACTATGCGAAAGTCGCTCCAAAAACCTTCTTTTCACCATAGGTGATAAATACAATACTGCCATAGCGGCTGCCCTAAATGAAGCCATTCCTGATTATGACTTCATATTCATTGAGGAGGATCTCGCAAGCATACTTAACAAAATTCCAAGTATGAAAGGTATTTCTTCACTCACACTTGATAGCTGTAAAAACCTGCTTGACCAAAAGCCAAATTTGGCTATTCCTAAACAACGCATAAATCTCATAAATCTATTAAGGAGTTAATTCGTCATGTCTAAAGAATTACGTTACTTGCTGCATGGAAATAAGGAAAAATATGATGATGTACAAACATCCTTATTCATCATCCCTGAAAAAAGTACGCTATGGCAAAAGATTGGGTTACAAGTTCTCACCAGTCGGAAAGAAGATTGGCGATTAATTGATTCGGTATTAGTTGATTCCATTCGTACAGCTAATTTTGAAAGATTGGGAATTAAAGAACTTCTAGCTGAACAAGTTGTTGATTTAATTCGCCCAAACCCAGAGTCCGTCGATGGAAGTTTGCTGAACAAATCTGAGAGAGATGAACTTCTCCGCTATATCAGTCAAGACCCTGCTAATAAGGATTTATGGCGATCGCTAAAACTACATGAAACAGTTGATGGTACGCTCGAAAATATCCAAGCAGGTCGAGTGTATCTAAAAAACCCAAATTTTCCTTTAGATCTACGAATTAAGGATCATGTTGTTCTAATTCGATCCAATGAGAAAATTCGCCAGGATTGGATTGATTTATGGACTCCTGATGCCGCGATCGCCAAAGTTCTTAGCCTACCGAATCCTCATCAATACTATGACATCATTCTTGATGCACTGGAAAAGATGAGTCCTGATGAGAAGAAAGAATTGCACAAAGAGTCTTTAAAAAGTTCTGGGTGGCTTCCGACCAATGGATATTGTCCACAAGATATACTCAGGTTGCCAAATAATTTGGAGCAATATGCAAGAAAGATTGCTAGTTTAGATAACAGTAAACATCCTCAACAGGTTCTACATGAATCAGTCAGAAAGAGTAAAGTAGAGCATTGGATTAAAAGCTTATTTACATTTTGGAATGCAGAAATAGTAATTAAGAAAATATTAACTCATAATCAGAAAACCATTGAACATTGGCAAAGTTTTTGTCCAGTTATCCTTGATGTGCTATCTACAAGTATTTCAGATGAATTAAAAACAATTCTTACAAGAGAAAGCTGGTTATTTTTAGGCGATCGTACTGTCTCTCCATCGAAAATTATTATCATCCCCGAAAAACTCCAGAAACACTTGTCAACATTAGTGGATTTGAGTGCTGGTGAGTATGCAGAAATAAGCCAATTGCCTAAAGAAATTAAGAATCATAAGAATTTTCCAATTCTCAATAAGTTTTTTTCACAATGGAAAGAGAATGATGTTATTGAGTTTATTCTGGATCAAAGCGAACCGCACAAGTATTTTGAAATTATTCTGGATGCTCTCAGCAGTCTTTTACCGCAGTCTACTCCTAATAATGTAAACACTCAAAAACTTAGCACACTGGCTTGGTTGGTAGATAAACAGGGGGATGCTATCGATCCTAAGAACATTATCATTCTGCACTACCCATCTCTAAATGAGGAGATTGAGGGCTTAGTCTATTTAGTTCCTGATTGTTATATATCATCTTCCCAATTAGCGAAGCAGTTTCGCGATCATAATGACTGTTGGCAATGGCTTACTGAGAAACTATTCATCACAGAAGATAAAGCCTTAGCCGAGATTGGTAAACTTCTGAAACAAGCGCCAGAATATCAGATAGGAGAGTTTTCTATAGAAGAGTTTCCCTTAGATAAATGCTTAGAAGCTTTCAAAGACTTTAATGTTAGCTTCCTGCCTGCCTGGAACTTTGCCAATAAGCTATCACAAGAGAAATTCAAAAGATATCTGTTGCAAAACCTCTTAGATAAAATGGAGGTGGAAAATCTCCGCAAGCTTCTAATATTACTCTCTAGTCCTGAGCATCAAGTGGATGCTGCTAATGCCGCTAATGTGGAAATTTTCAATACATATCTTGGGTTAGCTATTAATTACGGAACATTCAGCACAGATATTTTACCCCAGATCCGTCTTCTTAATCGTAAAGGTCAGTGGAAATCTCCTAACCAGTTAATAAAGGAAGGTAACAATATTGATGGTACTTATGTGCTAGATGAAGAGCAGTTAAATATTATACATTCATTCTTGCAATCAGAGACTCAAGGCAATCAAGATTTACCAGAATCAGATGAAGCTTCAGAAGACGAAAATAACATCTTGATAAATTACTTTAAGAAATGGGAGGATTACTGTCCATTAGAACCCATTGGAGCGTTTCTGAGTCTTTTCAAGAGTTCTGACGATAAGATTAAGGAACAGGCGAAATATTATCTAGGCAGACGTAATATAGAACATTTGCGTGAACGTTTGCTAGAAAATGAACCAAAACCCATTCGGGTGTTTCAAGTGCGTATTGGTCAAGATGGAAATCGTATGTGCAAGGTGACTTCAATACTGGGATGTACTTTTGAAGCTGAACTTGCTGATCTAACTAATCCGCCTCATTTTTTTGTCAATGAAGGTGAATTAGCCAGCAATACAACACGGCTAGAACTGTTGCATATACAACCAGAACAACCTGCTATTCGTAATGAGTTAGTGAGAATTCTTAAAGAGTCAACTAAAATTCTTCTTAAAAAAGTTTATGGAGTCGAAACCAATTCGATAGAAGCGATTTGGGAGGATTTGCTAAATTCCGATCAGCTTGATATCCGAGTAGCTGAAAAATTGGTAATGAAGAGTGCTTCGTATATTCTGAGGGAGCTTGGAATACAGGAACTCAGTGTAAAAATGCTCTTGGACAACTTAGAAGACTTGCATCGCAACGAAACCGAATACGAAGTACAAAATCTGAATGAAAAAAAACAAGCTACTGAAAAAGAGATTCAAGCAAAACTCTCTGAATTGTCAAATCTGCTAAAAAATAATGAAGGCGTAAAAGAGAGTTTACTAAAGTCTGTACGAGAAAAGATAAAGCGGCACGGCTATAGTCAACAGAGTATACCTTTTGAGCTATTTCAAAATGCCGATGATGCGGTGGTTGAGTGGCAAGAAATGTCATCACCTACAGAACTTGAAGATGAAAGAAAAGAGTTTCTGGTGGTTATGAGCGATCGCCAGCTTTCATTTATTCATGCAGGTAGACCAATTGGATGTTTCCAACATTCAGATAATCCAGAGAGAGACTATCGCGATGAGGGATACCATCGCGACCTTGAAAAGATGTTGACATTTAACAACTCTGACAAGGGAGATGGAGTAACAGGGATGTTTGGCTTAGGATTCAAAAGTGTTTATCTGTCATCATGTAAACGACCGCGCATTTTAAGCAAGCGTTTAGGGTTTGCTGTCGAGGGTGGACTAATTCCATCACGGCTCTCTCCTGAAGAAACTAAAGACTTGCAAGAAAAATTAGAATTATATAATATGCCTTCAGATGCAACGATTGTCGAACTAGAGTTAGATCAGGGTATTCAGCCGCAAGAAATTATCAGGGAGTTTCAAGAACGAGCAGGTGTTTTAACTGTTTTTTCACGGGCGATTACAAAATATCGTTTTATTAACAAGATCGAAGATAATGACTCAAAATTATTTACATGGGAAAGAAAACCTTTTCTGGGTATTCAAGGTGTCGAAATAAATAGAATTACGATCAAGGGTGAAGACTCGCTACGACTGTGCCTGCGAACAGCATCGGGATCTGCTCTGCTATTAGATATGACCGAGAGAGACGGTAGGCTTAGTTGCACTACTCCCGATGCACCGACTTTTTGGGTAACAGCACCAACACAAGAAAAACTTTCCGTTGGTTTTATATTGAATGCAGCCTTTAAAGTAACAACAGGAAGGACAAGGTTAGATTCAACAGGACAAAACAAAGAACGTGCTAATAATATTGGCATTGCGCTCGGTCAACTCCTAAAGAAATTATGTGAAGCCAACTGGGAAGATGTAAAAGTTGCTCTAGGTTTTTCTAGCGTAGATAGTTACAGCTTTTGGGAATTTCTTTGGAAAGAACTAGCCGTTAATTGGCAAAAAATCGATACTAATGAGCAGCGTGACCTGATTAGCGGTATTTTAGGCGGGGATCGCGGCATGGGATATCTCATCACCCGCAGTGAAGCCCTACCAAACGGATTATATGGTGACTATCGCAAACTGATTCGTATCAATAGTAATACTAAATATTCCAAAGTGACAGGCAAACTTGCTGAAGAGTCTTGCTTCTGCAAAGTCGCTAGTTGGTCAAGCTTCCAGAAAAGTAGTGATCCACGTACTCTGATTGTTGATACTCAATGGGAAGAAGCCACAAAACTCTTAGACAAATCATTGTTTGATAAGCGCACCATTGACATTGACGATATACAACTGCTTAAGGCACTGAAAACCGAAGTTGGAGTCAGTGAAGCAAAAGTAACGCCTGAACAGGCAAAAGAAGTAGGCAAGCTCATCTCAAAAGATTCAAAAGATTTTCTGAATAGCTTTAACAACTCTTCCGAGCGTGATAGCCTAAAAGATTTCCTGCCTCAGATTAAATTTCAATCAAAAGCTGGCAACTATCTACCCTCTGAACAATTGCTTTCAGCCACATCTGAACAAGCTGAAGAGAAACTGTTAGTTGGTTTTGCACCCAATGATTGCTTACTGCACGTTGACTATACCGACACTGCCATCGCTTTCTTTGATGCTTGTCGCTTGCAAAGAAAAAGTATTCCTGTAGAAGTTCTTCAAGAATGGGTATTATGGGCAGAAACGACGGAGAAACGGAAGGCAATATACGACTATTTATCAAAAGGCGAACATCGAGATCAACTAGCAAAACTTCTTTACGAAAATTCTCAAGACTCTTGGATAAAAAAAGATCAGAGCATAAATCGACTTATAGAATCAATGATGCGATTTATAACTGAGAGAGAAAATGAATATCAGCCAGAACCCACAGATAGTAGAGAAAAAGAAGATCAGCTAAAACCCACAGGTAGTATTATTCAAACCGATCAACAAGGTGTTGGAGATAACTCAGAAAAATGGGGTAAAGTTGGCGAAGAGGAAGCAAAGCTATTTTACGAAAAACTTGGTTATGATGTTACCAAACAGCCAGATGAAGGTGGCTATGGTTATGATTTTCGATGTAAAGCAGACAGTGAGTTATTTGTAGAAGTAAAAACAATTAATCCTACATATAACGATATGGTTCGGATTACACGCAACGAGTGGAGAGCAATGTGTGAAAATCAAAATTTAGAAAAATATGAATTATTCATAGTCTGCCACAGTGGGGAATTAATCACGAATAGGATTCGGATTAAGTCTGCATGGAAAACATTACAGGAAGTCTTTTCAAAGCTTGATCAGCAAGACCTCACTGATTGTGAGTATACAGAAGATCAAGAAGTTTTAATTGCGCTACAACGTAATTCAAATGGTTTAGATAATGACATATTGTTTAACTGGAAAAGGCTGGTGAAAACTGGCTTGAGTAAGAATATAGAAGAATTTTCTTCATAAAAGCTTTTTAAATTCCAAGGGGTAATACCATTTCTCTAAATGTATGCTACATTCAGCGTCGTTGACTTTACTACATACAAACAACCTACTGTTGCATGATTTTGGAGAAATGGTATTACCCGAATTTACTATGATTGTTAAATTTTTGCTCCCATGTTTATGAATGAGGTAGAAGTCCACAATTCGCTCTTGTGTTTCCTGCGATCGCACTCTCTGAGTCCCTGGCCTCATCATTTGACGATGGGAAGATTGGTAGCGCGAGCTTTGCGACTAGAGCGCAGTGCTTTGATTCAAACAGGCTTCTTCCCCAGCGATCGCGATCGAGGGTATCGAGTTAGTTATTTAATGCCACTTTTGATGTGGCCAAAACCGGCAATTTTGGTGACATCAGCATCGGTGCAAAAGTATTTGTTAGAGGTGGAAATTCCCCGATTACAGGAATGGCTAGAAACTCAGAAACCAATTCATATTTATCCCTGTGCTGTGGATTTTGAGGGGTTGCTGTTCGTGGAATCCCAATTTTGGTTAAAGGAACGTTTAAGTGGCAGTAACGGCTTACCTAGTGGTGTGCCGACGATTATTGATGATGTGGATGACTGGGAAAAGTGGACTCGCGATCGCCTGACGACTTGCCTAAAACCGGTAGATTGGCATGATTTAATGGTGATGTTTCCCGATCGATCTGCACTGATTCGGGATACAAGAGTGCAGCTAACACGGGCGATATTTCAGCATCCGCCAAATCCATATCAGTGTTGTCTGTTAGCAGCATTAGAACAAGAAATTTTACACCGAATTGAACAACTATTCTGTACTCAAGATATCCCCTCTGCTTGGAGAAATTTTTGGCAACAATGGCAAGGTGAGGGACAACTGAAATGGGCGGAAATTTCGCGATCGCAGGGTTCATTTTCTCTGTATTGTGCTCCCGTTGATGTCGCGGGAGTTTTGGGTAAAATCTGGTTACAACAGCCAGTAGTTTTGATTGGGGGAGCATTAGATTTAGACGTTAAGGCTCCGATTTATCGAGAGGGAGTAGGGATTCCAGAGATTACCTGTGTGAAGTTTTCCCGCGATCGCCATAATGAACTAATTCAACTTTATGTTCCCAATCGATTACCTCTGCCAAATACGCCGCAATTTCAAGCAGCAGTAATTGACGAAATTCGCACCTTGCTAAACATTAGCAAATCAGTTTCCGGGTTGGCAGTTTTAATTATTGGAGATGTACCGTTAAAAGCTCAAGTAGGGGCAATTTTGGCTTCTGAATTTGGCTCTAGGGTACAGGTAGAAAAAAGCGATCTCGATCGAAATGGGATTTTGGTAACTGGGTGGGAATTTTGGCGAGAGTATCAGGGAAAATTGCCGAATCCCTATTTATTGGCGATCGCAACTTTACCTTTACCTTCTTTAGAAAATCCATTGGTAGCAGGGCGAGTAGCTTATTATAAAGAACAGCGAAAAGACTGGTTTCGGTTGTATTTATTGCCCGAAGCATTGAATCAATTGCAGAGAGCGATCGCCACTGTGAGAGAACGTCAAGGCGTTGTGGCGCTGTTCGACACCCGCGTGCTGCATCGTAGCTATGGTAATCAAATTTTAGCAGCCCTTAGTCCTTTAGCCCGCATTGATTATTTAGATGCTACTTGGTTAACTTAGATAGGACTATTGACTATTAATAGCTAACTCCTGCTATATAATTTGATGAGCGATCGAATTTTGAAATCTCAAATTACTAGAAAAAAATTATGGGCGAATCTAAACGTCGTAAAGAAGCTCTCGGAGAAAACTACGGTAAAGAAAAAGCCGCCGTTTCCTGGCTACCTATTACTAAAAGCCAAAGTGAAAAGTTTTTGCGGTGGACCACTAGGGGAACCTGGATCGGCATCGGAGCACTGGTTGCTTGGTGGGTAGTCGTGCGAATTATCGGTCCGGCTTTCGGCTGGTGGGAAGTAAACTGACAGATTCAGAAACCGGGTTTTTACCACTTTTTGACTCTTAAGGCATTTTGTGGAGGAATCCGGTTTCTCAGATTTTGTGGATATCTCGGAGGAAAATTGAAAATTAGGGGTGAAAAAGGTTGAAATTCGCGATCGAGTTGTGATATAGTCGTTTTTGTGATTAATGGCGGCATAGCCAAGTGGTAAGGCAAGGGTCTGCAAAACCTTCACCCCCAGTTCAAATCTGGGTGCCGCCTTTATTTTTTGTTGTCGAGTGTCAAATTATTTGTCCGCGTTGACAGATTGTTATCCACTTTGCCAAATTAATGTCCTTGAAAGAAGATATTTGGCTCTCCCGGATGCTAGGTGTAAAAAGTAGTATTTGATACAATTTAAAGGTCGAACTGAGGCTGAAAACCTTGATGTGGCTAAACTATAAGTCTACTTTATCACCACAAGTACGGGAGAGCCAACAGGAGACTTGAGTGCCGGGCCAATTAGTTCGGTCGGGTTTCGCCTTCGTTCATAGTTCTCTCATCTCGATTTGCGTTAAAACACTTTTTTGTTGATTTTCCAAGGCTTTCAGGCTTTGAGAGCGATTCAAATCGTTTTGCATTAAAACACTTTTATGCCCAAAAAGGGAGATAGCGAGCATAGCGGGTAGAAGTTGATTCAGACTCATCTGTCTTGATCAAACCAGCTTCTTTGGTAGATCCTATGATGTGAGAAACCGTTGCTGTTTGTGACTCACTTAGACGAAACCGCTCCCGTAGGGTTTGGTTAGACATAGATTGATTCGTGACATACCGTAGGCAACAATGCTGATAGCAGGCTCGTATTCGGTCTGGTTTGCTCATATCTGCAAAATCCTGATGGGCAAACAACACTGCTGTAGTGCGTGTCTCACCTACTCGAAAATCTGGTGCAGGTAGTTGAAACACTTCTGCTGCGTTTACAACTTTGTCAATGCCACTGCCTTTTTCTTCACATATACCGAAACGTCGCATTAAGTCCGCGAGTTGTTCATTGCGCGATCGATATTCATCAATAAATCGCTCTACCTTAATGGGTGGGATACCCGGATTAGATATCTCAATGCGATCACGATACATCTCAATCATTACCGAAGCGCCCGTTGTTAGAAAATCCTGATGTATCAAAGCATTAGCAATAAGTTCTCTAAGAGCCTGTTTCGGGAACATCTTGACTTCTTCGCGCACAACTTCCTCGATAAAGCGATTTTGCGGCGCTGCTGAGTGGACAAAATCCACTAACCCATCAAAGCCAACGGCATATCCTCGATTGTCTGTCTTGTCATCACGGGTTTGTAGCTTATTAATACCTTCATAGATAACGATACGGGCTACTTTACGAGCTAATGCAGGGGAAAAGGCATCCAGTTTTTTTGCCAAAAGAATGGCAGCTAGGTTTGTGATTGTCCAACCCTGTGCTGTTTGTTCAATTAAATGTTGACTCTGCAATCTGTCAAGGACAGCATCGCGGCTAGTCGGATAGGAAATTTCTAGCAGTTCAAAGTAGGTTTGAGTATCTAGGAGAGCGATTACATCGTCAGGGCTGGCATTACAACGGGCAGCTTGGCAAAACCAATCTTGTTGGTCTTCAGCAAAAATCCGCTTCAGCATATCAGGAGTCATTGGTTGCAGTTCTTCACCGACTCTCATCAGATAAGCTCCCTCATAGTCCAATGCACGACCTACGGGACGGGGAGGTGCTTCAAAAACTAGGACTCGACCATCTGGATGTTGTAATTCTGTAACTTCTACTCGAAATTTGAGTTTCTCAACTATATATGCCTTAATCTTGTTCAGAGCTTCTGCTGTTGACCAAGCTTGGGAACCTACTACTCTGCGAGGTCGTTTATCAGTAACGCCCAAAACAATACAACCACCTCCTTCATTCGCCAGTGCTACGCAATATTTCAGTAGTTTAGTCGAATCAAACTGTTGTTTGGCTTCTTTGAATTCAAGATGTTCTGTTTCTATAGGTACAAGCAGCCATTTTTCAAGGGTTTCAAGGGTAATCATGCTGCAATTCCCTCCTTAGCGGTTTTCTTCACTTGTTTAGCGGTATCTGCGGTGAGTTTGCGAGTTAATGTTTTGTAATCTAACTCTGTAGTACAAGCCGCTTCTTTCCAGAGAACATCATCAATATTTTTAAAAGTTTGCTCGAACATTTAGCTTTACTGTGGGATTTTTAATATTAATGGCTTGGCTTATATTTTACAGATACAAGGTGAAATGAGTGTGCGATTCGTTGAGTGCTACATCACTGTTAAAAACTGTGACTGTTTCTTTTAGTCTTTTGCATTTTTCCCATTTCTGCAAAAGCTGTAAAACAATGCTGACACCATCGATCCGCCCACAAAACCGGAATCTTAAACCTAGCCCCACAATTAGGACACTCTGACAACAACCTTAAATGATGCCGATCGCGCCCCTGCATCCCTTTTAAACTGCCACTCAATCTTATGACAAGGGAACTCAGCATAACAAGCCCCACACAACCGAATCGGTTCCAACTTCATCCCCACCCCAGCAGGCGGCAACATTAATATCCCGCACCTCAGCAAAAGTCTTCGGCTTATGTAGCAATTACCAATTAACCATCCAAAAACTTATCTAAATCCGGCACATTCACCCAAGTCCCCGTTGCATTCGATTCCTGAGTCAAATCCATCAACAACTGAGAATAAACCCCCTCCCTCAGCGACGGAACTAAAGAATTACCCCCATTAATCGCCTCCACCCACTTATCAACTACCCGCACAAACGGCGCAATTCTACCATCAGGATAAACCTGGGAAAAATCCAACCTTTCAGGAATTTTCATCTCCGCCAAAGCTTGTCCTCCCTGACTCCCCCACAACCGAAAACCATGCACATAATCCTGTTGATTATCACTCCCTAAAACCAAAGTTCCCTTGCTACCATAAACCTCCACCCAATGCCCCCGCCCTTGATAAGTTACAGAACTTAAACACACTTGACAAGGTGTTCCATCAACTAATTCTAACATCAAAGTACAAGAATCATCAGCATCCACAACCTTTAATTTACCGCCATCTTTCGGATCGGGACGCGAGGTAATTCCTGTAATTAATTGTCCAGATAATCGGCGAATTGGACCAAAAAGCCAGCTAATATAATCAAAAGCATGGGAACCAATTGCCCCCAAAACACCACCGCCTTTTTCTTTTTGCGCGTACCAATTCCAAGGCCGAGAAGTATCTGCCCGACTTGACACCAACCAATCAATTTTAATTAAACGTTTTTCCCCAATATATCCCTCTGCTAACAGTTCTGCTAACATTTGCCAAGCAGGGATAAAGCGAAACTCAAAATCCATCGTTACTACACAGTTTTTAGCTTTGGCTAAATGATATAATTCCCTCGCTTCACTGGCGATCGAAGTTGTCGGTTTTTCGAGTAACAAATGTTTCCCAGCTTCCAATACTACTTTTGCCATTTCAAAATGCAGAAATGGCGGCGTTGATATCGCGACTGCTTCAACCTCCGGCAAAGCTACAATATCTTCTATCGTATTAGCAGCATAAGGAATATTATTAGCAGCAGCAATCGCCTTTGCTTTATCTAAATCCCGATGATAAACAGCTACAACCTCCGTTTGAGGATGTGCTTGAAATCCTGGCAAATGTACTTTTTGACCAAATCCAGTGCCGACAACAGCAACACTAATATTTTTCATGGTAATAGTTAATATTTATTGTTAACTGTTTGTAGTAGCGACTTTAGTCGCTCTCTTAGACAATTGAGCGACTAAAGTCGCTACTACGAACTACGAACTACTAACAAAAAACGCCGCTTTGACTAGCGGCGAATTGATTAATTAAAAATTAAAAATGATAAATTTCATTTCTAATTTTTAATTATTCATTCCTTAGCAATCGTAGTACAGACCAAACTCATAGGGATGGGGACGCAGACGCATTGGGTTAACTTCATTATCCAACTTGTAAGAAATCCAAGTATTAATGAAATCTTCCGTAAATACACCTGGTTCCGTCAAGAAAGCATGGTCTTTTTCTAACGCTTCTAAAGCCAATTCCAAAGAACCCGGAGTCGAAGGAACCTTGCTTAATTCTTCAGGGCTCAAGTCATAAATATCCACATCTAAAGATGCACCTGGATCGATCTTATTCTTAATCCCATCAATCCCTGCACAAAGCATCGCTGCAAAGGCCAAATAAGGATTAGCAGTTGCATCAGGACAACGGAACTCCAAGCGTTTTGCCTTGGGGTTAGTTCCTGATAGGGGAATCCGAATCGAAGCAGAACGGTTGCCTTGGGAGTAAGCTAAGTTTACAGGGGCTTCAAAACCAGGAACCAAGCGTTTGTAAGAGTTGGTGCTAGGGTTAGTCAAGGCCAACAAAGCAGGCGCGTGCTTCAGCAAACCACCGATGTAGTGCAATGCCATTTCGCTTAAATTGGCGTAGCCATCGCCCCAAAATAGGGGTTTGCCGTCTTTCCAGATAGACTGGTGAGTGTGCATCCCGGAACCGTTATCGTTAAATACTGGTTTCGGCATGAAAGTGACAGTTTTGCCGTATTTCTTGGCAACGTTCTTAATGACGTATTTGTAAGTCATCAAATCATCAGCAGCTTTGATCAGAGTACCAAATCGGAAACCGAGTTCGCACTGACCACCGCTGGCAACTTCGTGGTGATGCTTTTCGATGGGTACGCCGCACTTAGCCATTGTCAATAGCATTTCCGTCCGCATATCTTGGGAGGTGTCTGTCGGTGCAACGGGGAAGTAACCTTCTTTGTAGCGGGGTTTGTAGCCTAAGTTACCGCCTGGTTCTTCGCGGCCGGAGTTCCAACGACCTTCTACGGAGTCTACATAGTAGTAGCCGCTGTGTTGGTTTTGGTCGAAGCGCACGTCATCAAAGATGAAAAATTCGGCTTCAGGGCCAAAGAAGGCTGTATCGCCAATGCCGGTGGTAACTAGGTAATCTACAGCTTTCTGGGCAATAGTGCGGGGGTCGCGGCTGTAAGGCTGACCTGTGCGGGGTTCGATGATGCTACAGATGACGCTTAAGGTCGGTTCTGCCATGAAGGGGTCGATCCAGGCAGTTTTGGGATCGAGTACCATCGCCATGTCTGATTCGTTGATCGCTTTCCAGCCACGAATGCTGGAACCGTCAAAAGGTACGCCGTCTGTAAAGGCAGTTTCGTCAATTTGATCTTGGTAAAGCGAAAGGTGCTGCCAAATCCCCGGTGTATCAATAAATTTGAGGTCGATGATCTGGATTTTATTTTCTTTAACGTAATTCAAGAACTCTTGTGGGGTCTGGAACATTAACTTCACTCCTTAAATCTTGGTTATCTCTCGGCGATCGCAGATGCTTTGACAGACGATCTGAGCGATCATAGGCATTCGACTGTCACAAGTTTGTATTTTTTGATACAAAAGCCTACTATTGTAGTTGAGGAAAGGATTTAAGTGCTTTGGGCTACATTCTGCTGGCGATCGCTCTTAAATCTCCAACCCCTAAATTTTTCAATCGAATGCTGGTTTGTAGTAATCTACTATAAGCAATCTATTGACAAAATCAGCCCATCCCCTTTCGGGTTGGAAGTGTCAAATATCAAACTATTCATAAATTATTGTTGGGAGAGAAATTCATGCGCGATGCAGTAACAAGCCTGATTAGCAATTACGATGTGACAGGTCGATATTTAGATCGGGATGGAATCGATCGATTAAAGTCCTATTTTGGGACTGGTACGGCACGGGTACAAGCGGCAGCCGTGATTAATGGTAATGCTGCGGCAATTGTCAAACAAGCTGCAATACAGTTATTTGCGGAACAGCCCGAACTGATCCGTCCGAGTGGCAATGCTTACACTACTCGTCGCTACGCGGCTTGTCTGCGCGATATGGATTACTACTTGCGCTATGCTACTTACGCGCTAGTAGCTGGAGATAATGATGTGCTTGATGAAAGAGTGCTTCAAGGCTTACGGGAAACTTACAATTCTTTGGGAGTACCTATTGGACCGACGGTTGTAGGGATTGGGATTATGAAAGAGATTGTCAAAGCTGAGGTAGCAGCAGCAGGGGTTCAAACTGGGGATTTCTTGGATCAACCTTTTGATTACTTGATCCGTGAGTTGAGTGAGAAAGATATCTAACTGAAGTAGGTGGCTCTTTTCCTACCAATTATTTAACATGGGGAGGGAAAAAATCACTGTCAATCGGTGAGAGAAAGTTGGGAGAGGGCGATCTCACCTTTGGCACATTAGCTAAAGAGCGATCGCTCTTTTGCTTGGATTGTTAGAGGTGGTTTCTCTGAATTGTTGGTTCCTACAACCTTTAAAATTCTTCAAAGCAACCCCAAACCAAACATTTATCTAAAGGCATTTTAGTTTGACGGCGATCGACTTGTTCGGCAGTGGTAACTTCTACTTCTCCATTTGGATAGAGAATGTGAATGATATCACCGCTAAAAATCGCGATCGGATTTTCTTGCCCTTTATGTGGGTTTTCCAGTGGGAAATTCGTTAAAGTTTTCATAGAATTAGGGGGGTTAACTGTACTTATGGTGCGCTAAATTTTCCAGCTTCTATGTGATCCTACGGAGTACCGATTGTGATAATTCGTAACTACGTAAGTGATGGGGATCACTAAACGTGATGGGTTAGACCCATAAGCATAAGAAATGCTACCCGCGATCGAATTTTTTACTTTGGTAATTGTTAGTTGTTTCCTCTGCCTTCTTCTCTAGTTCTTCTATCAAGATAAAATTCCTTGGCTAAACAAAGACTAGACGCATTATTGGTCAACCTAGATTTATGTCCATCTAGGCAACAAGCTCAACGTTTAATTAGGGCTGGGGAAGTCACAGTTAATCAACAAATAATTGATAAACCTGGTGCAGAAGTAGACATTCTAGCTACGATTAAAATTAAAGAAAAACCTCCTTATGTTTCCAGAGGTGGTGAAAAATTAGCTAAAGCTTTAAAAGTTTTTACAATTTCTGTCACAGGTAGAATTTGCCTTGATGCTGGAATCTCTACTGGTGGTTTTACTGACTGTCTATTAAAAGCTGGTGCTGTTAAAATTTATGGTGTAGATGTGGGTTATGGACAAGTTGACTGGGGTTTACGAAACGATCCTAGATTAATATTGAAAGAACGAACAAATTTTCGATATTTAAAACCTGGGGATATTTACGAAAATATATCTTCTTTTGAGGGTTATGCAGATTTGGGTGTAGCGGATGTATCGTTTATTTCTCTGACTAAAATATTACCCGCTCTGTGGGAATTGTTGAATCCTCCAAAAGAAGTAATTTTATTGGTGAAACCGCAGTTTGAGGTTGGGGCGGCCCGTGTGGGAAAGAAAGGCGTTGTGCGTTCCGCTATCGATCAAGCAGATGCGATCGCGCAGGTGTGTAGTGCTGCTCGAGCATTAGGATGGGAATATCGTGGCTTAACTTGGTCGCCTTTAGTTGGTCCGGCTGGTAATATTGAGTATCTACTCTGGTTGAGGGCTGACAGCCTTGCGGTACTTGACCCCCCTGCGATCGAGCCACTAATTGATCGGGAAGTGATTTTAAAGATCGCCCAAGCAGCCCAACGAGAACTGACCAATTCCACCAATTTACCCTCAATTACTTGATAATTCCATGCAATTATTAAAACTAATATGTCTAATTTTACTGTATATTGTGGGCGCTTTTGCCTATATTATTTGTACAGTTGCTTTGGTTAGTATCGCAGTCTTTATTAAGGTGGCAGCTTTACTGTTGGCAGATAAATTATTGTATTCCATTTTTATCATTGGAGATTTATTTAAAGGCATAGAAATTGTGGAATTATTGAATATCTTAATATTTGCGATTTTGGGGATGGGTTTCGGAGTAGCAACATGGCTGTTATATCCTAAATTGGGAAGGCAAACTAGCGCTATTTTGTTGATAATTTCGGTTCCCTTAATTTTTATCAGTACCCCAGTAGTGAGATATAATCTTTGGTTACAAACTGTTGGCTTAGAAGAGGTAATATCTCCCAATCAAGCAGAAAAGTTAACTAATTCATTTTTAGATAAAAGAGTTGGGAATCAGGGATTTATTGGGTTTTACTTATATACGGCTCAGTTTCCCATTTTGCCGACTAAAAAAGTGCAGATGGATGATTTAGAGAATTTTGAAAAAAAGGTAAATTCAAAGTTTGTGCAATTAATTGGGATACCGCCGACATTTGTAACTTGGTTAATGGCAATTAGCTTTTGGTGTTTGCGAATTTTTTACTTTTTTATTGCGGCGATCGCCACAATTGCTCATTTTCGGGAAGGTTTAAGAATAGTTAAGCGGTAGTTGTTAGTTGTTCGTTTTTGGCGACTTTTTCTGTTGAGACAAATTGCGATCGCGATCAAAAATGCTAAACTTTATTCAGAGGTTAGCCAACTTGGGGAAAACCATAATGTTCAAGTATAATTTACCGAGGTATTTACCATCAGCCGAAGAACTACCTGACTCTGATGAAACGCCTGTGGATAACGAACTACAAGAACTAATACCAGGGTTACTAAAAGCAATTTTGCTCATACTTTGGTCAGAACGTATGGATTGGCTTTTTGGTATAGATATGGGGATTTATTATCACCCAGATCGACCGCCAATTGTGCCAGATGCTTTTTTAAGTTTAGGAGTCAATCGATTTTACGATGAAGAATTACGTCCCAGTTATGTGTTATGGGATGAAAATGTTATCCCCACTTTTGTGCTGGAAGTAGTTTCTCAACATGATCGCAAGGAATACAGCACCAAATTGGATGAATACGCTGAATTAGGCGTACTTTATTATGTAATTTATTTTTCCCGTCGCCGCATTAAACCGCATTTGGAGGTGCATAAGTTGGTCAATGGAAAGTATGAATTACAGTCAGGAAATCCTGTTTGGATGCCAGAAGTTGAGTTAGGAATTGGTTGTGAAAGGGGGAGTTATTCTGGTGTAATCCGGGAATGGTTGTATTGGTATGATGCTGATGGAAAACGTTATCTGACTCCTGAAGAACAGGTAAAACGTGAAGCTAAACGTGCCAATGAATCGATTCAACGTGCCAATGAGTTAGCACAACGCAGCCAACAATTAGCGCAAAAATTGCGGGATTTAGGGATCGATCCAGATAATCTGAATTGATGTCGTGGGGGGCGGGTTTATAGATATTTAAACTGGGAACAGTTATATTTAGGCGAACCCGCCCCTACTGCCCTAATCGCCTTGGCAGTCGTGGGGGGCGGGTTTATAGATATTTAAACTGGGAACAGTTATATTTAGGCGAACCCGCCCCTACTGCCCTAATCGCCTTGGTGATTGCTATAATTGTCCTCAAATGTCAAGGCTTCTCCTCTCACATTTGTGTTCAATTTTCCTCTTTCATAAACAACTTGACCTCCAACTAGAGTAACTACAGGCCAACCTGTTAAATTCCAACCTTCAAAGGGACTCCAGCCACATTTTGTCATCAATTCTTCCCGCAAAACCGGATGATAATTGTCTAAATCTACTAACACCAAGTCAGCATCATAACCAGCGATAATCGATCCCTTGTTGGGAATATTATAAGCCTTGGCTACAGCCGTCGACATCCAGTTAGCAACTTGGGCAATCGTACATTTTCCCTCAATAGCTTGAGTTAACATTAAAGGTAAAGATGTCTCAACTCCTGGCATTCCTGAAGGGCTATTTGGATAACTTTTAGCTTTTTCTTCTAAGGTGTGTGGTGCGTGATCTGTGGCGATAAAATCAATTACGCCGTCTAGTAAAGCTTGCCATAAAATCTGATTATCACGGTGCGATCGCAAAGGTGGATTCATTTGAGCTAAAGTTCCTATTTGCTGATAAGCACTTGTATTTAATAACAAATGCTGGGGAGTTACTTCTGCCGTCACCCAACTCGGTTTATCCTGACGCAATAACTCCGCTTCTTCCCCAGTCGATAAGTGTAAAATGTGCAACCGCCGCTGATATTTTTTAGATAACTTTAAAGCTAACTTAGTTGCTAATAAAGCTGTTTCATTGTCCTGAATTTCTGAGTGAATGGCCGGATCGGTAATCCCATCAAATTCTTGTCGGCGCTGTTCAAGTCTAGCTTTATCTTCAGCATGAACCGCTATTAAACGCTGTCCTTTGGCAAAAATTGCATCTAATTCTGTTTCTCCGCCTACTAATAATGGGCCGTGCATCGAACCCATAAAAATTTTAATTCCTGGTGTGGGATTAGCGGTTAATAAGTCAGGTAAATTTTCAACTGTTGCGCCAATAAAAAAGCCATAATTAACTAAACACTTCTCAGCCGCTCGTCTCAATTTATCATCAAGATCGGCTTGAGTGATAGTGAGAGGTCGTGTATTTGGCATTTCTAAAAATGAAGTTACTCCTCCTTTGGCACAAGCACAACTAGCGGTAAATAAATCTTCTTTGTGTTCTAATCCTGGTTCGCGAAAGTGTACTTGTGGGTCAATAACTCCTGGCAATAAAGTTAAACCATTAGCGTCTATTTCTCTGTCAAAATCACTGCTAACAGTTGCCGTTGTTTCCGGGGTGACAGAAATTATTGTTTTGCCAGATATTTGGACATTTCCGGTCATAAAATCACCGGTAGGTAATAAAATTCTGGCATTACGGACGATTAGGTTTGATGAGATTGACATAATTTTTAGTACCGTTTATCTTATAAATCTATTACATTCATAACCCGTGAGGACGCGATCGGCTAAATGACTCAAACTTCTACTCAAACTAAAACCGATACTTCTCTATTATCCTTGGCAATTGCCCCCGCTCGTGTCATCCGGGGCAGAAATGCGATCGCGCAATCAATAGATGTGATCGCTCATCTGGGCAAGCGCCCCCTCATTGTTGGCGGTAAAAACTCCCTCGCAGCCATTCAACCCTACCTCGAAAATCAGCAGTTACAGGCCGCTGAAGCTACCTACGGCGAAGATTGTAGCGAAAATAGTCTCAAAAGCCTCCACGATCGCGCGATCGCCCACCAAGCCGATTTTATCATTGGAGTTGGCGGCGGTAAAGCCTTAGATACTGCTAAACTTCTCGCCCATCAATGTCAAATCCCGATCGCGACTATCCCCACATCCGCCGCCACCTGCGCCGCGTGGACAGCTTTATCTAACATCTACTCGGACCAAGGCGCATTCCTCTACGATGTCAGCCTCGCTAAATGTCCCGACTTACTTATTCTCGACTACAGTCTAATTCAAACTGCACCCCAACGGACATTAGTAGCAGGAATTGGAGATGCGATCGCGAAATGGTACGAAGCCTCAGTTAGCAGCGGCCATTCTGAACAAACTATGATTATCGCCGCCGTCCAACAAGCTAGAGTCTTGCGTGATATTTTATTCCAAAAATCTGTTGCCGCGATCGAACAACCAGGAAGCGAAATCTGGCAAGAAGTGGTAGATGCAACTACCCTTTTAGCCGGCGTAATTGGCGGTATCGGCGGGGCAAAATGTCGGACAGTTGCCGCCCACGCGGTCCACAATGGCCTCACTCATCTCCACCGCAAGGGTACTCTACACGGCGAAAAAGTTGCTTATGGGATATTAGTGCAATTGCGCTTAGAAGAAATGTTGCAAAACTCGCAATTAGCAGCTTTAGCGCGTCAACAATTGATCAAATTTTATAGCGCAATTGGTTTACCCCAAACTTTAGCCGATTTAGGTTTGGCAGATATTACTCTGGCCCAATTGCAACACGCAGCGGAAATTGCCTGTCATCCTAATTCTGATATCCATCGCTTACCTTTTAAAGTCTCTCCCGAACAATTGATGGCCGCAATGGTTTCTACTACGGTTTCTATTGAAACTGCATCTTCTACTACCTTGCCACATTAATATAGCAGGAATCCCCGCGTTTTTAAACCGGGGAGTGTCAATTATTATCCCTCGATCGCTCTATTTCTAGGAGTTGTATTAATATGTTGCGTTCTTCGATGGGAAGTTCGAGTAAGGCGCGGCGATCGCCTCTGGTTTCTCGATAGTTGACGGCTGCATTTAGTAGGCGTAAAGGTATTTGAAGTTGGGGAAATTCCTCGCTGTCATTTGTTAGTTCTTGCCAGATTTCTAGCCAGATTCGCGCTGCTTTGTCGCTAATCATTTCTGACATTATTTCTGGGATGTTGTTAACAAGTCCTTGTCCTAAAGCCGAGAGAGCTTTGTGTTTTTTGTAAAGGTTGACTAGGGTGGTGAGGCGCGATCGCCAAACTTCTCGATCTTGTTTAGTTAGTGTTAAACATTTCGCTAACTTTTAATTTTCCCTCGTCTTTTTCAGTGTGGTTGAGTTGGTAACATCCAGTTTCTTAATCAATTCATTCCACTTATCCTTATGAATAGACTGTAACTCTGTGTCAATAGTTACAAGATTAGAGTAGTCATTAATAAATGTTTCTAATGAAATTAATCTTAAATAGTATTTGATTGTGGGAATTATCCCATTAATTATGACTTGACAGCCATGTTCTTCATTAATCTGGTTTATCATTTTTTTTATTTCACCAATTTCAGAAGATTTAATATTGTTATCAGAAAGGATATAGTACCTTTTAGGATTAAAATTTTTAATCTTTTCATAGGCTATTCTAACAATTGTTATGTCAATTTCCCTATTATGCTTGACTTCAACAGATTCAAAAACTTTTCCCGACTCGTCAAATACTTCAATATCTCCAGAACTTTTAGAAGTAAAATCAGATGCAGTGTGGCTACCTAAAGACCCTAAAACACACTTTTCATATCTTTTTACTTCGTCTAAGAGAGACTTGTACATAGCGTATATCGCTAGAACCGGCAATTTTGATCCGCCACGAACTCCATATTTAGTATAAAAATGATCTTCTAGGCAAGAGACTATGGTTAATATATCAATAGTTTCAGGATTAACTAATTTAGTTATATTTACATGACGTTGAGATTCTATTTCAATAACTTTGTTGAAAATTAAGCGCAGAACATCATCTGCTTTGTCAGGAATTCTTTGAACATAATCAATTATATTCAAAAATGCTTCTTTTACTGCCTTGTTACTTATTTTACCTTGATAATCTAAATTATAAGGATAAGGTTGCTCTAAAGACCTAGTTAGCCAACCACTTTCAGCCATAGATGGAAGCCCTAGTTCTTTTAATGTAGGTGTAATAAACTGGGAATCAATAGTTCTTCCCGAAAAACCACCCTCCATACTACTTTGATGTTTTCTTATGTCTTGTTCTGGAAATAAAGACTTATGAATTAAAAGAGTGACTATAACTGTATAGACTCCCTTTTGTTTGTAAGCTTCCTCGCCAATTTTTAAAATGTAATTACGGTATTCTGAGGGAATATCCTTAATATCATTAATTGAAGAGGACAAGTTGTATATACTCTTCAGTTTTTGTTTGTGATTCATTTTGCTTATTTGATAACAAATTTTGATTTAATATTTCCTTCGCAATAGCTTCCACCACCGGCACACAAACGGAGTTCCCAATCTGTTTATAACTTTCTCCAACACTCGGATAAATTTTAAAATCGTCAGGAAAACCCATCACCCGATAGCATTCCTTAAGCGTCATCTTTCTCACAATATCTTTCTCAGGAATATAGATAAAAAACCTGCCAGATGTCTCTTGCGATGGTATAGTCGGATGCACCCCATCTACCGAATAAATCCGATTAGGTTGTCGATGCACTCTTGATAAATGCTCTGTATTTGGTCTTACCCCAGTTTTCCAAGTTCCCTTATTTCTGTAACCGACAAATAACAAACCAGATATTTGCTTTCGCGGAGAATCAATTAAAGTATACTCGGATTTATCCAAAATTTCAAAATCACCTTCTACATCTAAAAAATCCCGAAGTTTAGGCGGAAATTTAGTCTTCAACTTAGAAAATTCAAACTCCTTACCTTTAGTCCCGATAATAAATATTCTTTCTCGGTGTTGCGGCAATCCAAAATCTTTAGCATTCAGAACTTTATAGTCTACATTATATCCTAAATCTCGCAAGCTGGCAATAATTACCTTTAAGGTATTTCCGCGATCGTGATGGATTAAGTGTTTAACATTTTCCAGAACAATAACTTTAGGCTGCTTAACTTTGATGATTTGACAAATATCAAAAAATAACGTACCTCTAGTATCTTCAAAACCCAACTTTCTACCAGAAATACTAAAAGGCTGGCAAGGGAAACCACCAACTAAAACATCAAAATCTTCTATCTCATGGGGATTAACTTTTTTGATGTCGCCAAAAGGAGTTTCATTAAAATTATTACTGTACACCTCTCGACAGTGTTTGTCTACTTCACAGGAGAAAACGCATTTAAAACCAGCCTTCTCAAACCCTTGCCTAAAACCTCCAATCCCGGAAAATAAGTCTATAAATTTCATTTCAGCCTGAAGACAAACTATTAATAAATCTAATTATAGCGTATTCTAGGTGTGTAAAGTTAGGTGATGAGTCCCAGAAATGCCATCAGGACTTACTGACACGGTTGTAATAAACCGTTTTTTACATAATCTCTAAAGATCCGAGATTTAATCGACTTCAACTATAAGACAGCAGTTAAAATCCCGGTGGGCGATCGCAAGAATCGGATAGAACTTAAATCGCAAGAATCGGATAGAACTTAATTTACAATATGTTTAAGCTAAAAAAGTCGTTAAATTTTAATATTTATGCACGCATCAGCACTGCAAACTTTATCTCTTTCAGAAGAAACCCTTTGGCAAGCAATCCTTCATCGAGACACCAACTTTGATGGTAAACTATTCTACGGCGTGCGATCGACTAACATTTATTGCCGTCCAACTTGCCCCAGCCGCAAACCAAACCGCAGCCAAGTTACCTTTTTCAACTCACCTGAAGCAGCAGAAAATAAAGGCTTTCGTCCCTGCAAACGCTGTCACCCACAAAATACGATTGTTGACAATCCCGCCAGAGATAAAGTAATAGCAGCCTGTCGTTATATTGAGGGAGAGTGCGATCGCATACCCACCTTATCAGAAATAGGCGATCGCGTCGAAATGAGTCCCACTCACCTACAGCGAATATTCAAACAAATAGTCGGAGTTTCCCCTTTTCAATATGCCGATTCTCTGCGGATTAAACGTTTAAAAGAACATCTCAGAGAGGGAGAAGAAATCGCCCCCGCCCTCTACGAAGTCGGCTACGGCTCTAGCAGCAGATTATATGAAAAAGCACCAAAACAACTCGGCATGACTCCTAATGCTTATAAACACCTTGGTTGCGGTGAAGAAATACGTTATGCGATCGCTAATTCCCCTCTCGGTTTTGTAATTGTAGCTGCAACTAAGCGCGGAATTTGTAACATTCGCCTCGGAAATAATGCAGCAGAACTTGAAAGCGATTTGCAACGAGAATTTAGCAATGCTTCCCTGGAAAAAGCCGATCCAGAATTGTGTCAATGGATGCAATCTTTAATAGATTATCTTAGCGGTAATTTACCTTTGCCGAATCTTCCCTGTGACGTGAAAGCTACAGCATTTCAATTGCAAGTTTGGAATGCTTTACAAGCAATTCCTGCTGGTACAACTGTTACTTATAGTGATATTGCTGATGCTATTGGAAAGCCAAATTCAGTACGCGCTGTGGCACGCGCTTGTGCAACAAATCCAGTGGCATTGATTGTTCCTTGTCATCGAGTTGTGCCCAAAGTTGGGGGAGTTGGAGGATATCGTTGGGGAAGTTTTCGGAAAGAGAAACTCCTTGATTTAGAGAAAGAATATGCGACAACTGAGACTCTAAATCTTAACAGTAAGGCAGGGAAACGGCAATGCCGTGTCCCCACAGAGATTGATAAATAATGAAATAGGGTTGCTATATCTCTACCTCAAACCTCATCAGGATTTATCCCCAATTCTCGCAATTTTGCCGCCAATTTCTCAGCACGTTGCTGTGCTAATTCTTTACCTTCTTTTTCTCGCGCCCTTCGCCTTTCCAACTCCACATAGGACAAAAACTTCTCTCCATCCGGCCGATAAATTTCTAAATCTCCTGATGAAATCTCAAACCTTACACCTAAATGCGGACTCACCCATCCCGCCATTGACTCAATCTCGTTAAGTTCATTATCTGAACGCAACCACCCTGTTAGATCGTTATTTTCAGGCTTATAGAGATAGTATTCTTCCACTCCATAACGCTCATAAAACTTCAATTTATTGAACATTTTTCCCATTCTGTTCCCAGGCGAAAAAATCTCAAAGACAACTTGCGGAGCAATATTACCTTCTTCCCACTGTCTATAAGAACCTCTATCGCCTTTTGGCCTACCAAAAACTACCATCACATCAGGTGCTTGGCGAATTTTATCATCTCCTTCGACAGGATACCATAGTAAATCCCCCGCAACAAAAACATTTTCATCATCCTTGAATAAGGCATCTAAACCACCCTGAATTTTGATAATCAAGTGGAATTGCTTAGTATTATCTGCCATTAACTCTCCATCACTATCTGGATAAACAATATCGGGTTTAACTAAAGGTTGAACTGGTGCAATCATTTGATGTTTTCCTCCAATAAGCTTAACTTTCTATTACTCCATCCGCTGCCGCAAAATCTCCCTTACCTCCATTAAAATTAGCCCTAATTTATTCTTACCACTACCATCTTTCCCACAGCCCCAATAATAATCTATGGGTGAATTTTCAACAATTTCCTCATCATTTGTAGATAGCAAAATTTCCCGGATATTGGCATGAGTCTCAAATTTACACAGCACAGCTTTTCGCATGATATCATCTTTCACCTGTTCCCAATCTTTACGAAGGGGACGTTTGCGATCGCGCCCCATTTTTGCCGCATCCTTTGGCGTTTTCACCTGTCGAATTTCCTCAACGTGAGGCGTACCCGCAAATTTTTGAGCTTGAAAATAATGTTCGCTAGTTGGCCAATATACTCCATCTAACTCAAATCCGTGAGCGGAAAAGTTAGAGAAACAGCCGTATTCAGTGCGAGTGCTGTAGAAATAAATCGTCATAATTCCTCCTATTCTACAATTTATGAACAGTGATACAATTTGTATTTATAGCCAGCTATTTTAGGCTGAGATTGCGAATCAACTACACAATTTTGCCCTTTTTCATCCACTGAAGCCGTAAAATTTATCGTCCATAAATCCAAAGGTTTAGGCATTTCAGCTAAAGTTTTATGCAGTGCATCCGTCGCCGTTTGAGAATTACCATCTTTTTTTGCTAACAGAAATTGAGGATAATTAAATTGAGAATTTGTTCCCGATGAACTAAATAAACGTTTAAACTCCCAGGCTATTCCCATCATAGCTCTTGTTTCCGAGTGGCTTTTGCGAACCATTGCGATTAAAACAGGAACTTTTGGCGATGATTCTTCTATTTTAACAATATGTGGAACTAAAATATCTGGGCGTTTAGATTTTTGAAAGCCAAAATTTGAAACAACTGTCAAACTACCGAGTAAACCCATTAATAAGATGATTGTTACTGCTTTTTTCCCTCCTATTTTTAATGCTGAAACTGGCAATTTAAAAAAGCGGCTTAATTTATTGCGTATTTCTAACTCCTGACTTTCCCAACAAACTGCCAAACTTACTCCTAATAAAATTATCACCGCAGGAAAGTAAACAAATTGATAACGAGCCGCTAAGGTGATATCCGCACCTAAAATGTAAGTTATTCCTAAAAAGATCGCGACAGCCGCCAGAATAAACCCGCCTAAAACTTGAATAATCAAACTACTATCTGATTCCCCTAACTTAATTTTAACACCTCTAATCAAAATTGGCAAAGCAAAAAACATGAAAGTTAACAAGATTAAACTAGAGGCGATTATTACTGGCAAAGATACTCCTTCTACGGGCAATAATGCCAACATTGTCACCATCCACGCTAAAATTCTCGGTGCTGGCTCTAGCAATTCAATTAGGTTTTTTCCCTGATAAATCCAGCGCGTCATTTCACTATCAGAAGCAGTTTGTAATGCCGGAAACCAAACTAAGCAACCCACCAAAGTACCCGCAGCCACAGCATAAATTCGGAATAGAGAATTAGGAATTATTGATTCAGGTTTGAGCTTTAAATTTTGAGTTGAATCTAAATCTAATTTTTCTCGGTGATCTCGCCAATTTTTCAGCAAAATAACAGCAATTAAACTTAAACCTTCCGCCGCCACAACCAAAATAAAAAAGTAATGAGTTGCAATTCCTAAACAGTTAGTTATAACCCAAATTAATCCCACCCAAATTGGCAATATGGTATGATTATTTATGGTTCTAGTTGTTATTGTCAAACAGCCCAAAGAAGCAATGATTAATAAAACTGGTAAAGTGTAGTGTCTAGCTTCTTGAGCGATAAATATCCCGTAGGGAGAAACCGCCATCATTGCTGCTGCAATTTGGGCTATTAAACGAGAGCGAAATGCTACAAAACCCAAGCCAAACATTGCTGGAATTGAGGCGACACCGAGAAGCGCTGGAAATGCTCTAGCAACCCATAAAGAAACTAAACCCGCCTTAGTTGAAAATAGTTTCATCCATAAATGAGCCAGCACAAAATAAACTGGAGGATGGGTGCTTTCTGCCATTAAATTGTGGATGACTGAGGCGATATTAGCTTCAGGATTGAGTTGTAGTGGCTGTAAGAGAGTATCAACCGCGATCGCACTATCTAGCGGTATCGTCTGCAAACTATTTCCCAAGCTAAAAACTAGCGTGGCAATCTCAATTGTTGAAGGTGGTTTATCCGCCAAATTAGTAAAGCGTAAAACAGTGCCAATGGCTATCCAGATTAGTAATAGCAATAGATGAAACCAATAATTTCTACTATTAGCAATTTTGCTTTTTGCACTTTGGATATTCATTGTTTATACACCCTCAACAATTGCTAAAAACTTATTTTTCTCGATCGTCAAGTATCTTGAATCGCACATCAATATCTTGTATGTAGCAGCCAATGTAGGCAAGTAGCGCATAGATGAAAGTTAGAACTCCCATCATTTCAAAAATTTCTTCAGTAGTGGTCATTATCCCATAGATTAAGTTGCGCTGACCTGCTAAATCAGCATAATAACCACCTACCATTTCCATCGCTAATGCTCCCCCCACATAAAGCCCTCCTGCTAGTATAAATAAATACCGAGTTTTAGAGGGAAGATACAGCAGAAATTTGAAATAATTAATCGCTGTCACCAATACAAAAGCAGCACCAGGAATTACCCAAATGAAGTAAAATATCCCACCCAGATGCAGCGTTTTTCGCAAATCTGGAATAATTAAAACTTCGTGGAAACTCAGGCTTTCATCTAAGGCCAAAAGAACAAAGATAATTGACAAAGCTTTCCAGTGTGGAGAATAGCGATCGCCCTGTCTTTTTTTCGCAGCAGCAATTATTCCTAGTAGAATTGCACAAAACAGTAGCGTAAACGACTGATACCAAGATGGGTAATTTAATTCTCGGTCAAGATTAAATAAATCCATCCATCTTTCGCGATAATTAAAGCCATAGCGGAAAACTTGCACCACTAAACCAGCAAGACTAAAGAATAGCACCCAAATGCTCAGAGAGCTAGTAATTCTCCTTGGAGAAATAGAAATCTGAAATTTCATCAATGTTGCGATCGATTAATCAAGTAAACTTAAACTATAAAATAAAAAGCCAAAAATGGGAATATCCAGCAATCTAAATTTTGCTCTTGCCTCCGACACCACAAATTGTAAAATACAATGCAAATTGACATTCAAAGCTTTACTGTTCATAAACGCTTTGCCCTTACCATCAGTCGCGGTACAACTGCCGAGACTACAAATCTATGGCTGAGATTGAAGCATGAAAACATCGAAGGTTGGGGAGAAGCCTCGCCTTTTTCTATAGGTAGTCACCCCCAAACAACTGAAATTCTCACCAAAGAATTACAGAAAATTGCGCCATTATTAGAGAAATTTACCCCTTTAGATCGCCAACAAATTGAAGAGATATTTAAAGAGGTTCAATTACCCTCGGCGGCTTGTGCGGCCATAGATATTGCTCTACATGATTGGTTAGGTAAAAAAGTAGGATTACCGTTGTGGAAACTATGGGGACTTGAGCGATCGCGCATTGTCCCAACTTCGATTACAATCGGCATTAATTCCCCAGAAGGTGCTAGACATAGAGTTCGAGATTGGTTTGCCAAAGATAGCAATAATCCAGAAAGTATTAAGTATCAAGCAATCAAGGTAAAACTTGGTAATCCTGATGGCATAGAAGCCGATCGAGCTATGTTAATTGCTGTCCTAAATGAAGCACCAGCAAATATTGAAATCAGTGTTGACGCTAATGGTGGCTGGCATCTGAAAGATGCCATAAAAATGTGTGTTTGGTTAGAAAAATACGGCATTAAATATGTAGAACAGCCATTATCGCCTATTAGCAATATTGCTGAATTTTCCGAACTTTACCGCTTGTCACCCCTACCGATTTTTGTCGATGAAAGTTGTTTCAACAGTCAAGATATCCCTCAGTTAGCCAACTGCGTACATGGCATTAATATCAAAATGATGAAATCGGGCGGATTAACTGAAGCAATGCGAATGATACATACCGCAAAAGCTTACGGTTTACAAGTGATGTTTGGTTGTTATTCTGATAGTTTATTGGCGAATACAGCCGCTGCTCAATTGTCGCCGTTAGCTGACTATTTAGATTTAGATAGTCACTTAAATTTAATAGACGATCCTTTTACTGGCGCAAGCTTAGAAAATGGTCGTTTGTTACCCAATAATTTGCCAGGACTTGGTGTTTCCCGACTCGATAATGTACAATAAAAATAGCAATCCAATTTTAGGAGGGAGAGATGTCAATTGAAGTAACTTCAAAATTCATCTCAGAAGCTGAAATATTTGCGGCATTCTGTGAAGAACATAAGCCACCAACAGATTTAATTTTTGATGATGGAGAGCCAATGGAGAGCAATCGCCACCGCATTGCCATGAATGTCCTCATTCGGTCATTAAAACACGCTTGGAATGACCGCAATGACTTTTTCACTGGCGGCAATATGTTCGTTTATTTCAGCGAATATCAAGTACGCAATCGCGATTTTCGAGGGCCAGATTTCTTTGTAGCAATGGGGGTAGATGGCACGAAAGAACGTCAAGGTTGGGTAGTTTGGGATGAAGAAGGTCGTTATCCAGATGTGATTGTAGAACTAATGTCACCTTCGACTGCCAATGTAGATACGGGAGTCAAAAAGGATCTTTATGAGCAGGTTTTCAGGACTCCTGATTATTTTGTGTTTAATCCTTTTGAACCAAATTCTCTGCGAGGGTGGCGATTAAATGGGGGCTTACGATATCAGGAATTAGAGCGAAATCAACAGGGTTGGCTATGGTGTCAAAGGTTAGGTATGTGGTTAGGAACATGGCAGGGAACTATTGAACGAGAAACAGCTTTTTGGTTGCGTTTTTACGATCAATCTGGCAATCTTGTTCTATTACCAGAAGAAGATGCTCAACAACAAGCTGATGCGGCTCAACAGCAAGTCGAACAAGAGCGTCTACGGGCCGATCGCCTAGCTGCTAAATTACGAGAATTGGGTATCGATCCCAACGCTTTAACTGAATAAGATTGAGTAAAGTATGCCGCTGTTTATAATAGCGGTATACTTCACTCAAGAGAAATGTGTTTAATGTAAAAAAATTATCAAAAAACGGTGAATTATGGTTGATAAAAATCCCATTCGTGAAATTAAAAATGGTAAAATTGCGATCCTGTTACATCAAGGAATTATTGGTAAATCTGGCAAAACTGGTTTAGCATTTTTACGCTATAGTGAAGCCTCGGTTGTGGCCGCGATCGATTCCCAATGTGCCGGACAATCTTTGTCTGAATTAACTGGTATTTCCCGACAAGTACCAATAGTGGCTTCAGTAGCAGAAGCGTTATCTTATTCACCGAATATTCTATTAATTGGGATTGCGCCTTCTGGTGGTGTTTTACCAGCAGAATGGTTAGAGGAAATTAATCAAGCAATTGCAGCAGGTTTATCAGTGGTAAATGGTTTGCATACTAAGCTGAAACCGCTGATTAAAATACCTTTAAAAGACGATCGATGGATTTGGGATGTACGTCAGGAACCGCAAAATGTAGGGGCGATCGCATCTATTAAAGCTGCCGATCTCAATTGCCTCCGCGTCTTAACAGTTGGCACAGATATGAGTATTGGTAAGATGTCCACCAGTTTAGAATTGCATCGCGCTGGCTTAAAACGCGGTTTAAATTCTAAATTTTTAGCAACGGGACAAGCAGGTTTAATGATCGCAGGTGATGGGATTCCCTTAGATGCCGTGCGGGTGGACTTTGCCGCCGGTGCAGTCGAGCAAGTTGTGGTAGAATTTGGCTGCGATCGCGACATCTTACACATCGAAGGTCAAGGCTCCCTACTTCATCCCGGCTCAACAGCTACATTGCCTTTGTTAAGAGGTTCTCAGCCTACGCACTTGATCTTGGTACACCGAGCCGGACAGCAAAATATTCGCAATCACCCCCGCGTACCCATTCCCCCACTCTCAAAAGTTGTGGAATTGTATGAGATGGTAGCAGCCGCAGCGGGTGCTTTTGTGGGCGCAAAAGTAACTGCGATCGCGCTGAATACTCACCATTTAGACGAAACCGCCGCCAACTTAGCCATAGCAGAAACTCAAGCAGAAACAGGATTACCCTGCACCGATCCCGTGCGATTTGGGGGCGATATTTTGTTAGATGCGATCGCAGAGTCATCCAATATTTTGTAATCAAAAATACAGATCGCTAAAATGACTAATCCAGATCACACTAAATAATCGATCGCCATCGCTAGGGGATCGCAGAAATATCACAACCCGCAAAGACAGCCATCACAAAAAAAATTTAATACAAAACCTATATTAGAAAGTGTTAATATATCTCTGATATACAAATAGCCATAACTGAGGAATGCTGCAATGTTGTATCAACCAATTTTTGGCGATCGCGCCCTAACCGAATCCTTATACCGCACCTTAATCCATCGCTTCCATGACTCTTTAAATCTTTCATTACAAACCCTATTAAACGAATGTACTTTAGGTTTTGCCCCCAGTCCCGATGGAGTCAAAACCTTTTTTATTGTCGCCCCCTCCCTTGAAATCGCCGAACAACTAATCGAAGACATCGACAGCCTTGTAAACCAAGTTGCAACACTCATGGTAGGAGTGAGAATATTAGCAATTTGCCTAAATCCATCTAAAAACTACCAACAACCCAACGCCACAAACAATGCCAGGAAATTTACCCCAGAATATATAGCCTGCAAATTCTTTTCTATCCCCCTAGAATATGAAATGGCAGATGATTAAATTAACTGCTAAATTAACTGCTAATTGCCAACTACCACTAATCATCAATAATTAGCAATTAACAATTAGCAAATAACCCCTATCACTGATACTTTTTAAACAACGGTTCTAGTTGAAAAGTAGAAAGTTGTTTACCATAAGGCGCTTGTACCTGAGCCTTATTCCCTCCTGAATTTACTGATAAAGCCGCGCTAGGGGTCAATATATATCGACCTTGATAAGTCCTAGTATCCGAAGTCACGCGAAATTCCAAATCTCGGTTATAAGTATCCTTGGTATACTGAAGATGCAATCGAGTAATGAAAGCTCGTTCATTATTCATTCCTAATTCTTTTAACTCCTGAAAAGTTAAAGGTGAAGCACTACAAGGATCGCAAGATCCCGTATCCCAAGCATATTCTGTCACCACAGTTTCCCGACCAACTGCTTTAATCGTAGTCGCCAGTAAACCCTTATAAAACTCCCCAAACTTCGATTCAATTTCTTGAGGAATAGCAAAATTACTAGGAATCATCACATTAGTGTAATTACTAGATTCTGCTCTCCCTTTATCACTTAGAAAGTACACAATAATATCTTGAGTACCTTCTGAATTAATTTTTCCTAACTGAAACGGCAACATAACTCGCTGCGAGTTTTTAACAGTAAACTGTATAGGACGCAAATTTTGAAAACCCAATCTTTGCTGTTCTTTCACATTAATCCGCACCACAAAAAAGAAAAGTTTTTGGTCGATATAAGGTTTGAGATAACGAGCCGCATTATCGGGCAGTCGATAATCATTTTGTCTTAGCCAACTTGCCAAAGCATTCGACTCATTGGCACTCAAAATCACCACATCATACTCCCCCACACTGAAACGTTCAACAACTGTCACAGGAGCCCGATCTCTTTTAGTTTCAGCTTCACTTCTACTTGGTGTACGAGGTAAATTTTGATTAAAATTATCTTGATAGCGAACTAGCCGAGGTGCGGTAAAATCATCTAAGCGTTGAAATAGCTTAGGATCGATAACTTTAACATCTTGCTTTTTCAGGACTATTGGCACCGGCAAAACCAGCGCAAATTCTTTCGGATCGCCTTTATAATCAAAAGCTAGATTATAAGTAGTGTTATTATTTTGATATGCGATCGCCACTTCCGAACGATTATTAAATAATTTCGCATCCACCTTAGCCACAAAGAAACCACAGAAAGCCAACACAGTTCTAGCATTCAAAGACAGTAATGCTAGAAACACTGCTAAACTCAAAGATAAATTCCTTAAACCTCTGGTCATTATTAAATTTCTCCCTAACAATCATGCTTCTTGAGAAATTAAATTCTCATTAAAGTAAATAGAGCGAATATCCTCCGGTAAATTATCCTCTAAACTTTGATAACCTTTTTGTAGCAAAACTTTTACCTGCGCCGGTGAAATTGCTTCTCCTTCTGCTTGTAAATAAGCCGCAATTCGCGTCTCACTCCACCGGAAAGTTTGCGCCATTAACACAGTTAATCGCAGTAACGGAGCCAACTGATCTAATGCTTGTCCGACATAACACCAAAATGGTGGCGAAGCTGCTTCTAAAGAGTAATGAATTGACTCTACTGAGGGTAAATCAGTTTGATTAATGCAAATGGCTGTGACATTAATTAACCAATTTTGGAGAGTAATACTTTCCTCCCCTTCCTCTCGGCCATCAGACCGCAAATCGAGGCCGCGCAATTCATAATAAATGTGTCGCCAAGTTCGAGCAAATAGGTAATTAGCCTGTACTGGAGAGCGTACAGAATGCCGAATTAGGGTGTAAACAATTTGAGCATATCGACAAAAAATTGCTGTAAAGAATTTTCCCTGATCTGGGTGATTTTGAAACAGGGTCAGCAACTCTTGATCGCTGTTATGAAATAGCGATTTGACAATCGGATGGTTGGATTCAGGAAATTGAGGTGTTTGCACAATTTTTCTGCACTAGCTGAACTAAAAAATGCTGATGCAAGAATATAATACACGATCGTTAGGACTTACGCAAAAGTATTGTAATATTGTAATGCGACTGTCCTGGCAATTAAGGATAGGGAGCATCACGATGGGTGCAAATGTATCCGTAGGGGGGGAAGATTCCGGCAGTAAATTTTTTGTTTTAACCAAGTACGGGCGAAGCATTCCGGTAATTAATCCCTGCTTTTAACCATAATATATCTACCGGAATGCTTCGCCCCTACCTGCCGGAATGCTTCGCGCCTAGCCGCAGGTTAATTAATCGGAATTCCAGGCTTTTTCGTTATTGTCTAGCTGTACGGAGCGATCTTTAAGGTTTAAGTAAATTCTGATTCGATCGCTGCGATCGCGTCCTAAATCCAATTTGCCAGACTTCCAAGAATTATCAGAGCGACCTCGGAAAAATCTCAACCTGTAAACTTTAGGGGATAGATAAATTCTGCGCTTATTATTATTACCACCTAATCTGACTTCTTGAGTCTTACCGTCTCCTTCAATTTTAATTCTAATGTCATCATTTGTGCGAGAAACAAACTCCACTGCGATCTTGCCACGATCGTCGCGCCCCCGATCGTTATTACGATCCGAATTATTGCGATCTAAATCGGTATTTTTTAGGTTAGCTCCTCTTAAATCGCTCCCATCAAAGTTTGCTCCCCTAACATCTGCACTCTCTAAATCAGAATTTCTTAAGTTAGCATTTCTCAAGTCAGCACTCCTCAAATTAGAGCGAGTTAAGTTAGCATCTCTTAAATCCGCTTCCTGAAGATTAGCATTACTTAAGTTGGCATTTCTGAGCGCAGCACCTCGCAGGTTAGCACCTCTGAGATCGGCATTTTTCAGGTCAGCATTTTGCAGGTTAGCACCCCGTAGGTTAGCATCTCTGAGGTCGCACCGAGAACAACGACCTGTCTCTATTAATTTATCAACATCCTTGCGATTTGCAGCCTGAACTGGTAGTGTCAGACTGAGCGCGATCGCCAGCGTTACCAGCCCGAAAATAGATTTCATCTTCATCTTACTTGACTCAAAGTTTATTAATATATACTCCAAGCTCTTGGACGGTCAAACCGTACAAAAAGATTCCAATCCAGAAACAAGTAGTATTTCTCAAATCAATATATCAAAAAATGACCCGCCAAAGAACCCCACAAGCCAATCTTTCACTCCTGTTATTTCCAGCTACCGCATGGCTGATAATTTTCTTTGTCGTCCCGTTGCTAATTGTTCTCTTGTATAGTTTTTTAGAACGCGGTACTTATGGTGGAGTCACCTGGATTTTTACCCTAAGTAACTATCAGCGTTTATTCAGCACAACTGACGGTGGAATTTATTTAGGAGTGCTTTGGCGATCGCTCTGGTTAGCCTTTTTAACCACCGCCGCTTGCTTACTAATTGGCTATCCCCTAGCATTTTTTATCGCCACGCGATCGACTAGATGGAAAAATGCCTTACTCTTACTAATCATTATTCCCTTTTGGACTAACTTTCTCGTCAGAACTTACGCCTGGATTATCCTACTACAAAACAAAGGAGTCATTAATGTAGCCCTACAAAGTCTCCAAATAATCGACGAACCACTCACCCTACTTTTTACCCCTTTTGCCGTCATCATTGGTTTAATTTACGGTTATTTACCATTCATGGTTTTACCATTATATTCTACCATAGAACGCTTCAACTTTACATTAGTAGAAGCCGCCCAAGACTTAGGAGCTAACGATCTTCGGACATTATGGCGAATCATACTACCCTTAACAATGCGCGGCATAATTGCCGGTTCAATACTGGTATTCGTCCCCACCGTCGGTGCTTTCATCACTCCCGATATTTTAGGCGGAGCTAAAACCATGATGGTCGGAAACTTGATTGAGAATCAATTTCTGAAAGCCCGTAATTGGCCTTTTGGTTCCGCCCTTTCTATGTTATTAATGGTATTAGTATTAATTCCTCTGTTAATTTATTTTCACATTTCAGAAGCCAACAAAGATTGAAGAATAAGTATTATTTTTATACGGCAATTACCAATTACCAATTACCAATGAAAACAGATACAAAAAAATTAGATTTATTAATTCGGGCAATTAGCAAACACTGGCTATGGTTGCAAACAGCATTAGGATTCGCCTTTCTCTACCTACCAATTCTCATCTTAATTATTTACTCCTTTAACGCCTCCCGATCTAACGCCATTTGGCGCGGTTTCACCCTAGACTGGTATCGCAGCCTATTTCCAAATGCAGGTACATTCATATTAGGAACAGCCCAAGGAAATGCTAACATTAGCGATGCCGGACTATGGAATGCACTAAATAATAGCTTACTAATTGCCACTATCTCTACCATCCTAGCCACAATTTTTGGGACAGCGATCGCAATGGCATTAGAGCGCTTTCGTTTTCCCGGCCGCAAAATATTAGAAGCCTTACTTTTTTTACCGATTATCATTCCTGAAATTACGATGGGCATTTCCCTATTAGTTTTTTTTACCCTCATATTTCGGATCGTAGAAAATCTCACAAGCATCCATCTTACTTTAGGATTACCTACAGTAATTATCGGTCACATTGCCTTCAGTATTTCCTTTGTTACCATTACCGTCAGAGCTCGTTTAGCAGAATTAGATCCCGCATTAGAAGAAGCAGCCCTAGACTTAGGTGCAAATGAATGGCGAACATTTTGGCGCATTATTTTCCCCTTAATTTGGCCTGGAATTTTCAGCGCTGCTTTGTTAGCATTTACTATCTCGCTCGATGACTTTGTAATCAGTTTTTTTACCAGTGGCGTAGGTTCAACAACTCTACCATTGTTTGTTTATGGGATGATTAAATTTACCGTAACACCAGCCATCAATGCCATCTCAACCTTGATGCTACTAGCTTCCCTGTTACTTGTTTTATCATCATTAATTAGCACAAAAAATCAGTAACTAGACCTTTGCGAACACAGTATACTCAAGCCAATGCTTGATAGAATTTACTTGTTCATCTGAGATATCAATTAAAGTCAGCCAGCCTCTACGAAAAGCATAAAATACTCTATAAATCGAGTTTTTGTCTTCAGCTTCCAAGCTTTCCGATCGCAGCAATAAGCTTAATAGATTGATCTCAATGCCAGTAACTTCGCGGGATGTTAAAATTTTAGAAATAACTTCTTGCAGTGGAAGAAAGTTAGCTTGATTAGTAATCATTTTACTTATCTCCTGAATTCTTTATCTATTTTTATTATGTTTCTATTTTTTATAAAATACATTGGGCATTTAACCTAAAAACACTAAGCCAAATAGCTTAAGTTGAATAATTAAATAGTAAAAAGTAAAATTAATAATAATTTAATTATTACAAGCAATTCTAAATAATTCTAAATAATTCTAAATAATTCTAAATAATTCTAAATTAATTATTTCCCTCCCTGGGCAGACTCAGTTGGTTTATATCCACCTTCCAAGGCAAAACGGACCAGTTGAGTACGATTTTCTAACTCTAATTTACTGAAAATGCTCCTTAGATGAGCTTGCACAGTGCGGGGACTAATAAACAGGCGATCGCTAATTTGTTTATTTGTAAATCCTTGAATCGCTTCCCAAAAAACCCTTTCCTCTGCTGGCGTTAAAGGCAAAAATTTACGGTCTTGTGTAGTGGTTTCAGCTGGAATCTTTACCCGATCGAACCCAGAATTTTGTAACAAACGGAGAATTTCAGCGTGCATCCGATGACTGCGTTCTAATTGTCCCTTGATTTTCGCCAGAATTTCCTGGGGTTGAAAAGGTTTTACCAAATAGTCATCAGCACCAATAGAATGACCTTCAACTTTGGATTCTAACTCTCCTTGACCCGACAAAAATATGAATGGCACTAACTGACCCAAACGAATTGAGCGCAGGCGACGACAAAATTCAAAACCATCCATCTGTGGCATCATTACATCTGAAATCACCAAATCGTGAGGGTTGTCTTCAAAAATAGAAAGGGCTTCCAAACCTGAAGCCGCACATTCTACCTGATAGCCCCGGCTTTCCAGGTAAAGAGCTAAAACTGTTCGACAATCCATCTCATCGTCAACGACTAAGATCCTTTCCATATTTGCATTCTCTTAAAAAGATGAATTTTTATAGTCAAATCCAGATTTCAACCTAAACGGTAAAGATTTTTCTCCCTCTAGCAGTGGCGGACAAGGAATAATTCGACTTGAGACAGAAGTTAAAGACTTTACAGACTTTACAGGCAAACACTTACCAGTAACTAAAAACTTTTCAAATTCAGCGGCTGGTTGAGCGGGACTAAACAAATATCCTTGCATGATATTACAGTGATGCTGCCTCAAAAAAGCTAATTCTGTGTCAGTTTCTACCCCTTCAGCAATCACCGTTAAATTGAGATCGTGACCGAGTTGAATTACTGCTGTTGTAATGGCTTTGTTATGAGCATCGGTGACGACATTGCTCACAAAACATCGGTCAATTTTTAACGAATCAAAAGGAAATTGTTTGAGATAGCCAAAGGAAGCATAACCGGTGCCAAAATCGTCAAGAGCAATCCTAATTCCCAGAGATTTGAGATGGTTTAAAGTAGCAGCAGCGAGGGAAACATTTTCCATAACTGCACTTTCTGTCACCTCTAATTCTAAATTAGCTGGCTTCAAACCAGTAGTATTTAATATTGCCATAACTCGTTGCAATAATTGGCTATCAGACAGTTGGCGAGCCGACAAGTTCACTGATATCCGTAAATTAGGAAATCCTAAATTAATCCACTTAACAGCTTGAGTACAAGCCTTAAGCAATACCCACTCTCCTATGGCAATAATTAAGCCTGTTTCTTCTGCTAAAGGGATAAATTCTGCCGGTGATATCCTGCCTTTTTCTGGATGATTCCAGCGGACTAAAGCTTCTGCACCAATAATTTTACCAAGGTCAATTCCTACCTGGGGCTGATAGTAAACTTCCAGTTCATTGTTAGCTAAAGCGTGGCGAAGTTCTATTTCCAGATTTAATTTTTCAGGAGAGATAGTATGGGTATTTGCTGAATCATTAACTAAATCATTGAGTCTTGCTTCTACTTGGTGAAGTGCTTCGGTAAGAGGTTGAGTGATGGTTTTTCTTTTGGAGAGAATGGAGGCGATCGCACCTAATAATTCTTCTTTGGTAAACGGCTTAGTCAAATAATCATCAGCCCCCAATTCCATCCCCCGACGAAATTCGGCTTTGGCAGATTGAGCCGTCAGAAAAATAAATGGAATTATCGAGGTTCTGTCATTTTGCCGTAGAGTTTGCAGCACCTCATAACCATTAAGCTCGGGCATCTGCACGTCACACAAAATTAAATCGGGTATCTCTCTCAGCGCCGCCGCCACCCCCATCTGACCGTTTTGAGCCGCAATAACTTGAAAATTGTGGGCTTTTAGCAGTTGCACTAAGGTTTCCCGAATTAGTTCTTCGTCTTCAATCACCAAAATTTTAGTCATGGGTAGTTAAATAACAGATGGTACTATATATCATAATTCAACCAGTTATATTATAGTCAATAGGTTTATTTGGCAGATCAGCCAAAAAGCCAATAAATATTAGCTATTTAGCTAACGGTGAACCTGTTGTCAAATTTCCATAACTAATTTAAGGGTTCTTTTCGCAGCAAACCCCAAACAATTACTCCCTAAATCCTTATCATCTTAATCCAATAACAGAGAAAGTTGCAAATGATTTTGTTCTTTTGCTTGATCTGGCAAGGGATCGGGGGGATCGGTGACAGCAGGGCAGTAGCGGGTGTAGGTACATCTTGCACATTGTTCCCCTGGATTGGGTTCCCACTCACTATCGGAGCGCAACTGCACTGCGAGTTCGCCAACTGTTTTTTCTACTTGTTGTTTGTGTTCGGGAGTTGCTTCAAATACGATCGCTTCTCCTAGCTGTAAATATAATAAACTCATTTGCTTTAAACTGCGCTGATATTTTTGTTCTAAGGCTAGATAGTACAAGCCAATTTGCAAATCAATTTCATCCTCGGCAAATACTGGCATTGTTTTGGTTGACTTGTAATCAATCAGTTCTACTCCATCTTCAAACCAATCTAAGCGATCGTACCGACCGCTAATCTTAAAATCTATATTGCAAAAATTGAGAATCGCTTGGATTTTTCCTTCCACAGCTAAGGGCTTTCTCAGAGAAATTAAGGGTAAAATAAATTGGCGATAATAGTTATCTAAAATTTCTAATCCTGAATCTTGTAACTCATTTTTTAACTCAGAACTAACACTTTCCCAACATTCATTAATCCAACTCGACTTGGGCAAGGGGTCGAGATAATGCCAATCCCAATAAATTTTAGCCAGCGCAGCGTGTAAAGCTTTTCCCAAAGCCGGAGGAACAAAAAATGCTTTGTTTTTCAAGCCTCGCTCGTACTTGAAATAATAGGATTTAGGGCAACGATGATAGTCCTGTAGTTTAGTGGCTGAAAGTGGATAAGGCATAAATAATTAAAAATTAAAAATTAAAAATTAGTAATTAGCCATTAGTAATACCAATTCTCAAAAATTTTGCCACAGTTTTGGTAGGGGCGGGTTCACCCAAATCCATGCTAGAAGCTAAAATATTAAATAACCCGCCCCGAATACTGTTGCACAACTTTTGATAATTGATATAATTAGCCGATTTCCCAACCACTTGCTTATTTTCACCCAAAGCAAGATACTTTTAACCAGTCTCACTAAATGTAATATCAACACATTAAATCAATTATGGGATCGTCCAATCAAGATATCCTGCCCGGTAAAACTTTCCCCCTCGGCGCTACCGTTACTCCCGAAGGCGTAAACTTTTGCATTTACTCCAAAAATGCTAAAGCTTTAGAATTGTTGCTGTTTAATGCGCCTGATGCACCTCAACCCGATCGAGTTATCAAATTTCACCCTAAAGAACATAAAAGTCACCATTATTGGCATCTGTTTATTCCCGGTATTGGTGCGGGGCAAATTTACGCTTATCGCGCCTACGGCCCTTTTGACCCAGAACGAGGAATGCGTTTCGATGGCGAAAAAGTTCTTCTCGATCCCTATAGTTTAGCAGTTGTGGGATGGGAAAATTATAGCCGTTTGGCGGCCTGCCTGCCCGGAGATAACTGTGCTACTGCTTTAAGAGGGGTAGTTGTCGATTCCAAAGCCTACGATTGGGAAGGAGATACTCCTCTACATCGTCCCTATTCTCAAACTTTGATTTATGAATTGCACGTAGGTGGTTTTACTCGCAATTCTAATTCAGGAATTAGCCCAGAAAAACGGGGGACTTATGCTGGATTAATCGAAAAAATTCCCTATTTACAAGAATTAGGAATTACTGCTGTTGAATTGTTACCAGTCCATGAATTTGATGAACAAGATGTCAGGCCAGGACTTAAGAATTATTGGGGTTATAGCACGATCGCATTTTTTGCTCCCCATCGAGCCTACAGTTATAATCAAAGTCCTACAGGACCCGTCGATGAATTTCGAGATATGGTGAAGGCGCTGCACAAAGCTGGGATTGAGGTGATCCTAGATGTGGTGTTTAATCACACGGCTGAAGGTAGCGAGCAGGGACCGACACTTTCTTTTAAAGGATTAGAAAATTCTGCTTATTATATTCTGGAGGAAAACCAATCTTTCTATAGTAATTACAGCGGTTGCGGTAATACTTTGAAAGGGAATAATGATGTGGTTGGGCGGATGATTATTGATAGTTTGGAATACTGGGTTTCGGAAATGCACATTGATGGTTTCCGCTTCGATTTAGCGTCGGTGCTTTCCCGTAGCCAGTCAGGTCATCCTCTCACAGATCCGCCGGTTTTGTGGGCGATCGAATCCAACCCAATTTTGGCAAATACTAAGGTAATTGCTGAAGCTTGGGACGCGGCGGGACTTTATCAAGTTGGTTCGTTTATTGGCGATCGCTTTGCGGAATGGAACGGGCCTTATCGGGATGAAGTGCGGCGTTTTGTCAAGGGAACTCCTGGTACAATTGTCAGATTAGCCGCGCGAATTATGGGTAGTCCTGACATTTATCCTCAGCCCGATCGCGAACCGAATCGCAGCATTAATTTTATCACTTGCCATGATGGTTTTACCCTCAATGATTTGGTTTCTTACAATGAAAAACATAATGAAGCCAATAATGAAGAAAGCCGCGATGGAGCTAATGATAATTTTAGTTGGAATTGTGGTGAGGAAGGTGAAACTGATGACCCAGAAATTTTAGCTTTAAGGTTACGCCAAATCAAGAATTTCTTTACGATTATTTTGACTTCTCAAGGTACACCAATGTTGCTAATGGGAGATGAAGTCAGGCGATCGCAACAAGGCAATAATAATAGTTATTGTCAGGACAGCGAACTCAGTTGGTTTGACTGGAGTGGCGTAGAAAAACATTCAGGTTTATTGCGCTTTGTCAAGGGATTAATTAAGTTTTCCCAATCCCTAGAAATTTTCCAACAGGAAAAGATATTAACTGTAACTTTTGGTAGTCAGGAACCGCACATTATTTGGCATGGAGTATCTTTAGGAGAACCAGATTGGGGTATTGATTCCCATGCTTTAGCCTTTACTCTGAGACATCCTAAAGCTGGGGAAAATTTACACATTATACTCAATGCGTATTGGGAACCCCTGGAGTTTGAATTACCGCCAGTAGGAAAGGATGAAACTTGGTATCGAATTGTGGATACTTCTTTGGCCAGTCCTGATGATTTTTATCCCTTAGAAACTGCACCAATCTTTACCGAAAGATTATATCCAGTTGAGGCTCGATCGGCTGTGGTTTTGATGGCAGGATATAGCAACCGCAAGTATTAACAGTAGGAGCGAAGCATTCGGGCGCAAAATCTGACCAAATTTGGTTTGTAGTAAGTGCTTATAGCGCTAAAGCGCTTACTACAAACAAGCTAATTATTTAATTTCTATTCCTAAATCGCCGGGATATTTTGGCTTTTTCTCTAGTTTTAAACTTTGGCTTCCAAAGACTTAAGAAACTCTGTATTTACTCCCGATTCCCGCGTCAGAGAAATCTTACCGGTTCGGGCAATTTCTTTAATCCCAAACTTATTTAATACCTGCACAATTGCTACCATTTTACCGGGATCTCCCACGACTTCTAAAGTTAGAGAATCGTCGCCAATATCAACTACCCGCGCTCTAAAAATTTGAGCTAATTCGACAATTTCTGACCGTGTGGCGCTAGTTGCATTTACTTTCATTAACATTAATTCTCGCTCAACACAAGGAATTTCTGTGATATCCTGCACTTTCAGCACATTAATTAATTTATATAGCTGTTTAGTGAGTTGTTCAATAATGCGATCGTCTCCCGGTACTACCATTGTAATTCGAGAAAACCCGCCTTGTTCGGCTGGGCCAACTGCCAAACTCTCAATGTTAAAACCCCGACGGGCAAATAAACCAGCAATGCGAGTGAGGACTCCTGCTTCATCTTCAACTAAAACTGAAATAGTGTGTTTCATTTTCCAAATTAATACGCTCTGCGTGCGTTTCTGCTGAAGCCACCCGCACATTACCTGCATTATACCAAATCCACAGAAAAATCTAAAATCAAAAACTCTAAGGGGAAATTATCGAAATTGATTAATCGTTCTCTAATCAACTTTATTAGATAATTAAAAAATTAATCAGGGTAAGCTGGCTGATTTTCCCAAAAACTCACTCAGCCAATGATAGCAAAATCCACCTAATGTTAAACCAAGAGCTCCTACCAGACCTAAAGGAGGTGGTGCGGGTATGGGGAGTTTCAGCCACGCAAAAATGATACCAATGATCCAGCCTGCAAGTAGGGAAATTATAACTTCTTTCATCAGCTTTTTATTCAACTTCATAAGCTCTATCTATTTGCTGCTAAAAAACAGGCAACGATCTAAAGACTCTTTCACCGTTTTTAGCGCCTCTTCTAAGGGAAGATTTTTGATGCCCTGATTCCAAGGCTCTACGGCAACTGGCCCTTGATAGCCCTTTTTGCGGAGGGCTTTCAGAAAATTCTCAATATCTGTTACCCCAGTTGTGAAAGGTAATTCTCTTTCAAATTCTGGAATTGTAAAGATATCATAACCGGGCAAGCCGTCATTTAATTCTATATACAAGAGATATTCTAAATCCATGTGGTGAATATCCAAAACACCAGCGCCGCTGTTTTGCCAGTGGTGAATGTCAAATTTAAAACCCCCATATCCATACAATCCTGCACTGGCAATCAAGGCGCGAGTTCCATCTATTGTATGGATAAAGTCGTATTTTGAATTTAGCCTAGTTTCAGTTGGGCCAATAAATTCAAATCCAATTTTTATGTCATATTTCTCCAAGATAGATTTTAATTCCCGCAAGCGATCGCTCGTTTGAATAAATCGGTCGTTAAAGTTCAAGTCGTTAGAAAACGGTGGAATATAACAAAGGGTTAAGTGGCAACCGATTTCGCTGGCTCGTCTAGCCTGGGATTGAAATTCGGGCAGGCTTTCTTCAAATTCTTTTTGGCTGTCAAATAATTTTACAGGAAAGCCAAATGCTACAGGTTTTAAATTCATCTGGTTCAGCAATTCCTTACATTCAGCAGGGCTTAATGGATTGGGAAGACTCAAGTCAATATTAATCCCATCAAACCGATACTTATGAGCCAGATCGCAAATTTGTTGAAAATCATTCACTACATGACCAATATTTCCGCAGTGAGTGATATCGTCAGTGATATTCAAGACGGAATACATTCAAAACTCCTTAAACGTTCTCTCTCATTTTCGATGAAATTATTGACGACTTTCCGCACAAGCTGCAAATCTACTGTCGCCAGGTAATCCCCTTCGGGATTATAACATTTACCCAGCCCATTTAACAAGACAAAGCGAATATCTCTACCTGTCTTTTTATTGTCTGCAATCATCGCATCCATTAATTGTTGAGTGGTGATTGTGGCTGGTAAGGGGTCATTAAAACCCAGCTTATCTTCAATTAGATAATAATGGAGGTCCACATCTTTTTGGGAGAGTAATCCCATTTCTTTGCCTAGCTCTGCGGCGATTTTCATCCCGATGGAAACAGCTTGCCCGTGAGAGAAATTGCCCTTTTCGAGCCACTCAATGGCATGGCCGAAGGTATGACCATATTCTAAAACGATACCGTAGTGCTTTTCACTCGGATCTTCTTTAATAATTTCTAGCTTAGACAAGATAATTTTATACGCTAGATCGGTTAATTGATCGTCGGAAAAATTGAGTTCGGGATTGAGGGCTGTTTCCAGATAATCCAAAAATGTTCGATCGGAGATCAACCCATTCTTAATCCCTTCTATGATGCCGCTCCGCTTGGAAGAATGAGGTTCGCTTTTGAGATATTTGGTGTCTGCCCAAATAAATATGGGGCTGTGATAGAGTCCAAAGTGATTTTTTCCAGTTCGACCATTAATAGCCTGTTTATTACTGAGGGTGCTGTCAGTTTGCCCTGTCATGCTTGTCGGGATTTCGATAAAACGGATTCCTCGGTAAATTAGCCCAGCAACTAGCCCGACAATATTTCCAACTGCCCCGCCTCCGAATGAAAGCAAGATAGATTTTTTGGAGACATTTTTGGCTATGAGGTTTTCACAAACTTGTTCGAGAATAGGAAAGTATTTACTGGCTTCTCCAGTGGGGACAAATTCAAGAATGCAATTAAATTTTTCGCTGAGTTGCTCGTACAATTCTTTGCCGTAAAGTTCAAAGAGATGTTTTTCTGTGAAGAAAAATAGTTGATCGAACGTATAGTTTGACAATTCAGCGACTAAATGTTTTTGGATCTCATGTCCAAAATAAAACGGACTGGGTTTTTCTAGCTCGGTACTGAGTTTAATTACTTGTCCGGGTTTCAATTGTACTGGTTGACACCAATCCATCATTTTTTCCTCTTGTTGAATTTCACACTTTAAGGAAGTCTATCGGGGTCAAAATATAAGCTCCAAACCAGTGGGTGCTACAGCCGCCTCCCCATCGATCCTTATAAAATATAACTATATCTAAAAAGATAGACATAAAGAGTTATTTTTGTTACAAAAATTTACTTTTTATCACAGGTGGGGACTTCTAACATAATCAGGATTTACGCTGGCTTTAGGTAATGCCGCCCTCTGGGTGGTGACAATACCGCTCAGAGGGCGGTGTTACGCAAACTAATTTATCGTTAAACAAGTGTCTCTGACTTAATTTCACCACCTCCACTTTTAAAGACAATTCGCAACAGTGGAGGTGCTAAAAATGTGGTGATAATCACCATCATAATAATCGCAGCTTCCAAGGGTGGTGAGAGTACGCCACTAGCTGAACCAACTCCGGCAAAAACTAGCCCAACTTCGCCTCGCGGAATCATTCCCACACCGATCGCTAACCGATTAATATTACCTTGACCCCACACTGCTGCACCAGTGACGACTTTACCTAAAATCGCAACTACAATCAAGAAAATTGCGATAATTAGACCTTCGCGATTAGCTGGAACTGCTGGATTAAGTACACCTAAATTAGTTTTCGCACCTACACAAACGAAGAAAATAGGAACAGCAACATCCGCGATCGGTTCCATTTGTTTTTCTAATTCTTTGCGTTTATCTGTCTCATCAAAGATTAAACCAGCCGCAAATGCCCCTAAAATTGCTTCTAGGTGAATGGCCGCACCAATATAGGAGAGAATAAAGGCAAAAATTAGGGCAGGTATGACTAATTGGCCGCGAGTTTGAAGTTTATCTGCGATCGCCACAAAGGAATTATTAAAAAATTTCCCTAGTAAAATTGCCCCAACTAGAAACACCGTGGAACTGATGATTAAATAAATTACATTGCTGATATCTACTTCACCAGTTTTGGCCAAACTTGCTACTACTGCTAAAACGATGATGCCTAAAACGTCATCAATTACGGCCGCGCCAACAATAATTTGACCTTCTTTTGATTGCAGTTGTCCTAGTTCTGATAAAACCTTGGAAGTAATGCCAATACTGGTGGCAGTTAAGGCAGCGCCAGCAAAAATTGCGGGAATTGCAGGCACTCCAAATAATGTCATTAACCCCAAAGTTCCAGCCGCAAAGGGAACTGCTACCCCTACACAAGCTACTATTGTGGCTTGGATTCCTGCTGCTAATAATTCTTTTAAATTGGATTGTAAACCTACTTCAAACAGGAGGATAATTACCCCCAATTCTGATAAAATGGAAATTACTTCACTCTGAACTTTAAAAGTTGCTTCTGCTGCATCGGGACTCAAACCAGCAGTTAGTTCGAGGAAGTTCATAATTGCCGATTCAGAACCATTTGCCCCGCCTTCGGCAAATACTAACAAGTGTAAGGCAGAAAGTCCGACTATTACGCCGCCAACTAATTCACCCAATACGGGGGGAAATCCTAGCGAATTTGATAACTCGCCGCCAACTTTGCTGGCGAAGTAAATCACGACTAAACTTAACAATACTCCCGCTAGTACCATTGAAGGTTCGGCTTCTGTTGCAGTTGCTAACAGCGGCGCAAATAAAAGTTTTGGAGTTAAGGAAGTCACCCAAGGCATGAAAATAGTCATTAGTTCTGTAAAAATTGCATCGATATGTTTACTTTACTAGAAATATTAACCATTAAAAGTTAGTGGTTAACATTTGGTGTTGAATTTAGTTACAAATTATCAATTTCAATTCCTGCCGATCGCAGTTTTGCTGCTAACTTTTGAGCCCTAGCTTCGGCTTCTTCTGCCCGTTGTCTTTCTTGTTGTACCATAGCTTCAGCATTTTGTAAACGTCTTTGAATCTCAACATAACTGGCAAATTTCTCTGTATCGGGACGGTAAATTTGTAATTCTTCCCCTGAAATATCAAACTTAATTCCCAATCTAGGACTTACCCAATTATCAATGGGGTCAATCACATCCAAGCGAGACTCAGATCGCATCCAGCCGCTCAAATCATGTTTATCTGGGTTATAAATGTAATATTCCTCAACTCCGTAGCGATCGTAAAATAGGAGTTTCTTATTCATTTCTGTCTGAGTATTACCAGGAGAAAGGATTTCAAACACCACTTGTGGCGCAATATTATCCTCTTTCCACTGCATATAAGAACCGCGATCGCTTTTCGGTCTACCAATAGCTACCATAATATCAGGAGCTTGGCGAATTAAGTTATTACCTTCTACGGGATACCATAGTAAATCACCTGCAACAAATACGTTAGGATCGTTAGCAAATAACCACTCGATATTTTGCTGAATAACTACTATCCATCGAAACTGTTTAGTATTATCTGACATCGGTAATCCGTCACTGTCTGGGTAAATAACCTCTGATTTTTGAGGAGATTGCAGTTGAGTAACCATTATCGTCACCTCATTAGTATAAGAAATGTTTGAGCTTAATTTCGTAACACTACCCTCTGGCAGTATTACTTTTATTTTAAACAAAAACCCGATGTTGCAAAGACGGCATTTGACGGCGAACTTGTTCGAGACGTTCGGGTTTAATTTCTGCGATCGCAACTCCCGGTCCATCCCCCGCATCTGCTAAAATTGTCCCCCAAGGATCGACAATCATTGCATGACCGTGAGTTTGTCTTCTACCATAATGATGACCAGTTTGTGCCGGCGCGATCGCATAACAAGTATTCTCGATCGCCCTCGCTTGCAACAACACTTTCCAATGATCTTTTCCAGTATAAGCCGTGAACGCCGCCGGCACAAATAAAACTTCGGCTCCCTTCTGCGACAAATGGCGATAAAGTTCAGGAAAACGCACATCATAACATACAGAAAGTCCCAACATTCCTAACTCTTTTGAATCATAAACCGGAGGCAGATTTTCCCCAGCTTTCACCGTACTCGATTCTTGATAAGTATTACCATCCGGCACATTAACATCAAACAAATGTACTTTTTTATACCTTGCCAATTCAATCCCATTAGAGTCTAATAACAAGCAAGTATTATAAACTTTTCCATTGTCTGCGGGAACTGGAAAACCACCCCCTAAAATCGTCACTTGAAACCGTTGGGCCATCGTTTTCAAGAACTTTTCACTCTCAGTCGCAATTTGGCCAGCCAGTGCCATTTTTTCTGATTCTTCCCCCATAAACGGGAAGTTTTCTGGCAAACCTATTAACTCAGCACCTTGGCGCACCGCCAAGTCAATTAATTCTTCAGCCTGAAGCAAATTTTTTGCCAAATCAGGCAAACTTGTCATTTGAATTGCAGCAGCAAGATAAGATTTCATTGAAGGAAGAAGGAAGAAGGA
>MBRE01000037.1:136632-197108 GCA_001698425.1 Oscillatoriales cyanobacterium USR001 | reverse complement strand
AAGGAAGTAAGGAAGAAGGAAGAAGGAAGTAAGGAAGGAAGTAAGAGGGAAAATTTGGCAACCGCTAAAGCGATCGGTACATAGTTATAAGAATTACGCAAAACGACTTTTACCGCCGCCGGATCTGCGGTTTTCTTACTATAACATTTCTATAAAAAGCTTTAAACATAAAGTGCAGGTCAATCGACACTATTTTAGATTTAATAATTTTAGATTTGAGATTAGAAATATTAATTACACCCCAAATCTAAAATTAACAATCTTACTAAAATCGCTTGACCTGCAACCTAACGGAAATCAAGCCTTAGTGCAGAGGGTGAAACAGCAAATCGGGGAAAAAGCGGTTAAATTCAATCAAAGCCGCAGCTTGAATTGACAACCAAAGGGCTGTCACTACCGGTGCTGTAGAAAGGAATTTCACAAAGTATTGCATGAACAATTCTCCAAAATAATCAACTGAACATTGAATTGTTAACTGTTAACTGTTAACTGTTAACTGTTAACTGTTAACTGTTAACCGTTAACTGTTATCTTAGCGAGGTGAAACAGTAATCTCGTTGTCTTTAGCAAACATTTCACCAGTTGCAAATTCTTTGAATGCTGCCAAAGGCCAGATAAATCCAGTCAGCATCAAGGAAACTGCCACAGGAACATTGATAATAATCTCAGCTTCCTCTGGAGAATCTGTCTTTTTAGCGGCTTGCAAATAGGCACGGCCAACCCAGCCAATCCAACCAGTAATATACAGAAATAGGATGCTAGGAATCAAAAAGTCGCCGGCGTGATCCAAGCTACCATCCACAATTAAGTGAGGATAGCCTTCAGGCCCACACAACTCTTGAGAATAACGCTCAAATCGAGCTTTTCCAGAAGCGGGATCGCCATTGGTAGAAATGGCATTTTTAGCCAATTCTTGGAATGCAGGCGAGTCCTTACATGGTACTAAATTGTAGGCTGAGGCAACTGGTACAAAGCTGATCCAAATGCTCAGGGCTAAAATTACAGCAAACAATCTTCGCATGGAATTGTTTCCTTTTGTTACAAAACAATAAGTTTTTTGTACAAGCATCTCAAGGTTGCTTGTCTGAAAGCCATCTTACTATTTTCTGAGCTTGCAGAATCAAGTTAAACTGGCAATACTTAACCATTAAATAAAATTAGCAGCTAATGGCAACAGTTTTAGCAATTGAAACAAGTTGTGATGAAACAGCGGTAGCGATTGTTAAGAATCGTCAAGTTTGTAGTAGTGTGGTGACATCACAAATTAAAATCCACGCACCCTATGGTGGGGTAGTCCCGGAGGTAGCTTCGCGGAGTCATTTAGAGACAATCAATCAAGCGATCGCGCAATCTCTCACCATTGCCAACCTCCCTTGGTCAGAAATTGACGGTATTGCCGCCACCTGTGCCCCCGGCTTGGTCGGAGCCTTGCTAGTAGGATTAACAGCGGCTAAAACCCTCGCTATGGTGCATCAGAAGCCATTTTTAGGCATTCACCACTTAGAAGGTCACATTTACGCCAGCTATCTCAGCGAACCCAGCTTACAACCACCATTTTTGTGCTTGTTAGTTTCTGGCGGACACACCAGTTTAATTCATGTCAAAGATTGCGGACATTATGAAATTTTAGGGAAAACTCGCGATGACGCAGCGGGTGAAGCCTTTGATAAAGTAGCCCGTTTATTAAAGTTAGGCTATCCCGGCGGTCCAATTATTGACAAATTAGCTACTATTGGTAATCCGAAAGCTTTTCCGTTACCAGAGGGGAAAATTTCTTTATCTACGGGGGGATATCACCGTTATGATTCTAGTTTTAGTGGTTTAAAAACGGCGGTGTTACAGTTAGTACAAAAATTAGAAAAAGAGGATGATGATTTGCCAGTCAAGGATATTGCAGCTAGTTTTCAGGAAACAGTAGCTAAGAGTTTAACAAAAAGAGCGATCGCCTGCGCTTTAGATTATGGATTAAATACTATCGCTATTGGCGGCGGAGTTGCTGCTAATAGTGGATTGCGGGAACATTTACAACAAGCTGCAACTACACATAATTTGCGGGTATTATTTCCTCCTTTTAAATATTGTACAGATAATGCCGCCATGATTGCTTGTGCGGCCGCTGAACATTTAGAATTAGGTCACATTTCACCCTTAACTTTAGGAGCGCATTCTCGAATGCCAATTACCGATGTAATGGATTTGTACAAACATTAGGAATGAAAATTAAATAATTAGCTGGTTTGTAGTAAGCGCTTTAGCGCTAAAGCGCTTACTACAAACCAAATCATTAAGTTATTTAATTTTCATTCCTAATGTCTATTGCATCTAGGCGGGGGATACCGCAAGTATCCCGAATCCTCGCTTAAAAATCTATTGTTAAAGGTGCTCTGGGAAAAGGAATTACATCCCGAATATTCCCCATTCCTGTCATAAACTGTACCACTCTTTCAAAGCCTAAGCCAAATCCGGCATGAGGAACAGTACCATAGCGTCGTAAGTCTAAATACCACCATAAATCGTCTTTATTCATGCCTTGAGCTTCAATGCGTCGCTCTAGGATATCTAGTCTTTCTTCCCGTTGGGAACCGCCAATAATTTCGCCAATTTTGGGAGCTAAAATATCCATTGCCCGCACGGTTTTTTCATCGTCGCTTAACCGCATATAAAAAGCTTTAATGCCTACGGGATAGTCGGTGACTATTGTGGGTTTTTTAAACAGTTCTTCGGCTAAGTAGCGCTCATGTTCTGACTGCAAATCTAAACCCCATTTAACGGGAAATTCAAATTGCTTGTCGGCTTTTTCTAAGAGGGCGACGGCTTCGGTATAAGTGAGGCGTTCAAACTGATTGTTAATCATGTTTTCAGCGGTGGCTAAAACTGTGTTATCAATGCGATCGTTGAAAAATTCCATGTCTTCTCGGCAATTTTCCAAAACATATTTAAAGATGTATTTCAGAAATGCCTCGGCTAAATCCATATCGCCTTCTAAGTCACAGAAAGCCATTTCTGGTTCAATCATCCAAAACTCGGCTAAATGGCGGGAAGTATTGGAATTTTCGGCGCGGAAAGTTGGGCCAAAGGTGTAAACATTACCAAAGGCCATTGCCATAACTTCTGCTTCTAATTGGCCGCTGACTGTGAGATAGGCTGGTTTGCCAAAAAAGTCTTGGCTAAAATCAATTTGTTGTGTATCGTTGCGGGGAATTTTGGTTAAATCGAAGTTAGTAACGCTGAACATTTCTCCTGCGCCTTCGCAGTCACTAGCGGTGATAATGGGGGTGTGAACCCATAGGAAACCGCGTTCTTGAAAGAATTGATGGACGGCGTAAGCACAGGCGTTACGAACGCGAAAAACGGCGCTGTAGGTGTTGGTACGCGATCGCAAATGGGCGATCGTGCGTAAAAATTCAAAGGAATGACGTTTTTTCTGTAATGGATAAGTCTGGGGATCTGCGTCGCCGTAAACTATTACCATTGAGGCTTTTAATTCTATTCTTTGTCCCTTGGCTGGAGAAGCAACTAACACTCCTACAACTTCGATCGATGCACCTGTATTCAATTGCTTGACAATATTTTCATAGTTTGATAATTTGGGGTCGATTACTATTTGTAAATTAGCCATTGCTGAACCGTCGTTGACTTCAACAAAGGCAAATTCTTTTAATTCCCGTTTGGTGCGTACCCAACCTTGTACTGTTACGGTTTCATCGGGTTGACCATTTCGTAGAATGACGGCGATTCGTTGTGTTGTCATATTGTTTAAATTGGTAATTGGTAATGGATAATTGGTAATGGGTAATTGGTAATTGGTAATTGGTAATTGGTAATTGGTAATTGGTAATTGGTAATTGGGATACACAGATTAGACGGATTTCTCTGATTTAAAAGACCAAATAATCATCCCTCTAACTAATCCGTGTAATCCGTGTAATCCGTAAAATCCGCGATCGTAATTGGTAAACTGAAGTTACCACTAAATTTAGTCGATGTTAATAGACTGAGGGCCACTACTTTTGCTGTTTTGATCTTCGGTAGTTGGTGGAGTATAAGAAGTGGAACCAATTTGCTCATCTAGCCAGCTTTTAACTGGATCGTCGTTAAGATTAAGTCGCAGTAAGCCAGAAACCAATCCACCCAAAAAGGCGATCGGTTGTTCGGTTAGTTCTTTAAATACTGGGGTTAATTCGTTGAGAAACATTTGATCTCCTTCTGCTGCTTTTTGCCAGCGATAGTAACAATTGGATTGTAGCGCGTAGATGGGAAGTTTAGGGGAGGGAAAGCCGATCGCGATGCCACTTACACGATATCACTTATTAGATTAACAACTTTTTTGTGCAGTCTTGGCTTCCTCAGCAACCTGTTCTACTTCATCACCAGCTAAAATTGAGAGAGTAGCTGCAACTTCTGGACCACCCAATCGGCCTAAAGCTTGGGCGACTCGATAGCGGACTTGCCAATCAGCATTAGAAGCAAAAGGTACGATCGCGGTTATTGCCCGACGATCTCCCAATTCTCCTAAAGCACTAATCGCAATAGTTTTTATTAGTTCATTGCCAGAAGTAAGCGCAATTTCTAATAACTCAAACGCTCGCGGTTCTCCCATTTCTCCCAAGGCTGCGATAATACTAAGTTGCACTAACCATTCCGAGGTACTATGATAAAGTGCCTGCAAATCATCAAAAGCTGCGGTTAATTTCAAAGCACCCAAAGCATCAGCCGCTGCTGCTTGCACATCCGGTTCTCGATCTTTGAGACTTTCCCGCAAGACTAATAAAGCTTTAGGCAAATTTTGTTCGCCCAAAGTAGCCATTTGGCTAACAGCCGCATAGCGTACCCGGACATTTTTATCTGCGATCGCGCTTTGAATCAAATCAAAAGCCAACATTGGTTCAAGTTGACGCATTTGGTTTACAGCTTGCAAGCGATCGCCAAAATCCTGGGAACTCAACAACTGCTCAACAGACTCACGGGTAATACTCATTAATTGGTAATTGGTAATTGGTAATTGGTAATTGGTAATGGGGAACAGTTAACAGTTAACAGTTAACAGTTAACCGTTAACAGTTAAGATTCAGCCGCCATTGCACGGACAATATCCCCTCGCGTTAGAATACCAATTACCATGCCACTAGAATCTAGCACCGGCAACCGGTGAACATTGCGTTCGTGCATCATTCGCGCCGCTTCTGGCAAAGATTTATCCGGCTTAGTAGTAACTGGATCGCGGCTCATCACTTCTCCCACCGTTTGGCCTAAAGCTTTGTGTAGTTCTCGCTCATAACGACCTGGATTTTCCAAGTAAATCACGCTATCGAGCAACATGATATAGGGCGGGGGCGTGATGCCAGATTCTCGCCACATCAAGTCTGTTTCAGAGATCACACCCACTAATTTTTTATTTTCGTCCACAACTGGAAGACCACTAATCCGCTTCTCGGCCAAAATCTTAATGGCTTCGGAAAGAGGCATCTCAGGTTGCGCTAAGATGGGGTCACGGGTCATCACGTCAGCTACAGTTTTGGGCATGATCGGCGGTTGATTCAATTAATCTCTCTGAAGTAGATCATAGAGGAAAGAGTGACAGGCGCGATCGCTCCCATCAAAATTCACCCTCCCTGATTCTGACAACCCGGCATAAATCAAGTAAAGTGGAATGCTAGATAAAACAAACAGGAATAGGAAAAAAATTATGCGACGATTACTTTACGCTTTAGCAGTGACCGGTTTCTTACTGACAGGCCTACCCACCATCAGCTTAGGACAAGGGCTGCCGGGATTCACCATTTTTGGCGGTCCAGAACGAGATAATCAGTTGAACTTCCGCTTAGACTACGGCACTGTAGGAATGTGGGATCGCTATCGGCTGAGAATACCAGCGAAAAAATTACCTTTAGCGATCGCACAATTAGCCATCTCCTACCCCAATTACTACAAAGGCCAATTCGATCCCAAAAACATAGAAGTGCGCGTTAAAAATAAAGCAGTACCTCTACAAGAAGTAATCTGGAATAAAGAAAATAACTTGATTGAAATTTATCCTATCGAACCCATTCCTGCCGGTAATAACGTTGAAGTTGTACTCTCGAACGTCAAAAATCCTAATAATGGCGGAATGTACCATTTTAATGCTCGCATTCGTACTCCAGGTGATGCACCTTTACTGCGTTATATCGGCACTTGGATTTTAAGCATTCAGTAAGCTGAAAACCTATAAAATCGCCCTCTGGGAGTTTTTTACCGCTCAGAGGGCTTTACGATCTATTCACAGCTAACCCACTGCAAACCCCGTATATTGCCTCACTAAAGGCTCATGGAATGCCAAAACAATATCTGACTTAGGTACTCCCAACTTCACCAACTCATCGGCAATTCCAATCTCTGTACCATCATGTTGTATCCAAATTTTGTCACCTTTAATATCCAGATGTAAAACACATCCATACTGTCGCCAGCGATTCTTCCAACCAGCATAAACTAACTGATAATGATCGTGCTTCGTATCAAAAATTAACTGCCGATCAATTTCCGAATTTGATGGCCATTGATGAGCGTATTCGGTTAATACTTGCTGCACATAAATTCGATATTGCTCTATTTTTTCCATTCTACAATCACCTCATGCACTGGATCGTAAACAATGATTTTTAATTGAGTGCGTTGAATGACTAGCTGTACAAACTGTTTTAGAAAAAAGTCTCGATAAACGCCTAAAGGAACTGCCAAGTATAAAACTCGTTCTGATTCTTGTAATTCCAATGCAACTCGATAGTTAAAAAACTGACCAACTGCTGTATGAAATGCTGAAATATTAGATGTCGCAATGAAACTCTTAACCTCAACAGCTATTTTTTCTCCTGAACGTTCAGCAGCTAATAGTTGCTCCGCGCCCAAATCAATATAGAGTTCAACACCACCAACCTCAATTTCTAAAGGATCATCTGTAATTAGCCAACCCTCCTTTTCTAAACCCTTCCTAACCACATTATGAAAAATATCTTTGGCCATTTAAACTTGTGCTAATTCTTGATGTTTAAGATAGTATGATAGCATTTTGGGATGCGATCGCCCACGTATGGACACAACGAAACGATGTTAAAAACCCAATATCCGCATCAAATACAAATTTTACCCTTGAAAATCACACCACAATAGAGTAAAATCAGAGATTGTGAATTTTAACCCAACTTAAACAAGCCCGACCGGAGGAATCAGGATGACACAGCAAACCTTACACGGAACCAGCCGCAAACGCAAAAGAACATCAGGTTTTCGCGCCAGAATGCGAACCAAGAGCGGCCAAGCCGTCATCAGCGCCCGCCGCAAAAAAGGTCGTCATCGCCTAGCCGTCTAGCAAAAAACCGCGAATGGCTACGCCTTACCAGAAACCCGGCTTTTCGTACCAAACGTAGCTTTTAAGGTTGCCATTTATGAAACCAGGTTTCTGCCCCCAAGCCCATGTTGCCCCCAGCCAACCGACTCCGGCGCGATCGCGAATTTAGCGCCGTTTACCGCAAAGGAATTCGTCGCAATTCCCGCCATCTAACATTAAGAGCTCTGCGGGACTCAAATTTTAATAACCATCGGTTATCTGAACAGCAAACAAGCCTAAAAACCTTACCTGCTACACGGATCGGCATTTCCATTAGCCTGAAAGTCAGCAAACTTTCCGTCGTCCGCAATCGGATCAAGCGACAGATCCGCGCCGCCCTCCGGCAGATGTTACCCCGGATTTCCCCAGGGTGGAATCTAGTAATTGTAGTGCGACCTACAGCCCAAGAGTGCAATTATGGTGAATTTCTGCAACAATTAGAGCAGTTGTTGGTAGAAGCCGAGGTACTAAATGGGAATTAAAGAACAAGTTTTCTATGAAGGTGGACCAGCCATCTCAGACTTACTGATTAACCTACTATTAGGGTTAACCATTGTTGGGCTACCCCTGACTATAGGAGCCGTCGTGCGAGCCCTGTGGCTGCGTTACCGGATTACTAACCGCCGTGTATCCGTAACTGGCGGCTGGATGGGACGCGATCGCACCGACATAGTTTACTCAGAAATTGTCAAAATAGTCAAAGTACCACGCGGTTTCGGTAGTTACGGAGATATGGTTGTCACCCTGAAAAACGGTGGTCGCTTAGAATTGCGCGCAATTCCTAAATTTCGCACCATCTACGATTACATAGAGGAAAAAATGTCTCCAGAGGCTAGAAAAGCCAACAGCGCCACCACAAAGTAACAAATTTTGAGGTGAAAGCTTGACTCCCCGCCAAGACCATAATGTTGTTAAACTCATCAGAGTAAAAACAACTCTAAACTTTGCAGGAATAGTCGAACCAGCAGCAATGCAGCAATTCGCAGCCAACCTGCGCGATGTGAAATCAAAGTTCAGCAATCCCTAGTGGATAGCAACTACTTTAAAATAGAAAACTCAGAGCACTTAAGTTAAACAAAGCCAATGGATTTTGGTACCTCGTTTCTCTCCAATAACCTAATGCTGCCGATCCTAGATTTTTTCTACGGAATCGTGCCCAGCTACGGTTTAGCGATCGTAGCTCTGACGCTTGTAATTCGCTTTGCCCTTTACCCGCTAAATGCCGGTTCTCTTCGCAATATGCGCCGCATGAAAGTAGCGCAACCATTGATGAAAGAGCGCGTCGAGCAAATTCAAAAGCTCTACAAAGACAATCCTGCTAAACAGCAGGAAGAAATGAGTCAAGTTTACAAAGAATTTGGCAATCCCTTAGCTGGATGTTTCCCCCTATTACTGCAAATGCCGGTGCTACTTGCCCTGTTTGCCACATTACGGGGTTCCCCTTTTTCTGATGTAAACTACATCGTTAATCTCCAAATTTTGCCTCAAGAACAAATCGAACGGGTACAACCCCAAGCCTTTGTTACTCCACCTCATAGTATTTACATCTCTGATGGTGTTCATGCTCCGATTATCGGCATACTTCCGGGGGGAGACAAACTAGGAGTTGGGGAAAAAACCCACCTAGATTTTCAAACAGTTGAAGGCAAACCTTTAGAGGCGTTGGCCGCAGAATATAAGGCCGATATGACACCCCGATGGAAAGTAATCAAAGGGGAAGATCGAGTGCGAATCGACGAGCAAGGGAATATCACAGCTTTAGTGCCCGGAGACGTAACGATTGAAGGCATAATTCCTGGTTTGGCAACAAACAAAGGATTTTTGTTTATTAAAGCTCTTGGTCGAGTGGGTGTGATCGATAGTGAAGGAACGATTAACTGGGATATTCTGATACTGGTGATGGGATTTGGTGTTACTTTATATCTCAACCAAACTCTTTCTGGACCAGCTAAAGGAGCTAGTGATAATCCTCAGCAGGATACGGTGAACAAGCTTACTCCCGTGATTTTTTGTGGGATATTTTTGTTCTCTCCTTTGCCAGCGGGGGTGTTGATGTATATGCTGATTGCTAACGTCTTTCAAACAGTCCAATCCTTTATTTTGTCACGGGAACCACTACCAGATAATCTTCAGAAAATAGTAGACGAAGCTGAAGCAAAAACTAAGAAAGAGAAGGGAGAAACTGCACTTCCTTTTGAGCCAGGACGTAGTAAGAAGAAGGCTTGATACTAACCATGAGCGAGAGTCAAATACAACGTGGACAGGAATGGTTAGAAAAACTGCTTAACCTGTCCAAAATTCCCTCAGCCGTTATCCCTAGTCACCAAGAAGACGGCTACTGGTTGACTATTGATGATACTAATCTGACACCAAATCAGATTGAAATTCTAATCGGCGATGATGGTAATGTGATCGATGCAATTCAATATCTTTGCAATACGATTGTTAATATCTCTGAGGAGTCGATTGAGTCAACTGGTTATACGGTTGAACTGGATGGCTATAGATTGCGCCGTCTGAAGGAATTGCAAGCGATCGCGGAAACCGCAGCAATGCAGGTGCGACAAACGGGAGAATTATTTGAACTCAAATCTCTTTCTTCCGCTGAGCGTCGTCAAGTTCACAGTCTTTTGAGTGAATGTGACGATTTAGAAACTTATAGTATCGGACAAGAGCCGGACCGTCGTTTGGTGGTACGTCTGCGCTGAGTTACGTTAATGGTTAACGGTTAACTGTTAACGGTTAACTGTTAACGGTTAACTGCTAATTCTATGGTGAGGTGTTAGGATGGATGCGATTTATATTCCCCATTTGCTGAAAAAGTTTGAGCAGAGGGAGGAAATTAAGTTTGAAGAATTTTTGTCAGATTTGGAAACTCTTACGCCTATTCGGGGAAGTTTGCGGGTGACGCACCAAGGAAATTATCTTGATGTGAGGGCGAGGGCTGAAACAATTGTGACGCTAACTTGCGATCGCTGTTTGAAGCAATATAATCACCGTTTTGTGGTGAATACTTCGGAGATGATTTGGCTCGATAAGGAGGCAAATGCTATTGATGGAAAAGGTGGAGAGGTTGAGATCGATCTGGAGGATTTGGTAGAGGTTTTGTCGCCTAATGGTTATTTTGAACCTGGAGAATGGCTTTATCAACAAATGTGTCTGGAAATGCCTCTGAGAAAGTTATGTGATTCAAATTGTGGAGGAATTAAGCTTACAGATGCTGAGAAAGCGCAGTCTTTGTTTGATAGTCGTTGGGCATCTTTGGAAGCGTTGAAAAATCAATTATCTGGTTAACGGTTATTGGTTATTTGTTAACTGTTATTGGTTATTTGTTATTGGTTAACTGTTATTTGTTAACTGTTATTTGTTAACTGTTAACTGTTAACTGTTATTGGTTAACTGTTATTGGTTAACCGTTAACAAATAACCAATAACCAATAACAAATAACCAATAACCAATAACAAATAACCAATAACCAATAACAAATAACCAATAACAAATATGTCTAATTTTAGTAATGAATTTGAATTGTTGTTGCGATCGCGCTATCCCATTATCTATATTCCCACGCGGGAGGAAGAACGGGCTGAAGTTGCGATCGCGCATTCAGCGAAAAATTTAGGAAACCGAGGAGTTTATATCTGGGATTTTGTCGATGGTTATCAAGGTAATCCTAACGATCTCGGCTTTGGTAAACGCAATCCTTTACAAGCTTTGGAATTTCTGGAAAAGTTGCCCGCATCGGCTCCCGCAATTTTTATTTTACGGGATTTTCAACGATTTTTAGACGATATTTCTATCTCCCGCAAACTTCGCAACCTGGCGAGATTATTGAAGTCTCAACCGAAAAATATCGTGATTATTTCGGCTCAGATTGCAATTCCCGACGATCTCACCGAAGTCCTCACAGTTTTAGAGTTTGCCCTACCAACAGCCGCTGAAATCAAAATTGAGGTAGAGCGTCTGTTAATCGCTACTGGTAAGCCTGTAGAGGGGCGCTTATTGGATGAAATGGTGCGTTCCTGCCAAGGACTTTCTATCGAAAGAATTAGGCGAGTGTTGGCAAAGGCGATCGCGACTCGCGGCGAACTGCAACCCGATGATGTAGAATTAATCTTAGAAGAAAAACGCCAAACCATCCGCCAAACTCAAATTTTAGACTTCTATTCGGCTCACGAAAATATTTCCGATATAGGAGGTTTAGATAATTTAAAAGAATGGTTATTGCGGCGCGGTGGTGGTTTTTCCGAAAAAGCTAGACAGTATGGTTTACCTCATCCAAGAGGTTTACTCCTAGTAGGAATCCAGGGAACAGGTAAATCCTTAACTGCTAAAGCGATCGCCCACCATTGGCATTTACCTTTATTACGTTTGGATGTTGGCCGTTTATTTGCTGGCTTAGTCGGTGAGTCAGAATCTCGCACCAGACAGATGATTCAACTAGCAGAAGCTCTCGCACCTTGCGTGCTTTGGATTGATGAAATTGACAAAGCTTTTGCAGGTTTTGATAGTAAAGGTGATGCGGGAACAACTAGCCGCGTTTTTGGTACTTTTATCACTTGGTTAGCTGAGAAAACTTCCCCAGTTTTTGTGGTAGCTACGGCAAATAACATTCAATCTTTACCGCCAGAAATGCTTAGAAAAGGTCGATTTGATGAAATATTTTTCGTCGGTTTGCCGAATCAAGAAGAGCGGCGGGCGATTTTTGAAGTACATTTATCTAGGTTGCGACCACAAAATCTAAAAAGTTATGATTTAGAACGATTGGCTTATGAAACTCCTGATTTTTCTGGGGCTGAAATTGAGCAAACTTTGATTGAAGCAATGCACATTGGTTTTAGTCAAAATCGTGATTTTGCCACCGATGATATTTTAGAAGCTGCTAGTCAGATGGTTCCGTTAGCGAGAACCGCACAGGAACAAATCCAATTTTTGCAAGATTGGGCCGCTGCTGGAAAAGCTCGTTTAGCTTCCAGATATGGGAGTTTAAGCCGCCGGATTCAGGGATGATAGTTATTGTCAATATTATTGTCAACACATCGTTATTAGGGGATTAGACACAGAAAATTTTTAGCTAAAAATTTCTGGACAAAAAGGGAACAATTTGTTTATGCTAGTATTCTGTTCAATGACAACTGTATTTACCATTTTAAAGACATAAAAAATGCAAGTAGTGATTTTAGCAGGTGGACTCGGAACCCGTCTCCGAGAAGAAACAGAATTTCGTCCTAAACCATTAGTCGATGTGGGCGGACACCCGATTTTGTGGCATATTATGAAAATTTATGCTCATTATGGCTTCCGCGATTTTATTGTTTGTTTGGGTTATCGTGGCAACATGATTAAGGAGTATTTCCTTAATTATGAGGCAATGAATAACGACTTTACTATTTGCTTAGGTCGTCAAAATTCTATTACCTATCACGAAGAACATAGAGAGCAAGATTTTAATATCACCCTCGCTGAAACTGGATTAGAAACAATGACAGGAGGCAGAGTAAAACGCATTGAAAAGTACATTGCCGACGATCTTTTCATGGTGACTTATGGGGATGGAGTGAGTGATGTAAATATTGGTAAAATATTAGATTTTCATAAGTCTCATGGTAAATTAGCAACTGTTACTACAGTCCGCCCTATTTCTCGATATGGTATCTTAGATGTAGATCATCAAGGAAATGTACAACAATTCACCGAGAAACCACAATTAGATGGTTGGGCAAGTGCGGGTTATTTAATATTAAATCGCCGTGTTTTTGATTATTTAGGTGGGGATGATTGCTTTTTAGAGCGAGAACCTTTAGAAAGATTAGCCGCAGAAGGTCAATTGATGGCTTACCGCCACGAAGGATTTTTCTTTGCAATGGATACTTACCGCGAGTATAAATATTTGAATGAATTGTGGGATAATGGGAAGGCTCCTTGGAGGGTTTGGGAATGAGTGAATTTTGGCGCGATCGATCGGTGTTTATAACTGGATGTACTGGCTTATTAGGTAGCTGGTTAGTAGCAGAATTAGTGCAGCGAGGAGCACGGGTAACGGGATTAGTTAGAGACTTAGTACCGCAATCTCGGCTCTACACGGGAGACTGGCATCAACGTATTAATATAGTGCGGGGTTGTCTGGAAGATTTGCCCACCCTAGAAAGGGCGATTAATGAATATGAAATAGATACAGTATTTCACTTAGCGGCTCAAACAATTGTGGGAGTTGCTAATCGCGAACCTCTAGCTACTTTCGAGGCGAATATTAAAGGAACCTGGAACCTGTTAGAAGCCTGTCGCAAAGTGGGGGGAGTCACCCGAATTGTGGTAGCATCAAGTGATAAAGCCTATGGCGATCAAGAAATTTTACCCTACGATGAAAATACGCCATTGCAAGGGGAACATCCCTATGATGTGTCTAAAAGTTGTGCAGATTTGATTTGTCGGACTTATTATGTTAGTTATGGGTTGCCAGTTTGCGTGACTCGGTGCGGCAATTTTTATGGCGGTGGCGACTTAAATTTTAATCGCATTGTACCGGATACAATTCGCTCTGCTTTACGGGATAAACCGGTAGTAATTCGCAGCGATGGGAGTTACATTCGTGACTATTTCTATGTTCGAGATGGGGTTTTAGCTTATTTGCATTTAGCTGAACAGATGGACAGGCGAGAAATCTGGGGAGAGGCATTTAATTTCAGTAATGAGTTGCAAATTACTGTGTTAGAGTTGGTGCGAAAGATTTTAGGATTGATGGGTAAAAGTTATTTGGAGCCGATTATTTTGAATCAGGCGAAGAATGAAATTATACATCAGTATCTTTCGGCTAAAAAAGCGCGTGAGATGTTGAATTGGAAACCTGAGTATTCCCTTGATGAATGTTTGCAGGAGACGATAAAATGGTATCAAGATTTTTTACTCGATCGTTTGAATTAAAAAAGGAGTGAATTAAACATCATGGGACTTACTTACGCAGAAATAGAATTGATTAGTGGCGATGATTTGGTTTTAGCAAGACGGGGCTATATCCAGCCAGAAAATGTCAAGAAAATAACAGTGAATGCTTTAGTTGATAGTGGCGCTTATATGTTAGCTATTAATGAAAGCATTAAACTCCAGCTAGATTTACCAAAATTAGAAGAACAAATTGCTGAATTAGCAGATGGTTCAAAGTTGAAACTAGAGATTGTTGGTCCTGTAGAAGTGCGATTTGAAAATCGTTCTACCACTTGTCGAGTAATGGTTTTACCGGGAGATGCTGAAGTATTATTGGGGACTATTCCTCTGGAAGATATGGATGTGTTAATCGATCCTCGTCAACAGAGATTAATCGTGAATCCAGCTAGTCCTTATTTGGCCAAAAAATCTTTAAAATAAAAGGAGGAAAATTAATATCATGGGACTTACTTACGCAGAAATTGAATTGATTAGTGGTGATGATTTGGTTTTAGTAAGACGTGGCTATATCCAGCAGGAAAATGTCAAAAGAATGACGGTGACTGCCTTGGTAGATAGTGGGGCTTATATGTTAGCCATTAATGAGCAGATTAAAGATGAATTGAACTTACTGAAAGTTGATGAGCAATTAGCGGAGCTTGCGGATGGATCAAAGATTAAATTGGAAATAGTTGGACCCGTAGAAGTGCGGTTTGAAAATCGCCGTGCTAATGTGGATGCGATGGTTTTACCTGGGGATAGTGAAGTTTTGTTAGGTGCTGTTCCCTTGGAGGAGTTGGATGTGGTAATATTGCCAAGTGAGCAAAGGTTGGTGGTTAATCCTGCTAGTCCTGATATTGCGAAGAAGTCGTTAAAGTAAATTTATTTTAATTTATGAGGTTAATACGCTGTGTCATCTAAATGCCGTTTTTGTAGTCATTCATTAAACCCAACTTTTGTCGATAAATTGGAGGTAATCGGATGAATGATGTGTCTGCTCTTTATGAACAAGATTATTATCTCTGGCTTCAAGAAACTTATCAAATGCTAGAGAAAAAAGAGATGAATCGGCTTGATTTGCCACACTTGATGGAGGAAATTTTAAGTTTGGGTAACGAACAAAAACGAAAAGTAGATAGTTATTTACGACAACTGTTAATTCATTTATTGCTTTACCAGTATTGGGAATCGGAAAGAGAGCGTTGCGGTAAAGGTTGGCAAAATGAAATTGATAATTTTCGGTTTGAACTGGAGTTATTGTTAAAATCTCGGACTTTATATAATTATTTCTTGCAGGAGATTGCAGAAATTTATGTCAAAGCCAGAAAGCAAGTAATTAAGAAAAGTGAACTACCGTCAGATACTTTTCCAGAAAATTGTCCTTTTACCCCGGAAAATTTGCTAGATTCTGAATTTTTGCCCTAATCAACCATTTTATTTTAATCCCCTAAACTTGCGGATGGTTTATCAGGTAAAATTAGAGATTGTCGGGTAGGGGTCAGATTTGAGAATCATCGAGACAATGTGGCCACGATGGTTTGCTCAGGAGCCAGTAAAATTTTTGTTACTGTTCCTTTACACGAATTAGATGTGGTAATATTGCCAAGTGAGCTTGGTAGTTAATTAGGTCAGTCCTGATGTTGCTAAGAAGCCGTTAAAGTAAATTCTGAAGTAATTATGACCCAATCTCTGCTACATCCAGCTAATATGTCCGAAGCAGAACACGCTCTCCGAGAACAAGTTTTTGCTGCTGTTCAAGCGTTCTATAAATATAAGTTTGCCCCTCAGCCATTTATCCCCGGTCAAACTTATATTCCTGTATCTGGTAAGGTATTTGATGACCAAGAATTGGTAAATTTGGTTGATGCCTCCTTAGATTTCTGGTTAACCACAGGACGCTATGCCGCTGAATTTGAAAAGCGTTTTGCCGAATGGATGGGAGTAAAACATTGCTTGCTAGTTAATTCGGGTTCTTCAGCCAATTTAGTTGCCTTATCTGCTTTAACTTCCCCAAAATTAGGAGATAAGCAACTCAAACCAGGAGATGAAGTGATTACGGTTGCCGCGGGATTTCCCACCACCGTTAACCCAATTTTTCAAAATCAGTTAGTTCCAGTATTTCTGGATGTCAAACTTCCCACGTATGACATTGATATAGATCAATTAGACGCGGCACTTTCACCTCGTACCCGTGCCATCATGGTTGCTCATACCTTGGGGAATCCGTTTAATTTAGAGGCGGTGATGGCTTTTGCCCAAAAGCATGATCTGTGGTTAATTGAAGATAATTGTGATGCAGTTGGTAGTTTGTATCAAGGTAAAAAAACTGGCAGCTTTGGTCATTTGGCCACCGCAAGTTTTTATCCAGCCCATCATATCACAATGGGTGAGGGAGGGGCGGTACTAACAAATGACAGTCGTCTCAAAAAAATTGTAGAATCGTTCCGCGACTGGGGCCGAGATTGCTGGTGTCCTCCGGGTGTGGATAATACCTGTGGGAAGCGGTTTGGCTGGCAGTTGGGGGATTTGCCATTTGGGTATGACCACAAGTACACTTATTCCCATGTCGGTTATAACTTAAAGATGACGGATATGCAGGCGGCTGTCGGTGTGGCCCAATTGGATAAGTTACCGGAGTTTGTGGCCCAACGTCGGCGCAATTTTGAATTTTTGCATCAACAGTTGCAAGATTTACAGGATGTGTTAGAATTGCCTGAGCCTACTCCTGGTTCTGAACCTAGTTGGTTTGGTTTTCTCATTTCTGTTAAAGAAAATGCTCATTTTACTCGTAATGATTTAGTCCAATATTTGGAGGAAAAACGAATAGGGACTAGGTTATTATTTGGGGGAAATCTGATTAGGCAACCGGCTTACGAAGGGTTAAATTATCGAATTGTGGGAGATTTGCCAAAAACCGATCAAGTTATGGCAAGGGCCTTTTGGCTGGGTGTGTTTCCGGGGTTAACTGAGGAAATGTTGATTTATGTCCTGTCTACCATTAGGGATTATTGTAGAAGGTAAACTTAATGAGACATCCAATTATTCAGGAAGATTTAGAGAGCATACTTGCCGCCGATTTACCTTGGAGTGAGTTGGCAGGAAAAACTGTGCTCGTTACGGGAGCTAATGGTTTCTTACCTGCTTATATAGTGGAAACTTTTATGTACTTTAATGAGCATACTTCTTCAGAAATAATCAAAATCATCGGTTTGGTGAGAAATAAAGAAAAGGCATCAAATCGATTTTGTTTATATCAGGAGAAAACAGATTTAAAGCTGATTGTACAAGATGTTTGTTCACCTATTTTAATTGATGATAAAGTTGACTACATTATCCATGCAGCTAGTCAAGCAAGCCCTAAATATTACGGTAAAGATCCTGTAGGAACATTATCCGCCAATGTTATAGGAACTTACAACTTACTTAATTTTGCAAAAGATAATGCTGTGGAAAGTTTTTTATTTTTCAGCAGTGGGGAAGTGTATGGAGAAGTTCAATCGTCTCAAATACCTACCAAAGAAAGCGATTATGGGTATGTAGATCCCACTAATGTTAGATCATGTTATGCTGAAAGTAAGAGAATGGGAGAGACGATGTGTGTTTCGTGGTTTCACCAATATGGTGTACCAACTAAAATCGTCCGTCCTTTTCATACCTATGGCCCTGGAATGAGTTTAGATGATGGTCGAGTTTATGCTGATTTTATTGCTGATATTCTCAATAATCGAGATATCGTGATGAAAAGTGATGGCAGTGCCATTAGAGCATTTTGTTATTTGGCTGATGCTGTTCAGGGCTTTTTAGCCGTTCTCTTGAAAGGCGAGAATGGACAAGCTTATAATATCGGAAATGATCGTGGCAAAGCCAGTATTTTGGATTTAGCCCATAAGTTAGTTAGTCTATTTCCCGAAAAAGGGTTAAAAGTTGTCAAAAAAGAAGTGATTCAACCCCCTGGATATTTACGGAGCAATATTCTGAGAAATTGTCCAGATATTTCCAAAGTTCAGGGGTTAGGATGGCAACCGACAACATCACTTGAAGAAGGCTTTCAGAGAACAATTAGGAGTTTTTTATGAATTTAAAGGATACAAAATCTGCCTATTTAGCGGGTCAAATGAGTAAACCTGAGTATATTGATGCGATGTATCAACTACATCAGCATTTATTTGAGTATGCTGGTTTTCTGGAAGGAACAGATATTGGTAAGATAGAAATTACCGATGGAACTGTTGTGATGACATCCAGAACGACTGAAGTAAAAATTTATTGTGATCAATATGATAAAAGACTGGCTCCTCTTGAAATTTTGAACTTTGATTTTTACGAAAAAACGGATTCCGATATGATTTTCAAGTTACTTACAAATTTAAGTAATCAAAAAGAAGACGAAGTTAGTTTTTTTGATATCGGAGCTAATGTAGGTTGGTACACAATTAACCTCGCTAAGATGTTTAAAAAATTTAATTTCTTTGCTTTCGAGCCTATTCCTATGACTTTTGAAAAATTAAAGGCTAATGTTGAGTTAAATCGAGTTAATGTAAACCTGCATAATTTTGGATTCTCAAATCAAGAACAAGAATTGACTTTTTATTATTATCCAGAAGGCTCTGGCAATGCTTCGGCAGCAAACCTTTCCGAATTAGATAATGTTAAAACAATTCCTTGCTATGTGAAAAAGCTGGATGACTTTACTGCCGAAAAATCCCTGACTGTAGATTTTATCAAATGTGATGTAGAAGGGGCTGAACTATTCGTGTATCAAGGCGGGATTGAGTCTATTAAGAAAAACAAACCTATAATCTTTACAGAAATGTTGAGAAAATGGTCGGCAAAGTTTAATTATAATCCCAATGAGATTATAGATTTACTGTTTGGTGTGGGATATAGGTGTTTTACTGTGAAAGAAGATCAACTGGTTGAGTTTTTTAGAATGGATGATAATACAATAGAAACCAATTTCTTCTTTTTACACTCTCTTAATCATGGTGTTCTAATAGAATCTTTGGCCCTAAAAGTTTAAGTCTAAATTTCTAGTTCTCAAAAAATTTCTAGTTCTCAAAAAAAGGTGGTTATTTTATGAAAATACGGGTAGCGGATTTTATAACTAATAAGCTATACGAAGCGGGTGGAGAGTATGTATTCTTGATTACAGGTGGCATGATCATGCACCTGACAGATGCACTGCTTCAGCATGGGAAACAGAAATTTGTCTGCTGTCACCATGAGCAATCCGCAGTTATGGCTGCTGAAGCTTATGGAAGGTTTACGGGCAAACTGGGAGTTGCTTATGTCACAGCAGGGCCAGGGGCATTAAATACATTGACAGGAGTTGTAGGAGCTTATGTGGATTCTTCTCCGTGTATTATTGTTTCTGGTCAGTCCAAAGTATCGCAGGCAATTGTTACAGGGCCTAGACAATTTGCACTGCAAGGCTTCAATACATTGCCAATATTTGAAAAAGTGACCAAGTATGCGGTCATGCTTAATGACTTATCTAGGGTAAGATATGAAGTCGAAAAGTGTATTTACCTTGCCACTTCTCATCGTGTAGGCCCAGTATGGATTGAATCTCCAATTGATATTCAAGGTGCTTACTTTGACCCCGATGAATTTGAGGGATTTACACCCCCAGAATTACAGCAGTCAACAAATGACCTGAAGGAAAAAGTCGATCAGGTTGTCGAAGCGATTCGCCAAAGTAGAAGACCATGTATTCTTGGTGGAGCAGGAATCAGACTCTCAGGTGCTATTGAAGTATTTCACAAATTATTAGAAAAAACTGGCATTCCAGTAATGACATCGAGACTAGGGATGGATTTAATAGATCATTACCATCCTTTGTTTGTTGGTAGGCCGGGAACCTATGGCGATCGCGCCGCTAACTTTACTATTCAAAACTCCGACCTATTACTTAATATTGGTTGTCGTCTGGGTATCGGTTTAGTAGGTTACGATTTTCAAGACTTTGCCCGTCATGCCCAAAAAATCTGTGTGGATGTTGACGAGCAAGAGCTTACCAAGCCTTCTGTCATACCAGATATAGCAATCCGGGCAGACGCGAAGTTATTTTTAGATTTACTCCTTGAAAGATTAAGTGATTATCAGTTAGAAAATCAGCAATGGGTAGCTCAAACTCAAAATTGGAAGCAAAAGTATCCAGTTGATTTACCTGAGTATCAAAATGAAAAGGAAGGTATCAACTCATATCACTTTATGAGATGTTTTTCAGAAAAGGTATCCAAAGATGCAATTTTTCTAGTAGATACAGGTTCTTGTTTTCATGTTTTCGCCCAAGCTTTTCAAGTGAAGTTCGGACAGAGACACATCATCACAGGCGGTCTATCCACAATGGGATATATGCCGGGATCGGTTGGTGTAGCAGCAGCCAGTAAAGGAAAAGACGTTTTTTGTATTACTGGTGATGGGTCAGTCCAGTTTAATATCCAAGAGTTGCAAACAATCGTTCAGAACAATCTTCCTGTCAAGCTAATTGTTCTAAACAATAATGGTTACTTGTTGATTCGACTAACCCAAAATAATTTTCAGGAGGGTCGTTTCATCGGTGTAGATAAAGATAGCGGTGTGAGTTGTCCCGATATGGAAAAGATTGCATCTGCCTATGGAATTAAATTTATCAGGATTTTAAGTCTTGATGATTTGGATGCTAAACTATCTGAACTTATTAATTATCAGGGCGCAGTAATTTGTGAAGTGATGACTCCGCCCAACCAATTACTGATTCCGAGAGTGGCTTCTAAAAAGATGGATGACGGTAGAATGATTTCAATGCCTTATGATGATATGTTTCCATTCCTTCCCCGTGAAGAATACTTAGAAAATTGCGTCCGTGAAAAAATCGTTTAGGGTGTTAAGTGCTCTGAATAGTAAGAAACAGAAAATAGGCAAAAATAGGAGGTAAAAAGATGCGAAAATTGAAGGTAGCAATACTGGGAAGTGGCAATATCGGTACGGATCTTCTAGTCAAGACAATGCGATCGCCTTTCCTTGAGTGCGTTCTATTCATTGGACGTAACATGGCATCTCCAGGAATGGCAAAAGCAAATAGTCTGGGGGTAAGGATTTCTGATCTTAGCATTGAGGCCATCGTTAGAGAACCAGACTGTTGCGATTTGGTTTTTGATGCTACGTCAGCTAGAGATCACATCTATCACTGGTCTTTATTAGAAAAGCTAGGTAAGATTGTGATTGATATGACACCCGCTAAAGTTGGTGAGATGTGCATTCCGGCTGTCAATATACAAAAGTGTAGCCTGTATAAGAATGTTAATATGGTTAGTTGCGGTGGGCAAGCTTCTATACCTCTAGCTTATCTTATCGGTCACGTTCACCAAAAAGTTGAGTATATAGAAGTTGTCTCTAGTATTGCTTCCCGAAGTGCTGGCCCTGCTACTCGTGCCAATATTGATGAGTATATTGAAACGACTGAACAGGGAATTAAAAAGTTTTCGGGATGCAATCGCGCTAAAGCCATTCTCATTCTCAACCCTGCACAACCCTGTATTGATATGCAGACTACAGTTTTTGCCAAGGTGGAAAATCCTAATATGGAAAAACTTAAGACTGTTGTTGATGAAATGGTAAACAATATTCGGTTATATGTTCCCGGATATCAACTCGTTGTACCTCCGGTATTTGAAAATAACCGAATTATCATTACCGTGAAAGTTCAAGGGCTTGGTGACTACCTGCCAAGGTATGCGGGCAATCTGGATATTATTAACTGTGCCGCGATCGCCACTGCCGAAGAATATGCCAAAGAATATATTAGAAATTTAGACTATGATGATTGTGACTCAGTAGAGGAGCCTTATGTCAACTGTATTGATTAGCGACCCCACTCTGCGGGATGGAAATCATGCCGTCCGCCATCAACTAAATGCACGACAAGTAGCTCTCTATGCAGCGGCGGCCGATGCTGCTGGTGTCCCTATTGTTGAAGTTGGACATGGTAATGGCCTCGGTGCTTCTTCCCTACAAGTAGGAGAAAGTGTGATCGGCGATCGCGAAATACTTGAGGTAGCTAGGGAGAATTTAGTCAACTCGAAGTTAAGCATTCATGTTATTCCTGGTTTTGCCACGATTAACAAAGATTTAAAAACAGCCATAGAAATTGGTGTAGATTTGGTCAGAGTTGCCTCTCACTGCACCGAAGCCGATATCACTCAGCGACATATTGGTTATGCTCGTGATAAAGGCAAAGAGGTTTATGGAGTCCTAATGATGAGCCACATGGCATCAAAGGAGCTTTTGGCAGAAGAAGCCTTGAAAATGGAATCTTACGGTGCTGAAGCAATAGTAATTATGGACTCAGCAGGTGCTTACCTTCCTAACGATGTTACTGAAAGAATCACAGAGTTAGTCAAAAATTTAACTATTCCAGTGGGTTTTCATGGGCATAATAATCTGGGAATGGCTGTTGCTAATTCAGTGGCGGCGGTCCAGGCGGGAGCAACTATCCTAGATGGTACGGCTCGTGGTTTTGGTGCTGGCTCAGGAAATACTCAGCTTGAAGTTCTGGTAGCTGTACTAGAAAAAATGGGATTTTCAACAGGCATTGATTTATATAAAATGCTAGATGCCGCCGATATTGCCGAGAAAGAATTAATGCCTGTTATTCCCAGTATCAAATCTATTAGTGTAGTGAGTGGTTTGTCTGGAGTTTTTTCAGGGTTTGCCAAGCACGTCGAACGGATTTCTAAAGAGTACGGAGTAAATGCCAAAGATGTATTTTTTGAACTTGGTAAGCGCAAAGTAGTAGCAGGTCAAGAAGATTTAATTATTGAGGTTGCGATGAAACTCGCGGCTGAAGGTGCGGTGAAGTAATGAGACAAGACTTAATTGACATTATCAAGGAAGATTGCGAGCAGGTAACAACGGGTGTCTCTGCTGCTTTATCAGCTTTAAAGGGAGAGTGCATTTTAATTACAGGAGGTACAGGTTTTATCGGGACTTGGCTAACTGAATTAGTTGCCTTTTTAAATGACACTCATAACTTCAATACAAAATTAATTCTCTTATCAGGAAGAGCTTATAATTTTAGTGCTAAAGCTCCCCACTTGGCAATGAGAAAGGATGTAGTGATTATAGAGCGGGATATCCGCAGTCTTCTGGATATTCCTAGTGATGTTAGTTGGATTATCCATGCTGCTGCTAATCCTGATAATCGCCTTCATGCTTCAGATCCATTAAAAACAATGGATGTCATAGTTAAGGGAACAGACTCAGTTTTAATGGCTGCAACTCGCTTGCCAAATCTACAAAAATTTCTCAATATTAGTTCTGGGTTAGTTTATGGTTCCCAACCTTTGGACCTAGAGACAATTCCTGAGAGTTTTCGCGGAACTTTAGATTTCGCTTCTATTGGTTCTGCCTACGCGGAAGCTAAACGGATGGGGGAAACTCTGTGTGCCGTTTATCGAAATCAACATAGACTACCGATAGTTAATGCTCGTCCTTTTGCGTTTATCGGCCCTTACCAGCTTTTAGATAGACCCTGGGCCATTAATAATTTTATTCGAGATGGTTTATTAGGGGGGCCAATCCGTATTTTAGGGGATGGAGAAACAGTTAGAAGCTATATGTATCCTAGTGATATGGCATTTTGGCTGTTGAATATATTAGTACAGGGAACGGTAGGATTAAGTTATAACGTGGGTAGTCCTTATGGAGTAACGTTAAGGCAACTGGCAGAGAAGATTGCCGACCATTTCCCCCTCAGACCTAAGATAATATCGCGTGTTGCAGAAGAGGGTAACTCAAATCATTCTAAGTTTGTTCCCGATATTACCCTAGGTCAGAAAACATTAGGTTTGGGATTGAAGGTTGATATTGAGACCGCGATCAAGCGGACTATTTCATGGAACCGATATTTGTTGGAATAGATAAGCGATTATAGCAGATTTTTTATCATCGCTATAATCGTTGGTATTAGGTTCTATGTTTCTAGTTCAGAGTCCAAATTGCGGATGGCAGTTAATGGTGAGTAATGCACAGTTGTTTGACTTTTCATGTGTTCATCAACCAATGGGTGTTTTAATTGAGGAGTATCTATACGTGGCCAATTGCCCACATAGTACAAATCAGCTAAACCGGGATCAGTAAGCTCTCTTAAATAAATAATGAGTCTCCATATAAGCATGAAACACCCTAATAAAATAATAGATATTTTATCTGTGATTGAAAGTTCCGGTGCTCTTAAGGCACTTGCCAAAAACTGACTCCAAAAAATGAGGGAGAACCTAATATGCGGATGGTGTAAGAGTTCTCCTAGAAATATCCATTTTCCTTCCTGATCTTGAAGATACCAAGTACGAAATATATGTTCTGTGACCCAGGGTACTAAGTGAGATTTAAAATAAAGTTGATAATTACCCCATCGTTCTTGATGAGAGGCGAAAAGTCTATCAGTAAACTTTAAACTCATGTTAACTAGCTCTGGAACTCCCCAATCCCAAGGCATTGAGTGAGTTTTTATTCCAAATAATAATGTATATTGTTCTGCAATAGTTTCCTCGAAAACAAATTTGTTTTGTACACTGTATTCTGTTTGGGAGTATAAAATGTACAAATCATAGTTAATAACAATATCTGTAACTAAGGACATTTGGGGAAAAACAGAACCCGATAACTCCCATGCGTTATAGTTAATAACATCTTTCCTAAAAGTTAGGGCAGTAATTAGCATACTACTTAGTGCAGGTGAGAAAATTTCTCTAGTGCCTTTTTGGAAAAGACTCGCACCTCTAGGATTAACCTTATAGTTATCATATCTCCCAGCACCTTGATAGTTGTGAACAACACCAACTGTAGGATGACTTTCAAAAGCCCAAATTACTAAAGATATAAATCCTTCCGTGATAAAATCATCGTCAGATAATACCATAATTAGGGGAGACTTTGCTTCTAAAAACCCCCTAAATAAATTTCTGTTTGCGCCCAAGTTAATAGGATTTTTGACATATTTGATCCGTTTATCATTAGACATAAACGAATGTACCACTTCCCATGTCTCATCAGTTGAATTATTATCGCAGATAATAAATTCTATATCTGATCGATCTGTTTTCAGATAACTTTCTAATGCAGGTTTTAAGCGTTTTGATCGATTATAAGTAGGTAAAACAACGGAAAGAGAAAGTTTTTCCTCTGGTACTGGTTCTTGACTGATATCTCTTTTTAGCAAACCTTGATTTCTTTCTAGCTTTAAAATTAGGGCGACTACTTCTGGCCACTCAGGATCAATTTCCAGAATTTTTTTACAAACTTTTATTGCTTCTTTAAAGTCACCGTTTTTTTCGAGAGTTTTTGCTAATCTTAACTGGATTTCTATATCAGACGAATTCATTTCAATGGCTCGCCTGTAAAAATCACTAGATTGATCGTATTTATGTTGTTTTTCTAGTAGCTCTGCTAATCTATAATAAATATGGTAATTCTTAATCCCTAAGTCGATAGCCTTATAATAATAAGCAATAATTTCTTTTTGGCATACCGATATAATTGATTGATGTAACATATTTTTAACTTCAGGGATATCTCGACCATTTATTATCCCGATTTTTCGGTTGTTTCCTGGAGAATTGAGCCAATTCACCCCGCCTCTTTTTTCTTGTTCTGAAGGGATACGCCCAAAATAAGTTTTGAAAAATACTATGCAAAATTCCTCATCACTCAGATTAATATTTTCTTCTAAAAAATCATCATCTTTAATAAAGATTAATTCGCCTTCAGCTACACCTGATTCAATACTTACAGGTTGTATAATTTCCCATAATTTTTCAGGATTTTGGGTCGCCATTAAATCCTCTAATATTTGACCCAATTGATAATAAGATAGGGCAAAGTTAGGGTCAATATTAATAGCTCGACGATAACAACTAATCGCGTCATCCCACTTTTCTTGTTTGACGAGAAGTGCCCCTAACTCCTGGTAATACTCCTCACAGGGAGATAATTCCACGAGGCGACGATAGAGCGCGATCGCTTCCTCCATCTGTTCCTGTCTCACTAAAGCCTGACCTAACTGTAACAAAACTTCTTGGTTATCCGGTTCTAACTCTAGCAGTTTGTGGTATTCTGAGATGTTATCGGGATTATCCTCGATCGCCTGTCGATAACGTTTAATGACTTCTTCTCGGTCTTCGGTAGGCTCTAAAGTCGAGGCTTTTTGCTTTTCCTGTTCGCTAAGTTCAATCGCTTGACGGTAAGCCGCGATCGCCTCTTCTAGTTGTCCCAATTTGGCCAGACACTCTCCTAAGCTGTAGTAAGCCATCGGATTATCGGGATTATGTTCGATTACACGACGATAGACTGCGATCGCGTCTTCTAGTTTTCCCTGTTTTACCAAAATATTTCCTAACTGCAACCAACGTTCCCAATTATCGGGTTGAAGCTGCAAAAGATTGTGATGCGCTTCTACGTTATCTGGATTGAGTTCTATCATCTGGCGATAGGAGGCGATCTTTTCGGCTAAATCTAACTGAGTTCGCTGTTGCAGCACCTCCCCCAGTCTATACTGAATCCAATCCGCCTCTGGCTCAAGCTCAATGGCACGGCGATAAGCCGCGATTGCGTCATCCAGTTGACCCAATTTTGCTAAACTATTACCTAGCCCCACGTAAGTCCCAAAATGTTCGGGATTAAGTTCGATCGCCTTACCGAAGGCTGTAGCCGATTCTTCCCACTGTTCCTGTTGAGCTAGAGCATCCCCTAAGTGGTGGTAACTCCAAGAAAAATCCGGTTTAAGTTCTATAGCACGACGGAAAGCTGCGATCGCATCCTCCAATTTACCGAGCTTTGCTAGAGCTTCCCCTAAATTGTGATGATACCAAGAAATGTCAGGATTTAACTCAATGGCAAGACGGTAAGCAGCGATCGCCTCTTCTAATTTTCCCTTTTGCAGAAGTTGATTGCCTTTTTCAAACTCAGTCACAGCCATTTTTTCCTTCATTTTGCTAAATTACTTTAGAGTATTAATATTATGTTCAAACTTAACAAGAATGCTCAATTTATCATTATAGGCTTTTTATCATACATCCTTGATTATTGTCAACACATCGTTAAGTTGCTTGAGGACTGGTATAATTAGCGCGGTAACGGCTGGAGTTCACTAGGGGCGTTCGGGCAAAACTTGTTCCATGTAGTATAATGGGGTGCAAAGGTCTGAATCGCGACTACGGTAATGGACAGAGTAGCCCTAATACCTAGATTTACTGAAGCACAGATAATTTTCTACAATACAAAAAGTGATTTAATTATGGAACCAGAATATTCTACAGCTAATGATTGGTACAAAGCTAATCGCCGAGGGTTAAAACAATATCGAGGCCAATGGATTGCTTATACTAATAAAGGGGTAATTAGTCACGATCGCGATTATCGAAAAATGAAGGACGCGATCGATCCTAGTTTATCAGGTTTAGATTATGTAATCGAACGGATATTTGAAAGCGAGTTTGTCGATCCCGTCAGATTTTATCCAGTCAGAATGAGAACATTAAAATCTCACGATTGGCAACCTAAATACGAGGTTTTATTAAAATTTCAGCATACCATAACAGTGAAAATGCTGGTTGATTCTGGTGCCGAACTTAGCTTGATTACCAAGCAACTTGGTGAAGATTTGGGTTTGAGTAGAACTACTGGAGAGAGGATCAATAAAGCTGAGGGAGTTGGTGGCAGTATTGAATATCTGTTGCGAGATATTGAAATGGAGTTGGATGGTCATGTTTTTACTGCGCCTGTCGCTTGGGCGCAAACTGATTTTTGTGAGGAAATACTTTTGGGGAGAGAGGTGGTGTTTGATTTGTTTGATATAGAATTTAAGCAAGCTGACGAAACGATTATTTTTAAGTGGCGATCGCAGTGAACTCTAATGCACAAGTTGGGCTGTGAGCAGGGATGTTTCATGCAGTAGTTAGACTAGAAAATTCAAGAGTAATAAAGAGGTAAAGAATGCCATCACCTTTTCCGGGGATGAATCCCTACCTAGAAAATCCAGATTTATGGAGTGAAGTTCATAGTCGCTTAATTGTGGCTGTAGCTAATGCTATTGCACCGCAACTTAGCCTAAATTATCGGGTCGCGATTGAAAAACGAACTTATTTGAGTGTTTCAACGGAGTTAGTTGGTATTCCTGATGTAACAGTAATGTCAAGAGGATTTGATACTACCGCGACCCTACCGACCACTAACCAATATAGGACAAGTGTAATTACTCGCGTCGAACCTACCCTAGTTAAAATACCCATGCCAGAAACCATAAAAGAAGGTTATTTAGAAATTAGGGAAGGTTTTGGGGGTAAAGTAATTACAGTTATAGAAATTCTCTCTCCTCCGAATAAACGCTCTGGTCCAGGAAGGGATGAATATGAAAAAAAGAGAAATGAAGTTTTGCAGCATCAAACTAATTTGGTTGAAATTGACTTACTCAGAGGTGGTAAACAGATGCCATTATTAGGAGTAAAAGCGAGGGATGATTATCGAGTTTTGGTGTGTAGGGGTGAGGAGTTACCCCAAGGGAGATTATATGCTTTTAGTGTCCGTCAACCGATCCCAATTTTTCCCGTTCCCTTGAAAGTGGGAGAAACACAACCAGAGGTAAATTTACAGGAGTTACTGGGGGGAATATATGAGCAAGCTAGATTCGATCTGTCTATAGATTATTTACGGGAACCTGTGCCACCATTAAAATTAAAAGATAGAGAATGGGCTAATGTAATTCTTAAGGAACAAGGGAGAAGATAGTCATGTTTAATGATAAGTTACAGCAGATTAGGGAAGATTTGGAGCGATCGCGCTCTTGGTTGCAAATCGGGGCGAGTGGATAGCTTATACTAACAAAGGGGTAATTAGTCGCGATCGCGTCTTCAGCGGGTTGTAGTCAAAATGTCCCTTAGTGGTGGTAAGCTTTTGATCGTGGGGATAATTATGCGATCGAGATGCCATCGAATCTATAATCATCATAAGCAAGGAGGATCTGGAATGCGCGTTGAAGCTTGTTGTCAAAGAATTTTGAGCCATGTTCTACCCATCGTTGACGGGAATAGAGAGGGGATTTGTATTGATGTTGGCGTAGGGACATTTGCCTTTTACTGCGAGATGTTTGCTATGTTGGGGTTTAAAACTGTCGCAGTTGAACCTCTTCCTGTTGATGGAGTGCGGGTTTTGTGTCAATATGATGGCATTACTTTGATAGAAGCCTGTCTGTCAGATGTCAACGGCACTAAGACTATTCATTTAGGAAATGTGGCTGCTGGATTGGATAGTAATTATGCTTCTCTTGAACCGGACTGGTTTGGTGTTTCTACAGAAACACGAGAAGTACAATCATTAACTTTATCTAAGTTATTATTAAATTTCAATGCTGAGAAAGTAACTTGTTTGAAATTAGATATTGAAGGTGCGGAGTCAACTGTGATTAGAGCTTTTAGGGAATTACCGAAAGCTTGGTTGCCGAGTGTAGTGATGTTTGAGTATGGTGGGTGGAGTACCAGAGCTACTGGTCAAAATGGTTGGTCGCCCAAGTTTTTTGGTGCTACGATGGAGTGTCTCAATGCCTTAAAAGAATGTGGATATGGTTTCAGTGTTATGGTGGATAATGCTTTAGATACTGAAGCTAAGGTCTTTGATTTACAAACATCGAATTTAGAGCCGGATAATATTTTTTATCAAAATGGTGGTTATGGAAATATTATTAGTTTTAGAAATTTGACTTTGCCAGAAGACGAAGTTCGGAAAATTTGCAGCCCTTATTATGAAATAAGCCCGTCTAACTCTATTAATATTGGCACAGAAGATAACGTTGCCACAAGTCCTGATTCTGAAGAAGCAGAAGTTTATAAGTTTCAGTTACATTTGTTGAGGCAGGAATTGGAGCAGCATAAGGGAGAATTACAGCAGATTCGTTCTCAATCCCAGTCTCAACTGCATCAGACTCAATCTGAGTTAGAGCAATTCCAGTCTCAACTGCATCAGACTCAGGAAGTATTGGAACAATTCCAAGATCAAATCCAACAAGCTGAGACACTGTTGCAAGAGTATCAAGGTCAACTCCATCAAACTCAATCTGAGTTAGAACAGTCCCAGTCTCAATTACATCAGACTCAATCTGAGTTAGAAAAATCCCAGTCTCAATTACATCAGACTCAATCTGAGTTAGAACAGTCCCAGTCTCAATTACATCAGACTCAATCTGAGTTAGAAAAATCCCAGTCTCAATTACATCAAACTCAATCTGAGTTACGAGAGTCACAAGAGGAGTTAGGTGAATTTCAGGCTATTGCTGAACAGTTTCAGGAACAACTCCACCAAACTCATGCCGTATTAGAACAGTCTCAAAGTAAATTGCACGAGACTCAAACAGAATTGGCACAAACCAAGTCCCAACTTTATCAATCTCAGTGGGAAGAAGAAAGAAGTCGCTTTCAACTGCACCAGACTCAGGCTGAATTAGGCAAGAGTCAATCTGAACTCCATCAGATTAAAGCTCAATTGCAGCAGTCCCAGTCGCAAGTGGAGGAAACGCAGAGCCTCTTCCGACAAGCTCAATCACAGATTCATCAACTTCATAAGAATAAAAATGAGTTAAAGCGAGTTTCCCATCAATTTTACCATCTTCAAGGGGAATTGGAAGAGTCTCAGTTGGATGTGAAGCAAAGTCAGACTGTATTAAAAAAGTTTCAGTCTCAAATACATGAGAATAAAAGTGAATTAAAACGGGCTGACTATCAAATTCACCAAATTCAAGGGGAATTGGAACAGTCCGAGTCTCAACTGCATCAAACTCAGCAGGAATTGGAACAGTCCGAGTCTCAACTGCATCAAACTCAGCAGGAATTGGAACAGTCTCAGTCTCAACTGCATCAAACTCAGCAGGAATTGGAACAATTAAAATCTCAATTCTCTCAGACTCAGGTAGAATTGGTCAGGACTCAGTTACAACATCAGTATGTAACCACTGAACCACAGTCAATAACTGCAACTGAGTATAAATTGCTGGTGTGGGATGCGTGGTATGCTTATCAAAGTGGCGATTTGAAGAAAATGCAACAGTGTTTGCAGGAGTCTTTGAAATTCACACCTATTTCACGAACCGAGTCCGTAATCAACTGGTTGGAGAGTTTTGCTAAATTTTCATCAGAAAAGGGACATGATTTTGATAGCTACGCATTGACCAATTCAGAAGAGTGGAAAAGGCTGATTCAACCTAGACTTAATCGAAGTAAGTGCTAAGTAATGTGTTATTAAATAATCTATGAAATACACAGTGAGTGCGTCAATATGCTGGAAAAAATAGATAACAAACTAAGTAATTATGGCAGTGATACTGTCGTGAAAATAGACCCAGAATTAATTGAAGCTTATGCTAAAATAGGAATGCTATATGCGGAACTAAAGAGTTGGCCAGAGTCTATTGCCTATTATCAAAGATCTATTGCTTTGTCACCTAACTCTGTGGAAAATTACAGAAAGTTGGCGCAGGTATGGTTGCAGTTGGGCAAAAAACAAGACCATATCGCGTCCTTAGAAAAAGCGATCGTGTTAGAGCTAGAATTAGAGGATAGTGAGGATCTTTATCATAAACCGGAAGTTTGGGCCAAGGCGGGTGATAATCTAGCTAATGCAGAAAGATGGGATGAGGCTATAGTTCACTACCAACGAGCCATAGAGATTGAGCCAACCTATCACCAATCTTACCAAAAATTGGGTATTGCCTTCGCGAAAGTAGGTAAGATAGAAGACGCGATTACCTCCTATCGTCAGGCTGTGGAACTTTCTCCAGAGTCAGGGCATGACTATTATTTGTTAGGATTGTCATTAGCCAGAATAGGTCAAGAAGAAGACGCGATCGCTACATTCCGTAGGGCTGGGGAATTATTAGAACAACAAGGTCAGATAGAATTGGCCATAGAGGCTTACCAGGAAATACTAAAGTTAGCATCAAGTGGCGATATATCCTTTAAATTAGGGATGCTTTACGCCCAGTGCGGTCAATTTTCAGAAGCATTAACCCAATATCAACAAGCTTTACAAAGCCAGTCAGGAAACCCAGAAAATTGTGCGAAATTAGCAGTAATTTTAGTTCAGCAAGGATTGGGAGAACAGGTAATCAATTGTTACAATACAGTATTCCAAAACAAGCCAGAAAGTGCAAAACATTATCACAATCTGGGGATTGTTTTGTCACAAGAATGTCTCATAGATACAGCTGTTGATTGTTTTCGTGCGGTGCCTCAAATTAAAAAGCCAGTAGAAGAGGTTTATGACTACATTTGGAGAGGATTGAATGAGTTAGGAACATTGGATGAGGATTATATTAGCAATAATATTAGTGGAGAAGAAGCTATACTTGGCAAAACTGAATACCACTTTGCTACTGGAACAAAGTATAAATTTATCCATATCTCTACCTTAAATGAAGAGGATGAGGATTTTCTAGCAGAAATAGGCGTTTCATTAGATAACTTAAGACTTATTCAACACGAAGGAGATGGTTTTGGTCGTTCTAGTTCTTTAGAGATAGCTTTAGAAGAGACTTTCGTTAATTTTTTTTGTGGAACTACTCACACTCGTATTGCAGAAGTGGCGAAAGATGTCTATCCGTTCCAAAGAAGCATTGTAGAGACAGGGTATATTTATACTGTTGATCCTTTCACCGGTAGGTTACTTAGATCAAATCAGTCTTTTTATCTAGCCACCAATGCCGACCAACCAATGGTTGTTTACCGATTTGTGGGAACGGAAGTTTTTTACCTCATTACAGGGCTCTATATCGGGATAAAGTTGTTTTTGTATTTTCCCTTAAGAGAGTTAATTATAGCAATACAGCCTTTATGGATGAAAGCATTTGTTGAGTTTGGAGATTACGCCCAGATCATAAACAAATTCAAATCCTATGCTGTTGGCTCATGGCAACAATTTCAAGAGTATATATTATTTCCTTATAAGAAAAGTACAGCATCCATTTGGGGTGTCCTAAATCACCTATATCACCCGTTTTTTAATATGTTACAGTCTTATCAGGATTTGTACGAGCATCAGAATCTCGCCAAGTTAGAAAGTGTGGTCGTGGGCTATCATAATTTACTGAAGATAGAAAACATTTTCCCTGAGCTTGCCATTTGTCCTATATATAATGCGAGTAGTGACTATGAGTTGTTTAATTTAATTTTGGAAAAAAAGTTAATGGTTCTGATGTTAAGCATTTCCCGATTTTGGCTAAGTCAAAAACTAGCAGATCGAATGAATAAAGCAGCGTTGAACGATTGTAGCATTCCTTTCTTAGAAATGGTTAATAACACTAGACAGCATTTTCCTCTGGTTTGGATACAAGTTCGTAATAACACCCGTGTGTGTTTATCCCAGGCTCAAGTAATAGCAGATGTTATTAATAATCTTCAGGCTAATTACCCAGATATGGGAGTGATTGTTGATGGTTGGTCAAGACAAGAAAAATATGTTGCGGCTGATGAATCTGCGATTGAAAAAGATTTACAGACATTAAAAGAAATAACTTCTCTGGTAGGACAATCTGTTAGTTTATATAATGCTATCGGGTTCAAAATTTCAGAGAAAATAGTCTGGTCACAGGCGATAGACTTTTATATAGCTCCTTTTAGTTCTGGTATTGCTATTTTCTCAGGAGTCGCGAATAAAAAAGGAGTGGTTCATGCTAGTCAATCAGTTTTTAAGACTGAAATACCAAATCAATCTGCGCGGAGGGAACAAGGGATAAATCCTAGTATGGTTGTCGGAATAGAAGATGATATGGATAATCTAGGTTGGCACTCAAACTATTATTGCGACTGGAAAGATATCTACCAGGAATGTTTAAAAATAATCAATTCTACCTAGTCAAAATTTAAAAAAATAAAGTTTCTCACGGAATATCAAAAAAATCTACAGATAACAGGAGGTAAATATCAGCTATGTCAAGAAAAGAATCTTATTCCCCATTGGAAAAAATCACAGCTAGTTTAGAAGAATCTAAATCTTTGCTACACAGGTTTAAAGCTGAATTGGAAACGTTAGACAGAATAAAACAGAAGCATATCCTTGTGATCAATAATTTATATCCTCCTCAAGAGCTAGGAGGATATGGTCGCTCGATAAGTAGTTTTGCTAGAATCTTGCAGGAAAGAGGTCATATTATACAAGTTTTATCATCTAATGCTTCCTACTTAGGTGAAATTATTACACCAGAATCGAATATTAGAAGAGACTTAATCCTAACTGGTGATTATCAGGGAGGTATGAATGTACTACAAGACCATCAAGAAATTAATGTAATTAATAAGCATAATAAGGAGATAATAACAGATACAATTAGAAACTTTAAACCGGATGTTTGTCTAGTTGGCAATATCCAACTTTTAGGCACAGCAATTTTTGATCCGTTTTTCCAAAACAATATTCCTATAATTCATCACTTGGGCTTTGCGTTTTTACAGTATGCTCCTTTAGAGAAACCCACAAGCCGTTTTTATCATTTGTCAGCAGCTAGTGAATACGTGAAACACAGTATCCTTAAGACCTATAACTTTGACGACGTTTCAGTAATTTATCCTGGGGCTTTTGTTCAGAAATTCTATAAACAACGCCATAGCGATCATTTTGATAAGCTAAGAATAGTTTTTGCTGGAATTGTTATCAATACAAAGGGCGTACACACTTTACTAGAAGCTCTAAAAATTCTTGATAGTTACTTTCATGTCGATTTTGAGTGTTCTATAGCCGGGGATATAAACTATGACAAAAATTTTGTGGAAACTCTACATAGCTTTGTTGCAGCAAATGAGTTAATGAGTAAGGTAAAATTCTTGGGCTATCAATCACAAGAGCAGCTTGTAGAATTGTTTAGTAGACACAATATCTTAGTTTTTCCTTCCATAGCTGAAGAAGCTTTCGGAATTTCCCCAGTGGAAGCTATGGCTGCTGGCTTGCTAGTGATCACAACTGGTGTTGGTGGTGCAGGTGAAGTGGTTGAAGATGGAGTTAGTGGATTAAGATTTCCGTCTGAAAATTCTGAAGTTTTAGCACGTCAACTCTATGGTCTATTGTCTGAACCTGATCAATGGGAGCTTATGGCCCAAAATGGGCAACAGAGAGCACTGCGTTTCTTTGACATCAATCGTTCGGTAGATTTATTGGAAAAAAAGTTCTATGAACTTTTGTATCCCTCAGCAACCAAGCCTATGGTTCAGGATCAAAATCCACTTGGTTTATCATTTAATAATCATGATCAAGTAAGCGATAACACATTTTTTAATAAGATACTTTGGAGTAACTTTCAAGACTTTACCTACTCTAAGAAGAGTCATTTAAAATTGTTTAGGCAATTTGGCTGTTACTTAGGCGTTAGTCCAGAAAAATATGACCCAATTTTTGATCTCAAATTTTATCAAGATCTGTTGGTGTATAATTTCATTATTGACAATTTTCAGCCCGGAGCAAAGTTACTAGAAGTTGGAGGTGGAAATTCAAGAGTTATTAAGGCGTTGAAGCATGATTATGAGTGCTGGAATGTAGATAAGATTGATGGTGTTAGAACTGGACCGACTAAGGTTGATGAGATTGACGGATACTATCTTGTAAGATCGTATATAGGTGATTTTTGTTCTGAATTACCAGACGAATATTTTGACTGTGTATTTAGTATTTCTGCTTTAGAGCATACTCCCGAAGATGAAGATACCTTCAAAAAAGTTTTGGAGGATATTGACCGTGTTTTAGCACCTGATGGGATATCTCTGCATTGTTTTGATGTTCATATCAGAAAGTACGATGTATGGACTAACAAACTTTTGCCTTATTTGTTTAAAAATGTTCCTGCGTCAAACCAGATGATATCGTTTTCCGAAGTGGGTGCAGATCCTGATTTATATGGAATGTCGGAAACTTCCTATAAGTGCTGGTGGCAATCTACAACTCAACAGAATTACGAAGTATTTGGCAAAACCATCTCTTATAACATTCTTTGGCAAAAACAGTCTCTACGTCATCCCTCGCAAAATCAATCCGTAATCAATCCACAAATTAATAGGGTTGAGTTGATGGTGCGTGATGCCTTCCCGAAGATATCGGTAGTTACGCCATCTTATAATCAAAGTGAATTTTTAGAGGAGTGTATTGACTCTGTTTTGGGTCAAGGATACCCCAATTTGGAATATGTAATTATTGATGATGGTAGTCAAGACAAATCAGTAGAAATTATCAAAAAGTATGAAAAGCATCTTGCATATTGGCATACTCACCCAAATCAAGGTCAGTATGCAACTATTAGTTGCGGATTTAGTAAAACTACAGGTCAGATTATGGCTTGGCTTAATTCTGATGATAAGTTTCATCCTGATGCCTTCTTTAAGGTGGCAACAGTTTTCAAAGAGTATCAGCAGGTAGAGTGGCTCATGGGCAGACCTACAGGATGGAATAAAGCTGGCATCATGGATTGTATTGTATCAGATGTACCGAAGTGGTCGCGAGAATATATCCTTAGTAAAAAGTGGTTGTCAGACAATTTTTGGATTCAGCAAGAAAGTACATTTTGGAAACGAACCTTATGGGAAAAAGCTGGTGCGAAGTTACGCATAGACTTCAAAATCGCTGGTGATTTTGAACTTTGGTTGCGCTTTTCGCGGTACGCACAACTATTTTTTGTTGACACTTTTCTCGCTGGCTTTCGCTCCTATGAAAGTAATCGTTCAAAACTTCTATGGGACAAGTATATGCAGGAAATTGATCAAGCAATTAATGAAGAATTAATTATAATACAACGGGGTTTATATACAAATTTACTTCCCGCCCCTCAAACAATTTTCTTAAACGATGAAGAATTTATGGCTATCAAGCAGAAACCAGAGTATTCAGTGAATCCTATTCACACTAATCAAAAGGTTAAGGTGAACCAGGAGTTTTTATCAAAACAGCGGGAATTTTGGAATGTGGACTCTCTCCATGAAGCAATGTTCAGTAGAGTGTTCACGAGTGAAGAGGTGGACAAACTAACGCTTACAGAAAAAATAGCGGCTTGGGATCATTCGGCTAAGGTATCAGTTGAACAAATGCTAGAAAATATACCAACTCAACCGAATTGGAAGGTTTTAGAAATTGGCTGTGGCGTTGGTCGTGTTGTTAAACCCATGCGCGAGTTATTCGCACAGGTGGATGGTGTAGATATTTCAGACAATATGATTCAGTTTGGTCATCAATATTTGGCTGATGGCAAGCAGAATGGACAACTATACGTTAATAATGGTAGTGATTTAAAAGAATTGCCTAGTGACTATTATGACTTTGTTTACTCCATAATTGTGTTTCAGCATATCCGCTCTGTGTCAGTTGTTAAGAGCTATTTTGCAGAAGTTTTTCGAGTGCTCAAGCCAAATGGTTACTTCAAAATTCAAGTACATGATGCTAGTAGCCCTCATTTTGGCAGATTTGATGAAGAGGCATCTGCTGAGATGCAATATGGCTTTGCTGGGAATGGTTACACAACTGAGCAACTAAGACAACTCTTGACTGAACATAGTTTTAATGTTGTTTCTCTTAATTCATCAGATTCATGGCTTTTTGCTACGGCTCAACGACCTGCTCCTAAAATAGTCTCCAACAGTTCATCTCAGACCTCACTGTATAAAACTCACTTCAAAGTTAAAGTTTCAGCTATTGTTTCTACATACAACTCTGAAGAGTTTATTCGTGGTTGTTTACATGACTTAGTTGATCAATCATTATACAAAAAAGGACATCTGGAAATTATCGTTATTGATAGTGCTTCTGAACAAAATGAACAATTAATTATCAGAGAGTTTCAATCTAAATATCCAAATATTATTTATGAGCGCACCCTTGAGCGGGAGACGCTTTATGCTAGTTGGAACCGAGCTATTAAAATTGCCAAAGGAGATTACATAACAAATGCTAATACAGATGATCGACACAGACCCGATGCACTGGAAGTGATGGCAAGCTACTTAGATGTTCATCCTGAAGTGAGTCTTGTTTATGCTGATCAGTTGATTACTCATGTGGCTAATGATAGATGGGCAACAACTCAAGCAACGGAAACTTGGAATTGGCCTGTTTATTCCTATAGCGAACTGGAAAAACGGTGCATTATCGGTCCACAACCACTCTGGAGAAAATCATTACACAACAAGTATGGTTATTTCAGATATGAATTTAAGGCAGCTGGAGATTATGAGTTTTGGCTGAGGATTGGCAAAACAGAAAAGTTGGTACGATTACCAGAAGTTCTTGGTTTATACTATTTTAACCCCCAAGGGTTGTCAACCTCTGGAGAACTGGGAACAGATGAAACTCATCGTATATGGAACGAGTATCGAGACTTAGATGAGAAACCTATATTGGCTCCTAAACTGATCCAGCCTTTTGTCACTGTCATCATCCCCACTAAAAACCGCCCAGAAATGCTTACCCAAGCTATTCAAAGTGTCCTTAATCAAACATTCACTGAATTAGAAATCATCGTAGTTAATGATGGTGGTGTTGACGTACAATCAGTCATATCACGCCTCAATACCAAGGGTAACATTGTCTATAAAAAACACGATCGCGCTCTCGAACGCTCCGCCGCCCGTAACACTGGCATCCGCGCCGCCCGTGGTAAATACATCGCCTACTTAGATGACGATGATAACTACTACCCCAATCACATCGAAACCCTAGTCAAATTCCTAGAAAATAGCGAATATAAAATCGCCTACACCGATGCTGTCATGGCGCAACAGGAAAAACAAAATGGTGAATATGTGACAATTAACCGTAGTGTACCCTACTCCCTAGACTTTGACAAGGACAAAATCTTAGTGAGTAACTGCACTCCTAACTTATGTCTAATGCACGAAAAATCCTGCTTAGATGAAGTGGGCTTATTTGATGAAACCCTATCAACCCATGAAGATTGGGATTTAATAATTAGGCTATCTCGCCAATTTGACATCGCCCATATCAAAGAAACTACCTGCGAATTTACCCAAAGAAATGATGGCACTAACACAAGTAGCCATAACCGCGCTGATTTTACTCGCACTAGGGAGATTATTTTTAACAAATATCAACCGTATGCAGAAGCTAACTCCGCTATTTTAGAAGCTCAAAAAGAAGCTTTTATCGCAGAAGCAAAAGAGTTGGCCCAGCAAGTGCAACAGATACAAGCACAATTTACCCAATCTCTGGATAAATTACAGTCTCAGTTAGAAGAAAAAGAGTCACAACTACAGCAAACTCAAGCAGAAAAATCTCAGTTAGCAGTGCAAGTCGAAACTTGGCAACGCACAACTCAGGAGGTACAAGCTAAATTAGATGCGAGTCAATCGGAAAAGGAATGGGTAAAATCTCAGTTGAATAGTTGGAAACAAACAGCAGAAGAAATGCAGATAGAATTGGATCGATCAAGATTAAAACTGAAACAAGGCCAGTTAGAATTGGATCGATCGACCCTAAATCTGATAAAGTAGCGATAAATTAAGACCAAGGGCTAATAACCAAAAACCATGACTACTACCTATTTTCAAACGGCTAACGAACTAAAACAAAAAGGCCAGTTTTCTGAAGCCCTGGCTTATTACTATCAGGCCATAGAACAAAACCCGAAGTTTCATTGGTATCACCATAATTTAGGGGAAACTTTGGCCAAATTAGGGCGCTTTGAGGATGCAATCGTGTCCTTCCAACAGGCTATAGATATTAGTCCGAATGGCTCTAGTTACTATGGTATGGCCCAAATTTTGTCCCAAAATGGGCAGATTGATCAGGCTAAATTGGCCTATTATCGTGCCATTGAGTTAAATCCTCATTGGGGTGAGGTTTTAGTTAAGCAAGGGGGACTGGAGCGAGTTATTGCTTGTTTTGATTCTGTGTTGCAGCGCGATCCTCATCAGGCAATGGTTTATTATAATTTTAGTCTCCATTTGGCAGAAAAGGATTTAATGGATGACGCGATCGCGCTTTTCCAGAAAGCCCCGCAATTTGGTCATAACCTGGAACTTAATAATAAGCGCGATCGAGAGAAATTACCTGACACAGGATCAATTTATGAAATTTTGTGGAAAAAGTTAAATCAATTAGGAAAAATTGATGATATCTCTGAGCCAATTCCCACAAAAGCTGAAGCCGAAACTTATTTTGAAAAAAACAGCAACTATACAATTATTGATATAAATAACTTAACGGAAGCAGATCAAAGTTTACTCAATAATTATGGCATATCCTTAGCTAATTTACAACTAATCAAAAAAGACGATATTAACTTAGAAGAAATTTATATTAATAGTTTTCATCCTACATCGAAAATAAAACTTTCGAGAAAATATATTGAAAACATTTCTGAATTATGGTCAATTTCTAAAAACCATGCTTGTTGTAAAGCTATGGTCGAAACTGGTTACGTTTACTCAGTATGCCCTTTTAGTGGTGAAACTGTCAAGTCTAATCAATCCTTTTATGTTAATTATGAAAATTGGCTATTAATGCACGTTTACCGCTTTGCAGGAAAGGAAGTATTTTACCTAGTAATTGGAAATACTTGTCGTGGCAAAATCTGTATTTATCTCCCAGAAAAAGAAATCATTATAAAATTTTCACCTCACTGGTTAGTATCTAATGAAATTAATAAATTTGTTAATGGGTTAAAAGTTTCTCTAGTCAGTAGCTATGAGAAAGCAAAATCTTATATAGAAAACCAAGTTCCTAAAAACCTTGTATTTGATATAGGATTTAATAAAAATTTTGGACACTACTACTGGAATGAATTATCAGGTATTCTCTATCTTCAATCCAACTATATTTTAGAGACAGTTGAAAAGTTTTTAGTCGGAACGCAAGATTTCTTTAATGTCGGCGGTGTTTTTCCTGAAATACCTAGCCATAAAATTACTAAGTTAGCTAATACTGATGAGCTATTTCAAACGATTTTAGATAATAACTATTTTGCTGTTCAGGTAAATGACTTATTTATGAGTCAAGAGTTAGCGGATCGCGTTACTCAATTTTCCCTGAAAAAGTGTTCTGAGAATCCAGAGTTTTTAGAAGAAGTCGAAAGGGCTAAAAAACATTTCCCTCTTTTGTGTATCCAAATTAGAAGTAGTAGAACTTGGGTATCTCAGGTGGAGGGAAATGCTAATATTATCAAAAAATTAGCGGAGGAGTTTCCTAATTTGGGAGTAGTTTTTGATGGGTGGTCTCGTCTGGAAGTAGGAGACTCTCACTCTGAGTTGATGATTAACAAAGATCAGGATATTATGAATCAAATTATCGCGCTCATCCCGCCAAATATTAAGACATATTGCGCTATTGGAACTACTGTGGAAAAGGTAGTTTTTGCCCATGCTATAGATGTATATTCTGCCCCTTTAGGTTCTGGAATGACAAGGTTAATTTGGATTGCTAGTAAACCTGGTGTCACTCATTCACATACTTATTTTTACGACGTGGTTTGGTGTAAAGACCATATGAACTCCCCACTGGTTGGGGAAAACGTTATACCTCCAATATGGGTTGATAGAAATTATATAGTGGATTTACCTGATAGTAATTATGATTGTGATTGGTCTGTTATTTATGAAGAAATAATCAACATTGTTAGAGAACTTTCGCCAAGATAGACTGCAATATATGGCTGGAGTCAGGAGTCAGGAGTCAGGAGATTATGGATAAAATAATCGATCAGGGTGACACAAAAGTACAACCCCGATCAAGCGAAATTTTCAGCAGATCGCGCGTTATTTCGCAATCAAGAAACTTTCCCCTTCACTTCCAGCCCTCGACGATAATAAACACTAGCTTCCTTTTGTCGCCCCACCTTAGCCAAACTATCACCCAACTTATCATAAACCTCAGCTAAATCCTGATTAAGCTCGATCGCCTTTTGATAAAACTCGATCGCCCTCTCTACCATCCCCTTACCCAACCAAACATCACCCAAACCCGCATAACACATAAAATCATCAGGATTAATCTTCACAGATCGATCGTAAGCATCAATGGCCTCATCCCACCGTCCCAACCTAGCCAAAGCATCCCCCAAATACCGATAAGCCTCCCCATTCTTCCCATCAAGTTCGATATTATTTTCATCAAGTTCGATATTATTTGCCTCAAGTTCGATATTATTTGCCTCAAGTTCGATCGCCTTTTTATATTGAACGATCGCGCCCTCTAACTGATTTTGCTGTGCCAAAGCCTTACCAAACTGCAAATACAACTCCGGCTCATCCGGCTTAATTTCCAACGCCCTTTGACAAACCTCCAAATTATTTGGATTCAGTTCAATACTCCTACGATAGCAATTAACCGCAGCATCTAAATCCCCATCAATATCTTTTTGCAGCGGTTGCACCCGGGCTCGCTGCCGCAAAGCATCCCCTAAATGGAAATTAACTACATCCGAATTGGGAGCCACTTCTAAGGCTTTTTGGTAAGCCAAAATCGCCTCATCATACTGCCCCAACTGATACAAAGCAAACCCGAAATGATCCTGAGCTTCGAGCGAATTTGGCTCAAACTCAACCGACTTCCGGTATGCCCCTACTGCTTGCTCCCATCTTCCCAACCGCGTCAACGCATCCCCCAAATGCTGGTAAATAATTGCCGCATTCGGCACAATCTCAAGCGCTTGCCGATAACAAACGATCGCCTCCTCCCATCGCTGCACGATCGACAAAGTATACCCCAGATAGTGATGAACGATTGCCGCCCCTGGTTCCAACTCAGCCGCCTGCTGATAAGATGCGATCGCCTCCTCCCATTGACCTTTAGCCGCCAAAGCCGTTCCCAACTTATAACGAAGCCAATAAAAATCAGGATTAAGCTGAATCGCCTTTCCGTAACCAGCAATAGCCTCTGCTAACTCATTTTTTCCTTGCAGCGCCTCTGCCAACTTCATGTACAATTCCCAAGAACCTGGATTCAGCGCGATCGCCTTTCGCAAACACTCAATCCCCTCATCCACCTGTCCCAGCCTCGCCAAAACCTCCCACAAATTTTGATAAGGCAAAGCCGACTCAGGATCGAGTTCGATCGCCTGACGCAAACACCCTAGCGCCTCATCCAGTTGACCTTTGAAGCACAAAGCCTTTCCCAAACTATTATGAAACTCATAAAAATCTGGAGATATCTCCACAGCCCGTCTATAAGCTACAACCGCCCCATCCCAATTGCCCTGCCGTTCCAGCACTTCCCCTAAACCATGCCAAGACCAAGCCGAATTTGGGTTGAGTTCACAAGCCCGCTGGTAACAGACCCCGGCCTCTTCCAACTTCCCCTGTTGAGCCAAAACCTCACCTAAATTATGGTGATACCAAGAGAAATCAGGATTTAACTCAAGACATCGGCGATAGGCCGCCGCCGCCTCCTCCCACTTACCCGACTGTTTAAATAAGTTGCCTTGGTTAAAATAACTAGAAACGCTTTGAGAATGGACTTGTAAGGAAGTAGTCATAGAAAAAAATACTTAAGGGTTCTAGTAAGAAAGAGACATGAAAGACTAACAGAGAAATTATAGCAGAAGTTTAACGCGATCAAACCAATATTTTGGGAACAGTGGGTCCTTCTGGGATTTTTCTGTAAAATAGCCAATAATTCACATAGCTATCAAGAAGGAGAACCAAATTCCTATCAATGATGCCCAAATTTTCCAACTCAGAGCCATCTCTAAAAGTTATAATGACTTTGAGTGCCTCCAGTGCGCCCAGGCTATCAAAAACTACCTTATCTCTGAAGGCATTTCTGCTAAACTGATTAAACTATATACAGGTTCAGCCCGCAAGTGGGATGCCAATATTTATGACGATATTCTGGAAAAAGTCATTTCAGTTAATGGTCGCCATCAAGGGATTAGTGTTATCATTAAGGGCATAGAAATCGTGTTTGATAACCTTCACCCAGAAGGTTTGCCCAGAGAGATATGGATAGCGAATCTCCAATTTGATACTAAAGCGCGCTTAGGTAGAGAATTTGAAATAACGGAAGAAGACTTTTAAGTAAATCCACCTAATTAAACATAGAATACGGATGACTAAAACCCCGGCTGTGTAAGTATTCTTCCTTCTTCCTTCTTCCTTCTTCCTTCTACTGAGCTTTTAGCCTCCAACCATCAAGGTACTCACAATGGAATTACAGGACATTCTCCAACAAATCAAAAACCGACCCGCCATGTACTTAGGTAGTCGCTCCATTAGTTGTCTTTATGCCTTTTTAAATGGCTATATTGGGACACGCCATAATTTGGGATTAAGCCCCACTCAGCAAGAAGAGCAACTTAATGATTTTCAAGAGTGGATTACCGATAAGTATAGAATCACCACCGCTCACTCCTGGGCTAAAATAATTTTATTCTATTCGGGTGATGAGAGAGAGGCATTAGATAAATTTTTTGAATTATGGGAAACTTTTACCAGTCAGGAATTAACAGAAGCCAATCTGCTTAAAACTCCCTAGATAAACCCAATTTCAAGTAGCTGAAAACAAATTGATTGGCGCAACTCTAACTAGATCGGGACTTACGCACTTTAACGGTGTACCAAGGGTTTGAGATTGCTGAGCGACCCTCGCAACGACAGAATTACGTTAGTTGTGCGTAAGTCCTGTAGATGTCAACATTTTTTAGAAGAAGTGGAAAGGGCTAAAAAACATTTTCCTCTTTTATGTATCCAAATTAGAAGTATTAGAACTTGGGTATCTCAGGTGGAGGGAAATGCTAATATTATCAAAAAATTAGCGGAGGAGTTTCCTAATTTGGGAATAATCTTTGATGGCTGGTCTCGTATGGAAGTAGCAGACTCTCACTCTGAGTTGATGATTACCAAAGATCGGGATATTATGAATCAAATTATCGCACTGATACCGCCAAAATATGGGTTGATAGAAATTATATAGTAGATTTAAAAGCAAGAGAATGTTGGTATCAATTAAAATTCCCTTTTGTTGGTAGCGTCCCAATAAGGAACAAATAAACTCATTCATGGTTGTCTGATTTTCATCGACTTAACTTCTCCTGTTTCCGCATCTATCTTAAAGATTTTATATTCGCGTTCGTGGTGGGGAATAGTCGGAAGGCCTAGAGGATTATTAGCCGTATCTGTCAATCGATTAAATCCTATTGTAATTAGCCAATATGTTTTATCTTCTGACAGTTCGACTTCCTCTAGTCTTAAATCTTGGATTGTAAGTCCTATTTTATCTTGGAGAGAAGTAAGATAATTTTCGGCAGCCGAAACAGCAGCCCGGACATCAATATTAAGACTTTTTGCTTTTGTCATAAAAAAAGTTGTGTTTAATGTCTAAAGGTATCGGCGAAACTTGGTTAACACTAAGTAGAGTCAGTAGAGGCGGTTTGACAGCGCCTTTGAAGCTCAAAATCTGGGTTTTTCAACAATTCAGTGTATGACCGACCTGAGAGTGTCAAAAAATCAATCCTCCTAAAAGTTGTACTCTCTAGTACAACATTTATCTTACTATAATTTTCTCATCTGCCCAAGCCTATGCCTCAACTCTAATCCCAAAATCTTGACGCACCCTCGTCAAATGAGGACTATAACAAGGATCATTCTCAATAAACTTCGACCAACGGCTTTCAATTATCTTGGATTCTCTACTCAATCTTTCTTTCTTTTCGGTCGTATCTTCGTAACCACGACTTTTTGATTCGTAGTGGTAGAGAGAAACATGGGGCACATAAATATTTTGATACCCTTGGTCAACCATTTTCAAGCATAAATCCACATCATTATAGGCAACTGCAAGTTCTTCATCAAATCCTCCCACGCTCTCAAATACCTCGCGGCGGCACATCAAGCACGCACCTGTAACTGCTGACAGATTATTCATCCCCACCACATTGCTGAAATATCCAGGGAAATTAGCGGGAAAACCGAGGTATATATGACCAGCCACACCCCCCAGCCCGAGTACAACTCCCGCGTGTTGGATAGTATTGTCAGCATATAGCAGCTTGACTCCCACAGCACCAATAGAAGACCTTTGAGCTTGCTCTACCATTGCGTCGAGCCAGTCGGGAGTAATCACCTCTGTATCATTATTCAAAAATAATAAATAATCTCCCTGTGCTTTGCTAACCCCGTAGTTATTAATCTTAGAAAAATTGAAAGGAATATCAAATGGGTAACACCTAAACCTATTGGACTCCTTGGCAGTCCATTTAGCAATTATTTGAGCCGTCTCTAACTCTGTGCTACCGTTGTCGATAACGATGACTTCGTAATTTGGGTACACACTTTTAGTGAAGATAGATTCTAGGCATTTGTCTAAAACGTTGCCAAGATTTCGTGTAGGAATAATGATGCTTACCAACTTGTAGTCCGCGATTTTGTAGCGGACGATGTAGTGTCCTAAATAGTCTGGAACTTCCTCCACCTTACCCGGTTCGCCCCTCCTTTCAATAGCTTCTTGCAGAGTTTTCATTGAAGTTTCATAGGCATAAGGCTTTGCATCCGTACTGCTAGCAGTTGAACCAGAGTGCATTCGCCAGTGATAGAGGACTTTTGGAATGTGAAAAATTTTGTCACTTTTTTCCGTAAACCGCAACACTAAATCGTAATCTTGCGCTCCCTCAAAACCGACTCTGAAACCTCCAATTTCATTGATAATTGACCGTCTGTAAGTTCCCAAATGACAGGTGTACATTCGAGACAGAAACGAGTCAGGACACCACTCCGGCTTGAAATAAGGCCCAATTAGTCTCTCATCAGCAGTCAGCTTATCTTCGTCGGAATAGATCATGTCAGCTTCAGGGTGGCGATTCAGCATCAGCACCACTTCATACAGAGCATCTGGTGTCATCAAGTCGTCGTGGTCTAAAAGGGTAACAAACTCACCTTTAGCAATCTCTAAAGCTGAATTTGATGCACGAGAAATGTGACCATTTTGGGTTCGATAAACTACTTTAACCCGCTCATCTTTAGCCTTGTACTCTTCCAAAACTTGCTTGACGTGAGCCTGGGTTGAAGCATCGTCAGCGATGCACAATTCCCAATAGGGATAAACTTGATTCAAAACCGACTCGATTGCCTCTCTCAGAAACTTCTCTGGTGTATTGTAGACAGGCACTATGACACTGACTAGAGGCTTGTAATTAAATAATTCCACCGTTCCTGCCATCTGTCTGAGATCGGACTCTCTGGGGCAGTTTTTAGCACGCCACCTGCTGTAAGCATCTTGGCTTTGCAGCAGCCCTTCCCGCAAAATTTGCAAGTCTAAAGGAAATAAGTTAGGGTCGAGTTCATTAGCCCTCTGGTAATAGCTAAGGGCTTCATACAGCTTATCTTGTTGGTTGAGAAGTCGCCCCAAATTGTAGTTAGCCCACGCAAAGTTAGGGTCAAGTTCAATTGCTTTGCGGTAAGCAACGGCGGCTTCGTCAAGCTTTTGTTGCCGAAAAAAGGTATCTCCTAAATTATGGTGTGACCAGGCAAAGCTTGGATTAATTTTAATAGCCTTCTCATAAAATATTACTGCTTCATCTAAATTGTTTTTTTGCTGATATATATCCCCTAAATTGTGGTAAGTTCCAAAGTAGTTTGGATTAATTTCTATAGCCTTTTTATAAGCAGCAATAGCCTCATTAACTTTACCTTCTCCTTGAAGAGTTTCCCCTAACTTCTGATAATCGAAAGCCGCCCCAGCATTCTGCTGAATCGCACTACTTTCTACTAAATTAACCGATCGATCTGATCCTGATACCGCCCTATTTACCCCCTTTTTTTTTAACACCTCTTCCAACCGCCCCGAAATCCCCCGATCGTCCGGCCGAATCTGCAACCCCATCTGATAAAAAACGATCGCGCCATCCAACCAACCATACTTCACCAAAGCATCAGCCAACCCCACATACAAATCCGCATCATTCGGCCTAATCTCCAAAGCCTTATGATACAACTGCACATCATCCGGGTTATGCTCGATCGCAGTCAGATACAAATCACTCGCCAACTCTAAATCAGCCTGAGCCCGATTCCGTAAAGCATCGGCCAAATTGCGTGGTAGCCAAGGTAAATCCGGCTGAATTTTTAACGCCTGACGATAAGATGCGATCGCCTCATCCCATCTTTCGACCTGGTCCAAAGCCTGTCCCAAGTTATAATGAGCCCAAGCAAATTCTGGGTTCAATTCTAACGCCCGCCGATACACCGGAATCGCCTCTTCCCACTGTTCTAACTTAACCAGAATTTCCCCTAAATTATTATACGACCAAAAGGATTCAGAATTAAGCTCGATCGCTCTCTGATAAGCCGCGATCGCACCCTCCCAATCTTCCACCTTTACCAAAGCTTCAGCTAAATTACTATGGGAATTAAAATGGTCATTATTAATCTCGATCGCCCGTCGATAAGCCCTCGCTGCTTCTTCCCATCTTTCCAGTTTCATCAAGGCATCGCCTAAGTTATTTTGCGACCAGAAAAAATCATTCTTAACTTTATTTGCACCATTATATGCTTCAACAGCTTCTTCCCATCTTTCCAACTTCACCAAAGCATCGCCTAAGTTATTATGGGACCAAGAATGATCGGGATTTAACTCGATCGCGCTTAAGTAAGCAGGAACCGCTTCTTCCCACCTTTCTAATTTAATTAGAGCATCGGCTAAGTTATTATGGGACCAAGAATGATCGGGATTTAACTCAATGGCGCGGCGATAAAGCGGAATCGCTTCTTCCCATTTCTCCTGATTTTTTAGGATTTCTGCTAATTCGTGATAACCCCAAGAAGAGGTAGGATTTAATTCTAAGGCACGACGATAACACGCAATTCCATCATCTGTTTTTCCCTGCTCTAAAAAAGTTTTAGCTAAACTTAAATATTCCTCAGACGTTGCCTTACTCGGATCGAGATTAAAAGCTTTATACCAACATTCTGCCGCTTCTACCGGCTTTCCTACCTGCGTCCAAAGTTTAGCAAAATTGCGGTAAGCACCAGCAAAATCTGGTTTAATGGCAATCGCTTTTTGGTAAGCATTAATTGCTAACTGCCATTGTTCTTGACTTGCATGAAAACTACCTAAATTAGCATAAGCCTCGGCAAAATTTGGGTTTAATTCCAAAGCTTTAATATAGCAATTTTTCGCATCTTCAAGTTTACCCGTAGCTTGCAAAGCATTACCCAATAACTTATATACTGCCGGATCGGGCTTCAATTGCAAAGAACGACGACAAGATGCGATCGCTCGATCGAATTTCCCCTGAGCTAAATACCCCTCTGCTAATATATTGTAAGCCTCTGGGTCTTCCACATTCATACTCGGTGCAGCGGAGCGCGGCTTAACCGTCTCAACTCTTTGAGTTGCCGAGGGCAAAGTATCAACATTTTGCGCCGCAGGTAAAGTATCAATATTCTGCGCCGCCGGCAAAGTATCAATATTTTGTGCCGAGGGCAAAGTATCAACATTTTGAGTTACCGCTTTCCCATTAGCCGCATTTAATTCAATCGCTTTTCGATAGTAAGGTGCAGCTTGTTCCAAATTTCCAGCTTGTTTCAAAGCATCTGCCAAAAGTTGATAAGCTTGCGCCAAATTCGGATTTATTTTAATAGCGCGACTGTAACAATTAACCGCTTCTTGGATTTTTTCCTGCTGCAATAAACTATTACCCAAGTTAATATGTTCTTGGGGCGTGGCTTTTTCTGGTTCGAGAGTAAATGCTTGATACCAACAATCTTGAGATTGAGTGGCTTTACCGACTTGGGCAAATAATTTAGCTAAATTGCGATAAACTCCGGCAAAATTTGGTTTAAGGACGAGAGCTCTTTGGTAATGGCTAATTGCTTCCGACCATTTTTGCTGAGTAGCGAAAATACTGCCCAAATTGGCGTAGGCTTCAGGAAAATTTGGCTGAACTTCTATGGCTTTAGCATACCAGAGTCTGGCTTCCTCGATGCGGCCTTGAGCTTGGAGAGCGTTACCCAAAGTTTTCAGGGCTGGCGCAAAGTCTGGTTTAATTTTAAGAGCTTGTTCGCAAGCCGCGATCGCATCTTCTATTTTGCCTTGAGATAAATAGATTTCAGCCCGTTGATTAAAATGTAGAGATGTAGATTCTATATTTACTGTTGACTGCATAATTAATTATTTAGAACGATTCGATAGGATCAGTATTTTGTCTAACTTAGCCAGATTAACTTAAAGCGTGCGCGTTGACAACTAAAATTTCAGAATTTTTTTGGGGCGGGCGCTGCTTTTTGGTTGTGTTGGCTTGTCGTGACGGAAAAAGAGGCGAATAGGTTCCTGGCTCAACAGGGAGCAATTTAATAGACTACCCTAGGTTTTATATCATTTCCGTTTGATTCGGAATTGTATCATAATAATTTTTGTAAGGGCGGGACAGTTAACAAATAACCAATAACAAATAACCAATAACCAATAACCAATTACCAATTACCAATTACCAATTTTGTTCCCTCACCCAAACTCGAAAAGCCCTCAAAGTTGCTGTCTCCCCATCAATTAAACTTTGCCGCATAAATCTCGGAATCACATCGAAAGATAACCCAGGAAAAATACTACTCTGTTGCACTTTATTATAAATCAAAATTGGTTCCTGTAACACAAAAAATTCTAACCCTCGACCGTCATAGCGCCAAATTTCAGGAACTCCAATTGCTGCATAAATTAGTTGCTTATTCAGAGAACTACTTGTTATATCAATTTCCAATACCAAATCAGGAGGTGGGTCAAAATTGAGGTCAATTTTCTGCTTTTCCCTCACCATTGGCTCATTTACAAAATAATAACAAGAATCTGGTTCAGCCCCCTGCTGCATACTTTCTCGCTTCAACGTTAGAGAACCAAATCGCTTCATATTTAGATTTAATTCATCAGCGATCGCCCCAATCAAACTCTCGATAAAACGGTTATTATTTTCATGCTCTCCCAACGGTGTCATAATTTCTAAAAAACCTTCCGAATAAGCCAATCGTGTTTTCCTATCTTCTCCTAATTCCTCAATCAAACGCTCAAATGTCTTCCAAGAAACATTCCTTAAAACTATTCTTTTTTCTGCTGGTGTTAAACTTGCTACTGTCATAAAACCATGCCTCAATTAGTCAAAATCTAGCAATTAATTACTCATTCATATTCTACTCATTCATATTCTTATAAGTAGCCACCGCCGACGGCGAACTACGATTCAAATACCGGAAGATCCAATACTTAAAAACCGCATCTAAAATCACCGGAAAAGTGGCAATAAACAGATAATTAAAATCTCGACTTTCCGCCACCCCCAAATGCTTAGATAGATTTCCCAGAAGCACCTCCCAACCGTGAGGAGAGTGGAATCCCACAAACATATCCGTAAACAAAATAATAATAAAAGCCTTAGCACTATCACTCAAACCATAAATCAATTCATCCATAAAAGACTTTAAAATATCAATTTGTCTCCTATTGGTAAAAATGATCCCAGCGAAAACACCACAAGCCACTAAATCAGAAAAAACATTTTTCACAGCATTCGCACTTTCATTGCGGTATTCCTTAGCAATTTCAATAGCTTTAAATTGTACCTTTTCCTTCTTGCTCTCAATAGAAAGCTGCGGAATTAAACCGATTAACTGTTCAAAATTAAGTTTTTCCTCAAATCGCTGTAACTCCTCAAAAGCCTCCCTTTCCAAATCGGGATTAATGAAGATTCTCTTAATATCAGTTCGGGCAATTTGCTGGGGCATATTGTGGTCAACAATTGGGCCGACAATGAAATTTTTTGATACCTGCTGAGTCAACAGAGGAATCAAAATTAAATAAAGTAAAATAAACCTAATAGCTACAATTGTTTTGACCTTAGAATTGCGAAAATTCTTGATAATTTCCTTTTCCGATTCTGGGTCTAATTCTCGTCCAATTCGATTGATTGTTTTCAGGAGCGATCGCGGTAGTAAATTTAGATCGTCAGAGCTAGTATCAATCCGATTCAGGATATTTTTCTGAGAACTATCCACAGAATTATTTGCTCCAATAGTCGGCTGTTTCCCCGCCGAATTTAGAGAACCATTCTGCAAACTTGTCGTCGGGACAATAGCAGTTAACCTTGATGACATTTGAGGCTTAGTATATTTGCTTGTCACCTCATCAATAAATTCTAACCTATCTAAAAAATTGGCATTAGGAAAGCGATCGGCTAAACTTTGGGGAGAAGAATGACCAGCAAACTGATCTGGCAAATCGAAAACAGAATAGCTGAAATTAAACTCAACCTTCCGCATCCTGATAATCTTTAAATACTTTTTAAGTTCCAAGTTAAAATAAGACAGAGTGCTTTCACCGTAGTTGCCAAATTCAGCAGAGATTTTTTTGCCATTAAAATGCTTGCGTTCGATCGCCTGAATCGCCAAAGCAGCATTATAAGCCTCATTTAAAGCTCTTTCCGGCGTTTCTTGGTACCACTGATAGGCAGAGTGCAAGTATTTGTCAATCTTCATCCAAGGAGATACAGTCATAGATCAATCCGGTTAACGCCTTTTAGCAAGTTATCAATAAGCGTTAGTGTATGTGGTATCTTAACAAATTTATTTATAGTAAAAACCGTGTTCTCTAATTCTTTTTGGATTTTTGGCAACTCCCGCAGCGGTAAAAGCACTCGCCTCGTAGAACAATTTTGCCAGTGGAGTCAAACAGTTAAACCTTTATCACCCAAATTTTCCCGTCGCCAGAGCGAATTACACAAACTCGCCGGTCAAAGAGTACCAGCAATTTTAGTATTAGCCGCGAACTCCAACAACCGACTTAAATTAGCCGATCACATCGCCAACGCCACCTCCGGCAAACACTCCTTCCATTCCACCACACCACTAGGCTTTTTTGAAGACGAAGTAGTGCTATTTTGGCCGCTCTTAATTCAATCCCTAGACTTGAGAGCCCAATTTCCCCTGCGACTCAGACCAGAAACCGAGCAGGAGCTTGCCGCCCAACTCTGGAGTCAAGAACTTGACGAAGTATTATTGCGACAAGCAGGTATCGGCATAGAACGCATGGTACGTCGGATACTAGATTTATTTCAACTTGCCGCTCTCAGCGCCACTCCCTTTGAAGAAATACCCACCATTTTAGAACGGGGATTTATTGATGATACCACCCCTGGGAGTTTTTGGCCACTAATCGGAGAGTTACTTACCCAATGGCGATCGTGGTGTTTAGCCAGAGGATTACTTACTTACGGTATTATTTGCGAACTTTACTGGCGATATCTACTCAACGATCGTACTTATCAGCAGCATTTAGCCTATAGGTATCAAGCAGTAATTGCCGATGATGTAGATGAATATCCAGCCATTAGCCGCCACCTGTTCGAGTTCCTACTCGATCGCGGCGCAGTCGGTGCTTTTACCTATAATCCTGATGGCGGTACTCGCCTCGGTTTAGGAGCCGATCCCGAATACATGGCTAACCTGCAAAAGCGTTGCTCAGTCGAGCGCTTAAATCGTCCTAGCGGTTTAGCCGCCAAAATTGGGACTGTTTTTGTAGAATTAGCCCTCGGTCCAGAAGGGATAAGAGAAAGTGCAGAAGAAAATTTTTCCTTACCCCAAAGCCCCTATCCCCTAGCCCCTGATTCAGTAAAATCAATTCAAACCATTTCCCGCGCTGACTTACTTCGCAAAACCGCCGAAGCGATTATCGAATTAGTACAGTCAAAAACCGCTGCACCTCAAGAAATAGCGGTAATTGCACCTGGTTTAGATGCGATCGCGCGCTACAGCCTCATAGAAATCCTCACCAGTCACCACATTCCCACAGAATCTCTCAACGACCAACGCCCCCTATCTAGTTCCCCCACCATCAGAGCCCTGCTCACCCTCTTAGCCCTAGTCTATCCAGGCTTAGGCCGTCTAGTAGATCGAGACAAAGTAGCCGAAATGCTCATTATCTTAAGTCAACCGATCGAAACGAAGGAAGAAGGAAGAAGGAAGAAGGAAGAAGGAAAAACGAAATCCCCCCCTCTCCCCCTCTCCCCCTCTCCCCCTTTTCCACTCCCCATCTCCCATATCGATCCAGTGCGGGCCGGTTTAATCGCCGATCACTGCTTCTATCCAGACACAGAAAACCCTCGCTTACTTCAGGCGAATACCTTTCCCAGATGGGATAGACTGGGACACAGAGCCACCACAGCATATCAAGAGATTTGGGAATGGATCGAACAACAGCGATCGCACCAACAGCAACACCTACTCCCCAACCCCATAGCCCTACTCGATCGAGCCATTCAGAAATTTCTCCTCAAAGATCGCGAACTCCCCTACCATCAACTAGCCGCACTCCGAGAACTCATCGAAACCGCTGTACACTATTGGGAAATTGACCGTCGACTCCAGGGAAAACCTTCCCCCTACTCCCAATCAGCAACAGTGGCACAATTTATTCAACTTCTTCGTCGAGGAACCATCACCGCCAACCCCTTCCCCCTCCGAACCACCGGACGAGACAGCAATGCAGTCACCCTGGCAAACATCTTTCAATACCGCAACCATCGCCAAGCTCATAAATGGCATTTTTGGCTGGATGCAGGTTCTCACCTATGGATGAGCGGCGGTGCAGCCAACCTATTCGCCGCCCCCCTATTCCTCCAACAAGGCTCCTGGTCCCCCACCCAAATCGAAGCCGAACAGGAAGCAGACCGACAAAGATTACGGCGAATTTTGTTAGACTTATTGAGTCGGTGTTCCTCACTTTGCCTTTGCCACAGCGAACTAGCAGCCAACGGACAAGAGCAAGTAGGTCCATTAATCCCTCTGATTTATACATCTATTCCGCGCTCAGGGTCTGCAACACTTCGCGATCGCCAAAATTAACCCAGAAGTTAACCTAAAAATATCAGAAAAACCGTGAAAGTATTAACACTCTTCAGGGCAAAATATGTGGAGGTAAAAAAACTATCGCCCTTGTCAACTCATTTGATTGTGTTAAAACTAATCAAGATTGTTGATTAATTTTAAACTTTATTTTTCCTGCGAAACTAACTTCAAACCGTTCACCACGTTCAAGCAAAATCATCTAAAAAAGGAGTTTTCATCATGCCCGGTGCAGTGCCAGACAGTTTTTTCACAAATTCAGGAACAGGCCCATTCGTATTAGGACCTGGTGAAACCCTGGGAGGTAGCCCCGCCCCCTCACCCGCCCCCACACCAGCACCCGCACCAGCACCAGCACCCACACCCACACCCGCACCCACACCAGCACCAGCACCAGCACCCGCACCAGCACCAGCACCCACACCCACCCCCACACCCACACCAGTTAATGACGACACCACACCCGGAGCCGACAGCACCGTACCTGGTAGCACTGGTGACAGCACTACACCTGGCAACAACAGTGACAGCACGCTACCAGGGAGCGTAGGTGGAATTGTCAGAGGCACCGAAACCGCTGATTCCCTTGTTGGGGGTGCCAGAGCAGACGTAATATCAGGACTAGGAGGCAACGATACCCTCGCCGGCTTCGGCGGCGACGACGAAATCAGAGGAGATCTCGACGAGGACTTACTAATTGGCAACGGCGGCAAAGATACCCTCGATGGCGGACACGGCATTGATACTCTCTACGGCGGTAAAGACAACGATTTATTATCAGGCGGTACAGAAGGGGATCTTCTGTTTGGCAACAACGACAACGACACCATCAATGCAGGAGACGGCAGAGATACAGCATTTGGCGGTAAAGGCAATGATAGTTTGCGCGGCGGCTCTGGCGATGACAGCCTTTTTGGAGATTTAGATGATGATATTCTCTGGGGAGATCAAGGCAATGACAGCATCAACGCCGGTGCAGGAGAAGACCTAGTTTTCGGCAATGAAGGAGGAGACTGGCTCTTTGGCAACGCCGGCAAAGATAGTATTTTTGGTGGCGACGGCGACGACATCATCTTCGGCGGCGACGACGATGACAATATTAGTGGTGATAGCGGTAACGATGTCCTTTGGGGGGAATTTGGTAGAGATACCCTCAGCGGCGGTGATGGCAGAGATGTTTTTGTCCTCGGCAGTTTCACATCCCCCAATCCTGCTAACGCTACTATCCCTCTCATCACTACTACTGGCGGTCCAGACATTGCGGACGCTGACGTAATTACAGACTACCGCGCCGGTGATTTAATCGGACTTAGCGGTGTACTCAGGTTTGAAGACCTCGTAATCTTTCAAAGCACCGATGCCAGAGCCGGAGCAGCGATTATTCGGAATGGCACTACAGGGGACTTTTTAGCAATATTACCAGGGGTAGACAGCCGCACCCTCAGTCGGGGTAACTTCGTTGTTGCGCCTACCAGACCAGGTTTAGCAACGGTTGTTCCTGCTCCCAGTCCAACGCCAACGCCGACACCGACACCGACACCGACACCGACACCGACACCGACTCCTAGCCCATCAACAACTCCAACTCCAACTCCAACTCCGGGACCATCATCCACACCAACACCTGACCCATCACCCACACCAACACCACTACCTGGCGCATCACCGAGTCCAACACCTGGCGCGAGTCCAACACCTAGTATCTCGCCCAGTCCAAGCCCAGCGGTAAATCAGCCGCCAATAGCGGTTAATGATAGTGTGACAACTGTTGGGAACCAGACAGTTTCCTTTAATGTTTTAGTTAATGACACAGATCCCGATCGCAATAACCTCACTGTTGCTACTTATACTCCTACTGTTAACGGTCAGTTAACACCCATTGCTGGAGGGACATTCCGCTATACTCCGAACTCCGGTTTTGCAGGAGTTGATAGTTTCAGCTACTCGATTAATGATGGTAACGGCGGCACGGCTCAGGCCACTGTCACAATTAATGTCAACAGTCCACCAACGGTAGTGGTTAATGAGGGAATTATTGTCTCTCAAAGCACTCCTACAAAAATTATTTCCACTCAACAATTATCCGCAACAGATACGGATACACCACCAGAACAAATAGTTTATACCTTGACAAAAGCACCCGATCCTGCAAGGGGTTTTCTGCAACGGGGTACTAGCTTTGTGAATGTTGGTGGCAAGTTTACCCAACAAGATATTGCCAATAATTTGCTCAAATATACTTTATTGGCGACCATCGGCAGTGATAGTTTTAGCTTCACTGTCAGCGACGGATTTTCTAATACGCCACAGGCTTCATTTAGCATTACTCTCGTAGATAATATTTCTGACCGTACAAGCATTACCAATGACAATTTCACTGGCACTGCACTGAGCGATTATATTGTTGGTGGAAGTGGCAATGATAGCTTTTTTGGTGCTGATGGTAATGACATTATTGAAGGAAGAGCAGGTAATGATTTCCTCTATGGTCAAGCCGCAAATGATTCTCTTCTAGGAGGAATTGGTAATGATTTTATAGATGGTGGCGATGCTAACGATACCCTAGAAGGTGAAGATGGAAACGACACCTTAGATGGTGGTTTTAATAACGACCTAATCTTTGGGGATGCTGGTGATGATAGCATCAACTCTGGAGATGGTAGCGATACTGCTTATGGTGGTGCTGGTGCGGATGTCATTTCTGGGGATGGAGGTGATGACTCCCTCTATGGCGATGCTGGCAATGATACTGTAACTGGAGGAAGTGGGGATGATACGATTGATGCAGGTGTTGGTGAAGATAGTATTGATGGTGGAATAGGTAGAGATTTAATTGATGGTGGTGTTGGCAATGATTCAATGTTGGGTAATGATGGTGATGATTCGATGCTAGGTGGTGATGGAAACGATACCCAATTGGGAGGAGTTGGTAATGACTATGTGTTAGGTGAAGGTGGTAGTGATTCGATATTGGGTGAATCTGGTAATGACACCTTGGATGGTGGTGATGGCGGCGACAGTCTAAGTGCTGGATTTGGTAACGATTTGGCCTTGGGTGGAGGTGGAAACGATTCTATTTCTGGCGGTGCGGGTGATGATATTGTTGGCGGTGGATTTGGTTCTGACTTGCTGACGGGTGATGATGGTAATGATTTCTTCTATTTTGAAGCTCCGGCTGAGGGTGTGGATATTATTGCTGATTTTAATGTTAGTGGTAGCGATAATTTCTTGTTCAGGTCAAGCAATTTTGGGGGTTTCACTAATTCTGGAACTTCTAATGATTTCTCTAGTATTATTATCAGAAATCTGGGTTCGGCAGGGGATGATATTGGTGGTCAAGAGGTGATTTTGTTTGAGTCGAAGTTTGATAATGCTCAAGCGATAAATGCGGCTTTGAAAAATCAGAAAGGTTCGAGGCAATCGGGAGCTTTCTTTGTCTATCTGAATAATACTTTTAATAAGTATGTTTTGGGTTATGACCGTAATCTTAGTGATGATAGTCTCCCAGCTTTCGATCTGGCGGTTCTCAATTCTATTCCTACGGTTCCGGGTGCTTTGAGTACGGCGATTACTGCTTCACAGTTCAAGTTTATTTAATGGTTATTGGTTAACTGTTAACTGTTAACTGTTAACCGTTAACCAATAACCAATAACCAATAACTAAATCCCCATTACTAACTTTATTAAGGAGGCGAAACAATGCCAGGTGCAGTACCAACAGGTTTTATTGAGAAAGGACCACCGTTTTTTCTTCGAGATGAAAATGGCAATATAACAGATATTCTTCCTACACCTGCACCTGCGCCAACGCCTGCACCTGCGCCTGCGCCTGCGCCAACACCTACGCCTACACCTACACCTACACCAAGTCAGGGGACTTCTCCTTCTGTGAGTCAAGGGACTTCTCCTTCTGTGAGTCAAGGGACTTCTCCTTCTGTGAGTCAAGGGACTTCTCCTTCTGTGAGTCAAGGGACTTCTCCTTCTGTGAGTCAAGGGACTTCTCCTTCTGTGAGTCAAGGGACTTCTCCTTCTGTGAGTCGAGGAACTTCTCCTTCTGTGAGTCAGGGGACTACTCCTGCGATAACGCAGACTCCTGCGCCTTCTGTTACGCCAGCACCTGTTCCTCCTCCGAAACCAGTGTTTGTTGAGGGGATAGTTGTGGCAAATAATTTGGATAACTATCTAATTGGTAGCCCTCGCAATGACACGATTTCAGGGCGTGGTGGTGACGATACTATTTTGGGTGCGGATGGTTCAGATTTGCTTAGGGGTGAAGAAGGGGAAGATGAGTTAAGTGGTAATGCGGGCAAAGATACTGTTGAGGGGGGGTCAGGAGATGACTGCTTGCGTGGCGGTAAGGATGACGATTTGGTTTCTGGGGATGAGGGGAGTGATATTGGTTATGGGGATGCTGGTAATGATTCTGTGTTTGGTAGTGAGGGGAATGATTCGCTGTTTGGGGGAAAGGGGAATGATTGCTTGCGTGGTGGTGGTGAGGATGATTTAGTTTTGGGCGATCGCGGTAATGATTCTGTGTTTGGGGATACGGGTAACGATACTGTGCTCGGTGGCGGGGGAAATGATTTGTTATTCGGTCAGGAAGGTTCAGATAGGATGAATAGCGGTACTGGGAATGATACTGCTGATGGTGGCCAGGGGGACGATATTATTTATGGTGGAGAAGGTAACGACCAAATTACTGGTGGTAATGGTGATGATATTATCTCTGGCGATCGCGGTGCAGATACTTTGACTGGTGGTGAAGGCAGAGATACTTTTGTGATAGGTAGATTTAGCACTCAACCGGCTTCTCTCAGTAGTGGTAGTGCAACTACAGGCGGTGTGAGTTTGGCTGATGCTGACTTTTTTAGAGATTTTACTGATGATGATGCGATCGCGCTTACAGGGGATTTGAGTTTTGCAGATTTGGAAATCGCCCTGGGAACGGGTTCTAATTCTAGCAACACAGTTATTAAAGACAAACGTACTGGAGAGTTTTTAGCAATTCTGGTTGATGTTAAACCCAGCACTCTCAATATTTCTCGGTTTACCACAACTCCGGTTCCGCGTGTTGATGAAAATCCATTTCCTATTCAGGGGACAACTCCCTCGACAACGGGCAGAACTCCTTCACCTTCAACTGGGACAACTCCTTCAACAACGGGAACTAGCCCTTCACCTGCAACGGGGACGACTCCTTCGCCAGCTACGATAACACCTAGTCCGTCGCCAACTAAGACACCTAGTCCGTCGCCAACTACGACACCTAGTCCGTCACCAACGACAACGCCTAGCCCGTCACCAACTACGACACCTAGCCCGTCGCCAACTACGACACCTAGTCCATCGCCAACGACAACACCTA
>MBRE01000037.1:131068-136543 GCA_001698425.1 Oscillatoriales cyanobacterium USR001 | reverse complement strand
CATCGCCAACGACAACACCTAGTCCTTCAACAACGACAACACCTAGTCCAAGTTCGCTACCTACTTTAGTACCATCAGTCAGTCCAACTCCGAGTCCATCTCTAATACCGACTCCCGCAGTAAATCCGAATATTGGGCCGACTTCTCCATCTTTTCCGACTCCGACGGCGGCTAATCAACCGCCAATTGTCGAAAGTGATAAAACTCTGACAACTTCTCTGGAAGTACCTTTGGCGTTGAGTATTCAGACTCCGATCGATCCTGAAGGTGGAAACTTAACAATTACAGTGACAGAGATTCCTGCGACTCGTTTTGGTCAGGTGTTGCGGAATAATACTTCTGTTACTTTGTTGAATGAAAAATTGACTGTTCAAGAGTTAACTTCTTTGAAGTTTCAACCTGGAACTAATGTGACGGGTCAAGCTGGATCGTTTAGTTATAGTGTGAGTGATGCGGGCGGTGCTACAGCAACATCTTCGATCGCAATTAATGTTAATCCTTTCAACAATTCTACAACGGTTAATAATCCTCCTATTGCTGTGGATGATGGGTTAATTCTGACTACAACTAATAATCCATTACCAAGTCAGATTAATGTGTTGGCCAATGATAGTGACCCAGAAAAACAGCCATTAACTATTATTGCTTTGAGTACAACTAAGGCGGGTACAACGGTGAATCTGGGTACTGGTGTAGAGTTTACTCCGGCAAATACGGCTGGTACTGTTGCTTTGACATATATTATTAGCGATCGATTTGGTGGAACGAGTCCGGGTACGGCTTCAGCAACAATTAACCTGCAAATATTCTTGGCAGATAATGGTCCGAATACTATTGTTGGGGGTTCTTTGTCAGATAACTTTAATGGTTTGGGTGGTAGTGACACAATTAATGGCGCTGGTGGCAATGATACGATTAATGGGGGCCTGGATAATGATGTTTTGAGTGGCGGTGCGGGTGCTGATAGTATGAGTGGTGGCGGTGGTAATAATACGTTCCGTTATACTAGCCCTGCGGATGGTGGAGATGTGTTTAATGCTGGTTCGACGGCGGCGATTAATAGCGCGATCGCGGCTGGTGGCTATGATGTGATTACGGACTTTGCTTCTCTGGGTGTGCCAATTAACGATCAGTTTAATTTAACATCTGGATTCGGGAATCTCAAAAGTGCTAACGAGATTATTTTGCCGGTACAGACAACTGTTTCGATCAATATTTTAGGAGGGACTGCTTTCTTGTTTGCTTATGATAATGGGGGTAGCACTTACATTATTTATGATGGAAATGGGGATAATACCGCAGGTAATGATTCTCGGATTTTAGCGAAGTTAACTGGGGTTACGGGTGTTTCATCTCTTTCTCCTTTTGATTTTACGTTTATCTAAGGACTGAAAAATAATTTGATGGATTAAGTAGTCGGACATATAAGCGAGTGTTAGCGCTCGCATCCGCAGCACTTACCTGACCAACTTCATGGCTTCCAGTTCATCTTCTGAAGGGCATTTTCAAGCGCATCAGGATTGTGTTTGAGTTGAGAACGATCTATATCCAATTTGCAAGACCACCATTCTGGAACTAATGCAGAAGCATGAACATAGCAGTAACAAGAACTACACCATTGCCAAAGTCCTCCATAAGCCACATATCTTCTTGAATCAACTACTCTTTCCTGTTTGCGTATTGGGTCGTAGTAACAATGAAGTGTATTTTGTCCGCAAACTGGACAAGATGCAGAAAGGTTAAGTCCCTCTTGTGAAGCATAAAAAATCGTTGCCCATTCCTTATAAAGCTCTTCTGGAACATCTTGCCACTTGTCATTAATATTTGACATTTTATCTATTCTCTCTGATATAGTCTTCTAAAGCATTACCTGAAGTATTTGCTACACTTATTACTCCTCAAGCATAGAAACAATTTTTAGCTCTCTTTCTATATATTCCCGAAACTCATCTTCAGTATAATTAAGCAGCTTAATTGTTCCGGTGGAAATCAGGGTCGATCTTGCCTTTTCGAGTTCATCTTTATGGACAAAGTAACTGCCATCTAAGTTTTCCAACTCTAACTCATTTATAAATAAAAAACCTGCTACTTTTCTGGAATACTGTAGCAATTTTTTTTTATCTTCATTGCTGAATACTTCTTGTTGTAAAAACATTTCTATTGCATTAACTCCCATATATTTACATAGAAAGTGAATATCTACATAACCTGCATCAAAAATTTCTATGCTAAATGGTTTTGGTCTTGGATTTAACAGGGACATAACTTTTAACCACTCGATATCCGACATTTTAATCCAAAGAGACTCCGTTGATAGAATAAAGTCAAGTACATAGCGGAGAGGATATTTCGCTTGGCAAGCTAACATCTCTCCGAAATCATATTTCTTTAGTTCATTTAAAAACCGACTAAAGTGATCTATTCCGAAATAATCGCCTTCCGAATCGTATATCTCCTGAAGGAGATTCACCATATCTTGTTGTTTATTATTCATCATGGCAAACAATCTTATTGCCAGTATTATATTACAGGATTTAAGAACGAGGGAGAATATCATCAAGGCGAAATTGCAAGCTCCTTAGCAGAGGAGAAATAATCGGTTGACCGAGGCGAAATTGTTGCTGGATGTAATCTTCGCCAATCAGTTGGCAAACAGTAAAAGTTGGTTGTTTGGGTTTACCAATAAAAGCCACGCCTCCCAAACCGCGATAATCAACGATCCAATACTCAGGAATTCCTAAAAGGGCATATTCTTCGACTTTTCGAGCATAATCTGTTTCCCAGTTAGTGCTGACGACTTCTACCACCAATTTGATTGAGCTTCCCAGCGTAATTACAGGTTCTCTTTCCCAGAGAGGTTCGCTTGCGAGAACGGTTTCATCCAATACAACAATATCTGGACGGCGAGCCGTAGCTGCATCTGTGAAGGGACGAATTAAACAAGTACGGGGAATGAACCAGGGTAGTTTTTCTATAGTAATGGTAATGCCGATTTGAGTTGCCAGTTTACCACTGACGGTTTCGTGAGGTCCGGTGGGTTCCATATCAACTAATTCTCCGTCAGCAAGTTCATAGCGAGGGTTGTTACCATATTGAGCGAGGAATGTTTCAAAAGTTAGAAGTTTTTGCGCGGTGTAAATCATGGGCAACCTCTCAATTTTTAGGTGGTTTTATTTAGTGTGTTGTTGCAGTTTCGCAACTGTTAATTGAATGGGATTTCTTACCAATGTTGATCGATCGCATAGATCCCAAATGGGTTCTATAGCGTGCCTGCGTAAGTCCTGATTTACCTGAAGTTGATTAGTTGGTTTTCTTCTCACAGTATGGCTTATGTCTTTTAAAAAATACACCTTTGTCAATTCACCGAAACCAACCTCCACCTAACCTTTAATACGATCGCTCCCTCAAAATCTCCTCAACGCATTTACCTCAATCTAGCCATTCCCACCCCCCAAACTCCCCAATTCCCAAAAATTAATAATATTTAACAAAAATCTGCGATCGCGATTCAGACTTCCAACTTCTATCATCACTTTCAGTCTAATACCAATTCCTCGATCCACAGCGAGAGATTTGACCCCCCTGTAGTCCCCCCTTGCCAAGGGGGGACGGCGAAGCCGGGGGGTAGAGATTTGCAGTCATAGCTTTAAGAATTGGTATAAATCCCCCTTCTTGCTCCCATTCATCCCAAATACTATATTATTTAATATTGTTCCATATTATATAAAATAAAAAACATAAAATAATAAAAAAAACTAAAAACAGCCTTTAAAATCATTCATAGTTCAAAAAAACCATTTTATTAATTTAAAAATCTGAATAAACGCGATTTACTACCCAAAATCTCTCCTGAAGCCCTTTCTTTTCTGGAAAACTTAGACAATAATTATCATCAAGGATAAAAAACCAATGGGTTGTATCTGAGAATCTTCAGATACACAGATATCCGTTTTGACAGGAACCTATAGGAGAACCAGCGTGAAACTAGCAGTTTACGGAAAAGGTGGCATTGGAAAATCTACAACTAGCTGCAACATCTCAGTTGCCCTAGCACGACGCGGCAAAAAAGTGCTACAAATTGGCTGCGATCCCAAACATGACAGCACATTTACCCTGACAGGCTTCCTAATTCCCACAATCATCGACACTCTTCAGGAAAAGGACTATCACTACGAAGACGTTTGGCCCGAAGATGTCATCTACAAAGGCTACGGCGGCGTTGATTGCGTCGAAGCTGGCGGTCCCCCTGCCGGTGCCGGTTGCGGTGGCTACGTTGTTGGTGAAACCGTCAAACTCCTCAAAGAACTAAACGCCTTTGACGAATACGACATCATCCTCTTTGATGTCCTGGGCGACGTAGTTTGTGGCGGCTTTGCCGCACCCTTAAACTACGCTGATTACTGCATGATCGTCACCGACAACGGTTTTGACGCATTATTCGCCGCCAACCGCATCGCCGCCTCCGTGCGCGAAAAAGCCCGGACTCACCCCCTGCGCCTCGCCGGGTTAATCGGCAACCGCACCACCAAGCGGGATTTAATTGAAAAATACATCGAAGCCGTACCCATGCCAGTTTTAGAGGTATTGCCTTTGATTGAAGACATTCGGGTTTCCCGCGTCAAAGGTAAAACTCTGTTTGAAATGGCAGAGAGCGATCCTTCCCTAAACTACGTCTGCGACTACTATCTGAACATCGCCGACCAGATTTTGGCCTGTCCAGAGGGAGTTGTGCCCAACGATACACCCGATCGCGAACTCTTCTCCTTACTCTCAGATTTTTATCTAAATCCTGCACCTCAAGTTGTCAGAGATGAACAGCTAGACCTGATGATGGTTTAATAGGTCTAGGAATCAGGATGAGGAGATAGAAGGTCATGGCTTTTTTTGAAGACTTGTCAGGTAATTTAAAACAAAAATGGTTGCAGTATTACCAAGCCAATCGTTCCTGGCTGGTGCTCCAAATGAAGGTGCAGTCCGTGTCAACCCCCGACGGAGGAAGAAGGCCCCCCTCTTACCTCATCCTGGGAGTGCTCAACGTTCTTGAACCTAATCTGGAACAGTTGATGTTGCCTTTCACTAGGCTGAATCCAGACCCAGAGACGTTGATTGAAGTTTTGGACTTGAATTTTGACCCTGATATTGCCTTGGGTCTTTCTTCAGATGTGTCCCAGCCTGTAAGTGCTGCCCCCGTTGCGATCGCGCCAACTGCCAAAGTTGCCCCAGCCCCCGCCGTTGCCCCAGCACCCGCCGCCGCCCAGACTGCGGAAAAATCTAACGCAGGCGGGATGGGATTAGCAGCCGCAGGTGCAGTCGCTGGAGTTGCTGCTGTCGCTGGAGTTGCCGCAGTTACTTCTGCCATGAGTTCATCCCAGGAAGAATCTTTAGATGAGTTTGCCGAAGCCGATGATGACTTAATGGCCTTGGGCGATGAGGAAGAAATCTCTGATGACTTGGGCGACATGGCCTTGGGCGATG
>MBRE01000037.1:110961-130867 GCA_001698425.1 Oscillatoriales cyanobacterium USR001 | reverse complement strand
AAATCTCTGATGACTTAGGCGACATGGCACTGGGGGACATGGGAGAAGAGTCAGATGACTTAGGCGACATGGCACTGGGGGACATGGGAGAAGAGTCTGAGGATGATTTAGATGGACTCGGTGGCCTAGAAGAAGATGCCGATAACAATTTTGATATATCGGTTGGTGGTGAAGATGATGATTTCGTCCCAGAATCTATACCCGATCCATTTGGTCAAGAAACTTCCGATGACTTAGATATGGGTCTAGGTGATTTGGATGAAGAGGGAGATTTTGATGGTTTATCCTTGTCTGATGACTTAGATATGGGCGGACTTGATGATTTAGGAGAAGCAACATCTGGAGATACAGATGATGCCGACTTAGATGCCCTTGGACTTGGTGATGATACCGATGAAGAGGAAGATATGTCTGGCTTCTTATCCGACTTTAAATAAGGTTGTCTTGCATAAGTCCTAATCAAAAGTCTGTAGGGGCGGGTTCACCAATAACTTGAAAGGGTGTAGATCAAACTCAAAAACCCGCCCCCACCCCACGTCAAATTCTGGCATTAAATCTTAATTAATTCCGAATAATGAGAGCAATCAGTTTCTCATATAGGGATTTTTTGCTCAAAATCTGTTACCATCATCCCTTTTATTCTCTTCCTCTTTACCTCTGCGTCCTCTGCGCCCTCTGCGGTTCATTAATCTTTACAACAGAGTCTAATATCATTCCGGCACTGCCAAAATTGATCTAAAGACTTGGCTGAATTAGTTTTCAAGAAAATAAACAATTAAGCGGAGAATATTTTAGGCTATGGAGACTTTAACTCAACCTGAAGCACTAAATTTTGAGTGCGAAACTGGTAACTATCACACTTTTTGCCCAATTAGTTGCGTGGCTTGGCTTTATCAAAAAATTGAGGATAGCTTTTTCTTGGTAATTGGTACTAAGACTTGCGGCTATTTCCTCCAAAATGCGATGGGAGTGATGATTTTTGCTGAACCTCGCTATGCGATGGCAGAATTGGAAGAGGGCGATATTTCGGCGCAATTAAATGATTTTGATGAGTTGAAGCGTTTGTGTTTGCAGATTAAACGCGATCGCAATCCTAGTGTAATTGTTTGGATTGGCACTTGCACGACGGAAATTATTAAGATGGATTTGGAAGGATTAGCACCGAAATTAGAAGCGGAATTAGGCATTCCCATTGTCACGGCTCGTGCTAATGGTTTGGATTATGCTTTTACCCAGGGAGAAGATACGGTTTTAGCGGCGATGGCGGCTAAATGTCCTGAGAAAGCACCGGTGATGGAATCGCAGAAACAGGAACGAAATGCAATTTCTCAATTGTTGAATTTTGGCAAGAAAAAAGAGGAAGTTGCCGCTGATGAATCGGAATATGTTAATCATACTCCTTTGGTGCTTTTCGGTTCTTTGCCTGACCCAGTTGTGACTCAATTAACTTTAGAATTGAAGAAGCAAGGAATTAAGGTTTCTGGCTGGTTGCCGTCTAAGCGTTACACTGAGTTACCAGTGTTAGAAGAGGGTTATTATGTGTCGGGGATGAATCCATTTTTATCTCGGACTGCTACTACTTTAATGCGTCGTCGGAAGTGTAAGTTAATTGGTGCGCCATTCCCCATTGGCCCTGATGGTACTCGTGCTTGGATTGAGAAAATTTGCTCTGTTTTTAATATTGAACCGAAGGGTTTGGATGAGCGGGAAGCACAAATTTGGGCAAGTTTGGAGGATTATTTACAGATAGTTCGTGGTAAGTCTGTCTTCTTTATGGGAGATAATTTACTAGAGATTTCTTTGGCGCGGTTTTTGATTCGTTGCGGTATGACTTGCCCGGAAATTGGTATTCCTTATATGGATAAGCGGTATCAAGCGGCCGAGTTGGAGTTGTTAGAAAAGACTTGCCATGAGATGGGGGTTCCGACTCCAAGAATTGTGGAAAAACCGGATAATTACAATCAGATTCAGCGGATTTATGAGCAGAATATTGATTTGGTGATTACGGGTATGGCTCATGCTAATCCTTTGGAGGCGCGGGGAATTAATACTAAGTGGTCGGTGGAATTTACTTTCGCTCAGATTCACGGGTTTGGGAATGCGCGGGATATTTTGGAGTTGGTGACTCGTCCTTTGCGTCGTAATAATTCGCTCAAGGATTTGGGTTGGGGTAATTTGGTGAAGGAGGGGGCTAAGGTCTAGTAAAAAAGCATGGGGTTAGTAATAATAACCCCATGCTTTTTTCTGGTTAAAAATAATTAAATCATAACTGAATTATGAAACGTCTCTACTATGGTGATAATTTACAAGTTTTAAGGGATCATATACCTGATGGCTTTATTGATTTAATCTATCTCGATCCGCCTTTTAATTCTAAGGCTGATTATAATGTGCTATTTAAAAATGCTACTGGTGAACGTTCAGAAGCTCAGATAACTGCTTTTGAAGATACTTGGACATGGGGTATTGAATCTGAGCATTTTTTGGATCAATTAAGGGATAAGAAAGGTGAATTATATGAATTATTAGATTTATTAGTGAGGACGTTAGGGAAAAACTCACTTTCAGCTTATCTAGTAATGATGGCAATTCGCTTATTAGAATTGCATCGAGTTTTGAAATCTACAGGTAGTTTATATTTACATTGCGATCCTACGGCTAGTCATTATTTAAAGATGATTTCAGACTTAGTTTTTGAACCAATAAATTTCCGCAATGAAATTGTTTGGAAGCGTACTGGATCTCACGGCGGAGCTAAAAGATGGGGGCCAGTTCACGATATTATATTGTTATATACAAAATCCAAAATTTATACATGGAATCAAGTTTATCAAGATTATGATGAAGACTATGTTAAAGACTTCTATAGATTTGAAGATGAGAAAGGGCGTTATCGACTGGTAACACTAACAGCAGCAGGTATCAGAAAAGGTGATTCTGGTAAGCCTTGGCGGGGTGTTAACCCTACTGATGTTGGTCGTCACTGGGCATTACCTGTAAAGGCAATTGAAAGCTTAACTGATAGCATTTATAAGTCATTATCAACACAAGAAAAACTAGATATTCTTGATGCTAATAATCTAATTTATTGGCCAGTTAAAGGGCAAGTACCACAATATAAAAGATATTTAGATGAAGCTCCAGGCACACAAATACAAGACATAATTAGTGATATTAAACCTGTTTCTTCACAAGCTAAAGAACGTCTCGGCTATCCTACCCAAAAACCTTTAGCTTTATTAGAAAGAATTATCCAAGCTAGTAGTAATAAAGGTGATATTATACTTGATCCCTTTTGTGGATGTGGTACTGCAATACACGCCGCCGAAAATTTAGGCATAAATTGGATCGGAATTGATATTACTCATTTAGCAATTGCCCTGATAGAAAAACGCTTAAAAGATGCTTTTCCTGATAAATTTATTGAAGATGAAAATAAAAATCAAAAGTTAGTTCCTGGGATTGAATTTGAGGTAGAAGGTACACCAAAAGACTTAGATGCGGCATTAGATTTATTTGAACGTGACCCCTATCAATTTCAATGGTGGGCTTGTTCTCTCGTGAATGCACAGCCATACAAAGATCAAAAGAAAGGTGCTGATGGTGGTATAGATGGATTAATCTTTTTTGAAGATGTAGTTGATATCAAAAAATCGAATAAAACAGTCGTGAAGAAAATTATTGTTAGCGTCAAAGGAGGTAAAAATATTAACGCATCTATGATTAGAGATTTGCGAGGAACAATGGAGACGAATAAGGCTGATATTGGATTATTTGTTACTCTCACTGTTCCTACTAAACCCATGATTAAGGAAGCAGCATTATCAGGATTTTATAAAGCTGGAAATGGTAGGGATTACGCAAAAATTCAAATTTTAACCATTGAAGAATTATTAAATCAACAGAAAAGACCAGAATTTTTCGATATGAAACGGGGAGAATTAACATTTAAGAAGGCGCAAAGGGAAAATCGAGATATGGGAATACAGGGTGAGTTATTTTAGGACATGACTTATTGAAGATGAATATTATACGTCAAGCAAATTGTGGCATTATTGAAGTTAGAGGAATGGAGGGATGAATCAGAAGATGAAAGTCAAGCTTAAATCTATAGACTATTTATTCTGGTTGTGTTAAGTAAAGCAGGCTAAAAGTTAACTCTTTTTTTGTGAACCGCAGAGGCGGAAATGTAGCGCGATCGCTCTTGAATTTTCAAGAGCGATCGCGCTACATTTTTTATTTCCTGAAAATAGCGATCGCCAAGAATAAGTTATTCAATACTGAGATTAAACAGGCTCTTTCTTCAAAGGAGAATTAGTTGGTAACTTCCAAGATTTTCCTTGACAATGGACTTCATCACCAACGATCCGAATGCCGGCACTCTGGCGCATTAATAGCATAGCTTCCTCGCGCTCCTCATCGGTCATGTAATCATCACCCTTGCGACCGCTTGGACAACGCCGAGGATCGCCACCAGCATCCAGATAGCGCTGTCTAGCTATATTAATAAGCTCTTGGAGTCGAGTTTCTTGTTTATTTTGTAGTTCAGTCGATGTTTTCATGGTTCTAATACCCACTCAGGAGGGACAATATCCCCAGTTGGCAATATGTAGGCAACTGGTAAAACAGGACTGGGGGTTTGAATGCGCCAATACCCTGTTTCTTCATCATATAATCGATACTCAAGCAATTCCAAGGTTTCTAGGGCGTTGATAATTAAGTATTGTGTTTCTGTCGGTTCCACAAGTTTTTTGCGCTATGGCTTAACTCTATTTATTTTACTGTAAAGAGTTATTCTGGAAGAAAGACATCGTTTCACAACAGGCGAGATACCCATTACAAATTACCAAGGACTACCAATAATACTAAAAGCAGCCCAATAGTAAGGATGCGATAGATTTTGATTGCCAATTTCTACTAAATCAGGTGGTAAAGGAATACTCCCTCTCGAACTTTGTAACGCCCCATTTTCTAAACGTACTTTACCCTGAATCATCGCAATTTGTGCCTGTCGTAAAGCCTCTGCTTTAATTGGTGCAGTCTTTAACTGTTGATAAAATTCAGTCATCAATGCTAAAGTTCCCGCATCGCTAACATACCAAATACTAGCTAAAGCTGATTTTACACCAGCTTCCACCGCTAAACCGGCAAATCCTAATTCCACAGTTTTATCACCTAAACCGGTTCTACAGGCACTCAAAACTAATAGTTCTACAGGCGGATTATTCCAACCTAATGCTCTAATTTGATTCAATTTTAGTTGGGTATCCCAAAATTGAATGTAGGAATTATTAGGAGTTCCTGGTTTAAATTCAGCATGGGTAGCTAGATGAATAATTGCAAATCTTTGGCGCAACCTTTCCGACTGTAAATTCACTACAGTAAAATCTTTATTGAGAAAAGATTGAGTCGGCCAAGTTTGGGAAATTGTCTTTAATTCTAATGGTACTGCTGGCAGAGGTTGTTGTTGAGAAAAATTAGAAAAATCTGATGCTCCCATTGCTAAAACTTGCGATTTTCTGATATCAGCATAGTTAGAATCTGTGAACTTGAAGGCGGGAATCCGAGCTAGACTGTATTTTTCTGTCAGAAAACGTTGTCCATCATGTAAAGCTGGTAGTGGTAAAGTTCTTAATCCACCACCAACACAGAAAAGTAAGGTATCAATTTTTTGCAGTTGCAGGTTTAATTCTAGGGGGGCAATAATCCATTGATAGAGTTGTTGAGCGGCGTTTAGATAAGAAGTAGTGTTAATTTTTCTGAGGTTAGTAATTTCGCTGATAAACTCTTGAACTACGGCAATTAAAGTATCGCGTTTGGCGGCTAGTACGCTGTGGCGAAAGGGAGGGCGATCGGGAGTAATTAACAATAATTCTAGTTGATCTGCACGAGGAATAACGTAGATGAGAGCGGGTTTTTTCTTGGTTTGTAGAGCCAGGCGAGCCAAGGTTTTAGATATTTCATCAACTGTCTTTGAACGCACGGCAAAATCTTCTTTAAAATATGCCTGAAATTCTTCTTCCCAATCTTTTTCGATCCGATCTACAGCTTCGGCAAAGTTTCCTAGATCGAGGCTATTTCTTAATCCCGGACCTTCAAGAAAATCTGGTTTGGTATCCTGGGCAAAAGTCAAGGGAATGCTTGTAGTCAATAAAAATCCGATCAGAATTAAATAAATAAAAATGTGTTTTTTACCCATATATATCAAAGCAATTAGCGAACTGAGGAATTTAATTGAGCGTTTTGCCTGCGCGATCGCCCAGATTAATAAATTGGTACAATTTACTGGTATTTTCATAGTGTTGAAGTCAAAAAGGGGGGATGTACACAAGGTTATTTTTAACAAAAAGTCTGCTAGTAAAGCTAGAAAGGGACTATCGCCCCTACTCAATTTGTGTTTGGGGCTAACGCCCTAACGCCCTACCGCACTCTGCTTTCGCAATTTGCACCATAATTTTTACTCAAAGACTTTCGCACTGTAACTTACCTCGATACAATAGTTCACATATCGCCGATATGTCATCCATTTCTGGATAAGTGTTACAAATCTTTCCTTAGTCTCAAAATTAAACTCTCAAATCGATTATGACATTGCCTTCTAACATGGAAACACCGGAACAGGGTTCTGACAATAATCTCTCACCTATTAGCCCAAAAAACTTAAGTATTGCACCAACTGAAGTGGCGATCGCGCCTAGCAACGTTTCAGATGAATATTTTGATGAACTCCCTGATGAGGTAGAGATGTCGCTGTTTGACCATTTGGAGGAGTTGCGCCAACGAATTTTTTATTCACTAATTGCTTTATTTGTGGGTATGATTGGCTGTTTCCTAACAGTTAAACCGATTGTACAACTATTAGAATTACCGGCAAATGGGGTAAAATTTGCCCAATTTGCTCCGGGAGAATTCTTTTTTGTGTCGATAAAAGTTGCTGGTTACACTGGTTTATTACTTGCTAGTCCTTTTATACTTTATCAGATTGCAATGTTTGTTTTACCTGGTTTAACTCGCCGGGAAAGACAGTTAATGGGACCTGTTTTTTTAGGAGCTACTATTCTATTTTTGGGTGGGTTAGTTTTTGCTTATTTACTTTTGATTCCGGCTGCATTGAATTTCTTTATTAATTATGGGGATGGTGTAGTTGAACAGATTTGGTCGATCGACAAATATTTTGAACTTGTGCTATTGTTAATGTTTAGCACTGGTTTAGCTTTTGAAATCCCGATTGTGCAGGTAATTTTAAGTCGTTTGGGGATTGTGTCTTCTGGGCAAATGCTTTCGGGTTGGCGATATATGATTTTAGGTGCGGCGGTTTTGGGTGCAATTTTAACTCCTTCTACCGATCCTTTAACTCAGTCTCTTTTGGGTGGCGCTGTGTTGGGACTTTATTTTGGGGGAATTGGTTTGGTTAAGTTGTTTGGGCGTTAGGTTTTAATTACAAATGCCGTTGTTTTTTGCCAATATCAAATTAAGAGGATTTTCAAGTATGCCTATCCGATATTCTCCCATACTGTTTGCTTTCTTATTGCTGTTTCCCTTACCCGCGATCGCTCAAATTGTTCCCGATAGCACATTAGGAGCAGAAAGTTCTCGCATAGTTCCCGACACAATTAACAATTTACCCTCAGATAAAATAGAAGGTGGAGCCAATCGCGGAGTAAGCTTATTTCATAGTTTCCGAGAATTTAATGTAGGTGAAGGACGCGCCGCATATTTTACCAATCCTACGGGCATTCTTAACATTTTCACCCGCGTTACAGGTGGCAATCCTTCCAATATTTTAGGTGTATTGGGAGTTCAAGGAAATGCTAACTTATTTTTCCTTAATCCCAAAGGAATTGTCTTTGGTCCGAATGCTAGATTAGATTTACGCGGCTCATTTATTGGTTCTACAGGTAGCGGCATTTTCTTTGATAATGGCTTTGAATTTAGTGCAGCCGATCCTAACGCAGTGCCATTATTAGCGATTAATATTCCTGTGGGTTTGAACTTTAGAGAGAATCCCGGCACAATTATCAACTCTTCCCAAGCGATCGGCCCTACGCCAACCTTACCGCCACTACCTATAGAAATTCCACTTTCTAACAAACTTGGTTTAGCCGTAGATCCGGGTCAAACCTTAGCATTAATTGGTGGAGACATTCAATTACCAGGAGGAAACTTAACAGCTTATACTGGACAAATATTACTGGGAAGTGTGAAAAGTCCCGGTTTAGTGCAATTTGAACCAACAGCTTTAGGTCTGAATTTAAACTACAGCAATATTCAGAACTTCGGCAATATTGAAATGAACGGTGCATTTATAAATACCAGCGGATTAGGAGGAGGAAAAATAGATATTAACGGAGGCAATGTTAATATCAGCGGTTCACGAATTTATGGCATCACTCTAGGAAATATTAATGGTCAAGGTCTTAATATTAATGCTCAAAAGTTACTCATAGATCGAGGTTCTCAAGTTTTTACTCCTACCCTGGGAGATGGTAGGGGAAGTGATATCAATATCCGCGCTACTGACTCCGTAGAAATTGGTGGACTAGGAATTGAAGCCTATAAGCAGTTTGTTAGAGAATTTGTTTTGACTGGAGTTGTTAATCTCTTTGACCCCAACATTGTTCTCGTCTCTGCTACTTCTGGCAGTGGAGTAGCTGGAGATATTAATATTGATACTGGCTCTCTGTTGGTGCGAGATGGAGTTGCGGGCGGTACGGGTACTATCGGTTCTGGTAATGCTGGAAATATGAATATCCGTGCTAACAATGTTGAAATTGTTAGTTCTGTGCTCAATAATGGAAATACCAGAGGAAGCACAGGTCAAGGCGGAAATATGACAGTTGACGCACAAAGATTAATTCTGCGGGATGGAGCTAGTTTGCAGAGTGTCAGTCGTGGTGATGGAGCCGCCGGGAATGTTGGAATTAAAACAAGTGAATCTGTGGAATTATTGGGGAGTATTCCTGAATTTGGCTTTCCATCTTCGATCAGTACGGGCTCTTTTGAGGGCAATGGAAAAGGTGGGGATATTAATGTTGAAACTAAACGGGTGATTGTTTCTAATGGAGCCGCAATTACTTTATCAACCGGCTCAATTGCTGGTACAGTTGTTTTTTCTACCATTGGCGGACAAAGCGGAAGTTTAACGGTGACAGCTTCCAAGTCGATAGAAATTAGTGGTGTGTCTGGAGTACAGGGAAATGCAGCATTTGCTCCGAGCACTCTTTCTACTAACTCTATAAGCTTAAATCGAGGTGGAGATATGCGCCTCTCCACGCCTGTATTAACTCTGCGAGATGGGGCGATTATTTCTGCTGGTTCTGTGAATGCGGGTGATGCAGGAAATATTATTATTAATGCCGATCGTCTGGAAGTGCAAGGTCTAAGTCGACTTGAAGTTTCCGGTGGCAGGACTTTTACTGTTGTTAATCCTAATGCTACTGGGAATGCAGGTTCTCTGACTTTGAATGTTAAGCAATTAATTGTCCGGGATGGCGGAACGGTTAGTGTTGCGTCTTTAGGCACGGGAAGGGCTGGAAATCTTAATGTTGTAGCTGACTCAATCGATCTGGAAAATCAAGCCAGTATTGACGGTACAACTCTCTCTGGTTCCGGTGCTAATATTAACCTCGAAGCGCGAGATATCCAGTTACGAAGAGGGAGCCGAATTGCCACTGATGCGGGTACTTCTGACGGTGGAAATATCAAAATTAATAGCGAATGCTGAATTTGCAGCTTTACAAGTCAATCCAACTTCTTTAGTTTCTACTAGCGATATTGCCGCGATTTCTCAACAGGCTGGCCCGGCTTTACAAGGGGCGGTGACATTTAGCTCTACGGGTGTAAATCCGGCTCAAGGTTTAGTAGAATTATCGCAAAATGTGGTAGATCCTGCCACATTAATTGCGGCTAATCCCTGCATAGAAAAGGAAGGAAACGAGTTTACAATTACTGGGAAAGGGGGGATTCCGCAAAATCCTAACGATTTGTTGAATAGCAATTCTGCCCAGTTTAATTGGGTGGAACCGGCTACAGGTGAAAGTCAGAAAACGGAAGGGAAAAGCGCAGAAATAGCAATGCAGTTAAAACCGGTGATTCCGGCGCAAGGTTGGGTGATAGATCCTGAAGGAAAAGTTACACTTGTAGCCTACAATTCAGGTGGTGGTATTTCCACTCGGAATCCAAGACGGACAGGTGTTTGCATACCTCGATAGCTATAATTGCGGCTTCTAAGGCAAAGAAAATAAGCGCGATCTAAGGTATATTTAAACTAATTTATCCCATTTATGGGCAACTTAGACTGTTAGATTTCTATGAACCTATCCTGTATTTTTCAAAAACTCCAAAGACTGCAAGCATTATTCCTCGCAGCTATCTTAGTTATCTGCCTGAGTTTAACCATTGGCTCACCAGCGGCTCTATCAGCGAACAATACTCCAGAAATCGATCGGAAATTAAAAGAGCAAGTCTTGCAAATTATCCATGACAATCCCGAAGCAATTTTAGAATCAGTCCGGGATTACCAACTAGAACAGCAAAATCAATTACGATTAGCGAGAGAGTCATTTTTAGATGGAGTAAAAAATAATCCCAAAACTGCGATCGCGGAATCTCCTGTTGTGGGCTCACCAACCCAAGAAATTCTCCTCTTAGAATTCTCGGATTTTCAATGTCAGTTTTGCGCCCAAGCTCACAAAACTATCAGCCAATTTATGGCAAAACACCAAGACCAAGTTACTTTAGTTTACAAACATTTACCCCTAGTGGCAATTCATCCGCAATCATTACCAGCGGCACAAGCAGCTTGGGCAGCCCAGCAACAAGGGAAATTCTGGGAATATCATAACGCTCTCTTTGACGCGCAACAAGATTTGAATGAGGAATTATATATCGCGATCGCCAAAAATCTTAACCTAGACTTAGACAGGTTTAATAGCGATCGCAATAGTTCCGCCGCCAGAGCCGCCATACAGAAAGACATGGAATTAGCGCTCAAATTAGGCATCGAAGGTACACCCTTCTTTATATTAGAAGGAGAAACCTTCTCAGGAGTTCTCGAACTAGCAGAAATGGAGAACATTCTAGCGAAAGTCTCAAGTTAAATTTTATGAGGACTTATACCAATTCTCAAAAATTTTGCAACAGTTTTGGTAGGGCGGGTTCACCCAAATTTCTGCTATTCGCCAAAATATTAAATAACCCGCCCCGAATACTGTTACACAACTTGGGAGAATTGGTATAGCGTTTCTCTAATCTTCTTTTGATTATCTTGAGGCGGTGGCTAACTCAGGAGTTGGACGTTTACTATTACGAATACCCTCGATCGCGGCTGCATAATCCTTAGCCTTAAACACCGCCGAACCAGCAACGATCGCATTAGCGCCCACTTCCAACACCTGCCAAGTATTATCAACCTTCAGGCCACCATCCACCTCAATCCAAGGATCGAGGCCTCTTTCCTCGCACATAAGGCGCAATTGGCGAATTTTTGGCACCACAGTCGGAATAAAACTCTGACCACCAAAACCAGGATTAACACTCATAATCAAAATCAAATCGCACAATTCCAGTACGTGCTCAATCAATCCCAAAGGAGTCGAAGGATTCAGCACCACACCAGCCTGCTTGCCTAATTCGCGAATTTGACCCAGAGTGCGATGTAAGTGCGGCGACGCATTATGTTCAGCGTGTACCGAGATAATATCAGCACCAGCCTTAGCAAAATCCTCAACATACTTCTCAGGTTCCACAATCATCAAGTGAACATCCAGAGGTTTGCTAGTAACAGGGCGAATTGCTTCCACAATCAATGGACCAATAGTAATATTGGGAACGAAGCGGCCATCCATCACATCAACGTGAATCCAGTCAGCACCAGCCCGATCGACGGCGCGAATTTCATCACCAAGGCGGCTAAAGTCTGCGGATAAGATAGATGGAGAAATAACAGTCTGTTTGGGGGATACGGTCATGGCTAAGGGTGATCTCCTACGTCTGCGTGTTGTCTTGACTTTATCAGAAAATGGCATAACCTCCGTTCTCTATTTTTTATGGATAGCCGCCTGAATTTGGTCAAAAATTCCCCCTTCCTTGAAAAACTTATCTTGAACAACATTCCAACCTCCCAAATCTCGAATTGTAAATAGCTTATCGATCGCAGGATATTTCCCAGTAAATTCTTGAGCGATCGCCGGATCAAATGGTCGAAATCCTACCTTAGCAAACTCTCTCTGGGCTTCAGGCGTGAATAAAAATGCGACAAATGCCTTTGCTACCTCGCGGGTTCCCCGACGATCGACATACTTATCTACAACTGCAACCGGAGTTTCAATAGAAATATTCACCTGGGGAATCACAAAAGGCGAAGTTTTTGCCAAACCTTCTTGGGCTGCAACCAACAATTCATTTTCATAATTAATTAAAGCATCTCCTTGATTACGCCGCAAAAATATGTCTGTTGAATCCCGCGCATCTTTAGCTAAAATCGGCACATTTTTGAAGATTTTAGTTGTAATATTTAATGCCTGTTCCTCTGTTCCACCTATCTGCGTTACCGAGCCCCAAAAAGCTAGGAAATTCCAACGTGCAATTCCCGATGTTTTAGGATCGGCAGTAATTACAGCTACGCCTTCTTTAGCTAAGTCTGACCAGGCGTGGATATTTTTAGGATTACCTGGACGGGTGACAATTGTGCCGACAGTACGAGCTACAATTCCGTTATTAGGAACTCGATTTTGCCAACCTTGTTGGATCAATCCGGCTTTTTCAATTTGAGTGATATCTGGTTCTAATGCCAGATGGACAACATCTGCCGGCAACCCTTTGATGATAGCTTTAGTTTGAATGCGGGAACCAGCAAAGCTAGTCCGAAAATTCACTTCTTGCTTGTGTTCTTTCCACCATTTTTCTTTAAATAGTGGAATGATATTTGTATATGCAGGTCTAGTTACGGCAAAGCTAACTAAGCTTAGATCGATGCGATCGCGACTCTGGCTAAAAGCAGGTAGCAAGATGCCAAAACCTAAGCTAATGGTTAATAATATTGCCAAAACTTGCTTTGTAGGTAGCCTAAAAAGTTGGAAAGGAGAGCAAATATATCTGTAAAAACGAAATTTATCTACCATCGACAACCCCTTTTAAAAAGTTGCTAGGACTTACCTAAACAGGACTTACGCACCCAACCAAAGAAACCGGGTTTTTCCGAAAATACTTCGCCCAAACCCACAGATTCTCGCTTATTACCCGGTTTCTAGGACCCATGCGTAAGTCCTGTTTATATTTATTTAAGCACAAACTACACTAATTCGGTCGAGATACTGTATATTTATAGACAAGGTGCTAGGACTTACGCAAAAAAACCCGGTTTATGCAGAAAAATCGTGGCGAGCTCCGAGAGATATTGACGCAGAAACCGGGTTTTTGACCCCGCGTGCGTAAGTCCTGGGTGCATAAAATCTACGCGCTCAGGAGACAGACACAGCCATTCCTCCGAGATATCAGGATGGAAATGGGAGGAAAATCAAAAAAATGCACGATATGACAGCAGCGAAATTGACGAAAGGAACTTCTCAAAACCACGTCTCAAACACTAGAAAAAACCAAGGTTCGATTACTCGTAAAACTCTACTCAATATGGGAATACGAATTGCTTTAGTGATTATTGGAGCTACAACTCTGAGCTATTGGCATATAGTATCTACATTAGAAAAACAGTCTCAAGGACAACTAGAAAAATACATAGTAGAACGGGGACATCGGGAAAATAGTATTTTTCAACTGGTAGAAGACAATCATGCTGAACTTAGTCAGGATTTAAGGCGTAAACTAGATGAATTTGGCGATCGCGACCCCAAATTAGAGTTCGATCGGCTATTTATTGTAGCAGCAGATGGCGTTATCCGCAATAGAGAAGAAATATTCGATCGCTCCCTGCAACCAGGAGTTTTCATCGGTAAAAATGTCCAAATTGATGCCGAAATTCGTCGCCGTGTTTTCAACTTTTATCATCTGGTTGCTACCTACGGACTGGCGTGGCGCAGTCGCTTTCAAAATACCTATATTACCACCGCTGAAAATATTATGATCATGTTCTGGCCGGAAGTTCCCTGGGCTGAAAATGCTACTGCGGATCTATACATTCCGAACGAAGAATTTTACTATGTAGCCGATCGTAAACACAATCCATCTCGAAAAACAGTTTGCACAGGTCTTTACTACGAAAAGGTAGCGAGAAACTGGATATTATCTTGCGAAACACCTATTGATATACAGGAGCAGCAAATTGCCACTTTGGGGCAAGATATTATTTTAAATGAACTATTAGATCGGACAGTAAAAGACACTTTACCCGGTGCTAAAAATATTATATTTCGCTCCGATGGCCGCTTAATCGCCTACCCCGACAAGATGGATCGGATTAAAGAGCAGGGAGGAAAGTTAAATATTCTGGATGCGAACAATTCCCACTTGGAGAGAATTTTTAAGCTCGTAAAAAACCGAGAAGCCGACAAGGTAGTAGTAGATAATATTAAAGATAATGAGTATCTGGCGATCGCCTACCTTAAAGTTCCTGACTGGTATTTTGTCACCATCTATCCTAAGTCTATCTTAGCAAATTTGGCTTTTGATAATGCCCTATTTGTATTAATTTTAGGTGTAATTTCTCTGCTAATTGAGATTTGGATATTATATTTTGTACTCCGCCAGGAAGTCGCATCTCCTCTGAATAATTTAATGGTAGCCACCGAGCGGGTTGCCGCCGGAGATTTTAATATCCAACTGGATACAAATAGACAGGACGAATTAGGGCGATTAGCCAACTCCTTCAATGCCATGGCAAGAGAAGTTTATGCCCGTGAATCCAGTTTGAAACAAGCACAGGAAGAATTACAAAGAATTAATAAACTTAAAGATGAATTTCTAGCAAATACTTCCCATGAAATTCGCACTCCCCTTAATGGAATTATTGGCATTACTGAATCTTTAATTGATGGAGTTACGGGTAAACTTCCCCCGGCAACAATTTCTAATTTGGTAATGATTGCTGTTAGCGGTCGGCGTTTGGCAACCCTGGTTAATGATATTCTTGATTTCTCCAAATTGCGCCACCAGACTATTGAACTACAAATCAAAGCTATAGCTGTATGGGATATTGTCGAAGTCGTACTTACCCTCAGTCGCCCTTTAGTTGGACACAGGAACTTACAGCTTGTAAATAATGTTCCCTCACTTTTACCTCTGATTGCGGCCGATGAAAATCGCTTACAACAAATTCTACACAATCTCATCGGTAATGCCCTCAAATTTACAGATAGTGGGAGAGTAGAAGTATCGGCACGACTAAGTACAAATAAGCAACAAGTAGAAATTACAATTTCAGATACAGGCATTGGGATTCCTGCTAACAAACATGAGACTATTTTTGAATCTTTTGAGCAGGCAGATGGTTCTACTGCTAGAATCTATGGTGGCACTGGTTTAGGTTTAGCTATTACTAAAAAACTGGTAGAGCTACATGGTGGTAAGATTTGGGTTGAATCAGTCATAGATGAGGGTTCCCAATTTACTTTTACTTTACCAATTAGCCAGGAAGCGGAAGTTAGCAACAGTCATTCTCAAGTATCGACTGTTAGTAAATATACTATCTCTACTTCGGTGTTCAGTAACATTTTATCTAGCAGCGATCGCCAAACGCTAGAATTTACTCACAATCGAGAATCTACTTTAGTAAATAATGAGCCTTCCTCAGTCGATCGCAGTCAATATTATCAAGTTTTAGTAGTAGATGATGAGCCAGTAAATCGCCTAGTATTAGTCAATCATCTCTCCTTACATAATTATAAAATTACCGAAGTTTCTTCGGGAGATGAAGCACTATCTATTTTAGAAAATGGCTTCAAACCCGATGTAATTTTACTAGATGTAATGATGCCACGAATGACTGGGTACGAAGTCACGCGCAAAATCCGTGAAATGTGGCAACCCAATGAATTACCTGTACTTTTACTAACTGCTAAAAATCAGGTTGCCGATTTAGTAGTAGGCTTTGATGCCGGAGCTAATGATTATATAACTAAACCCATTTCTAAAGATGAACTACTGGCAAGAATTAAAACTCATTGTTTTCAAGCAGCTACCTTTTTAGAAAACTCTCGCATCCGTACAGAACTCGAAAAATCAGAAGCCAGAGAACGGGAAAGAGCAATCCAAATCGAGCAGTCTCTAAAACAACTTCAGCAAGCACATATCGAACTCATACAAAGTGAGAAAATGGCAAATATTGATGCTCTCACACAAATTGCTAATCGTCGTCGTTTTGATACTTATTTACAACAAAAATGGCAGCAACTATTACGGGATCAAAAGCCTTTATCTATCATCTTGTTTGATGTCGATTACTTTAAACGTTACAACGATTGTTATGGACATCCAGAGGGAGATAAATGTCTGTTTCATGTTGCTCAAGCTGCTCAACAGGTTTTAGATCGTCCGATGGATCTAGTTGCTCGTTATGGAGGTGAGGAGTTTGCAGTTATTTTACCTAATACAAACCAGTCAGAAGCAATTCTTGTGGCTGAGCGCATTTGTGCAGCAATTCAGGCTTTAGGAATCCCTCATCGGGACTCGGAAGTAAGCAATATCGTGACTATTAGCTTGGGGATTTCTACTACGATCGCTTGTGCAGAAGCATTTCCAGAAATGCTAGTAGAACAAGCTGATAAAGCACTCTACAGCGCCAAATATCAAGGGCGCAATCGGTGGGCTATGGAATAAACCTAAATCTATTTTAGTAAATGTTTTCTGGATCACAACAATTTCAAGGGAAGGCGGTTAAACTTTAGTTAATAGGAGATTAACACCAATGATAAATACCTCTCGCTTTTTAATCTTATTTAGCTGTGTAGTTGCCTTTTGCTTCTGGCTGGGAAGCTGCACCAATCAACTGCCAGCCAAAGCAGTTTCTATCAACTTTGCAGCCGGACCGCAATATAGAGATGTATTAATTGAACTTGAAAGACAATATCGGCAAGAAAAGTTTAATGTCACCATTAACTATACCTTTTCTGGAGCCACTGCACTGAAAGAGCGCATTGAACAGGGAGAGTCCTTCGACATTTTTCTAATTACCTCTAAATTAGCATTAAATGAATTGGATAAAAAAGGACTTGTGTTATCGGAAACTATCAAAGATTTAGTCGGGACACAAATGGTCTTAATAGTTCCAGTTGATTCTCCAATAGCGATCGCGGACTTTAAGGAATTAACTAGCGATCGGATCAAAACAATCGCTATGGGGACAGAAAGATTAGGAGTTGGTCAATATACCAAAGAAATTTTGACTAACTTGGGGATTTTTAAACAGGTTCAATCTAAAGCTGTATGGGCTAATGTTGAAATCCGTGAAATCAGCAAAGCTGTGGAAAGCAACCAAGCTGATATAGGCATTACTTACCTACCCGAAGCCAAGTCATCTAACAAACTCAAAATCGCGGCGATCGCTCCTGCAAGTTCCCACAAACCAATTATTGCAAAGCTGGCTGTCCTTAAGAATAGCCAACACCCTGTAGAAGCAAAGGCATTGATCGAATTTCTCACCAGTGCTAAAGCAATGTCAATCTTTGAGAAATATGGTTTTACTACTATTTCACCGTCATAGAAATCTTAAGCTGGAGACTATCCCATGAAACTTTCCCTGAAACTAAATCCCCAATTTTTGTTCCGAGTAGCAACAGGACTAGGTACTGCTACGCTGTTATCAATATCAGTTAGTGGACTAGCATTTTTGAGCGTTATGCGTACCCTAGAAGCTAATCGGAGCGTACAAGAAAAAGTAGAAACTATCGATCGAATAGGGCAGGTATTAGATCGCGTTAGAGAGGCTGAAAATGGACAGCGTGGCTATGTATTAACTGGTGAAAATAGCTATATTGATTCTTACACAAGTGCCATACTAGATATTGACCAATGCTTTGAATTACTGCGGCAACTGCTGGCAAATGAACCAGAGAAAAAACGTCAGCTAGATGACCTTCAGCCCTTAGTACAAAGTTATCTAAACCAATTGAATCAAATAATTAAACTGCGGCGCAACCAAGGATTAGATGCAGCATTGTTGGAAATTAAACGCAATCAGGATGCAAAGAAGCTAACCGATCGAATTAGTCTAGTCGTGAGCAATATGGACGCACAAGAAAGGGCCGTATTATTCGAGCGACAGCAGGAAGCTGGTAGTAGTTTACAGAGTTCTATAGTTGCTTTTATAGGCGGAACCATATTCAATCTGCTGATTTTTACTTGGGTTTATAGATTAATTTTTGACGAAATCCATAAGCGGAAACAAACTGAAATTCAATTAAAAGAAGCCAAAGAAGAAGCAGAAAAAGCTAAACTTGCTGCGGAAGTCGCCAACAAAGCCAAAAGTGAATTTCTAGCTAATATGAGCCATGAACTCAGAACTCCTCTTAATGGTATTTTGGGCTATGCTCAAATCCTAATTCGCTCAAAAAATATTCAAGAAACTGAACTAAAAGGCTTAAATATTATTCAGCAATGCGGTTCTCATTTACTTACCCTGATTAATGACATTTTAGACCTCTCTAAGATAGAAGCAAGGAAAATGGAACTAGCGACTAATGAATTTCATTTTCTAGCATTCCTTCAAGCTGTCAGTGAAATTGTCCGCATCAAAGCTGAACAAAAAGGAATTGCTTTCATTACCCAATTTGATCCGGCACTCCCTATCAGTACACAAGCTGATGAGAAACGCTTACGACAAGTCTTGATTAATCTCTTAGGTAATGCTGTCAAGTTTACAGATAGAGGAGGCGTTACTTTCAAAGTTGGCTTGATTGAATCATCTACTATTGAACAAGAAGCAAATACTCTCAATGCTGTTAACAAAATTCGCTTTCAAATAGAAGATACTGGTGTGGGAATGACTGAAGAACAAAGGCAGAAAATATTTATTCCCTTTGAGCAAGTAGGTGATACAAAACGAATGGCTGAAGGGACAGGATTAGGTTTAGCTATTAGTTCAAAAATTGTGGAAGCGATGGCTAGTAAGATTCGAGTTACTAGCAAACTTGGATTTGGTAGTCAATTTTGGTTTGATTTAGATTTACCTTGTGCTAATGAATTCACATCAAAACCAGCTTTTGATTTAAAGGGTACAATTATCGGTTTTACAGGCAATAAACGTAAAATATTAGTCATAGATGACCGCTGGGAAAATTGCTCAGTGATTGTAAATTTACTGACTCCTGTAGGTTTTGAAGTGTTTGAAGCTGCTAATGGTGCTGAAGGATTAGAAAAAGCCACTGAATTAATGCCTGATGTAATTATTACTGATTTGGTCATGCCGATGATGGATGGGTTTGAATTGCTGCGTCGCTTGCGAAATTCAGAGATATTAAAAGATACGATTGTAATCGTTTCTTCTGCGAGTGTTTTTGAGACAGACCAATATAAAAGTTTAGATGCAGGTGCTAATGCTTTTTTACCCAAACCTGTACAAGTCTCAGAATTGTTTGAATTATTGCAGAAGCAGTTAGATTTATCTTGGGTTTATGCAGAGTCAACAACTTCTCAATCTACTGCCCAATCAACTCCTAAAATATCCGCTGTTGAATCTTTGGTAATTCCACCAGCAGTATGGATAGAAGCTTTGTACGATTTAGCAAAAAAGGGGAATGTAAAAGCCGTGATTCAAAAAGCAGAAGAATTAAAAAAATTAGACGAGCAATGGATTCCCTTTGCTGAGGAAGTAAGCAGATTAGCTAAAGGGTTTCAGGAAAAACAACTTCAGTTATTCTTAACTAACTATTACCATCCCAAAGGAGTTGCCCATCGTTCGGGGTAGACGGAGGCACTACCCCTAATACCATTTTTAAAAAAGTTTTCAACAGTTTGG
>MBRE01000037.1:0-110927 GCA_001698425.1 Oscillatoriales cyanobacterium USR001 | reverse complement strand
AATTCGCCAAAATCTTCAAAAACCCGCCCCGAAGACTGTAGCATTAATTTAGAGAAATGGTATAATACCAATTCTCTAAATGCTGACTACAGATAAATTCCGGTATTATACTTTTGTCAAAAGTTGAATATTTACTATCTGTAGTCATACTTTCAAGAATTGGTATAAAATATTTGCACTTAGGAATGAAAATTAAATAACTTGATGATTTGGTTTGTAGTAAGCGCAAAGAGCGCTCTTTGCGCTTACTACAAACAAGCTAATTATTTAATTTCTATTCCTTAATCTACCGGAATGCTAAGGCCTTAAACTGGCTTCTTCTAAGAAGCCAACTTCTCTTCAAAAGTCAAAACTCTCCCCGGAAACTCCCCCACAATTTCACCCTCACTAGGAGAAACTATCAAATTAAAAGGCTCAGGCATTCCCAAATAATAACCCTGAGCGTAATCTACCCCAAGCTCCTTGAGTTTTGCCATCACCGCCTCATTTTCTACATATTCAGCAATAGTTTTAATCCCCATTACATGACCAATCCGATTAATCGCCTCCACCATTGCTAAATCAATCTGACTTTCCACAATATTCTTGACAAAATTGCCATCTATCTTTAGGAAATCAACAGGCAAACTTTTTAAGTACGCAAAAGAAGACATCCCACTACCAAAATCATCAAGAGCAAACCAACAGCCCAACTCCTTAAGTTTTTCAATGAACTTCACTGCTTTGCCAAGATTAGCAATTGCTAAAGTCTCAGTAATTTCAAAACAAATTGCATCTGGGGGAACCATATATACGGCAAACTGTTCGTGAAGAAAATCAATAAACCGATCTTCATTAATACTAGCCCCCGACAAGTTAACAGTATAAAGGGATTGGAAATTTGGACAACGCAGGGCGGAAGAAGAGGTCTTAGGATAGGGGCTAGGATTAAGAGAAGAATTTTCTTCTTCAGTCTCTTCTTCCCTAATCCATTTCTGAGAATTTAAACATTCTTTTGTCTGGAGTCTAAAATTAGGATCGGCGTGCAAATAGCTAAACAAAGTGCTAATTACCCACCGATCGATCGCGTGCATCAAATTGTAACGTTCAGCCGCCGGAATAAATGCCATCGGCGAGATAATCTGACCCGATCGATCTCGAAGGCGCAAAAGAATTTCGCAGTGTTTATGACGATCGTTAGGATTACTCAAAGACATAATTGGCTGAGAGTAAAGACTAAACCAATTCTCTTCTAAGGCTTGATTAATTTGTACAGCCCACTGAGTTTCGCCTCGTTGTCTAGCTAATTCGCGATCGCCTGCTTGATAAACTTGCACCCGATTTCGTCCCTTATCTTTAGCCGCATAGCAAGCAATATCCGCCGCAGTCAAAACACAAGAAGTAGATGTTGAATCAATATTAACTACTACTAAACCAATACTCACTCCAATAGAAAAAGTTTTACCTTCCCAAGCAAACCGAAATGTCTGAGTGCAACGCAACAATGACTCAGCAATCTGCAATCCGCATTCCAAAGGACAATGGTAAAGTAGTGTCGCAAATTCATCTCCGCCCAGGCGGGCAAGCATATCAGTTTTGCGAATTTTGCTCTTAAAAAGCTGGCTGACTTGCCGTAGCAATTCATCCCCAGCCCCATGACCGCAAGTATCATTAACAATTTTAAATCGATCGAGATCCAAATACAACAAAATGTGGTGTTCATTCAGATTTTTAGCTGCCATAATCGCCTGTTCTAACTGATACTCAAATTCCCGACGATTGACTAAGCCTGTAAGTGCATCGTGAGTTGCTTGCCAAGATAATTGGCGGGCTTGAGTCCGCACTTGCGTTACATCTCGGAACACCACAACTGCCCCAATTATTTGACCGTCACTAGCATGAATTGGAGCCACCGAATGATCGATCGCAAACTCCCTTCCAGAACGTGCAATCAGAATCCCATTATTAGCTTCATCAACTATTCGATCTTCCCACAAAGCAATCTGAGTAATATTTTCCAACGGTTCGCGAGTAATTTCATTGACAATTTTTAGCACCTTACACAAGGGCAAACCTTTCGCTTCAGTTGTTGACCAACCTGTAAGTTTTTCTGCCATTGGATTCAAGGAAGAAATCAGATCCCCAGCATTAGTAGTAATTACACCATCGCCAATTGATTGCAGCGTCACTTGCGCCAATTCTTTTTCCTTAAAAAGTGCCTGTTCCATCTGTTTGCGCTCGGTGACATCGCGCTGTATAGACACCCAATGAGTTAAAATTCCCTGTTCGTTAGTAATGGGAACGCTATTAAGTTCTACCCAATAAGTCGAACCATCTTGACGATAATTAATCAACTCAATTCGCAGCGCTTTTTGCTCGACAAATGCTCTACGAATTTTAGCAATTTGGGTAGGATCGGTAGCGGGACCGCGCAGACAATTAGGGGTTTTACCGATAATTTCTTTAGGTAGATAGCCCGTCATCAGCGTAAAAGCCTCATTGATATAAACAATCTTAGGATCTGAGGGATCTAAAAATCCTTTATCCATAATCACGATCGCATCATTAGCACTAACTACACAAGATTCCAACAGACGCAATTGCTCTTCAGCACGCGATCGAATTGCCATTTCACTTTCTAGCTGCACATTCGCCAAACTTAAAGATGTGATCGCATTTTTTAGCTCGCTAGTCCTTTCCTCCACCGCCAAATGCAAAGCATCAATAATCCCCGACATTTCCATCGGATCGAGCACTCGTAATAAATTAGTCTGAGTAAGAATTCCCAGCAACTCACCTTGAGAACCTGATACCACTAATCGCCGCACATAACGCTGCTGCATTTCTTGATGAGCCACCCAAAGCGAATCATTTGGACTAAGGGAAAATAGCGGCGTACTCATCACCATAGCCGCTTCAATCTGAGACAAATCTAATTCTAAAGCTTGAAACTGTACAATATCCCGCTCTGTCACCATCCCAATTGGCTCAGGAGATCGAGCCAATTTTTCTGGCTCCCCCGGTTTCTCCTCTTTGACAATTACTACACAACTAACATGGTTTTCTGCCATTAATTTCGCTAAAGCCAGCACCGAAGCGTTAGCGGGTGCTTGAATCACATCCGATGCCATCACTTCTGCAACGGTTCGCATCTTGAGAATATTTGCTGGTTGCAACATCGCTTTGCGGATGCTTTCAGGCGTGACAACTCCAATTAATTGACCGTTAATATCCAGTATTGGCAGGTGGCGAATTTGATGTTGGCGCAGCAAGATTAAGGCAGTAAAAACATCTTGAGCTTTAGACGCTGTGAGAGTGATAACTGGTTGGCTCATCACTTCAGCAACAGTAGCTCCTGTTAAATTTTGACCCCTAGCAATCATTTGAACGATATCCCTTTCGGTAAAAATTCCTTTTAATCGCGAATATCCAGAAGCTCCTGGCGAGGTTTTTTCCATCACAAAAACACAACTAGCCTTGAATTGCCCAATCAAAGGAGGTCCTAAATCGGGAGAATATATTAAACCAGTTTTGCTGTTCATGGTTGTTTCTACCGCTTGCTCCAAAGGACAACTACTACGGCTCTGACCCATTAGTGTTACTACTTCTATTAATGAAGTATCTGGTGTAACCATTGGGGGGGAGCGATCGATCACTTGTTCTAAGGTTGGCAGATACATTGGGGAATTGTTTTTGAGCATGACTTATTACCTTTAAGCTCGCAGAGTATCTGCGGCATTATGTGAAAAGATCCGAATTGTTTTAGGAATTAGCGTGTTTTTTTAAGCCGCTCCCAAAACGAAATAAAGTTTGTTTGTAAAAATCCACCCGATAATCTGGTTGGGAGTCGCCTCTCATATTTATCTTGATCGATAAATAAGGATGAAAACCTCCCAATTTGTAAATAAATTAGAACTTACGTAAAACTGTTTGTAACGCCGCGATCGGGGAAATGCAAAGAAACTTTACAAGGGCGGCAACTGGACTGTAAGCGTAAGTCTAATCAATATGTCTTTTATCAAAGGATATCGAAATTTTCCCGATAAATTATTAAGTATAACAATCTTAAATTATTTCTTAGGGTGGTTTCATTCTCTTGTAGGAGTGATCCCCCTGTGGTTGCCCTGTAAGGATTTGGGCAGGCACGGAGGCTCTGCCCTTACAGAAAACCTCCTTTTGATCGGGATTTACGCAGTGCCTCTATATTTAGTAGGGGCGAATGCCATTCGCCCACCACTAATTACTAACAAAACCCTAAATCTACAGCTATACGATGAGCGCAAGCAAACCCTGAAAAAGCTACAGCATTCAAACCCTGACCTGGAAATGTACTATCTCCTACACAATATAACCCAGAAATAGCAGTTCGATTAAAAGGCATCCCCAACAAACCTAATAATTTGCGTCGCGGAATCGGTCCATAAGTTCCATCTTCGCGACCTAAAAATCTGCGGTGCGATCGCGCCGTACCCACTTCCATATAATCCAAACCCGCTTCTAAGCCAGGAAAAATCTTTTCCAATTTCTCAATTACCTCCCCCGCCGCCGCTTCTTTTTTCTCTTCATACTCTTCTCCTGATAACCCTTCCCATGCTTGCATCCAACTGGGAGTAAAAGCATGAACAATATGATGTCCCTCTGGCGCTAAACTGGGATCTAAAAGTGTGGGAATTGATACAAAAATTGTACCTCCCGCTACTTCCATTTGTTCCCAACTTTCTAATAAAATATGGTGGCAAGCAGTTTCCTGGGGGAATACCGCCGCTTTTACTCCTAAATGCAAACTTAAAAAGCTCGGAGATTTTTGATAGCGCGACTGCCATTTCTTCTCGCTACTGGGCATCGCCTCAGCAGGTAATAATTTCTCAAAAGTATCCCAACGAGTAGCATTAGAAACTATCCGACGGGCTTTGATAATTTCACCAGTTATCAATTCTACTCCCACAGCCTTTCCCCGTTCTGTAACAATTCGGGCTACTTTAGCTTTATATTGAATTTTCCCTCCAGATTTTTCCAGACCTTCTACCAGTTTTTGGGCAATTTGACCGACTCCACCTTTAGGATAATTAATGCCTCCGTAGTGGCGATCAGAAAATACCATTCCAGCATTAATCATCGGTGTTAATTCTGCTGGAACTACTGACCAACAGTAACATTCAATGTCAATAAATTTCAGTAAAATTGGATCTTTGATGTAGCGACGAGCGATGTCTCCGGCATTCAAGGGCAAATATTTCACTAAACCTAAACAAGCGAGGGGATGCTGGAAAAATACTCGCATTAAATATCCCAATTCTTCCAGGGAAAGTAACTCGATCGCGTTCAGGCAGTTAAAAACTTGCCAACATTCTCCATAAAATTTCCTGATGCCTTCGGCTTCCTGGGGAAATTTTTCGGTTAGCTCTTGCAAGAAATTCTCATAAGACTTGTGAACTTGGACTTCTAAACCATCAGGCAAATGGTAGTGAATCTGTACCGGATCGGCAATGGTTTCCAAGGTGACATTCACTGCTTGCAGAGCACGGGTGAGGAGATTAGTCGTACCCTGCTGGCCAAACCCAAAAATCATCGAAGCTCCAACATCAAACCTGTAGCCATCTCGATCGAAGTAACCGGCACTACCGCCAGGGATAATGTAGCTTTCGAGTACGATCGTTCTGGCTCCCTTGGCGGCTAACTGGGTAGCTGTCACCAGCCCTCCAATGCCCGAACCGATAACGATGACATCAAACTCTCGCACCTTTTCAGGGGGATGAGCAGAAAATGACTGGGATGGTTGAGAAACAGGCATACGCGATTTCATTTTAAATTTTCAACTTTTAAGATTTTAGATTAACGACAAGTCTGCTCGACCAGAATCCCAAAAAAATGCGCGAACAGCCTACCATTGCCGACTGCCCGCGTCTGCCGATCCTTTGAGAGGAGAACACTAAAATCAATATAGCCTTATTGCAAAATTATGTCAACTCTATTAAAAAACTTTTTCAATAATCTCTGAATTTTAGGTCAGGCGGTTTTGTGGGTGATGCCGTGCCGCCAAGAAGAGGCGGCGTTAAAGGGTATGATGTTTGTGGTTGTGCGATCGCGGGATTTCTGAAAAACATGAGTTTGAGGTTGTTTCGCGGCGATCGCCACGATAAAATTACGTTACTTCTGCGTAAGTCCTATCTAAATTTTATGGCGATGGCTCCCCAACTCCGTGTTTACGTCCCCCCTCATCCTTTAATCAAGCATTGGTTAGCTGTCGCTCGCGATGTCGGCACACCATCAGTATTGTTTCGCTCGGCAATGACAGAACTAGGACGCTGGTTAGCTTATGAGGCAATTCGAGATTGGTTGCCCATAGTAGAAACGATCGTGCAAACGCCTTTAGCAGAATCCCCAGCTACGTTTATCAATCCTGAAACACCTTTGGCAGTAATTCCCATTTTGCGGGCTGGTTTGGGATTAATGGAGGGCATTCAGACTGTAGTACCTCTAGCAACGATTTATCATCTAGGAATGGTGCGAGACGAGGAAACCTTAGAAGTTAATTGTTATTTCAATAAATTGCCACCGCAGTTTAATCCAGAAACACGAGTATTAATTAGCGAACCGATGTTGGCAACTGGGGGTACAATTATGGCAACAATGGAGGAGTTAACACAGCGAGGAGTTGATGCGAGTTTAGTGCGGATTATCTCTGCGATCGTGGCTCCCCAAGCATTGCAGCGTTTAAGTGTAATGTATCCGAGTTTGAATATTTATGCGGCGGCGATCGATGAGCACCTAAATGAACGGGGTTTTATTGTACCGGGACTGGGAGATGCTGGCGATCGCACTTTTGGCACTTAATTATCTAAACTATCGATTTAGTAACTATTACAAGGATTGTTAAAATTATGAGCAATCGAGATGGTTTTGCCGGGGGATTTATAGCGGGTGCTGCGATTGGTGGTTTTGTCGGCGCTCTATTGGGAGTCATCCTCGTTCGCCGTTCAGAAAATTTGAACAGTGAAATCTCTGAGACTAAAGCTAGTAAAGGGAAAAATCACCAAATTGAAACTGAACGCATTGAAATGGCTCGTTTGGGATTAGAAGATAAAATTGCACAGCTAAATCAAGCGATTGACGATGTACGTCTACAACTTGGTAGCGTGAATGGAAATGCTGTGCATCGCGATGAAGCATCCTTAGCTGAAGACCAGTAAGCTGATTTGTGCTAAAGTTAAAGTCAAAGTCGTTGGAAAATTAAAGAAAGATGAGTTATTCAATTGCTCTGTTGGCAAATACCCTGGCAACATTTGTCCAAATATATCTAGTCCTGATGATTGTGCGAGTGCTTTTAAGCTGGTTCCCCAATATCAATTGGTACGATCCGCCATTTTCAATCTTAAGTCAGTTAACCGATCCTTATCTGAATCTATTTCGATCGATTATTCCACCTTTGGGCGGTATTGATTTTTCTCCGATTATTGCCTTTGTTGTGCTTCAGATTGGGGCTGAAGTTTTAACTGCCATATTATTTAGTTTGCAGAATGCTATTTAATTGCTCAAAGGAGCAGATTTTTTAGTTTTTACTACTTCTTTAAATCTCTTGATGAACCTGCCTCTACGGGGTGGGTTTTTTAGTTTTAGCTCTCCCGTTATCTCTGGGGGTGGCAAAAAAGTTTTGGGCGGGTTGTCACCCCCCCAGCGCCAAAACACTTAGTCTACCACCCTCAATACCCTGCGGCGCAAACCATCAAATACTCGATCGATTTGTTCATGTTCCTCCGCAGTCAAAGCATCTTTAGACATTAAAGCTGCCATAAATCTACGTTGATCTGCACGGGTAATCTTTCGAGAAGTAAAAATTCGTTCAACTACGTCATTAATACTTGCTTCATCAATATTTTTTTGAGCTTGCATCCCCGTCACTCCACTGAATCGAAAACACCCCATAACTTGAAATTAAGTATGGGTATGAGCAGCAGCTTTTTAAGTTAATCATCAATTCATATTCAGTAGATGCAATCCCGACTAGCTGCTTACCTTATTTACATATCCTACACCAAATATTGCTCATTAATAGTGGCGTTGCTGATTTAAAGATATGAATCGATCGCGGAAACCCTTGATAGCCATATCACGATTCCGCAAAATCATATCGTCATTCAGCAACGCCTTAACATTTAACGTTAAATGCGGATGGCGAGACTCGAACTCGCAAGGACAAGCCACACGCACCTCAAGCGTGCGCGTATACCAATTCCGCCACATCCGCTTATTTCAGTGTTAAAAGAGAAATTTTGAGTTTTAAGTTAAAGATTTTGGTAAATCTGCTCTTACACTCACTATTTTTACTTTACCACTGCCGATTTATAATCATAACACCAAAATCAAAAAATTGTGCAACAAATTTTTTCAAATAGATTTTTGCCAATATTCACCCGAAGTGGGTCAAAAGGATATATTCTACTGATCGCAGAGTCACAAGTACCGAACGATGGGGTTTTCCAAGCTCTTAATTGCCAATCGCGGAGAAATCGCTCTCCGTATCATCCGCACCTGTGAAGAGATGGGTATACCAACTGTCGCGGTACACTCCACCATCGATCGCCACGCCCTTCATGTCCAGTTAGCGGACGAAGCTGTTTGTATTGGCGAACCTACTAGCAGCAAAAGCTATCTCAATATTCCTAATATCATCGCCGCTGCTCTGACTCGTAATGCGACAGCGATTCATCCCGGCTATGGATTCTTGGCGGAAAATGCTAAATTTGCGGAAATTTGCGCCGATCATCAAATTACCTTTGTCGGTCCTTCCCCAGAGGCAATGAGGTCGATGGGTGACAAATCCACTGCTAAAGAAACTATGCAGCGAGTGGGAGTGCCTACCATACCTGGTAGCGGTGGATTGTTGGCGGATGAAGGTGAAGCGATCGCGATCGCCCGTGAAATTGGCTATCCTGTAATGATCAAAGCCACCGCTGGCGGCGGTGGACGCGGTATGAGGCTAGTTCGAGAAGAATCCGAACTGTCTAAACTCTTCGCCGCCGCCCAAGGTGAAGCGGAAGCAGCTTTCGGGAATCCAGGAGTTTACCTCGAAAAATTTATCGATCGCCCCCGCCACATTGAAATTCAGATTCTTGCCGACTCTTACGGTAACGCGATCCACCTGGGAGAAAGAGAGTGTTCGATTCAGCGAAGACACCAAAAACTCTTAGAAGAAGCTCCTAGCCCCGCCCTCAATCCCCGACTGCGAGAAAAAATGGGTCACGCTGCTGTTAAAGCTGCAAAATCTATCAATTACACTGGCGCGGGTACTGTGGAATTTTTGCTTGACAAATCGGGTAAGTTCTACTTTATGGAAATGAACACTCGCATCCAAGTAGAACATCCGGTTACGGAGATGATTACTGGCCTCGATTTAATTGCGGAACAAATTCGTATCGCCCAAGGTGAAAAATTGCAATTGAATCAAAACCAAGTTGTAATGAATGGTCACGCGATCGAATGCCGGATTAATGCTGAAGATCCAGACCATAATTTCCGTCCTCATCCTGGTAGGATTAGCGGTTATTTACCTCCTGGTGGACCTGGTGTGCGGATGGATTCTCATGTTTATACGGATTATGAAATTCCACCTTATTATGATTCTTTGATTGGTAAATTGATTGTTTGGGGACGCGATCGACCTACAGCAATTCGCAGGATGAAACGCGCTCTCCGAGAATGTGCGATTACTGGCGTACCCACAACTATTGGTTTTCATCAAAAAATTATTGATACTCCTGAATTTCTCGCTGGTGAGGTTTATACAAATTTTGTGGAGGATTGGATGCGTAATCAGAAGAAGAAATAGTTAACGATCTGGTTCGTAGTAAGCGCTTTAGCGCTCTTTGCGCTTACTACAAACAAGTGAATTATTTAATTTCTATTCCTAACATGATTCGATAAGAACTGGGATTAAATATTGGGTTAGGGTAAATGCGTCTACTCCTAGTTCGGTTCGCTCGATCGCTGCCATGATTCCGGCTTGGGCGTGCCACCAAACTGCGGTTTCTACTAAGGGTTGTACTGGGTAATGATGGGAGATGGCTTGGGCCCAAAGCCCACCGAGTAAACCTGTGAGTACGTCTCCACTACCGCCTCTGGCTAAGGCTGGGGTGCTTTCGGGGTTGATGCGGGTGGAGAGTTTGCCGATCGCATCTTGCCAAGATATACAAACTCTGGCTCCTTTCAATAATACGACAGCACGGCTGAGTTTTGCGGCTTCTTGGGTTAACCAGGCGTTTTGGTAAATTCCCCTGGGGCGATCGCAGGTTTTTTGGGCTAAATCTGGAAATAAACGCTTAAATTCGCCGGGATGTGGGGTGATGACTGTTGGCGCTTGACGCTGGGATAGGCTGGGAATTGTCCCTATTTGGGCGAGGATATTTAAAGCGTCGGCATCGAGAATCAGGGGGCGATCGCTTTTTAATATACTTTGTATCAAGTTTTGCGGTTCTAAAGTCAAGCCTGGACCGGCGGCGATCGCGTTATAGGCACTCAATTCTAAGCCTATTGGTAATTGGCTAATTGCGCCATCTGTGGTTTCAGGACAACCAATTACCAAGGCTTCGGGCAATTGGGCTGTTACCAAAAGCTTGAGGCTTTCGGGGACGGCAATAGATAGCATTCCTACGCCGCTGGCACGGGCTCCCAAGGCGGTTAAAATGGCTGCACCGCTGTAGCGGCGGGAACCTGCGATGATGAGTAAATGACCGTTGGTGTATTTGTGTGCGTCGGGGCGGCGAGGGAGGGGAAGGTGGGCGATCGCGGATTTTTTGGCGATTAGTTTTAGGGTTGGTTGCTCGCTTAGTATAGCAGTAATGTCGGCGATCGGGATATTAAAATCAATTAATTCTGCTTTACCAATATATGCTAATGCTCGATCTTGGAAAAAAGCCATTTTCCATAGGCCTAAACAAAATGTCCGAGTAGCACAAATAGCCGTGCCTAAAACTTCGCCTGTATCCGTATGTAAACCTGATGGAATATCAATACTAAAAACTAATTTTTGCCAGCTATTAATTTGGTCAATAGCCGTAGAAATCGGAGGAGAAAGTTCTCGATCTAAGCCAAAGCCAAATAAGCCATCTATCAATAAATCACAGTCTTTCAGCTTGGCAATATCATCAAAATAGGGAATATTTAAAGATTGGACATATTGAGCGTGAAAACCTGTTAATTCTTTAAGTTTTACAAAGGGGCAATAGACGATTATTTGACAGCCTTGAAAATGTAATTCACGGGCAACAATTAAGGCATCACCGCCGTTGTGCCCAGGACCAACTAATACGCCAATTAAGGGTAATTTGTTAGAGAAGATTTCGGATTGATTTAATTTTTCTTGAATGCGTCTGGTAATTAAGCCGGCGACTTTTTCCATTAAAGCTGCTACTGGCATTCCGGCCGCAAATATGCGGCCTTCAATTGTTCGCATTTGTTCGGCATTTACTACAAATTCGTCCATATTATTTTTCATTATGATTTGGTTTGTAGTAAGCGCTTTAGCGCTAAAGCGCTTACTACGAACATAATTATTTAATTTCTATTCCTTTTGAGGTTTGCGAAGAAAGAAAAACCATATTAATACCCATGCCAAAACTGGAATTAAACCAATTACTAAACTCCAAAAAACTGATTGTGTAAAAGGATGAAAGCTGTGGGCATTTTTATCCCAAATAAAGAAAGGTTGTTCAGGTTTGATCAACCCATAGCTAGTAGCAATAACACCAGCGACGGCCATTCCTCCGCCAACAACTGCAATGGTAATATTTAAGTTACGACTGCTAATAGTATCTTGCGTACTACTATTTTTAATTTCTTTTTGCAAGTCGAGTAAAGATTGTTGCAATGCCTTACTTTCTTGTATCTGTGTAACCAAACTTCTTTGAATTTCCCTATCCGCTTCTATTTGCTCAATATCTAACATTCCCCTAATATTAGCAATCATTTCTTGAAAGAAATTCTGACTAGCAATTAAATAATTTAAGTCAATCTTGATTTGTTCCTGATATTTGTTTTTACTTACCTCCGCAAACTTAGTTAAAAACTGTAACTGATCCGATTGAAATTGTAAATCTTGAATATTTGCTAACATTTCAACATAGTTATCTGTGTTAGTAGTGACAGTATTGATACATTCGCTGATATCCCGCAAACATCGGCTATAGTCAAACCATAACATTCTAACTTCTGCAAGTAATCTCTTTAATTCTTCCAGCCTTTCAACTGCATCATTCTGATTTTCAACTGCCTTAAATTCGCTTTGTTTTGCATCGAGTTTAGCGGCGATTTCTTTGCCGCGTTTATACCAAGAACGAGAACGGTAATAAGAAAATAAAATCTTGTGACGGTATAATAGTAAACGATGAAAATGATAATTAAAATATGGAGTAAGAGCTTCCGCAGTCTTAGGGTTGCAATTGAGCCATACTAAAATATGATATCTTTTTGTGGGGTCAAATTCTCCGTTATCATACTCGTAAATGGGACTACCAAACAAAACTCCCTCTTTAATCTGTTCGGGTGAGGGTTGAATTGTATTTTGTAGTAAATATTGAAAGCATTGTTTAGCTAGTTCTTTATTACAAGAAATATCGCCTGTTGTTTCCGCATAAAATAATAAACTTTGCCCGGTAGAAGGCTGGATAAATTCGGGTAAAAGACATCCTTCAATATTGAGTTTTCCTAATTCACTAACCGCCAAAATTTTGTCAGGATAAAAAACGGTTAAATCTGCGTTGTAGGTATCGTGAAACCGAACTGGATAAATGGTTAATTTCAACCCATCATCATTGTTCTTTTTCTTAAATTCAAGGGTTTCTGGTTCTTTAAGCAGTCTTTGAAAAGAAGGATTTTCCTCTTCTGGATTCATCAATAAAGGGATAAAGGATTTAAGATCGTCAATCCCAAATTTCTCCCCAACTTTGGCCAAGTTTGCCCACAAATTTAAGGCATCATCCGCTAATTTTCCCGCTTCTTTGTCCACATCATTGCGTAATTGAAAGGCGTGGAGGGTGATGCTAGGATTGTTAAGTTTTAGTTCTTCACTCATTATTTTTCCGATAGTCCGACAGGGGTTAAAACCCCTGTCTCAAAGATCAAGTCCTCTAAAGAGGACTAAGAAGAATTTTAAATTAATTAGTCCTCTTTAGAGGACTTAATTTATTAGACAGGGGTTTTAACCCCTGTCGGCCTTCGGCTTAAGTCCCTACTGATTCGGGTTAGTATCCCCTGATGATTTCGGAGGGAAACTCGACCTTTCCTGATTTTCTTTTAACCTTTCATCTGATTCTCTCACAACTTGATCTGAAGGATTGCTACTGGTTCCCCTCGCCGCCGCAGTACAGATTTTATTAGCGACAGCCTCCTCTATTTTAGGACGAGATTTACACCATAATTTAAACCTTTCGGCAAGTTCTTCGGCTGTTTCACCGGGACGAGAATATAATTCAGCAAGTGCGTCTTTGTGCTCTGCAAACAAGCGAGGATGATTGGTTTCTAAGGCTTTATAAAATCCTTCGATTATTTCTTCCGGTGTAGCATTTTCAGGGATTGACATAATGTTAAAAATCTCCTCTATGGTGATAATTTCTAAGTTTAAACTTGAGGTTTCGCCAATCAGGGTAAAGCCAGCCCAATCTGAAGGACTGGAATATTCATCATTTTTTTTCGTCTCCATCATAGCATGGCGCAAGGCCGCCCCGCGATTTTCCCCATTAGCTAAATTCTGATAAAATTGTGTCATCAAAACTTTAGCGGCCGGTGCGCCAATATTCCACAGGGAAACGATTAAACTGGGAACTCCTGCGAGAATAAAACAGCGCGATAACCCAATAATTCCATCGCCGGTAATTGTGCCTTTGCCGGTGCTACAGGCACTCAATACTACAATCTCACAATTGAGTTCTTTATCAATAATTTCAGCGGCATTTAACGCCCCATCATCACCATCGGCAGGGGCTAAAACTATTGTGCCGGGAATCCGCCCTTTCGCAATTTCATCGGGTTTATATTCGTCTAAAAGTCCGTGCGCGAAAATGTGGACGATGCGGGTTTCTAGCATTCCGTTGATGACGGCAACTTTGGTGGCTTTGTCTCCTGTGATGGCGGTGGTTTCTAAGATGGTGGCGATGCTTTCTGCTGCTGCTTCCATGAATGGATAGGGACGCAGTTTATAAGGATCTTCTTGGAAGTTTTGGTGTAATGTTGGTTCAGCTATTACTAGGGCTTTTTGCCGCGTTTCTCGCACTTGCTGATCCTGCGCGTGGGTGTGTTTTAAGACTTCTATGGATGGGGCGATTAGGGGTGTATAATCTTCGATGAAATAGCGTCCTTGGGGGTTTTGCAAGGCGGCAAATGGTACTAGAAATAGGGCATAATGGGGGATGAAAATCACGGGAGATTCGGGATCGGTGGGTAATAAGTCGGCTATGGGTGCGATTAGGATTTCATGGAGTAATTGCAATAGGGGAAAGTTGGATTGTGCGTCTCTTTTGTCCTCGGTTTCTATTTCAATTCTGTTTTGATTGCTGTCTTTTTCATCAACACCAATGGAAACCCGCGCTTTGAGGATGATTTCTTGGAGATCCTTGAGAGATTTATGGCGAGTTTCTAAGGGGGTTAAGTTGGCGCGGCGAAATTTAATGTTTCCTGTGGGTTGAATTACCCAGATATAAATTTCTTCAAAAACAATTGAATATTCAACGAGGGTGGCGTTTTGATTTTGGGCAACTTGCTGGATATCAGAAGTTGTTAGATAATCTGTGATTTTCTCAGCTTTTTCTGCCTTTTCTGGTTTTGATATTTTCTGTCTTAGCAACTCGATAAAAGCACGAGTGCGCCCCCTTTCGGAAATTTCTAAGGCTTCAGTAAATTTATCTTGGGCAACTAACACTTCTTGCATTAGCAGGTAAGCCGATCTTTGCGTTTCAAAAATTGAGACTCTATGACTGTCATCCCTTAAATTGGTTCGTAATTCTTCCCAAGTTATGATAGCTTGTCGTAGGATTTCTTCGGCTTCTGGGAATTGATTGATTTTTTGCAGAGTTAGGCCGAGATTATTCAGGGAAATTGCCTCTCCCAGGGGATTTCCGATTTCCCTGGCAATGGCTAAACACTGCTGGTAGTAGTCTATAGCTAACTGGTATTGTCCTAATGATTGGTAGGCAATTCCCAGATTTCCCAGGGAATTTGCCTCTCCCAGGGGATTTCCGATTTTCCTGGCAATGACTAAAGACTGCTGGTGGTAGTCGATAGCTAACTGGTGTTGTCCTAATGATTGGTAGGCAAGTCCCAGATTTCCCAGGGAATTTGCCTCTCCCAGGGGATCTCCGATTTCCTTCTTAATGACTAAAGACTGCTGGAGGTAGTCGATAGCTAACTGGTATTGCCCTAATGATTTGTAGGCAATTCCCAGATTTCCCAGAGAAGCCGTCTCCCCCTGACGATTTCCAATTTGCCGCTGAATCTCTAAGGATTGCCCATAGTAGTCTATTGCTAATTGGTATTGCCCTAATGATTTGTAGGCAATTCCCAGATTTCCCAGGGAATTTGCCTCTCCTTGGCGATCGCCTATTTCTCGTGCAATTGCTAAATATTTCTGGTAATAGTCGATAGCTAACTGGTATTGCCCTAATGATTGGTAGGCATTTCCCAGACTTCCCAGAGAAGCCGCCTCTCCCTGACGATTTTTAATTTTCTGCTCAATTTTTAACGATTGCCCATAATAGTCTACTGCTAACTGATATTGCCCTAGTAATTTGTAGGCAATTCCCAGATTTTCCAGAGAACTTGCCTGCCCCTGGAGATCACCAATTTCTCTTTTAATTTCTAGCGATTGCTGCTGGTAGTCTATGGCTAATTGGTATTGTCCTAATGAACCGTAGGTAAGTCCTAAATTTCCCAGGGAATTTGCCTCTCCCTGACGATATTCAATTTCCCGTGCCATTTCTAAATATTGCTGGTGGTAGTGTATGGCTAACTGATATTGTCCTAATGATTGGTAGGCATTTCCAAGGTTTCCCAGAACAGCAGCCTCTCCCTGACGATTTCCAATTCCCTGCAAAAGTTCTAACGATTTCTGGTAGTAGTCTATGGCTAAGTGATATTGCCCTAATGATCGGTAGGCAATTCCCAGATTTCCCAGAGAATTTGCCTCCCACTGATGATCGCCAATTTGCTTAAAAATTTTTAATGCCTGTTCCCAAGATGCCAACGCCTCTCGAAACCGACTTTTTTTATAAAGCCTAATTCCTTGATCAAACAGCCCATGTGCTTTTCCCTTTTGTGCGTTTTTTCTGCTCATCTCGCCATCATCCATCCTGACTATAAATATATTATGCCACAGCCACAAAAAACCACAAAGGAATAGAAATTAAATAATTAGCTGGTTTGTAGTAAGCGCAAAGAGCGCTAAAGCGCTTACTACGAACTGATTTGAGATGAAAAGGGAAATTCACGACTAATGTTCCAGCGATCGCCATCGTGAACTAATAGTGTTAACTGAGACACAGTAAACTCAAAATACAGCATTCTCTTCTTAAATTTTGGCCAAGCAGCTTTAAAATTCTCTTTAGTTAAATCTCGAAATGCCACAGTCATGTGTGGTGTAAAAGGACGACTTTTCGCAACTGGATCGCTAATTCCTAAATTAGTTTCTAAATATTCACTGAGGTTTTTTTCAATCTCTAATAATTCGGGAGTTTTGAGCGGATTAGCATAGATGACGCGGGGTGGAAATGCGGCAAAACCTGATAGGGTAATGGGGATTGGATGATGCGCGATCGCAAATTTCTCTAAACCTTCTTCTACTTTGCCAATCTCCTCCATCAACCATTTAAAAGGTGGTTGTAAAGTTATGTGAGGCGGCGATTTTAAAGCGCCACTACTGGCATGATTTTCGGCAAAATACTGTTTAAATTCAGTAATCCGATCTTGGATTTCTTGAGGAGGTAGCAAACCAATAAAGTAACGACCTGTTAGGTTTTCCATGATGAAACCTTTATTTTTCTTTATTTTTTACTAATAAGAAATGAAAATTAAATAACTTAATGATTTAGTTTGTAGTAAGCGCTTTAGCGCTCTTTGCGCTTACTACAAACCAGCTAATTATTTAATTTCTATTCCTAATCTAATCAAAGCCCTTGATGAGGATTGAACTCATGACCTCACCCTTACCAAGGGTGTGCTCTACCACTAAGCTACAAGGGCAGTTAAAATTAAAACTTAAAAAATTAACTTTAATTTTTAACTTTAATCTTTAACTTTGATAATTAAATTGTGGTGGGCCGGGCTAGATTTGAACTAGCGTAGGCGTAGCCAGCGGATTTACAGTCCGCCCCCATTAACCACTCGGGCACCGACCCATTTGCACCCACAATCATTAATAGTAGCAGCACTACCTCCACTTGTGCAAGGGGGTAATCAAGATTTTGGGGATAAATTAACAAAACTTAACATTTAGTTGGTAGTAAGCGCTTTAGCGCTCTTGGCGCTTACCACAAACCAGCTAAACATTTAGTTGGTAGTAAGCGCTTTAGCGCTCTTGGCGCTTACTACAAACCAGCTAATTATTTAATTTCTCTTCCTTAGCTTTCGCCGGATACAAAGACTCAGGATTAATGTACCCAGCGCGATTAATCGGCCAAAAGCGAACTATGGCGCGGCCAATTATATTACCACGAGGGACAAAACCCCAATAATGGCTGTCACAACTGGCGTTACGGTTATCGCCTAATACCAGATAAGAATTTTTGGGGACGATCGCAGGACCATAAGGATACTGCGGGATTTCTTCAATATATTTTTCCTGAATAGGTTGATTATTGATGTAAACTTTCCCTTCTTTAACCTCAACTTGTTCTCCCGGTAGGCCAATTACTCGCTTAATATAAGCATCTTTCAAGGGTGGTGGTTGCCCCGTACAAAGACTCGCAGAGTCGGGAGGCATAAATACCACAATATCTCCCCGTTCGGGATCTTGAAAACGATAGCTTAATTTATCAACAATCAGGCGATCGTTAATTTGCAAAGTTGGCAGCATTGAGCCTGTAGGAATATAACGAGCTTCCGCAACCAAAGTACGGATACCAAAAGCCAATACTGCTGCTAAACCAATCGTCTTGAGCGCTTCTATCCAAGGATTTTCGCGTTCTTGTGGAGAATTTTCATCTGGTGATTTGTCTGGACGAGGCATAGGCTTTCAATAACTAGGCTGAATACAAATATAACGCCGAAGTTAGATTTTAATATATCAGAAATTATGATATTCGTGTTGTTTGCCATTAACAAATCTACTATAATTTTAACTTCTGCTCAACAATATATTAAAATCTACCATCCAATAAATCCCGAATCCGATCTCTAGTTTGCCAATCAGTGTCTGGTTGCCCAAGTAGCCAAGTAATTGCGGCTGATTGACCGTCCTGAGCCTGTACGATTAAAGCACCCCAAGCCTTTGCCTCTGCATTCTGTGAATTTACTTTTAGGGCTGCATCCACACGGTTCCAGAGTCTGCCATTATCACTTTTCAACATAGCAGAAATTTCGGTTCGATTTCCCTCTGCTCTCTCAAATACTTTCAAAGCTTCGCTCCAACGACCATCAATTAAGTATGCCAGAACTTGCTGACTGGGAGAAGCCCAAGATGCGATCGCCTGTGCCTGAGTAATATTAGCATGAAACTTAATTAAATCTAGTTGTGCTTGTGCTTGAGACGACCAAATTTTTTGGTTTTTTGTCTTCAAAGCTCGCATCATTCCCAAGGCTGGGGACCATAAACCGCTTTTTGCTAATCGTAGCGCATCTTTGTAACCAGGGTCATTTAAAGCTGGATCTTCTAAAGAAAGGGGAGTTAATTGAATTGGGTTAGGGACAAATTTGCGCGGCTGAATTTGATAAATAGTAAAATTTGGTTCTAAGCCTATAGTATGGTCGATCGCTAACTCTGGTTCTCCACCTCCCGATATCTCCTGCCACTTAGGAATTTGCTTATTTGTCCCCGTCCATTCTAACAGCGACATTGTGTGAATTTGACGAGGATTATAGTGAACTACTTGACCGTAGGGAATTTTTTTATTACCCCGTAATATTTGACCACTAAGATTAAACCAAACCCCGGAACTAGGAGAATTACCACCAAAAGCACCTAAATTTGTTAAGGGTAATAATTGATTGGAAACTTGACTATCATCAATTTCACTGTGGGAAGCAATGACAAAAGATTCCGCAGGTCCTTCTACCGCAAAAGAGCTAATTAGTCGATAATATTGTTCTGTTTCATAACCTTGATAGGGAATTTGTACTGGTTGATATATTTGGATTTCGCTAATTTGACGGCAAGGATTTTTACAGACTATAGAGGCGTTACTTCGTCTTTCTACCATGACGGGTACGAGCAAATCGGGAGCTTCACCGATGCTTGATTTCTCTTTGGGAAGTAGCATTAGTTGTCCAGGGATTAAGCCGATTTGTTGCAGATTGGAGCGAATTTGACTAATAGTTTGAATTGATTTACTATTGTTAGCAAAGGGAAGGCGCGACCATTCTGGTAAAAATTCATTGATCCAAATTGTGGCATTGGGATCGATAATTAATTGGTAACTTAGCCAAGCACCACAACCCATTACACCTGCGCCAGCCCATAAAACGGTGAGAGCCATGAAGTTTGCGATCGCTTTTTTCCAAGATAATTTTGGGACTACTCGCGATTTTCTTCGGGTAGATTTTAGCTGATTTTTCCCTCTATAACTAAGATTTTGGGGTGGTTGGGGGGCGACTCTTTGAGGAATTTGGCGCTGTTGAGAAGGTGTTTGCTTCCGGTTGGCTTGGTTAATATTGTTTTGCATCTGGAAACTGGGAGGATGGGTAATTGGTAATTGGTAATTGGTAATTGGTAATTGGGTAATTGGTAATTGGTAATTGGGTAATGGGTAATTGGTAATTGGGTAATGGGTAATTGGTAATTGGGTAATGGGTAATGAGGATACACAGATTTTACATATTCCTCTAATTTCACAGACTAAATAATCATCCCTCTAACTAATCCGTGTAATCCGTGTAATCCGTTAAATCCGTGTTCATAATGGGTAATGGGCGATTAGAAAATCTGGTTAAAATCAACTTAAAATTTGCTCATAGCGTTTACCGATGATTTCCCAAGTATATTCGTTTTCGATGAGCGATCGCGCATTGCTAGAAAGTTGCGATCGCAGTTGACTATCTGCAAATAAGCGACTAATTGCTTCAATGTACTCTGTAATTTGATTGGCTCGCAAGGCCTTTAAAGGTATTGTATCGCCATCAACTGCTAAACCTTCTAAAGCGCGATCGCTCGCAACCACAGGAGTGCCGGCTGCCATCGCCTCTAAAGTTTTGTTTTTGATGCCCCAACCAATTCGCATCGGTATTACACAAATTGTAGCTTGATGCAAATATTCTGCCATTCTAGGAACTCGCCCGGTAACAGTAATTCCCATTCGCGATCGCAATGCCAATACCTCTGCTGTTGGTTTTGCTCCCACTATAGTTAGGGTAGCGTCAGGATAGATTTCTTGCAACCCTGGCAATATTTCTAAACTTAAAAAGTTTACCGCGTCAATGTTCGCCAAATAATCCATCGCTCCGATAAAAATTAATCTATATCCTCCGGGATCTTTTTGTCGATAGGGAAATTCTGCTAAGTCAACGCCATTTGGCACTACTGCAATTTTATTCTTTTGTAAGGACAATCCTTCGGCGTAGGCGTTGCCAGCAGTAGACATCTTCCCATCAGAGTTTAAAGCCCGAACAGCTGCGGGGGCAATACCTCTAAAGTAAGGTAAGAGTAATTCTGCTAACTGTTGACGATCCTCATCAGTTGTCACTACAATGCGCGAAAATTTAGCACAGTAACGTTTTTCGTAGATAGCAAGTAAAGGCAAATTTAGGCGATCGCGTAACGGTTTCTTAGAGATTCCTGTGGCTAAAATTTGTTTACAAGTTCCATAAACTGAACTATGAATATTAACTACTATCCGCACCCTTTCTCGCCACTCAGAACGCACATAAATCTCGTTTACACTATGTTCGCAAGTAATCACATCGCATTTCCCCGCAGCCACAAATTCATCTACCCAATTCTGCATTTCTAAAGAGTAAATAGATAGGACATTAGGAGGTGTTCCAAAAAGTAAAAAATTCCCAAATCTTTGGATTTTTCCCCATACCCCCTTGACAGATATCTCTGGACGGGGGAAAATTACTAACTCTTGGACATATTGACCAAGTTCTTGTATTTCTATATCTGTTACATCTGGCGATCGCAGCGTTACCAAAGTGATATAATGTCTCCGACTTAAGTATTTTAGTAAATTAAATGTCCTAACTTGAGTTCCACTCCTTCCAGGCGGATAAGGAAACGTTACCGAAAGTATTAAAATCTTCATAATATTAAGAGTCGATCTGGTTCCAATTAATCGGGAAATTGAGGGAGCAAAAGCGGTAATATTGATTTATGAAATTTTTACACTATTTTCGCATACAATGGACGATTTAACTGTCAAAGCCTTACTCGAAGACTTGAAAAACTCTGACGAAGGAGTACGCGATCGCGCTACCACAGAGCTTTGGCGCATTTGGTTTGAGGAAAAAGGCGACTATGGGATAGAAATGCTCAGGCGATCGCAGATATTACTTGAGGCCGGCGATTTTTCCCGCGCCTTAAATATGCTGACTAAATTAATATCAGAATATCCTGATTTTGCTGAAGCTTGGAACCGAAGGGCTGTTCTTTATTACACTCAAGGTAACTATCAAAAATCTCTCATAGATTGCGAAATGGTAATTAAACTCAATCCCATACATTTTGGAGCCCTGCACGGTTTAGGTTTATGTTATGCTGCTTTGGGAAATTATAGAAATGCCATCCATGCTTTTCGGCGTACATTGGAAATTCAACCCTATTCTCTAGTTAATCAAAAGCTTATTTTGGAATGTACTGCTCGACTAAATTAATGAAAAGGAACAAATATCAAATATTTAAGGATGACTGAAAATGGGAGCTAAAATTAGCGCGATCGTCACGGCAGAATTAGGGAATATTAAAAATTGTAATATTATAATCTGTTCATTTCTAAATACAAGATAATCAGAATGACACAATGACTGCAAGTATGAGCTATTAAAATAACACTAGCTTGAGTTGATATTCGAGCTTTTTTTTGATTCTTATTAGTAAGATTGATGGTAACTATATCTGGGTTTGATGATTTTGAGGTTTTGCCTTGTGACAGAAATTCTAGTAATTCTAATCCTTTCCATTTAACCAAAAAAGATCCCAAATAAATTAGGATTGCGGCTACAATTAGCGTGAGATAAATAGGATTAGGCTGACCTAATAAAATATAACCCATAATTTGTTCTAGTCGCTCTTGAGAAAGAAAACCCTGCCAAATAAAAAAAAATAACCAGCCGATACAGGTTAAAAATAAATTAATAACAGCAGTATATTCAACACTGGTTTTGGGAGAAAATTTGAGGAGCTTTTGAAAGAACCATGATTCAATAGCAATTGTTAACCACAAGATTAAAAATTGCGATAAAACTGCCCGCAATGGTAAAACAGAGGGAAACATGAATATAGCATTTCTCAAGAAGATGAGATAGGATTAGTAATAGGTGATTAGTTAGTTTAACTATAGCCGAAAAGTGTGATAAAATGTTTGGATAAAAAGCGGCTAAAATAACTGCTCACTATGGTAAGGAATGGCATTGGGATTCGCACGGCTCAAGCGCTCTCAGAGCGCATAGTTGGTCAAATTCATGTTTATGATGGCGCTAGTAAAGGAAAATCTCAGGCGGCTTTGGGAGTCGTTTTGCGCTCTATTGGTTTGGGGATCAATTCCGACTCGCCCACGAGAGTTTTACTCCTGCGGTTTCTCAAAGGACCAGGACGTTCCTACGATGAAGATGGGGCAATTGAAGCTTTACAAAGGGGCTTTCCCCATTTAATAGATCAAGTGCGTACTGGGAGGGCTGAATATTTTGGCTCGAAAGAGATTACTCGCTTCGATCGCTTAGAGGCGGCGCGGGGTTGGGATGTCGCAAAAGGGGCGATCGCCTCAGACTTATACTCAGTTGTAGTCCTTGATGAAATTAACCCCGTCCTAGATTTAGGCCTACTACCAATCGAAGAAATAGTCAACACCCTCAAAAATAAATCCGAACATTTAGAAATTATTGCCACAGGTAGATCCGCGCCCCAAGCATTATTAGATATCGCTGACTTACACTCAGAAATGAAGCCCCATTATCACCCCGCCGCCGCCGCCAGCGGTATTACAGGCATAGAAATTTATACTGGGGCCGGTAAAGGTAAATCTACTAGCGCCTTGGGTAAAGCTTTACAGGCCATTGGTAGAGGAATTAGCCAAGATCAATCTCACCGAGTATTAATTATGCAGTGGCTAAAAGGAGGGAGTGGCTACACAGAAGATGCCGCGATCGCCGCCTTGCGACAGATATATCCTTATTTAGTAGATCATCAACGTTGCGGTCGAGATGCCATAGTATGGCGGGGACAGCAACAAGAACTAGACTATGTAGAAGCAGAAAGAGGCTGGGAAATAGCTAGAGCCGCGATCGCATCAGGCTTATACAAAACCATCATCCTCGACGAACTTAACCCCACCGTCGACCTCGAACTACTACCCGTAGAACCCATAGTCGAAGCCCTACTCAGAAAACCCCGCGATACAGAAATCATCATCACCGGACGTTGCTACAAACCCCATGCTTATTTCGATCTAGCTAACGTCCACTCCGAAGTTTTCTGCCACAAACATTATGGCGATCGCGGTGTAGAATTAAAGCGCGGTGTAGACTTTTAGCAAAAGTCGGTATAATTTGATGGAGATTTGGGGAAACACAAAGACACAAAGACACAAAGTAAAGAAGAAGAAATTTCATCGGCTTTTAGCTGAAGTACCTGAGAACTTACCGAAAAGTTTAAAAAATGTGTTATTTATGCGTAAGTCCTAAAGTAGAGTCTATCTGTGCCACAGCCACAGCCCCGGCCTACTGAAGAAACCAACCGCAATCTAAACCCAACCCATCTGCTACCTTTCAAAACCTTACCTTTCTACCACCGCAGCCCCCGGAAACAAACCAAAAGACATAAAACCCTTAATCTTAAGGAACTTGGACTTTCCCAAACCCGTCTCATTGCCCATAAGTATCTTCCAAAATCTAACCGAGGATAATTGTAGGGTGGAAATTTTCACAGAAACAGCCAACTCAAAAAAAATTGGCTCAACAGAAAGTCTGGACATACTTACTCAAAGTGGGCTAGACTTACGACTGGCAAAAAGGTTAAACTACAGCGAAATCCAAATATTTGGTTTTCTAGGCAGAGTCTGTAGTCGCAGTAACGCGATTACCAATAAGTAGAGGAGTGAAACTGTATGACAACGCTAGATGACAATTCTAATCAGCTAGATTTAAACCTACCCGGACTAGGCCCAGACACCATATTCGCAGGTGCTGGTGCCGACTTTATTAGAACCGCTACCTTGGGCGGCAGTTTAATCTTTGGTCAAAGGGACAACGACACCATAATTTCCGTTGGTCCCAACGATACAATTTACGGCGGCGACGACGAAGACTCGATCCGACTGCAACGCACCCCTGCCTATGCCTATGGTGATGCAGGCGCAGATACGATCGTTGCTGAAGCCCGTGCCACCATGTACGGCGGCGCAGGCGATGACTTCATGCAAGGTACTGCCGAAGCCAACTTCATGCTTGGTAACGAGGGTAATGATATCATGCTGGGCGGCTCCCAGAGAAGAGATACTCTGCGCGGTGGTAAAGGTAATGACTCCATCGGTTTCTTTACTGGTGTTGGCACTGCTGGTAATAACCTGGGTCTGAACCTAACTGGTGGCGGAGCCGCTGGCAATGAAGGTAGTAACTTCTTGGCAGGCGATTTAGGTAATGACCTGGTAGTAGGTATCAATGCGAAAGATACCCTCTACGGTGGTAAGGGTATGGATTCGGTGGAAGCATCCGGTAGCAATAGCTATCTCTCTGGGGATGATGATAATGACACCCTAGAAGTCTTCAACAGTACCCAGGTAAATCAATTTAACACCAGCCAAACTGTAATTATTGGCCTTGAAAGAACAACCTTACTGGGTGGTGCCGGTGACGATTCTCTTGATGGTCCAATTGGGGAGTTTCAAAGAGGCAAGAACTTCTTCGATGGTGGAGATGGCAACGATACCATACTGAGTTACGCCTTCCAAGATAGTGTCTTGGGAAATGATGGCAATGACTTGATCATGTCGGTAACGAGTGCTGGAATCTCTAGCCAAGGAGCCAACATTTCATCTCCAGGCTACGCTGGTCAGATATTGTTGGATGGTGGTCGAGGTAACGATACTATTAAAGCTGCCTTTGCAACTGATACGATGATTGGCGGTGAGGGTGACGACAGCTTGGGCGGTATCTTTAACCAAGCCACCGGTGGAGATGGTAATGACACCATTGATGCTACTGGGGTTGGTACTAATGCTGCACGAATCACTCTTGATGGTGGTGCCGGTAACGATCGCTTGCTTGGTAACGTCGGTACAGTACCTAACTTCTTCAATGCCGGAAGTGGCAATGATTTCATGGTCTTTGGCTCAACTGGTGACACCTTGATTGGTGATAGCGCTGGTAATGACACCATTAGCTACTCTACTTCTGTCAGCTTTACTGGTACGACAGCAAATGTCATCAGCGATTTCTTAGGCAATAACTCGATTACTGGCGGTCAAGCCCGTGATTCCATAGCTGCTGGTTCTGGTAATGACATTCTGATTGGCGGTCGCAGCACTTCCACAGTGCAGGATCAAGGCGATACTCTCAGTGGCGGCGACGGTGATGACCAGCTATTTGGCGAGTTTGGTGATGACAACTTGATTGGCGGTAATGGCAACGATACTATCTTCGGCGGTCCTGGTGCGGATACCTTGACTGGTGGAAGTGGAAACGATACCTTCTATTACGCCAACTCAGGCGAAGGTACAACAGCAGCCGGATCTGCAATTGATGGTATCTCTGACTTTGTGGTTGGTTCAGATAAGATTGCCATATCTAAGGCTGGCTTTAACTTAGCTGGATTCTCAGTCGGTGGCGGTATTTTCCGACCACTAGATCCAGAGTTGGTTGTGCTTCAGAATGTTGTGGCTACTGGTACGAACGTGGAGACGAATTCACCAACCACAGGATTCCTCGTTTATGAAGCTCTCAGCGGTAATCTTTACTTTGATACCAATGCTGGTGCTGCTGGCGGTTTGGTGCCACTGGCTAACCTGAATGGCAGACCGAACCTGGCTGAGTCTGACATTGTTCTGTTCTAAATTGAACATTTTATTCAGTGAAGTGGGCTCTAATTGAGCTTTGTTAGCTGGAAAGCTAGGGATTTATCTCCCTAGCTTTTTTATTGGGTTTGACTTGTTTGTAGTAAGCGCAAAGAGCGCTCTTTGCGCTTACTACGAACCAAATCGTTAAGTTATTTAGGGCTTGCTGAATATAGCGATCGCACTTGACGTAACCTGGGTTAAGAGAGCGTGCGATCGAGAGTCAGATGCAAGGAAAACAGGTAAAATAGGTCAAAACCTTTGCATCACCATTTGCGATCGTGTGCAGAAAAGTTGAGCTTGCCCCAAGCCCCCCATCCGACGTGGAAAGTTATTAGTATTTTTGCTATGATAAACTTGGATTAGTGCTAAACTTAAACTTGGAGTGCGATCGAGCCAAATATATGCTAGTCTGCTCACTCCATCGGTGTCTGATTCGTGGGAAATATCGCCTTCAAATCGGGCTGAATCTTTAATTTCTGGTGCTAAGTTTTCCTCATTCCCGGCTTTGGCTAATACGACATTTCCACTAGCTTTAATGGCGGCGGCGAATTCAGGATCTTTGGGGCTAGAATCGAGGAAAAGAATATCAAAACCAATGGCAATTGGGGCGGCTTTTTTAAACTTTGTAATAGTTGAACATAGCGATCGCGGGACCAAGGAAATTGACCATACTCTTTTAAACTGCGATCGTCAATGGCGATTACTGCAATTCTTTTATCCCATCCGGGATTAGGTAATATGCCAGTGTCGCGGAGTTGAAATAAACTTTGATATGTCAAATATTCCAGGGGTTTCCAAGCGCCTAATTGTAGCATTCCTACGGAAAATAAGGCGGCGATCGCACCTGTAAGCCAAGGCGGATTTTGTATTAAGTATTTTTTCAGATTGGGGATGACTTTTTTTAAGGTAAATATCCAGAATTTTGATTTCATATTTAACTTTATAATTACCCTTAACTATAGCGTGTCTAAATGAATTGTGTAATTCTTGTAGGGGCAATCCCCCTGGGCGCTACCCCTACAATATTTGTACAAGACATTTAGACGCACTATAATTCTGTAAATTTCACTCAAAGTTTTTTAGGGAACTGCTAATTCATAAAAACGCTCTCTTACAGAATACTCCAATAACCAGCATTAACGGCAACTTCTTTGCTAGTTCCAAAAATTCCTACTGAACCGTCAATTGTATCAACACCTGTTTTCCCATCAGGGCCAACATTCACCCCAAAAGATGTGCCTCTTACTCCAGCTACTCCTCTCGGCGTGCGTACTCTGACAGGAGCATTTTTAGCAGAATTAGTGCCTTGAGCTTTAGTGCCTTGAGCTAGTTCATTAATTTCACCAATTCCGGTGAGATTACTAAGACCGGCAATCTGAATTTCGCTAGGTTGATTGGAGGTGTTAGAAGCAGCAGATTTGCTCACAAATTTAGCTATTGATAATCTAACTCTACCTCGGCTAACAAAGATTGCTGTGACTGGGTTGGTGGGATCTGTTGAGAGGTTTTCAATTTTGACAGCGGTATTTTCTGCTAGTTCAATAATGCCAGTATAGTTATCTATTTCCAAAGTTGCTGTAGAATTATTGCCAGTAACTATTTCATTGTCAGAGACAGATTTGCGATCGCCTACTTTGAGAGATTGCCCTTTAATTGTGACATTCCCGCGCATTTCCCGGATCGAGAGCGATCGAGCAGAAGTTCCCTGATTGGTTATAGTATTAACCGGGGAAGACTGAGGAAGATTTGAGAGAATTGATTGGGGAGTTGGGATATTGGCGGTGTAAAATGTGGGAAATCAGGAATTAAAGTATATTTCTTTGCCTGGGGTAGTGCGATCGCGTCAAATGCGTCATAAAACTTAACTGTCGTCTGGTAGTCAAGCAGCGGTTAAAAATGACAGGATTTACGGACATCGAGGTTAGAAAATTGGTTTATTTGCTTGTGTAAGTTTTATATTGTTTTAGGGTAAAATAAATAGTGTTGAAAGTCTAAAGACTTGCTCATTTCCCACTTACCAATTTTTTATGCTGGAAATTGTAAAAAATCCTAAGAAAACTAAGACAGTCAAAGAACTTGGAGCAGTAGATATTTCCTTAATTCAAGAAGATATTCTCAACTTAAGCCAAGAATACTGGGACAAGTACGATTGTTTGAAACCAAATGGCTTTGACGTTTTTAACCGCACAACTCAACATATTATCTTCAAGTTTGTCACAGATTATTCTAAGCCTTTTCCCGATCTAGTTGAATATCCAATTTGGGAAGAGTGGAAAAACAAATTGGAACCAATTATGAGGGCAATTGTGGAACCATACGGTTACTTAGAAAATACGATTGGCAAAGTTATTTTAGCTAAACTTATTCCTGGGGGTAGGATTGGCGCACATATAGATAATGTTGTTGAGTCTATATACCCTCTCAAGTTGCACGTTCCAATTGCGACGAATCCTCATGTTAAAATGTTTGTCGGCGATAGAAGCTATCACTTTCAGGTAGGACGGGCTTACGAAATGAATAATATGGCCTTACATAGCGTTACTAATGATGGGGATAGCCCTCGAATTCATCTGATCTTTACCTACTACGATCGCCAAGTGAATGTTGCCAAAGATCGCGATCCAGAGTTAATAACTGCTCATTTACGAGAGCAAGTAAAACGAGATGAAGGGGTATTCGATCCCTTATTACTATCATAGAAATTACGCAACTGTCACACTCAAATGTTATTGTAGGATGCGTCAGAAAAAGTTTTACAAAGAATATCAATAGTTTTGGCTTCTGACGCATTTTACAATACTCTTTTAACTCTCAACAAAATATTATGGAAGAATTACTTGAATTGAAAGAACTTCTGGGAAAAGGTGATATCAAAGGTTCATTAGCTATTGTAGAAGAACTCGAAGACATGAGTAAATCTGACATTATTAACAATATTATTAGTTATGCTGTAATTCTGTTACTGCATTTAATTAAACAGGCAGTTGAAAATCGTTACGAAGCTAGGGAATTGGATAAAATGGTTAATCGAGAGGAGGCGATCGAACGGGCTTTAGTTTTGATTTTACCACCAGAGTAAGTTATAGATAGCCAAAAGAATTTAATATTTGGAGAATGCGATCGCGCACTTTTCAGTTACAATAATCCCTAATTACAGATCAAACCAATTATCAACAAGCGAACTTCGCCTCTGTGCAACCACCATCTCAACTTATGACTCATAAAGCAATTCCAAATCCAACTATCACCGCTAATCACCGTCGCAATTGGCGATCCCGCATCTTGTCAGGTTTCTTGATTCTAGCAGTTGCAATCAGTTGGCTATTAGCACTAGATATTTCTCCAGCTTTCGCCGGAATTAATGACGATCGCTATGATGGTAATATTTTCGCCCTTTACGGCGGTAACGGTTCCCTCGTACCCCCTAAAGTCACTCTCCGCGATTCTTTTCAACGCAAAAAACCGGCATTATTAGTGTTTTATTTAGATGACAGTAGCGATTGCAAACAATATGCTACAGTTGTTTCTAACCTTCAGCAATATTATGGTCGAGCCGCTGATTTTATCCCCGTTAGTGTTGACTCCCTACCAGCAAAACCTTCAGATTCTCTTACAGAACCAAGTCATTATTACGAAGGTGTTGTGCCTCAAACAGTTTTGCTCGATGAGTCGGGAAAAATAGCTTTTAATGCGAAGGGAATTGTGGCTTTTGAGGAAGTAGATGACGCTTTCCGCAAAGTCTTTAATTTGCTTCCGCGTACCGAATCTGTAGCGCTAAAACGGCGAATGGTTAATGAGTTTAATACTGAGTTATCGAGGTAATTAGCGTGAGGGAAATTTTCAAATAATTGAAGTTTCCTTCTTCTACAAAATAGCTCCCCTCAAACTACTACACAAAATGTTACATTTCTGTTATCATAGCAAAATCTTAAACCATCAACAATCAACACTATGACCCAATCCCCTCTACCAACTCAAACCGACTCTGAGCCAAAAGTCGAAACTCCTACCGCGCAAGCAACAACCGCACCTCAACCCAGTTACGTCAAACTGGCGATGCGAAATATGGTTCGGAAAAAGGGAATCTCTCTATTTCATTTTGCCCTAACTACGAGCGCGCTTTTAGGCGTACTCATTAGTTTAGCCTTCATCGATCGCTATTTCCATCCTTAAAATTTTAATTCTTCATCATAATTTAAGGCGATCGCAACCTAATTTATGACAAAATTAACTCATAATTCAAACATGAAAAAATCTGCCACAACTAAGCAACATTAACATCACAGGAACAGCCCAAAATGGAAATAGAGGTCAGCATACAGGATTGTTTCTGGGAACCCAACCAATCAGCTTTAACCATTAACCCTGAAAATATAGCTGACCCGCAAATTCACTCAGAAACCTGGGAAAATTGGTTTCAGACATGGTTAGAAACCCTTTCCCCAAACATCGGGGAAACTCCCATTTGCGAACTTAGCCTTCGTCTCACAGGAGATGCAGAAATCCAAACCCTCAACACCCAATATCGTCAGCAAAATCGTCCGACAGATGTACTAGCTTTTGCGGCTTTAGAGGTAGACTGTCCTTATCCTGAAGAAATGCTAAAATCCATGCCATTGTATTTAGGCGATTTAGTAATTTCCATTGATACAGCTTACCGCCAAGCCCAGGAACAAGGACACTCCCTAAAAACTGAACTCGCATGGTTAGCTGCTCATGGTTTTTTGCACCTCTTAGGCTGGGATCACCCGGATGAAGATAGTTTAAATAGTATGCTCAGTCAACAAGAAATTTTGCTACAAGCCATTGGTCTAACTGTTAATTGTTCTGCTAATTATTGATTTTTAGTAAAAAAACAACTAACAACTAACCACTAGCAACTAACCATTAGCCAACTAAAAGTAGCTATTTTATGAAATTAAATGAGTCGTCAATCTCGGAACACCAAGAATTTATTAGCTCGCCAACTGACTCTCCCAGCCAGAGTCTCAAAGCATTTAGTAAAACAGTAAAACATCATCGAGAATTGTCTTGGCAAGTTGCTTCCAACTTAGCAATTAGCTTTAAATTCGCTTGGTCAGGAATGACTTATGCTTTTAAAACTCAACGCAATTTTCGCATTCATACTGTGATTGGAACTCTCGCCATCAGCTTGAGCATTTTTTTACAGCTAAATTCAGTAGAAATAGCAATAATTGGTTTAACAATTGGGCTAGTTTTAGCGCTAGAATTATTGAATACTGCCATTGAATCAGTAGTTGACTTAACAGTTCAGCAAACATACCACGATCTTGCTAGAATAGCTAAAGACTGTGCTGCCGGATCTGTATTGGTTTCCGCAATGGTATCTGCCCTAGTCGCAGTTACATTGTTGCTACCTCCTTTGTTAGCATTGATTCGATCGGCAATTAGTCATTAATTAACAGCTTATTTGCAGAGGATAACCAGTGATTATAGTCATTGATAATTATGACAGTTTCACCTATAATTTGGTGCAGTATTTAGGAGAATTGGGCGCGGATTTGCCCGTTGCTGCTGATGTAAAAGTCTATCGCAATGACCAAATCTCCCTCGCAGAAATTCAGAAGTTGCAACCAGCGGCAGTAGTGATTTCTCCTGGTCCTGGCAGGCCTGAAGATGCGGGAATTTCTCTCGATTTGATTAGGGAATTGGGACCAACTATGCCGATTTTAGGGGTTTGTTTAGGCCATCAAAGTATTGGTCAAGTTTTTGGAGGAAATATTGTTTCTGCACCAACTTTAATGCACGGGAAAACTTCGCCAGTTGTTCACAAAGGAATTGGAGTTTTTGAGGGTGTAGAATCGCCTTTAACTGCAACTCGCTATCATAGTTTAGTGATTGAAAGGGTAACTTGTCCAGAGGTTTTGGAAATTACGGCTTGGATTGAAGATGATTGGCAGACAATTATGGGGGTGCGACATCGGGAATATCCGCACATTGAGGGAGTACAATTTCACCCGGAAAGTGTGTTAACAACTTCTGGGAAACAATTGCTACGAAATTTTTTAGCAAGGCTTTAGGATGAATAGATTTTCAGGTCTAAAAGGTGAATGTTAAGAGATAAAGTTTCTCTGGGATTAAACAGATTTAAGTAATAGGAATAAAGATGAAACGGCGACAATTAATGAGTTATGCAGCGACAAGTTTACTAGCAGCTTTAGCTACTGGTTTACCTTCTGTATGGGAAAGTTATCAAGCACAATCTAATGATATTTTGTCTGTGCAATGGTTGGGGCATACTTGCTTTCTGTTTACTGGTGGTGGTTTTCGAGTGTTAGTAAATCCTTTCCGTCAAATTGGTTGTACGGCTGGATATCGTGCTCCTAATGTGGCTACAGATTTGATTTTAATTAGTAGTAGATTGCTGGATGAAGGTGCGATCGAAGGATTTTCTAACAATCCCAGTTTGCTTTATGAACCGGGGATATTTCAGTTTAATGGGATGCGAATTGAGGGTATTAAAACTGAAAAAGATCGCGAAGGTGGACGGCGTTTTGGGGTGAATGTGGCTTGGATGTGGAAGCAGGCGGGGTTCAAAATTCTACACTTGGGGGGAATTGCAGGAAAGATTGGAATTGAACAGCAAATTTTAATTGGTCGGCCGGATTTGTTATTCATTCCGGTGGGTGGTGGTCCGAAGGCTTATACTCCTGAAGAGGCGAAGAAAACTGTGGAACTTCTGAAGCCAAAATTGGTGATTCCTACTCATTATAAGACTCAAGCGGCGGATGCTAATACTTGTGATTTAGTATCGTTAGATGATTTTTTGACTTTGATGAGTGGTACTCCTGTGCGTCGAATTGATAAGGATACGATCGCGTTGAAATCGACGGATTTACCTGATAGTGGTTCGGTGATTGAAGTTTTAAGTTATAAGTTTTAGGAATTAGTAATTGGTAATTGCTAACTGATAATTACTAATTGCTAATAATTAAAATAAAGAGGTGTTAAACCTATATTTTAGTATGATTTTAATCAGCAAGTAGGTGCAAGATGGATTTGAGTTTGTGCATCATTGTTAAAAATGAAGAAACGACCCTTCCTCTAACGTTAAATAGCGTTAAGAATGTTGTAGATGAAATAGTGTTGGTGGATACTGGTTCAAGCGATCGCACTCCTGAAATTGCCAGAGAATTTGGTGCAAAAGTTTATAACTTTGAATGGTGTAACGACTTTGCGGCGGCGCGAAATGAGTCTCTAAAATATGCCAAGGGTGAGTGGATTTTGGTGTTAGATGCTGATGAGGTTTTAGTTACAGATATTGTACCGCAATTAAAGCGGGCAATGAAGAGCGATCGCCACTTACTAATTAATCTAATTCGTCAGGAAATCGGCGCTGTACAATCTCCCTATTCTTTAGTTTCGCGCCTATTTCGCAATCATCCTAAAATCCACTTTTCTCGACCTTATCACGCAATGGTCGATGATAGTATTACCGAGATTATTACTTGGGAATTGCAATGGAAAATAGTTTCTCTTCCTAGCGTGGCGATTTTACATTCTGGATATAAAGCTGGTGCGATCGCGGCTAAAAATAAACTCCAAAAAGCTCAAATAGCAATGGAAAGCTATCTCGCCGAACATCCCAGTGACGCTTATGTATGCAGTAAATTAGGTGCTTTGTACGTGACAATTGGAGAAATTCAGCGGGGAATGGCACTGTTAAAAAGAGGCTTAACTGTTGTATCAATAGATGCTACTGTACTTTATGAATTGCATTATCATCTGGGAATTGCCTATCGACAACAACAAAATTTTCCTAAAGCCAAAGAACATTATCAAGCCGCACTTAAGTTAGATATTTTACCTCAATTAAAGTTAGGCGCTTACAATAATCTGGGTAATTTGTTGAAAGATGAGGGGAATTTACATGGCGCAAAAAGTCTTTATGAGACAGCTTTACAGCTTGACCCTAATTTAGCTACGGGTTATTATAATTTAGGGATGACATTAAAGGCTTTGGGAAATTTTGGAGATGCGATCGCCGCCTATCAAAAAGCGATCGATCTCAATCCTGATGCTGCGGAAACTTATCAAAATTTGGGCGTTGTTTTACTGAAAATTGGTAAAGTTACGGAAAGTTTAGCAGCATTTAAGCAGGCGATCGCACTTCACGAAGTAAATAACCCCGCAGAAGCTCAAAGACTGCGCGGAGGATTACAAGAAATGGGCTTGAATTAAAATTATGTCTTAACTACCTTAATTTCCCGGAGGAGGAATCGGAATATCAATCGGCTCAGAATTAGGATTATTTCCCCCAGGTACAGAAACAGGCCTGATTGGAATATCAATCGGAGCCGGAGTAGAATTACTTCCATCAGGTACAGAACCAGGTTTAGTTTGTCTCTCCAAATACCGACTCAAAATATATGCCATATCCCAGCGAGTCATCGGTTTTAAAGGATTAATTTTATTACTCCCCGCCTCAATATTGACAAACTTTTCATACAGTGCAGTCGCCATTGACTTTCTCGCCCAAGTCGGAATTTCAACTGCATCAGGATAAGCCGCTAAAATCTCAGAAACACTCTCTTCGGGAAGCTGAAATACTCCATAAGCTTGAGCAAAAATTGCCAAAGCTTCAGCCCTTGTCACCCTTTGATTTGGAAAAAACAAACCATCTCGATAACCGCTCATTGTCCCAGTTTTTAATACAGTTTGAATGGCATTGTATCCCCAAAAAGACTGCTCTACATCCGGCACAGGAATATCTGGTTTTTGTGCGGTATTTCGTCGTTCTAACTGAAAAGTTCTCACCAAAATTGAAGCTAATTCTGCACGACTAATAATGCCTTCTGCATTAAAGTTCCCATTGGCATCTTTCGCCATCAATCCAGCCTGTAAAACCACATCAATTGGATCGCCAACTTCTTGAGATCCGACCATTATCGGCATTCCTTGTGCTAACAGAATCAACGAAAAAACACAAACAAATTTTCTCATAATCAGAATTATTGTAGGCGAGCTAAGGATACTATAACATTTAATCAGGAAAAGTTTTTAATTATATTTTTAATTTTTAATTTATATTTAATTGATAATTTAGCAGGGAGGCACTGCCCCACAGAAAACTGCCTCTCAGGTGTTATCCTAGTAGATGATGCGTAAGTCCTGAAAAATCTGGAATCGGGTTTGCAACTTTTGTAATTTAGCTTGTTAGCTGATGGTGCTATAACGATGAATGATTCAACTGGCAAATTTTGGAAACAACCTGTTATTTATCTGTTAGTGCTGCTGACGGGTGCTACAGTAGCTCTGATCGGCGATCGCACGTTGTTAAAAACGTCTCCTGTTTCTGCGGAAAACTCAACACAACAAAAACTCGATCGCTCACTTATTGGTATTTCTCCAAAAAGTAGCAATTCTGAGGATACACAAACTGTACAAAATGCTGTAGCATTCGCTCCTAAAGATGAGAATTTTATCGCGGCGGCGGTACAAAAAGTTGGTCCAGCAGTAGTGCGGATTGACTCTGCACGACAAGTGCGATCGAGAAGTAGGAATAATAGTCCCTCTCCCGAAGACTTTTTTGGCCTAGAGCCGCCGTCAGGTAGAGAAAGAGTAGAACGAGGAACCGGTTCCGGTTTTATCATTAGCGCTGATGGTCAAATTCTAACTAATGCTCACGTTGTTGATGGCGCAGATACAGTTAATGTAATTCTTAAAGACGGCCGCAGTTTTGAGGGTAAAGTATTAGGAGAAGATCCGATCACGGATGTAGCAGTGGTAAAGATTGAAGCCGAAAAGTTACCCACTGTAACTTTAGGAAATTCCGATCGATTGTTACCTGGAGAATGGGCGATCGCGATCGGCAATCCCCTCGGTTTAGATAACTCCGTAACCGCTGGTATTATCAGCGCTACCGGTCGATCTAGTCGCGAAGTAGGAGTCCCAGATAAACGCATCGGTTTTATTCAAACAGATGCCGCAATTAATCCCGGAAATTCTGGTGGTCCCCTACTCAATGCCGCCGGTGAAGTCATTGGCATGAATACCGCAATTATCAGCGGAGCCCAAGGCTTAGGATTTGCTATTCCCATTAATAACGCTCAGGAAATTGCCCAACAATTAATCACCACAGGGAAAGCAGAACACGCTTATTTAGGCATAGAAATGGCAACCCTGACACCAGAAGTTAAGCAGCTAATTAATAGAGATCCGAGCAGCAAAATTCGCGTCAATGTTAACGAAGGCATTTTAATTAATGGTGTGATTCCCAATTCTCCCGCTGCTAAAGCTGGTTTTCGCCCAGGAGATGTCATTCAAAAAATTAATAATCAACCAATGACTAAATCCGAAGATGTCCAAAAGTTAGTTCAGAATACAAAAGTAGGCGCTCTTTTACAAGTGGAAGTTAACCGCAACGGTAAACTCATTAATGTAGAAGTACGACCAGGAAATCTCCCACTTCAACAACGTTGATGAAGGAAGAAGGAAGAAGAATCATCTGTAAGTTAGCCAAAACCCAACAGAAGATTGCAACGGTTAGCAGTTAACAGTTAACAATTAACAATTAACAGTTAACAATTAACAGTTAACAGTTAACAATCGCCAAAATTTTGCTATAATTGGACTCAAAGCAGTTTTGTAAGGAGAATTAGGAAAAATGTCTATCAACCTCAGCAAAGGCGAAAGAATTAATCTTGCTAAAGAAGCACCAGGCCTAAAAAGTGCCGGTATTGGTTTAGGCTGGGACATCAATGCTACAGATACAGGTACAGCATTTGACTTAGACGCTTCTGTATTTATGCTAGGGGCAAACGGCAAAATTCCTAGCGATAAATTCTTTGTTTTTTACAATAACAAAGAATCTCCAAATGGTTCCGTTCAACATTTAGGAGATAGCAAAACTGGAGAAGGCGCAGGGGATGATGAAACAATTTTAGTTGATTTATCCAAAGTCGATGATACGGTGGAAGAAATTGTTTTTGTTGTCACCATTCACGAAGCAGAAACCAGAAGACAAAACTTTGGTCAAGTTAGAAATGCTTTTATCCGTATTTATGATAAAACTACGGGAATAGAAGTTACTAAGTATGACTTGGATGAAGATTTTTCCAGAGAAACTGCAATTGAATTTGGCCGACTTTACAAGAAAGATGGAGAGTGGAGATTCCAAGCAGTAGGACAAGGTTTTAATTCAGGCTTACAAAGCTTTGTAGATAAGTATGCCTCATAACAACTCGAACAAGTAAAGCTCAGTAAATCGAGGGAAATGTCATAATTTATTAAGAATGTTTCCCTTGATTTTTCTATAAAATCAACCTTACAGGTACAAAACATGGCTATTAATTTGACGAAAGGACAAAGCATTATTCTCAGTAAAAGTGAATATGATTTGTCAAGATTGACAATGGGTTTAGGCTGGGATACTGCTAAATCTAAAAAAGGTATCTTCAGCACTGCTGCAAATTTTGACTTGGATTCTTATGCTCTTTTGTTAGGTGATAATAGCAAATTAAAGAATTACAAGGAAGATGTCATTTATTATGGACATTTAGAATCTTCAGATAAAACAGTAGTTCACTTAGGCGATAATCTCACTGGTGAAGGTGAAGGGGATGATGAACAAATAATTTTGAAACTCAGTTCCTTGCCTGCACAATATCATAGAATAGTTTTGGGGGTGAATATCTATCAGGCTAAAGATAGAAAGCAACATTTTGGGATGGTAGATAATGCTTTTGTGCGGGCTGTAGATGCGACAGGTAAAGAAATAGCTCGATATAGTTTGTCAAGTGAGCCTTCTTTTGATGGTAAAATCACAATGTTAATTGGGGAAGTTTACCGCGAGGGTGGAGAGTGGAAATTTAAGGCTTTGGGTGATGCTTTGGCTGATGATTTTAATGCGGTTGTTGGTTCGTTTATGCGTTGAGAAAAATTTTAGTAGTTGATTTATTTCGTTGGGTGGGGGCGGGTTTATTCATATTTTGGTTTCCCATCTAATACCAATTCTCAAAAATTTTGCAACAGTTTTGGTAGGGGCGGGTTCGCCTAAATCTTTGCCACTCAATTACAATCTAGTAAACCCGCCCCAACTTCAAATCTGGCGGGTGGGGGCGGGTTTATTCATATCTTGGTTTTACCCTGTAAACCTTGGCGAACCCGCCCCTACAGTATGATTAACGACTGATTTATCTAAGCATCTTTAACAGGCCGCATAGTGGGAAACATTACGACATCGCGAATACTTTGAGTATTAGTCAAAAGCATTACTAATCGATCGATTCCTATGCCCATTCCCGCACAATTTGGCATTCCTAAAGATAATGCTTGAATAAAGTCTTCATCCATCGGATGTGCTTCGTCATCGCCTGCATTTTTCTGTGCTAATTGTTCCTCAAAACGCTTTCTTTGTTCCTGGGGATCGTTTAACTCAGAAAAACCATTTGAGTATTCAGTACCGTTAATAAATAACTCGAATCTTTCGACAAAACCGGGCTTACTGCGATGTCCTTTCGCGAGGGGACTAACTTCTACGGGAAAGTCAATGATGAAAGTAGGTTGAATTAATTTAGGTACAACTACTTTATCAAAAATAGCATAAAGTACGTAGCCTAAAGTTTGTTTGTCTAACTTAGAAAGGTGAAATTCCTGTTTTTCAGCAGATGCGATCGCCTCCTCTAAACTCAAACTATCAAAATCTAACCCTGTTTCATCTTTAACTGCTTCCACCATCGTTTTGACTTGCCAATGTTTGCCATTAAAACCGGGATATTTCTCACTGTAATCGAACTTACGTTCTAAACTAATCATTTCTCCCTGATTTTCAATTTCCTTTACTTCTCCAAAAATCGCCTCTGCCGCATAACAGATAACATCTTCTACTACTGCCAAAATATCAAAGTAATCGGCATAAGTTTGGTAAACTTCCAAAGATGTAAATTCAGGATTATGGGTACTATCAACCCCCTCATTTCTAAACACTCGCCCTAGTTCAAATACTCGCTCAAATCCTCCACAAATCGCCCTTTTTAGGAATAATTCTGGTGCAATTCGTAAGTATAAATCTACATCTAAAGCATTGTGATGAGTAATGAAAGGTCTAGCCGCAGCGCCACCATAAATCGCTTGCAATGTGGGGGTTTCAATCTCATAAAAATCCTGTTTCCAGAGATAAGTTCTGACGTTTTGTAAGATGCGGCTACGCAGGGAAAAACGAGTAAGAGATGCTTGATTTCCTGCTAAGTCCATCTCGCGGTGACGGCGGCAAATTTCGGGATCGTTGACTCCGTAATAAGCGTCAGGAAAGGGAATTGTGGCTTTTGATAATACCTTTAATTCCCGGACTAAAATAGAAAGTTCTCCGCGAGGAGTGCGACAGCCAATACCTTCAACTCCGACAAAATCACCCACATCAAGTAATTTTTGGACTTGCTTGAAGCTTAAACCTGATTCGCCGGTAACTATCTTTTTCTCAATTTTGAGTTGAATTTTATCTGAAGCATCTTTTAAGTCAATAAAACAGATACTACCGCTATCTCGTTTGGAAGTGATACGGCCACAAACTCGCAGGGAAATTGCTGCGGGATCGGTTTCCCCATTGGCAAGTTCTTTTCCGGGTTGGCTAAATAATTCATGTACGTCTTTAGCAGTGTGCGATCGCGTGTAAGATTCACTAGGATATGGTTCAATTCCTTGCGATCGCAACTCATCAATCTTCTGACTGCGGACTTCCGCTTCACTTTTGTTGCTACCGGATTTCGCTTCACTCAAAGTCATTACCTCTCACCCTCTTAAAGTTCTGGACTTAAAACTATATCATAATTTGATAATTTTTGGAATATTAACCATAGAATATGCTCATAATATAGTTAAGGAATTTATACCGTAAATTACCGCCCGCGATCGTCCTCAGTCAAACAACCAAAGAAATTATAAAATTTTGTAAAATAAATTGACATTTGTGTAATTGCTCTTATATCCTAATTAATTAAGATTTAAACTTTTGCGATTGTCGAAAAAAATTTCAATTCCCACACTCTACAAAAAAACAGGAGAACCTAATAATGCCAGTTTCACTAACCAAAGGACAGCGTGTATCCCTTGAGAAAATTTCCCCTGGACTCTCAGAAGTATTTGTAGGCTTAGGATGGGACGTTAAAGCTACAGATACCGGTCACGACTTTGACTTAGACGCATCAGTATTCCTATTAGGTGCTAACGAAAAGCTAATTTCTGATAATCACTTCATTTTCTATAACAACCTTAACAGTCCCGACCCTGCAAAATCAGTTCAACATACAGGAGATAACCTCACTGGCATAGGTGAAGGTGATGATGAAGTCATTAAAATTAACCTCAAAAAAGTACCAGACGAAGTGCAAAAAATCGTTGTCGCTGTCACCATTTATGAAGCACAGTTACGCTATCAAAACTTTGGTCAAGTGCAAAATGCCTTCGTCCGAATTGTGAATGCTGAAACCAAACAAGAAGCCGTGCGCTACGATCTAGTAGAAGATTATTCCATAGAAACAGCGCTAATCATGGCAGAAATTTACCGCAAAGATGGCGAATGGCGTTTAAATGCAGTCGGAGCCGGTTATCAAGGAGGTTTACAAGCACTACTCGATCGCTATAGTTAATTGGTAATTGGTAATTGGTAATTGGTAATTGGTAATTGGTTAACTGTTAACTGTTTCCCTCTTCCCTCTTCCTTCTTCCCTCTTCCTTCTTCCTTCTTCCTTCTTCCCTCTTCCTTCTTCCTTCTTCCTTCTTCCTTCTTCCTTCACCAAAATGGCAATTCAACTACAAAAAGGTCAAAGAATCTCACTTTCCAAAGAAGCACCAGGACTCAAAAAAATCCTCTGTGGATTAGGTTGGGATGTCGCCAAACCATCAGTTGGCGGTTTATTTGGTGCTTTCAATAATACTCAAGATTACGATTTAGATGCCTCAGTTATTTGTTTAAATTCCCATAACAAAGTCAGTGATATTTCCAATGTTATTTACTTTAGCAATCTTTCTCATCCTTCAGGAGCTATTACCCATTTAGGTGATAATCTTACAGGCGCAGGAGATGGAGATGACGAGCAAATCATCGTTGATTTATCCCTCATACCTTCACCAATTACAAAATTGGTTTTTACAGTTAATATTTACGATTGCATCGCTCGTAAACAAGATTTCGGTTCAGTGGAAAATGCCTTTGTCCGTCTAGTTAATATTGCCAACAATCAGGAACTCGCAAGATATAATTTATCTGGTTCCGAATACAAAGGCATGACAGGGATGATTATGGCTGAAATTTATCAGCATAATAATGAGTGGAAACTAGCTGCTATTGGTAACGGTGTTAAAGTTAATGGATTAGGAGAATTAGTAAAAACATATTCTTAATCAAATTCTTAATCAAAACAACTTAGGAATTAAGATTTTGGAAATGCCGTTAAATGTTGAACAAACTGTTGATGTAACGTACTAGAAAAACCAGCTTGTAAAGTCGCAATAACTTGGGGCATATCTCCAGCTAGAAGCGCGGAAACCGACAGCCATAAACCCGGAAAAACTTGGCTACGGATAACGTCTTCAGCATCAGAAATCAGAGAAATATATTCTCCATCCTGCAAATAAAACCAATCAATGCGGCGATTTATTACCTGCCAAACGAGATATTCTTTCACCCCATTACGACAATAAACCCGCTTTTTATCTCGGAGGTCAATAGTAGCGGTACTAGCAGAAATTTCGGCAACAAATTCCGGCGCACCTTCAATGTAACCGTCATTACTAAGGCGAGTTTGACCCCCACATTTAGCATCAATTAGAAGTACAACATCAGGTTGAGGTTCGTTATCTAAATCAAGGCGCACAGTGGGGGTGTCGCCAATGTGAGTATTTGGGGTAAAAGCAGCATAAAAACCGAGCCAAGTTATGAGACGGGCATGGGGCTCAGCATGGGGCTCAAAACGCAAAGGAGAAGCCATATAAACAATTCCTTCAATTAATTCAGCTTTTTTAAGATTTGGCATAGCTGTATAGCGTCGCTCAAATTCATCACGGGTAAGTAAATCTCCATTTTCTAAAGGTGGAATTATGGTAGGAATAGAATTGGTGGGAGCGATCATTTTTTCCTCCTATTGCTATTAATTTTTTTATAAATTATGGTTAGGAAAAGAGCTTAATTGTTTAATAAACTGTTGATGTAACGTACTAGAAAAACCAGCTTGTAAAGTAGCAATAACCTGGGGCATATCTCCAGCTAGAAGCGCGGAAACCGACAGCCATAAACCCGGAAAAACTTGGCTACGGATAACGTCTTCAGCATCAGAAATCAGAGAAATATATTCTCCATCCTGCAAATAAAACCAATCAATGCGGCGATTTATTACCTGCCAAACAAGATATTCTTTCACCCCATTACGACAATAAACCCGCTTTTTATCTCGGAGGTCAATAGTAGCTGTACTAGCAGAAATTTCAGCAACAAATTCCGGCGCACCTTCAATATAACCATCATCACTGAGACAAGTTTGACCCCCACATTTACGATCGATTAGAAGTACAACATCAGGTTGAGGTTCGTTATCAACATCAAGGCGCACGGTGGGATTGTCACCTAAACGCACCCCAGGAGTAGCAATTTTGTAATTCCACAGCCAACCCATTAAGTCGGCGTGGGGTTCAGCATGGGGTTCAAAACGCAAAGGAGAAGCCATATAAACAATTCCTTCAATTAATTCAGCTTTTTTGAGATTTGGCATAGCTGTATAGCGCCGCTCAAATTCAGCACGGGTAAGTAAATCCCCATTTTCTAAAGGTGGAATTGTGATAAGAATAGAATTGGTGGGAGCAATCATATTTTCCTCCTGTTGCTATTAGTATTTAGATTGACTCTACTGGTGTCGGTTCCCAAATTTCTCCATATTTCTCTTTTAATTCATGCCAAAATTCTACCTGTCCCGGTTCATATTCCCCCGGTTTTCCCCACTGCAAAAATGCACTTAAAGCAGGTTCTTCTTTCTCATCGAGAAAGCGAATTGCATAGGTTGTAAAATTACCGCGTTTCGCCTCCCCAGTCTCAAACTTCACCCGCGTAATTTTGTCCATATTCAGGTGAAATTCAAAACCTTCTGTGTGCATATTGGCATATTTTCCCTTGGGCAATTCTGCGTAGAAAAGCTTAGAAATTTTGCCTCGTGCTTCTAATACAGCCGCACTACTGGTAACAATTAAACGCAGTGTACCGAGGTTTTCGCATTCTTCCAGAAATTCTTTAAGATTAGGCATGATTTTGTGAGTTGTTAATTAACTAAACTAAAAAACTAAAAACTAAATATGTTGATTTATTGCAGGGAAGACAACATCCCAATTTTTGTCAAATACAGGCTCAGGTTCTGGGTAATTTAGATTCACCGCTCGCCATGTAGCAATACAGGCTGCCGTTCTTACAGCATCTTCTGTAGTATCAGTTTCAAGTCCGATAACTTTAATAATTTTAACATCGTATTTCTTTATTTCATCTAATTGCTTGATGTGTTTTAAAGTGTAGTTTGCACCTTCAATCGCTGCATCAATCCAGTCTTTATGTGTTTCTGCATTAACCTCACACTCATTCCTATTGACCTGATGACCTATGGCATCTATTACAAATTCTTTTTCAGAAAAAAGCGAAGCTTCCACTACAACACGAGCGAAATAACCAATGCCATTTTTTACCCTTGATAATTTATATTCACCAATCATTTCATTTTTTACCTCTCTGCGTTCAAAATTAGTGTAAACAACGGAAACACATCTTTACTAAAATAATGCTCTGCTCCTGAATTGGTCATTCTTATAACATACTGATAGCTGTGAGGGCGACCTTCTCCATAAAGAGAAGAGTGTATTTCCAGCCATCCATTAACTATAGTATCAGATATTGGAGGTCTTAAGTCTAATCTTCTTAATTTCTTAAGGTTGCTATTGGAAATTCGGAATGACAAAATATCTACATCAATACCTCTATTTCTCAAGCGTTCCCAATAAAGTTGAGCATCATCTCTAGTTCCCCATGAATAAAGTCCTGCTCCAATATGTGCCTTGTTTGGACTTGTAGGCCAAGGCTCTCCACCACTTGCTAACCTTGCAGCATCATCAGCACTTTGGACAGAATAGTAAGTAGAAAAAGGCACTACTACAATGATTATTTTTCATGTTGCTCATAAGCAGCCACAATCCTTTGTACTAAAGGATGGCGGACAACATCAGATTGAGAAAACTCGCAGAAAGCAATCCCTTCAACATTCCTCAAAATCTTATGGGCAACTGATAATCCTGATGGTTGATTATAAGGCAAATCCGTCTGAGTTAAATCCCCAGTTACTACCATCCTAGAACGAAAACCCAAACGAGTCAATACCATTTTCATCTGAGCAGGAGTAGTATTTTGAGCTTCATCTAAAATCACAAAAGCATTACTGAGAGTGCGCCCTCGCATATAAGCTAAAGGAGCTACTTCTATAGTTCCCTTCTCCATCAAATCAGCCATCTTATCAGGCTCAATTATCTCATATAAAGCGTCATACAAAGGCCTTAAATAAGGATTGACTTTTTGCTGTAAATCTCCTGGTAAAAATCCTAATTTCTCCCCTGCTTCCACCGCCGGCCGTGTTAAAACTAGCCGTTCATACTGTTTACTTAATAATGCTTGTATGGCGATAATTGCTGCTAAATAAGTTTTCCCAGTACCCGCAGGGCCAATACAAAATGTGAGGTCATGGCTGCGAATAGCTTGGCTGTATTGTCGTTGACGAAAAGTTTTCGCTCTAATTTCTTCCCCTCGGCGGGTTTTGGCTAAAATATCCCGCTGTAAATTCTGTAAATCTTCTTCGCGATTAGTATCCAATGCTTGACGTGCAGTGAGAATTTCTACTCCAGAAATACTTTTGCCAGTTTTCCAATATTCCGCTAGAGAATGCACTAATTTCTCACAGAGTTTGACTTGATTTTCTCTCCCAGAAATCATCAATCCCTGCCCTCGCATCACCACAGTAGCGCCGGTTTGCTTGGTTAAAATTTTCAGATTTTCTTCTTGAAAACCTGCGATCGCGATCGCGCTTTCCACACTCGGTAACTCAATAGTTAATATTTCTGTCATGCCAACATAAGCTCCCTCCAATTAACATCAAATCCGGCTACATTGAAATTATATGGGCAGGGCGGGTTTATTTAATTTGTTAATAATTATCAAATATCTTGGCGAACCCGCCCTTACAAAAATTATTTTGATTAAAAAAGAAGCTAGGGGCTTAATCCAAGCCCTAGCATCCCAAAAACCTAAATTTCTACATGAAATCTCGATTGTTTCTAGTCGGCCTGGATGGTGGCGGGCCTGAGCGACGGGGGGGTTCTCTGGGTGGAAAACCACCAAAATCTCTACGGGGTCTGCTATCGCGATCGCTTCTACCGCCACCGTAGCGCGAATCGCTTCTGGGACTAGAGTAACGGGGCTCCTCGCCTTGAGCATCATATATATCTAAATACACAGATTGACTCGCCGTTTTTGCCACCGCTTCCAAGACAGTCCGAATTGCCTGAATATTCCGCCCACCTCTGCCATATACCCGGCCTTTATCTGGTTCGTCAAAAGCAAGACGCACCCACGTCCGGGATTGGCGCGGGTGAAGTTCGCAATCAATTCGTAAAGACCGAGGCGATTCTAAAAAAGGCTCGATTAAAAAGCGCACCAGCCCCACATAGTCTGGACTAGCTGGCGATCGCTGTATTACTGGACTCAAGGTTAGTTCCTGCTCCGACTTGTTCAAAAACATTAGCTTTTCTCAGTAGGTCGCGCACAGTATCTGTAGGCTGAGCGCCTTGCTGGAGTCGTCTTACAATTGCTGGAATATCCAGCCTCGTTTCATCAGTTCTAGGGTTATAGAAACCCAGTTCTTCCAGGGGGCGGCCGTCCCTACGGGAAGTGCTATTCATGGCTACAATCCGGTAGCTAGACTCCCGCTTTTTGCCGTATCTTTTTAATCTCAGTTTGATCATGTTCGTGCAAAATACTCCTTTATAGATTGTAAACTATTTTCCGCAATCTGCTTCCTTAGTGTCTTCGTGTCTTGGTGTTTCACTTTACTAAAGTTGCCCAAAACCCTTTTTCTTCTTCTCTTTCTTCTTTTTCTTCCCAGGAGCCGCGCCACGTTGACCCGGAAATCCCCCCATTCCCGGCATTCCAGCCATTCCCGGCATTCCCCCCATTCCGGGAAAACCGCCGCCTTGACCTAATTGCTGCATCATGTTACGCATTTTCTGGAAATCACTCACCAACTTCGCCACATCCGCCTCCAGAAAGCCAGAACCCTTAGCAATTCTACGACGACGGGAAGGAGAACTTGAAAGTAGTTCGGGTTTGCGTCTTTCCTCAGTAGTCATTGAGTTAATCATCGCCTCAGTGCGCCGCAATTGTACCTCGCCTTTCCGCATATCGTCATCGGACATTTTATTTAGTCCGGGAATCATCTTTAAAATGCCACCCAAAGAACCCATATTTTTCAATAGGCGCATTTGTTTCAGGAAGTCGGTAAAGTCAAACTTTGCCGTCATAATTTTTTCCTGCATTTGTTCGGCATCGCTGAGGTCGATTTCCTCTTGGGCTTTTTCTACCAAGGTGAGGACATCGCCCATGCCCAAAATGCGGGAGGCCATGCGATCGGGGTAAAATGGTTGTAGCGCTTCGACTTTTTCGCCGACACCAACAAATTTAATTGGTGCTCCCGATATTTGCCGCACGGAAAGGGCTGCGCCGCCGCGACTATCGCCGTCCATTTTAGTTAAAATTGCGCCGGTAATCCCAATTTGTTGATGGAATGTGCGGGTCAAATTAGCGGCTTCTTGACCGGTCATCGCATCAACAACTAAGAGGGTTTCATGGGGTTGAATTATCTCTTTAATTCTTGCCAATTCTGCCATCATTTCTTGGTCAATTTGCAGGCGGCCGGCGGTGTCAACGATGACAGTATCAACTCCTAATTCTTTAGCGCGATCGATGCCTTGGCGGGCAATTTCTACGGGGTCAATGTCTTTGCCTAACTCAAATACAGGGGTGTCTATTTGTTTGCCCAGGGTGATTAATTGGTCGATCGCCGCAGGTCGATAAATGTCAGTAGCAACGAGTAAGGTGGTACGGTTTTGCTTGCGAAGATGTAAGGCTAATTTGGCGGTGGCGGTGGTTTTTCCAGTACCTTGTAAACCTGCCATTAAGACGATTGTGGGGGAAGTTTCCGCGATCGCGAGGGGTGAATTAGTTTCTCCCATAACGCGCACCAATTCATCGTAAACTATTTTGATAAATTGTTGGTCAGGGCGAACTCCCGCAATCACTTCTGCACCTTGGGCTTTAACTGCTACCTCAGCGACAAATTCTTTTACTACTTGCAGATTAACGTCTGCTTCTAAAAGGGCGCGGCGGACTTCTTTTAAGGCTTCTTGAATATTAGCCTCAGAGATTTTATCTTGGCCCCGGAGTTTTTTCCAGGCTGATTCTAAGCGATCGGCAAGTGCGTCAAACATAATTTTTTAATGAAGGAAGAAGGAAGAAGGAAGAAGGAAGAAGGAAGAAGGAAGAGGGAAGAAGGAAAAGGGAAGAGGGAAGAAGGAAGAGGGAAGAAGGAAGAAGGAAGAATTATGTAGGAAGTGTTTTAGTCATTGGTGTTTTATGTTTAATTAGGTGGATTTTACTTATTTGTTAAATGGTTCGGTGTTCTCCATAATTAAGCCATTATACCTGTCTGCGTCTCAATTAGCAAGCAAAAATATCAATTAGGACTTACGCACGGGGGGTCAAAAACCCGGTTTCTGCGTCAATATTTCTCGAAAAAAGCGATGATTTTGGTCAGAAACCGGTTTTTTTGCGTAAGTCCTATCAATAAAACTACAAAACTACCCCAAGTTGCTAAAATAAGATTGTCTCTCTAAAAAGCTTAACTCCCACTAATGACCAAATTCCCCCACGACCAGTTTGCTAAAGAATATTTGCAAAAGTTATTATCACCTTTAGGAGAAGTAGAAACTAGCAAAGATGTTACTGCTGAAGTAAGAGAAATAGATGTTTTTTTTCAACCAACTTCTGTTAATTCTGAATACATACAAAGCTTGGGTTTGTTAGGTAAAATGGCGACGACGGTGGCGATCATAGAACCATTTCGCAATGCGGTTAATACTGATGCAATTTTTAGTTGTGTGGTAAAACTATTAAATAGTCGGGCGGATTTATTGCGGAAAGTTAATCGGGAAGACCAACGTTTGGAGTCAACTCAATTACCGTTTTTATGGATTCTAACTCCAACAGCTTCTGAAAGTTTATTAAATAGTTTTGGTTTTCAGATTCCTGAAGAATCAAAGGGTTGGGGGAGAGGTGTTTATTTTTTATCGGAGGTGTGGCGGGTGGGGTTGATTGCGATTCATCAGTTACCGAAAGTTTCAGAGACAATGTGGTTGCGGATGTTGGGTAAGGGTAAGGTGCAACAGGAGGCGATTGCTCAGTTAACTGGATTACCTGCGGATCATCCTCTGCGAACTAATGCGTTAGAATTATTGTATAATTTGCAAGCAAATCTGCAAGCGAATTTGGTAAATAATCCCGAAGGGGAGCAAGAAGATCAGGAGTTAGCTATGGCGATCGTACCTCTATTTCGAGAACATTTACAAGCTGCTCAACAGCAAGGTAGAGAAGAAGGGAGACAAGAAGGGAGACAAGAAGGTATCGAACAAGGACTCGAACTAGGAAAACAAGAACAGCAACGCTTAATTTTAGAGAACTTTATTCAGGTTAAATTCGGTGAAGTTCCTCCGAAAATGGCGGCTTTTCTTTCGGCAGTATCTACTTTACCTACTGGAGAGTTTACAGCGATTTTACTCTCAATATCGATGCTAACTGTTGATGAATTTGGTTGCCAGCAAGGGACGCGGTTGTTAGCAGAAAATGTGGTGAGGATGCGGTGGAATGAAGGGGGTGAGTTTCTGGCGACAGTTGTTACCAGTTTGCTGGAGTTACCAGTGGAAAAATTAATTTTGTTGTTGGCACAATTGCCTCAGTTATCGAGGGAGGAATTTATGGTGTTATTGGGAGAGAATTCTGGGGTAAATTAAGCTGCGATCGCGCTAATTATAGAGGCGAAGCATTGGGGATAAATTATCGCTATAAACCGAGGTTCTGTATCCGAATGCTTCGCCCTCAAGCGAGTTTGAAAACTAAGCCAGATAAGTAAATTGAGTACCATTAATGGCCAAAATTCCTAGATTTGCGGTTTCAAAAGTATCTGTTAGATCGAAGTTATCAGCATTTAAAACTATGCCCAAAATTTCCCCTGTGCTCTGAATCCGAATTACCATATCATCAAATTCACCATCGCTGTCAAAATCAATGCGATCACCATCACTAAAACGTAAGTCTAACTGTGTTAATCCATCGGTAAGTCCAATGCGATCGCCGTCATTAAAATTAAAATCGGTAATGACATCCGCCTGATTAATATTAAATGAAGCTTCATCTCTTCTCAAAACAAAGGTATCAGCACCTTGACTACCAGTTAAAATATCAATACCGCGATCGCCTACTAGAAAATCATTCCCATCATTACCATTTAATCGGTCATTTCCTTGACCTCCACGCAATACGTCATTACCTGAACCACCAAACAGGAAGTCATCGCCAGAGTCGCCTCTAACTACATCGTTACCTTCGTTTCCATCCAGGCGATCGCTATCTTTGCCTCCAAATAATATATCATTCCCGCCAGCACCCCCGATAATATCTTCGCCATCATTGCCAAATAGTCGTTCGTTTGCATCAGAAGATCCTGCAATGGTATCATTACCAGCAAGTCCCCAAACACCGCCGGAGAAAGTCGATAAGTTTCCCGATCCTAATTGAATATCATCGGCTGTTTGGTAGGCGAGAAGACGTGGGCCACCGCCGACAAATACAGGGAATCCAGTCGGATCGTTGATGAGATTAGTAATGAATAAGGGCATGATTATTGCTGAGAATACAGATATGGCTTTCTATATTTTAAGATTAAATTTTTCTTAATGTCAATCTGATGTTAATTTCTCTTATGCAAATACGACTTTACCCCAAATTCAGCACTCCCGCAGGCAAATCTATCAGTAACCGTTTAGTTTTCAGCCACTCCATCCCGATGAGAACTTCTGGGATATCGTCTCCTGCTACAACAGGAACATTAAATTCTTGTCCGTCGATTTGTACAGTGCCGATATAAATATTAAAATCACTTTCTCCCTGTGCAGTTTTCATGGGATACTCATCATCTACAAACATCCAGCCAAAATCTAAATCCTGGCTATTAATCGCTAACCAACCTGTAAAACCTGTATCTAGTAGCGCGTCTAAAAAAATAACTTCGCCATCAGCAGATACTAAGCCTATTTCAAAAAATAGTTGATTTTTCTCCTCATCAAACCTCCCTTGAATCATAAGATGCTGCCACAAACTCCGGTTTCATTCAAGCGGCGCACAACCATAAGTTTTTGAGGAGGATTTGCCAGTAGCTTTTGAAAAGCAACGAGTTGATCTTTCTCAATAAAGTATTCACCGCTATCTGGATCGATGACAATGTACCAATTATAGTGAGTTGCCATTAGTTCGTCGCGGACTCGTTCAAAAATAGGGCGACATCGCTGCCACCGCGCTTGACTTTCTGCTTTTTGCTTGGCTTTTTCTTCGGGAGAAATTGGGGGTTTTATGTATTGTTTGGGGATGCGGCGGGGTTTCCATCCAGGAGGTGCTGCGATCATAGGTATTTGTAGTAGGTATATTTCTATTTTAGCAAACATTTATATCTCATGGGACCCAGAAACCGAATTTTTTTAGCGAATCCGCAGGCCGTAACGAAGTATTTTTGTCAAAAACCCGGTTTCTTTAAACTTTTGTCACCATTTCACTATTGTTAATTTCTATTATGCAAATATGACTTCTACAGCTTTCGGCAATTCAATCGGCACAAAATATGCGACTGGATACAAATAATCTTCGCCTGATTCATCAATAACTCGGATAAATTGATGTTCCGCAGCGCGACTATCTGGTATTATTTGATAGATTTTTCGCACTTCCAATGATGCTTGATATTCTTGATTGTTAATGCAAACTACAAAGCTGGTTTCTAAGTTAAACTTCAACATATTTGCCTAAAGTAGTCAGTTCAGAATCGGTTACATCTTTCAGCAAAATTGTCCCCTCAGTTGTCAATTCCCATCTATCGCGAGGGGAATCTGTTTCTATATATCGCTGAACTAAACCATCAGTAATCAGTTTTTTTAAAACCACCATGTCAGGTTCTCGCGGTACATCTCGACGGGAAAGTGCATTTGCGAGTTCGTACCAACTCCACTTTCCTTGACCTTTAGCGACTAATTTAAGAAGCACTAATTCAAGTTGAGTTAATTGAGTTAAGTTTTTCATTCTTTTTATCCTATCTTCTTCTTACTCCCCCCTTACCAAGGGGGGCTGGGGGGGTCGATTCTTAGCGATTCCCCTTCTTCTTACTCCCCCCCTTACCAAGGGGGGTTGGGGGGGTCGATTCTTAGCGATTGAATCTTACCTACAATGACCTCTATAACCCCCTCTAAATTGTGATATACATCATCATTAGTAAATCTCAAAAAGTTGATCCCTACTGACTCAATAAATGTTTGTCGTTCAGCATCATATTCGACAGCACCATCTTGAAAATGACTATCACCATCAACCTCTATTGCTAATTTGATTTCAGGTGAGTAAAAATCAATTACAAATTTATCTACGCTGTATTGTCTGCGAAATTTACAATTCTCAAGTTGTTGGCTTTTCAGTTTTTCCCAGAGTAATTTTTCAGCTTTTGTCATTTCTCTGCGAAGCTGCTTTCGTTTCAATTTTTCTGAGGTTTTGTTATATAGTTTGGTCATTGTTATGGTTTTTACCCCCCCAACCCCCCCTTGGTAAGGGGGGGCTAAGAGTTTTTGGTGTTTGCAGGATTTTGTTTGCCTTGGGGAGAGTGGGAGGCCCAAGACCCGGAAATTTTAGCGGTGGCAGAAAAATTTGTCTTTGCTAATTGTTACAACCCACAAGTCGCTGGTAGCATTTTAGCTGAACTCGGTCAGTGCCAGGTATCGGAAACGTAGACAGCGCATGGTTTCGTGGGTGAAGCCTCTGTTATAAATTTTAATGAAAGCCCGAAACGCTTAGATGTTAAACTCTACAAGTCTCGACGTGAGAGAAGAGGACTTCCTAACACACTATAACCTCCTAGAACCATTCTTATTAACCGCAACCTTCTTATTAAAATTACCCGTCCCCTTGGGAGGTGCCCTTTAACTTTTATTTTATTATTGAATTTTAGATCATCATACCTTAACCAGTTATTATTCACACGCCAACCTACGCGATCGCCAAACGCTTCCCAAATTTTACCATCATATTCCCTGGTTCCACCCAGACTTTCATAGATGCGCTTCTGCACCGAAAAGCCGAAAAGTCCATTACTGTATTTTACCCAAAGTTGGTCAATCGTTCGCAAGTCTTCACAAGGAAAATTATCTATTGATGAGCTATCTAGCCATTTTTCTTTCTCCCTACCCGCCACCTTTAACATCACTCTCGCCGTTTCCTGATCCGCCTCTTTCCATTTTCCAGTTGCTAGTAAATCGCGCAACTTAGTGTAGTCTATTCCCCGACTGGACTTGAGGGGAACATTAGGCAAAATTGAAATAGGATTAAAATGTGCCGGTTGGTAGGATTTTTCGGTTTCATCACTATCTTTAGAAGTCAGTTGATGTTGTGCAATGGCAATTCTTTCTATTGCATGAATAGCATCCCGATCTATACTATCACGAGATGCAGAATCACGAGATGCAGCTAAAACCCGAATCCATAACTGTTTTGCCAAATCAAAATCTTTGTAGATTTCAGATTTATAAGCCTCATTTTTTAAATCAGAAATATCTTTTTTACTGGCGTGCTGCGGCAAAATAATCAAATGAGACTTGGTATCAGGTTCCGCAATGGTAATAGGCGTTTGCTGCACTTTTTCGCCTTTATGTTCCCAGATAAGTTCAGGAACTCGCGAACTCAAATAATGATTCAATTTCTAGTTTCTTGATGCTGACATTGTGCAGCCGCAAGCTACCCGCTACTTTTGCCGCCTGGTCTTGGATACCTTCATTTGGCGGCTGTGCGTCGAAAAACGCCCCATAGTCGAGCCCCGTATTGGCCCCAATCTTCGCACCCTCATAATCTGGTGCTTGAGATGAATCATCGGGAATATCGCCGCCGGTCAAAATTCTAATCGTTTCATCTGGCATAACTGTTAAACACTCCAAATCATCGCTAAGGCTAGTATTAATGATATCACGCACTTTGACGCTACAATCTGCCTGTTTTTATAGTTCTAAATTAGATATTACAAATCTCGACGCGAAAGCAGAAAATCGGCACGGGAAGTAAGAGGAACATCCACCAAACCCCACAATAGCCACCCCCAACCCCACGCAGGAAGATGGCCAATAGGTGCAGTTGAAACAAACTTTATCCCATCATATCTTAGCCATTTTTTATTCACGCGCCATCCCACGCGATCGCCAAACAAATCCCATACTTTGCGATGATAATCTTGAGTTCCTCCTAAACTTTCATAGATGCGCTTCTGCACCGAAAAACCGAAACGTTCATTACTATATTTTAACCACATTTTATCAATAATTTGCCAATCTTCATCGGGAAAATTATTAATATCTTCAACTCTTAGCCAACCTTCCTTTTCTCTCCCCACTAAGGTCAACATTTGATTAGCTGTTTCCTCATCTGCCTCTTGCCATTGACCGCTTGCCAACAAATTATCAATAGTTAAATATTTAACTCCCAAAACTGAAACTACTGGTGCAGGTTGTGGAGTTGGTGTGAAAATAGTAACTGTATTCGCAATACTTGATGGAACAGGTGCAGTAATCACAACTGGATTAATTATCGGCACGCTAGGCAACACCCTAGACGACACAGCAGGCGACACAACAGGCAGCATCGTTAACCAATCTCGCACTGACTGAGGACGATACTTAGTATTCATTTCCATGCCTTTGATAATTGCTTCATTCACTCGATCGCTGATGCTAGAATTAATCAGTTTAGGTGCAGGTAAAGGTTGATTTAATGCTCTCTGAAATGCCGGAGTTGGCATCGTCTTAGTTAACAAATAATATAATGTAGCCGCCAGTGCATAAACATCTGTAAATTCAGCAAAATTGCCAATTTCAACATACTGTTCCGGCGGTGCAAAACCATGAGTTAAACCAAAAGTAAGATGCTGAACTTCATCTGGGACAAACCCCCGCGCCAAACCAAAATCAATTAATTTTGTGTCGAAACTCTCCTGATTCAAGGAGGGACAAATCATAATATTTTGGGGTTTAATATCCCGATGTAGCAAACCCTTATTATGAACTAATATCAACGCTTCCCCAATTTGACGGATATAACTTAAAGCTTTCATCTCCGACAAAACACCATTTTTTAAATATTCCCATAAATCTTCCCCTTGCACATATTCCATCACCATGCAAGGGAAATCACCCTCATTAAAATAATTATCCACCTGCACAATATTGGGATGTTTACACAGGGATAGCAATAATGCTTCATCCCGGAATTTTTCTCGAAACTGACTAGATTGCGGGTGACTAATCCATTTATCTAATAAGGTCTTAATCACGACTTGCCGATCGTCTCTAGTTTTTGCTAGATAGGTAATGCCAATGCCGCCCTTACCTAGCTGACGTTCAATAATATAGCGATTCCCGTATAATTGCTGACCGATCGCCCAAACCATTACACACCTCGTCCATCGCCGTAAAATTTTCTACTATAATATCACTATTTAAGTCCCGATTACAAATCTTTACGCACTAACAAAGAACTCGCCCCATCATTATTAACACACTTCCACCACACATCCCAAGGAAGATGACCAATAGCAGCATTAGCCACAAACTTAATATCATCTACTTTCAACCATTCTTGACTCACCCGCCACCCCACGCATTCACCAAAATATTCCCAGATTTTCTCATCATATTTCTTACTTCCCCCCACATTTGTATAAATACGTTTCTGCACCGAAAAACCGTATAATTCATTACTAGATTTTAGCCAAAGTTGATTAATTGTGCGTAAATCTTCAATAGGAAAATTCTGGATATCCTCAACTCTCAACCAACCGGCTTTTATCCTCCCCGCTACTTCCAAAATCTTCTTAGAAGTTTCCAGATCCGCCTCTTTCCATTTGCCACTTACTAATAACTTCTGAAGGGGACGATAATCAACGCCAAAGGCTGAAACTAATTTCACAGTTAATTGTCTTGATTCAGTTATTGGCGTGGTATTAAGAACTATTCTTGGTGTTGCTGACGTTATGGGTTTTGCGGCGGGTGATGGACTAGAAACTATTTCTGGTATGGTTGATATCGCTGGTTGCGGTGTCGGTATTGGACTAGGATTAATTGATGATTTGGTCTGAATTAACTGCAAAAAATCCTCCATTTTCTGCGGTCGATCTTTTGCCTCTAAAGCTAACCCTTGCAAAATTGCATTGTTCAGATAGTCACTAATTTTTGAATTGTGTTGTTTCGGTGGTATTAAAGCTGTTCCTTGTACCTTTCTTTTTAACGCAGTTGTTGGCTTTTTTCCCGTAATAGTATAATACAAAGAAGCGGCTAAACAATAAATATCAACTGATGGTTCTCTACTACCATCAAAATGTTGTTCGTAAGGTGCAAAAGCTTCGTTAGCCGGATGTTGAGAAGTGAGAGTGCTTGGTATAATTTCCCCAGCTATGCCAAAATCAATTAATACTGCTGGTGTTCTATTTCGTAGCATAATATTGGCAGGATGGGCATCTCGGTGTACCATTCCTGCTTGATGTACAACGGTTAAAGCATCGCCAATTTGACTGATAATTTCTATGGCTTGTGATTCTGGAAAAGCACCTTTTTTCTGCACGGCATCAAATAAGCTTTCTCCGACGATTAAATCCATTACGAGACAGTGAATATTTCCTTCTTGAAATAAGTCATTCACGCGCACGATTGAAGGGTGAGCTTTTTGCGCTAGTTGAGCTAAAATTTGTCCTTCTCTGATAAATCTTTCTACAAATTGTGGATATTCTGGGTCATTTTGTAGGGCAAAATTCGGGGTTTTAATTACTACTAAATGATTTAGCTGTAAATGCCGTGCTTTGTAGGTAATGCCAAATCCGCCTTGTGCTAAGATGCTTTCGATTTGGTAGGGACGATTTCGCAAATTTTGTTTGATTGACCACATAATACCCTGGCTATTATACGAGAAAATTAATTTAAGAATAACAATAGTAAAACTTATTATGACACGATTTGTTTATTTACAGCTATTGGTGTCAACTGCCATCTGAAAGCCATCGGGGGTTTTATACAGGGCGGTTTCATTCTCCGTAGGGGCGGTGCCCCCGTGCCCGCCCAGAGGTCTGATATTGTTTCCGGTTGCATCGGAATGATTTAACCACAGAGAACGCAGAGAACGCAGAGAGAGATCGGAGAGATGAATAATTCCGATGAATCACGGATTTGATATGAAACCCTCATTTGATGGTTGGTGAGGGGGTAGGTACGCAGGGCACTACCCCTACAGAAACCTCGTTTTTTGGAGAATGAAACCGCCCTGGGTTTTAACTCCCTGGTTATGTTTCCAATAACTGTTAACTGTTAACTTTAAATACTGTTAAGTTTAAATCTAATTAACTGGGGCGAAAGGATTCGAACCTCTGAATGGCTGGACCAAAACCAGCTGCCTTACCACTTGGCGACGCCCCATTTCTTTAACCTTTGTCATTCTAACATTTACACGCTAGGTGTCAAGGGTTTTGCTAAACAAAATTAAAATTTTTAATTTTGAGTTTATTTTTGCGGTCTGAGATATAATGGTGGGTTTACTGGAATCTGAATCCAAAATTCTGCTCCATGCCCCGGCTCTGAGATACATTTGAGGATGCCTCCGTGTTTCTCTACGACAATCTGATAACTAATTGATAAACCTAAGCCAGTACCTTTACCCACAGGTTTAGTTGTAAAAAATGGGTCAAACAGCCGATTTTTGATGTTCTCGTTGATTCCCGGTCCACTGTCTTGAATCCGAATTACTACAAATTCAGGATTAGAGGTCGCGGATTGCACAAATTCTTTGTCAACTATCACTCCAGTAATAATTGTTACAGTCCGAGGTTCTGGTTGATTTTCTAAAGCGTCGATCGCATTCCCAATTATATTCATAAATACTTGATTCAACTGGCCGGCATAACACTCGACTTGGGGTAAAATTCCAAACTCTTTGACTACTTCTACGCCGGAATCTTTACCTTTAGATTTCAAGCGGTTATGCAGAATTAATAGGGTACTTTCAATTCCTTCGTGAATATCTACTGGTTTCATTGCTGCTTCGTCTAACCGGGAGAAATTCCGCAGGGAGAGGACGATTTGACGGATGCGTTCAGCACCCATTTCCATTGAGGATAAAATTTTGGGCAGATCCTCCACAATGAAATCCAGATCGATATTAGAGGCGATTTCCTCTACTTCTGGAACTGGATTAGGGTAGTGTTTTTGATAAATGCGTAGCAGTTGTAAAATCTCTTTAACGTAATCTTCGCAATAAGTCAAATTGCCATAGATAAAATTCACTGGATTATTAATCTCATGGGCAACTCCTGCTACCATTTGACCGAGAGAAGACATTTTTTCATTTTGGATAAGTTGTGCTTCTTTTTGCTGTAAATTCTGTAGGGCATCGCTGAGGTGAAAAGCTTGAGTTTGGGCGGCTAATGCTGCGGCGCGGGTTTGAGCATAAAGTTCTGCTTGATCGATCGCGATCGCTAATTGATCCACGACAGCTTGCAATAATTCTACATCTGAATCATTCCACTCCCGCTTACCGCTATAATGATTGCAAACTACAGCGCCCAATTGACCAGAGCGAGTTTGCAAAGGTAATAGCAATTGTGATGAAATTTTTGTACTAATTAAAAAATCGCGCATTCGAGGGTCAATGTTAGATACAGTTGCTACATCATCAATTCTTACTATTTGGCGATCGCGAATTTTGATCGCCAGTACCTTCACCTGTTCGGGTGGATATTCTAACAACCGATGGGGTACTTCTGGATTTCCTGCTTCGTGAGTGATGCTAAAACTAAAAAGATTCGATACTCCGGGTAAATACCAAAGAAAATGGCATTGATCTATCTGCAATAAAGTCCGAATCTCATTGACAGCTGTACCTAAAATTGTATTCAAATCGAGAGAATCGCGAATCTGACTTGCTAATCGGAAAAGCAAACCTTCTCGGCGACTTAAAAGTTCTTCTCGTGCCTTCACTCGATCGATTGCTACTGCGATCGCATTTCCTACCCAACCTAGCACTAATGAAGCGCCTTCTGTCATAGGTTTGCTAGGACTTAAAGCCATCACCCCAACTAGCCTTTCTTCTACGATTAACGGATAAAATATCGGAGAGATTTCCGCAGCAGGAAAGATTAAAGGTGATGTATTCTGGGGAGTTATTAGAGATGGATTCTCACCCAATAAAGCTTCAGAATTTTGAGCGATCGGACTCAATAATTCCGCTGCTGCTTCATTCTTCATCCCTATATCTTCTTCCTTCTTCCTTCTTTCTTCTTCCTTCTTCCTTCTTCCTTCTTCTGGATACCAGAAATTTTGAATGTCCCAAGTCTGAACCCCTGACATAGCTTGTAACTCTAACTGTTTTGTCTGTTGATTAAAAGTCCAAATTCCTGCGCCGGTAGCATCAAGATGTTTCAGCAGTGCTTCTGTGCAGTGATTCAGAATTGCTGAAATATTCCCACTACCTCCTAAAGCTGCGCCTACTTCAGCTTCTAAAACAGACAGGCGCGATCGCTCCAAGAGTGAAGCTTCTGTACGTTTACGCTCAGTAATATCCCGCGAGACTGCGACTATTTCTGGCACATTTTCATCGCGATCGCTAATGGAATGACAGGTAGTTTCAAACCAGATATAGCTATTATTTTTACAGCGGATACGATAGCTAATAGTATAAATTTCTTTAGAATTTAAAGGGTTGAAACGGATTTTTTGCAGTGCGGCTAAATCTTCAGGATGGAAAAATTGGTAAGCTGAATTTCCGATTAATTCTTCTGGTTCGTATCCGAGTAAAGCGCGACAAGCTGGGGAAGCGTATAGGTAAATTCCGTCTGGTGTGTGCCGAGAAATTAAGTCTGTAGAATTTTCTGCTAATAAGCGATAAAGTTCTTCACTTTGCTTGAGTGCTTCTTCGGCTTGTTTGCGATCGGTAATATCTGTTTGTACTCCTACAAAATGTGTGAGGCGACCAGAGGTATCTCGGACTGGTGAAATCGTTAATTCGTTCCAAAAATAACTCCCATCTTTGCGGTAATTCTTCAAAACTACATGACATTCTCGTTCCGCACGCAAAGCATCGCGAATTTCTTGACGAGCAATATCGCTACCTCCTTCTGGAGACTGTAAAAATCGACAATTTTTCCCGATTACTTCTGCATAGGAATAGCCTGTCATTTTTTCAAAGGCGGGGTTACAGTAAATAATTGGGTTATCGGGTTGAGTGTTATCACTAATGACAATTCCATTGCTACTAGCCGCGATCGCGCGCTCTAAAAGCAGCAGCGTTTCTGCGGATTTTTTGCTTTCGGTAATATCTTGGGAAATTCCTAATAAATATTCCGGCTTCCCCGTTTCATCAAAAATCGGGATTTTTTGGGTATGTAATATTCTTAAACCTTGATTTTTAGTGTGGATGATTTCTTCAGGAATATCTAACATCTGACCATTGACTAAAACTTCTCGATCTTTAGCTGTAAAAAAATCTGCTTCTCCCTTTGGAAACAGGTCATAGTCATTTTTCCCAATCAGTTCTCCTTGCTGATATCCTACCAGTTCTACTCCAGCTTTATTGAAGCTCACAAATTTTAATTCTTTAGCTTCTTTAACAAAAATCATGTGTGGAATATGTTCGATTATTGAGTTAACTAATTGCTGAGATTTGTGAATATCAGCTAGAGCATTTCGTCTTTCTGTGATATCTACTCCCGTGCAAATTATGTATTTTATCTTGCCTTTGGCATCTTCAATAGTTGTGTTTGACCAAGCCAGCCAGCGACAAATTCCCTCTCTATTTATGCAGTAGTTTTCATACTTTTTTGGTAGCTGAATCCTGGCTTCTTTATTGTTGAGTTGCTGGTCAAAACTTGTTTTACTTTCGGAATTTTCAGGTAATGTAAATAAGTCCCCAAAATGTTTGCCTTGTACTTCAGAAATTGAGTAACCTGTGATGTGTTCGCAGGTGTGGTTAAAACGCACAATTTTTCCCCAAGGATCGATTACTACTACTAATGCAGCAACGCTATTGAGAGCGGCGGCAAAAAAGTCTCGCTCGGATTGTATGATCTCCCAGATTTGTTTACGGTTGTTGATGATATCTTCTAGTTTAAGAACTTTTCCTCCCAAGTTGATTAATTTGCGCCGTAAGTCTACCTGGGCTGCGACTTGGCGAGTTAATATTTGAAGTGCATTAATTGAATCTTCTGTTAATTCTCGCGATCGCCAATCCATGACCGATAAAATACCTAAAGTTATGCCTTCTGGGGCAATAATTGGCATACCAATATAAAACTTTACGCCGGGTGTAGAGGTGACTAGCGGATGGGTAGAAAATTGTTGTTCTGAGGTGACATCTTCTATAATTACAGGGTGGTTGTGAGCAATGGCATAAACTGATTTTGCCGTAGGTATTGCGACTTCCGATCCTGAATCAGATAAGTAGGAAGGTGTAACTATTTCTTCCTCTTGTTGGATCGCATTTTGCCTGATAGCGTGTTCGCAAAAATCTAGGTAGCGGTGTGCAGTTCCCTCGCTAATCCCAATTTGCGATTTTAACCATTGGTGATTAGCGTCGATAAAGCTAATGAAAGCGATGGGAGCTTGGCAAATTTGAGCAGCTAAAAGGGTCAAATCGTCGAAGGAGGCTTCGGGAGCAGAGTCAAGCAATTGATATAAACGGAGGTCTTCGAGCCTAAACACTGTATAATTAATTGGCGATAGTGGTTGAATTTTTGACTGTACCTCTAACTAAAAATCTACCTCTTGTTTTTAATGCTTGGGATAAGCAAGAGGGTCAATATTTAATTTTTGGTTGGTGTTTGATTAGATTATAACAAATTCAGGGATGGATCGCTGCGTTGATCCAATCTTGTTAAAGATAGCGATCCCCAACAAGATTAGTGGCACTTTTGACTGATTGACTCTAGGATTATTTGATGCTGTAACTACGACCTCTCGACTAAGATTACAAAGTGTTAAATTTATTAATATAATTTAATATAAGCTATCGTGGTAATGTGTTGTAGACCAGAATATTAGGAGCGATCGCATGAGAGTAAAAGTCGATGATATGTTAAGGATTGTTATGATTTCAGGATAGATATTGGGGGTTAAATATGTCTGAAAGTAGAGGTTTAATCGCGACAATTTTAGCGGTGGATGATAGCGCCGTTATGCAAGGATTGGTGAAACAAGCTTTAGGTAAAGAGTTTCGAGTGTTGGTGACGGATAATGCGGTGGATGCTTTGTCACTGATCTATCACGAACAAATATCTGTGTTGTTATTGGATGTTTCGATGCCCGGTATTGATGGGTTGGAACTTTGCCGCACGGTACGCAGTTTACCTCAGTTTCAGAATTTGCCGATCGTGATGTTGACGGCGCGAGATGGAGCTTTTGATAAGGTACAAGGCCGTTTAGCGGGAGCGACGGAATATTTAACTAAGCCTTTTGATGCTGAAAAATTACGCATGGTTGTGGGTAAGTTTATTAATATTTGATTTGTTAACGGTTAAGGATTTTACTGAGTAATAAGGGGGCGATCGCGTTAATTGGTAGTATGTGTTGAACAGCACCGAGGGCGATCGCTTCTTTTGGCATTCCGAATACTATGGAGGTAGTTTCATCTTGGGCGATTGTTAAACCACCAGCTTGCGCGATCGACAACATCCCATCCGCACCATCTTTCCCCATTCCTGTTAACAAAACACCTGCTGCCGATCGACTGTAAAAACTAGCTACTGAGTTAAAAGTCACACTTACAGAAGGACAGTGTCCATTTAAAGGTAGCCCGCTAGAATAAATAAATCGACCTGTTTTATCTAACTGTAAATGACGCTTTTCTGGCGGGAAATAAACATTCCCTGGTTGCGGTAATTCTCCAGCCGCCGCAATTTTAACTGGTAATTTACATCCAGAGGCTAACCAATCTACTAAACCTTTTAAAAATCCTTCACTGATGTGCTGAACGCAAATTATTGGCACGGGAAAATTAGCTGGAAACTGGGAAATAATCGCGTGCAAAGCTTGTGGACCACCTGTAGAAGCGCCAATAGCTACAACTTTAATAATTTGGGATTTGTTATTGGTAATTGGTAATTGGTGATGGGTGATTAGTGATTGGTAATTGCTTCTTTGAGTACCTACTTCCTTGTTTCTTTGATGGCGCGTGAAGACTTTAACTCCTGAAAGAACTTTAATTTTAGCCGTTAATTCTAATTTTAACTGTTCATAATCAGAAGCACATCCACTCGTAGGTTTAGGAAAAACATCAACGGCTCCAGCTTCTAGTAATTGAAAAACATTATAAGTATCTTCCGCTTGAACTGAAGCACTAATAACTAAAATTGGTCGCGGAAACTTAGCCATAACTTCTCTAATGAATTCTAGGCCATTCATTTGAGCCATGTGCAAATCAGTACAGATCACATCAGGCTGAATTTTAGGTATCAATTCTAAGGCATCTAAACCATTTTGAGCAGTTCCTACCACCTCAATTTCTGGGGACGAGACAAATATTCTTTTGAGAATGATAAGGACGACGGGAGAATCTTCTACTAGCAAAACTCGAATAGGAGGCATTAGGAGTGTATTTAGGCGGGTATTTTAGTTGTACAGGGACAGGATGTAGAAATAACTATAGCAGAAGTTGAGTGCTAAACCAATCTTCTCAGGGTTTCTAGCAATGCTTCCTGATTAAAATTGCCCTTGGTGATATAGGCACTGGCTCCAGCTTCTGCACCTCTTTTTTTATCTTCATCTGAGGCTAAAGATGTAACTAAAATAATTGGTAAATCTTCATATTCTTTATGTTGACGAATTTTAGCTGTGAGTCCTAAACCATCTAAGTTAGGCATTTGTATGTCTGAAACTACAGCATCAAAAGTACGAGTTTTTAACTTATTATAAGCGTCCAATCCATCTACTGCTGTTACTACTTCATAACCGGCACTTTCAAGAATTCGCTTTTCTTGAGTGCGGGTGGCTATTGAATCTTCTGCTAAAAGAATAACTTGCTTTTGAGCGATCGCATTGTTCTCTTCTTGATTAGTTAAGTTAAGTGATGAGGCGATAGATCCTGATTTTTTTCGTATAGACTTAATCAAATCTTGAGGATTTAACACCATACAAACTTCGCCAGTACCAAGAATAGTTGCTCCGGCAACATTGCGAACTCGCTTGAGCAATTTACTTTGGGGTTTAAGTACGACATCCTGTTCATCAATGAGAGCATCCACAAACAATCCCAATTGTGCATCACCCACTTTCAAAATAATACAAAACATTTGTTTTTGATTGCTAAAAGTTGATTGTTGAGTAATTTTTTTACTGTCTATATTGTTTTCTTGACTTGTATTATAATTCCAAAATTTAGATAATTTATGATCTATTTCTAGCAATTTTTCTAGGTGAATAACTGATAGTGGTTCGCTATCTAAAATAATAGTATCTCTACCTTCGATCGAAAAAATATCAGATTCTCCCACCACTTTAGTTGTCCGAACAAATTCCAATGGTAAGGCGTAATAGATGCCATTAACTTCAACAATTAGTACATGAGCGGTGGCTAAACTTGTGCCTAGTAACAGCCGCAAAGTACATCCTACTTCTGACTTTGATTCTACTTGAATAGTGCCTTTGAGTGCTTCTACATTGGTACGAACGACATCTAAACCTACGCCTCTACCAGAGACTTCTGTAACAAATGTACGAGTGGAAAAACCAGAAGAAAAAATTAGGTTTTGAATTTGGTTAATCGTCATGGCGGCTAGTTCTTCTTCCGTACAAATTCCGCGTTTAATCGCTGTTTGTTTGATGCGATCGATATTTAATCCTCTGCCATTATCTGTGACTTCAATTATGATATTATTAGCAGTATTGTAGCCTTTGAGATGAATAGTAGCCAGAGGTAGTTTACCTTTTTGTTCGCGCTCTGCGGGAGTCTCAATGCCATGATCGATCGCATTCCGAATCATGTGCATTAAAGGATCTTTCATTTCTTCGAGAATGCGTTTATCAGCTTTAGTTTCGCCACCTTCAATAATTAATTCTACTTCTTTACCTTCTTGTCTCGCTAAATCCCTAACCATCCGGGGGAAAATATTAAAAATAGTAGACAAAGGTAGCAGTCGCAACGTGCGAATATCTTCTTCTATTTCTCCCACAATTAAATCTAACCTGGCAGTATCTTCATAAACTCCTGTTCTTAAACGGTTGATCAAAATTCCCAAGGTTTCTAAATGTTCTTGTGTATATTGATGATACTTCTGCAATTGCGCTATTGTAGCATTGTCTACAGCCATGTTTTGTAGGTTTTCTCCTTGGTTAAGCACAAAGCGATTTAGAAATGAATTGCGATTCCAATCTTCCCATAAATTTGTAATTTCTTCGATTTCAGACAGTCGATGAGCAAGCCTAATTTTAGTAACGGTAAGTTCACCTGCTTGCGTCATTAAAGCATCAAGATTTTGGGTGGGAACGCGAATAGTTTCTATGCGATAAGCTTGATTATCATTAATTTTTGCCGTTTGAATGGGTGGAGTTGGTTTTGAGTTGGTTGGTAACGGTGGAGGATTCTCTACTAATTTTGTTTCGACATAATTAGCCTGTAATGGGAAAGAATTATCGGCTAAAACTGCGGGTAAAATTAATGCTTGAGCAGCAGAAGATTCTTCATTTAAAACCTCTTCAACTTTTTGATTAGCTATTTCTTCTGCCTGTATTTTTGTGGGAATTTCATTATCTTCTAGCTCTATTTTTTCTGCTTTTTCCTGGCTTTTTTCTGCTTCTCTATTTTCCTGTTGTGGGGTGGCAGCACCCATCATAGAAGCGAGGATATAAAAAGTATTGATGCCAGAAGGTTCTCCGGTTACAGCTTCGTTTACGAGTTTACGGAGGGCTTCTAAACCGACAGAAAGGCGATCGCTAATTTCGGAAGTTAAAACTGTTTCACCTCGTTTAATACTTCCCAAAATATGCTCCATCTGATGAGCTAATGTTGATACATCTTTAACGCCCAACATCCCTGCATCCCCTTTCAAGGAGTGGGTTTCTCGCAACAATTCTTCTAATTTTGCAGCATCATTTGGATTTTTCTCTAAATGCAGAAAACCGTCATCTAGTTTCTGTAAATGTTCTTCGCTGGCTGTTTTAAAAACATTCCTTAATTCATCATCATCAATGATCATTTTTCTTAATGGGTAATGGGTAATGGGTAATGGGTAATGGGTAATTGGTTATTTGTTATTTGTTATTGGTTATTTGTTAACAGTTAACCAATAACAGTTAACCAATAACAGTTAACCAATAACAGTTAACCAATAACAGTTAACCAATAACAGTTAACCAATAACAGTTAACAATTAACTAAACTAGAGTTTTAAGAGCTAGAGAAACTTCTTGGAGGTTTTGCGTACCAATTTTAATTTGACTGATGCCACTAGCGGTTTCGGTGGCGGCAGTATTAAGAATTTTCATCGCTTCTACTACTTGCTGAATGGCGATCGCTTGCTGTTGAGCATTAAGTGAAATACTTTGAGCACTCGCTGTCACCTCATCAATTTTTGAGCGCACACCACCAAAAGTATCTGCTGTATCTTGGGATATATTAGCATTTTCTTCAATGGTTTTCATACCATCCGCCGTAACTATTTCTGTTGAATTAATTGCTTTCTGGATATTTTCAACTAGAGAATTAATTTTAGTAGCCGATTTTTGACTTTGATCCGCCAACTTGCGAATCTCCGTAGCAATAATCGCAAATCCTTGACCATGAGATCCCGCACGAACAGCCTCAATCGCAGCATTGAGCGCTAACATATTTGTCTGGTTAGCTAAATCACTAACTAAACTAGAAATATTGCCAATTTGATTGGTTTGTCCACTCAGTTGAAAAATTTGTGTTTGCATTGCTATCATTTTTTGTTTGAGATTCAGCATTTCATTAAGCGATCGCGCCACCGTTTTAGTTCCCTCAGTAGCCAAATTTAACACTTCTTTAGCCCCCCTTGCCGCTGTTTCAGCTTGTTCGGCCGCTACTTTTGAAGAAACATTTAATTCCTCCATTGTAATAGTAGTTTGATTTACCGCAGACGCTTGCTGTGCGGCAATTCTCTCTTGTTCTTCTACTGCCACAGCCATTTCCGTTGAACTTGTAATAACTGCATTAAGAGTCTGTTTAAATGCAGTCAAAACAGAACGACTAAACGTAAAACCAACAGGAGAAGCAATCAACACAGCAACTATTAATAAAAGCTTAAAAACAAGCTGGATTTCTGCATAAACTAAACTAGCTTTTTCTCGCTCATCTTTTGCCACCTGTATCTGTAAATCGGTTAACTGTTGAAGTTTAGCGGTTATCGGATCGATATCTTTATATAAAGCTCCGTAAAAATTATCTAAGCCAGAATTTTCTTGGCTATCTTCAGTCTTTAAAACTTGCTTTAGTTCTTCAATTTTGCGATTAGCTATCAGGAACAACTCTTCAGCTTCAGCCACAAAAACTTGCTCTTGAAATGTTAATTTAGTTGCCTGATAAGCACGCCAATTATCTTGAATAATTTGCAGAGCTTTATTAATGTCTTGAAGTGCTTGTTTGTGACTTAGTAAACCCGCATGAGCTTTGTTAACGCTATCCATAATTATAATGGCATAACTATCTGAAACTTGCTTAATTTGTTGCAAGGGAACAATTCGATCGTCATAAATAGTAATGACTTGCCGATCGATCCGTTGAAATGAAGAAATAGAATAAATACTTAGGGTAATTAAAATCAATGCTGGAATGATAAAAAAGCCTAAGTAAAGCTTTGTACTTAATTTCATTTTTCTAGTCATAATATAGGTAGATTACTAGAAATTATAACTCAAATGCTAAATATCAAGCCATCCTAAACTACCGATTTCAGGTCCAAAGCCGCTGCATTTAATTTTTGTGTCCCAATTTTAGTTTGACTAATCCCCGTAGCAGCTTGACGCGCCGCTTGATTAAGAGAATTCATCGCATCAACTACTTGTTCAATAGCAATTACTTGCTGTTTCGCATTCAGAGAAATTTGTTGAGAACTCAAAACTACATTATTAATTGCATTAGCAACACCTGAAAAAGCTTGGGCAGTTTCTTCAGCAATATGTACTCCCGCTTCAACTGTTTTAGTTCCCTCATCTGTCACCATAATTGTTGAATTAATCGCCCTTTGAATATCAACAACCAGTAAATTAATTTTCTCTGCTGATTTTTTACTTTGATCTGCTAGTTTACGAATTTCTGCGGCAACAACGGCAAATCCTTTACCATTTTCCCCCGCTCTAACTGCCTCAACTGCGGCATTTAAAGCCAGCATATTTGTTTGATTTGCCAAATCACTTACTAAAGTTGAAATACTACCAATTTGATCGGTTTGTTCGCTTAATTGCATAATTTGCCCTTGCATAGAAGTCACTTTAACTTTTAGGTTTGACATCGCCGCCAAAGTTTGACTTACAGCCTTTGTACCACCACCAGCAAGATTTAAAGCTTGTTTTGCCTCACCCACAGAACTTTCTATCTGTTGTGCAGTTGCCCTCGAAGAAGCACCCAATTCATCCATTGTAGTCGTAGTTTGATTAACTGAAGATGCTTGTTGAGTTGCCATACGTTCTTGTTCCTCAACTGTGGCAGCAATCTCAGTTGAAAAATTTGATATCGCGGTAACTGCTTGATTAATTGTAGTCGCAATACCTGACGAAATTAACCACGCAATAGTTATACCCAAAATCAGCAAAAACACTGAACCAACTAGCAATACAGTAACTAACAAACTTAAAGCTTCTTTTGCTTCTTTCGTTTCTGATTTCATCAGTGATTGTTCATATTCTATAAATAAGATCCTCAATTTATTAAATTCTTTGACAAACTTATTGCCTTTTCCGCTGTTAAATAAGGAGATAGCTTCGTTGCGCTTATTTTGTTTTAGCAATTTCATTGCTTCGTCAGAAAACTCTGAATATTCATCGATCAGTTTAAGCATTTTGTTTAATCTTTCAACTTGCTCTGGGTTTTTTAGTAGTGGTTTTAATAAATTAGCAGTTGTCCTAGACAACTCCAAAGCTGTTTGATATTCAGCGATAAAATCATCATTTTGGTTAATCAGATAGCCGCGAAAAGAACGAACCATTTGCTCAGTGCTGAGAGACAAATTATTAGAATTTATAATCACAGATTGAACTCTTTCCACTTCTTGAAAACTATCAAAAGCCTGATTTACAGTTGTATAAGCTAAACCAACCAATCCCAAGTATAAAACTGCGGGAGTTACGTATCCGAGTAACATTCTACTTTTGATTTTTAATTGATTAAACATTTATTTTTGAGTGGTGTAAGTAATTGAGTTATTCCGTCAAACTAATCATACTTCGTAATTTTTAGTTTGTCATCCTCTACCCTCAAGATTTTCTCCTGAATCTATCATACTTTTTCGTACTTTAAACTTCTTCATCAACTACCAGCGCTCCCTTGGTCAGTATTTTATGGAGATCCAAAATACTCATCATTTTTTCACGATAGGGAGCCGTCCCCTTTAAGTATTCATCGTTTGTAGAATGTAGAGCAGTAGGAATCGCAGTAATTTCTGAAATATTCAAATACATCACATCCAACACTTGATCTGCAACTATTCCAGCAACCAAATCAGAAATTTGTACTACAATTGCTTTTGATAGCTCCCCGGCTACGCTAATCGACATATTTAAAGCAGTGCGAATATCAATTAATGTCACAATCTCCCCCCGCAAATTCATATTACCTATAACGTAATCTGGAGTGCAAGGAATTGGCGTAACTTTGCGTATATCTGTAAACTCTCGTACTGCCTCTAAATTTAACCCAAAGTATTCACCGTTAAAAGCAATAATTGCTATTGGCAATTTATTTTTATCTAAATCCTCTTTACTATTTTGTCGTTTTAAGTTATTAGCTCTTTCCTGAAAAATAGCTTTTTCTTGCGGTGTAGCATTGGGGCAAAAAGCCGGAAAATATCTAACATCTGCAAAGGTAATTTTTTGATCGACTACCTCTTCATTTTTCTGGTGTTTAACATCACCTATTCTTTGAATATTTTCCGACTTTTCCTGAGAATATTGAATTAAAGTCTCAGGGTTAAGTAACATCACAATACCTGTATCAATCTGGGCAATTTCACTGACAAAATGGGATGATTTATTTACCTGTTCTCGTCCGTAAGATAGCTGTGTTTTTATTACTTCTGTTGATATATTCTCTACTTCCTGAACTTGATTGACCACGATCCCAATTCTAAATTCTTTCGATTCTATGACAATCAGGCTATCTGTCAAACAGTATTCTTGAGCATGATATCCAAAGCGGAGATTTAGATCCATCACAGGCAAAATTTCTCCTCGGAGATTAATTACACCAACAATATCTGGTGGAGATTCTGGGATTGGTGTTAACTCTGGTAGAAAGAAAATTTCTTGAACGACGGCGGCGGCTAAACCGTAGATAAAACCGTTATGTTCAAAAATAAGATATGGTTGATTTTGCATATTTTAAGCCTAAAAGTTATTGGTTAGATGATTGTAACAACACTTCTTTAACATACTTTAGCAATTCACTGGCTGTAATTTTACCCTGTTGTTCTATAGGAGTTTCAGGGGGTAAAAGTTTCAGGATTTCACAGGAAGTAGTGTACATTTTTTTCTCCCGTTTAAAATTGCCTTCTTTGTTGTAAATATTTGCTAGTTCAAGATATGCAGATATGCAGGAAGGAGAAAGATAAATAATTCTTTTTAAGAATACCTTAGCTCCTTCTAAGTCTCCCTGTTCCTCGGCGATATGAGCGAGTATGTGATAAGGAAATATTGACATTGAATCTACCTTGAGAGCTTGTTGACAATAATCAATAGCCTGTTCATATTTTCCTAAATTTGCATAAATTTCAGCTAGTAAATAATAAGCTTCAAAATTATCAGGATATAATTCAATAACTTGTTCTGCTTTTTCGATCGCTTCACTATAATTTTTATTTTTGAAAAAATCTCCTGCTTCCTGAATGAGATTTGTTGCTAGACGATCCTGATTTTTTGGTATTAATGAAAATAAATTAGATTGTTTGACATTTATGCTCCGTAAAATGTTCTCAAAAGGTTCTCTGACTCTTGTTAGTGGTGTTGCTACGTCTTTTGAATTGCCAATTGGTAATAAAACTGGGCTTGAGAGATTTTCAGATCGGAGTTTAGGTTCAATGCAAGTAATATTTAATAGCATTTGAGTAGGTTGATAATCTTTTTCTTGTTCTCTTTCAATCCGCTGATAAACAACTGAGGCGGGAAAGATTTTTGATCGGAATTGTGGAATTATTTGACCATAAAGTTCCGCATGACCTGTCATCAAATATCCGCCCATTCTTAAGGTATTGTAAAATTTTTTGATTACTAAAGAAATAGATTGTGACTCAAAATAAACAAAAACGTTGCGGCACAATATTAAATCCATATTGCAAAGATCGTTTTGTGTGTTTGGATAATCATCTTTGACTAAATTTCCATAGGTAAATTTTACATTTTTAATTAATTTAGTGTCAATAATCCATTCACTTTTATATTTACTAAAATACTGCTGCTGAATTTCTGGGTCAACCAGGCGAAATGACCAAGGGCTATAAATTCCCTGTTTGGCTTTATCTAAAGCTTCTTGATTAATATCGGTTCCTAAAATAAGAATATTCCAATCTTGCCAGTCGGGAATGAGTTTTTGAATGAGGATAGCTAAAGAATAAGGTTCTTCGCCTGTTGAGCATCCAGCACTCCAAATTCGGAGCGATCGCATTAAACCAGATTCATTACTTAACCGTTTTTTTTCTTCTATTATTTCTGGTAAAATTACATTTTCTAGTAGCTTAAACTGTCCCTTATCCCGCAAAAAGTAACTTTCAGTAGTTGTTAAAAGAACAATCAGTTCCCGCCATTCTCTCTGATTTGGTTCGCTATTAGTTTGTAAAAATTGATAATATTGTTCTGGAATAGATAACTTAAGAGCCTTCATTCTGCTGGCAATTTTCTGAGATAAAGCTCCGCAATCTTGGGGGCGGATATGTAAACCTGTTTCCTGAGCAATTAGTTGGACAAATAGCTGCAATATCGAATCCTTCATGCTGTTTTTACTTCAAAAAATTACTAATTTTCTTCCTTTGTGTCTTCGTGCCTTTGTGGTTTCTAAAATACCTGCTACGTCAAAGGGATCTGAATCAAAAACTCCGCTCCCTCTCCAGGTTTTGAGAAACATTTGAGAATACCTCCGTGTTTTTCTACGACTATGTGGTGGGAAATTGACAATCCGAGTCCAGTGCCTTTTCCTACTGGTTTGGTAGTAAAAAATGGGTCAAACGATCGATTGACAATCGCTTCGGTCATTCCTGGGCCATTGTCAGAAATCCGAATTACTACAAATTTAACATCTGGTGTGGAAAAATTGCACTCCTGTTCCCCCACCGCCGTTTCGATCGTAATTATCCGGGGTGGTGGATGATTTTCCAGGGCATCAATTGCATTACTCAGAATGTTCATAAATACTTGATTTAGCTGTCCAGCACAGCATTCAACTAAGGGTAATTCGCCGTATTCTTTGACTATTTCTATGGCAAATTTGCCGCAACTGGATTTTAATCTGTGCTGTAAAATTAATAGTGTACTGTCTATGCCTTCGTGAATATCTACTATTTTTTTCTCTGATTCTTCGAGGCGGGAAAAATTTCGTAAAGATAAGACTATTTGACTAATTCTGTCAGTGCCAATTTTCATTGAAGCAATGAGTTTTGGTAAATCTAACTTGATAAAGTCTAACTCGATTGATTCGGCTTTTTCCTGAATTTCTGGATGAGGATTGGGAGAGTGTTTTTGATAAAGTTCTAATAAATCTAATAGGTTTTTAACATAATTAGTTGCATGGGTAATATTCCCAGAAATAAAGTTAATTGGGTTATTAATTTCATGGGCAACTCCAGCGACCATGTTGCCTAAAGAAGACATTTTTTCGGTTTGAATTAGTTGGGTTTGAGTTGCTTGTAATTTGTGTAAGGTTTCGGCGATTTGTTGAGCTTGAGTTTGGGCTATTTCTGCGCTGTTACGGGCTTGGGTGTAGAGTTCGGCTTGGTCGATCGCGATCGCCAATTGATCGGCAACTGCTCTCAATAATTCTACTTCTGAATCGCTCCAAGGTCGCAATTTAACATTATGTGGCAACTCCGATCGAGTGTCAAAACTGCCTTTGAGCGTGTTACACATCCCGCAGCTAAATGCGCCAATTTCGCCAGAATGTGTCTGAATTGGCAGTGTTAATATGGCAGCATAACCCCAAGACATTAAAAATCGCCGCATGACTGGTTCTTCCAGAGTGGCGACATCATCAATGCGGATAATTTCTAGGTTTAAAAGTTTCTCACTAAATGTGCCAACTTTTTCGGCAGGGTAGCGACCGATGAGGCTTGGTAATGAGGGATTTCTAACTTCTTTAACAACTTCCCAAGAGGAGTTTTGAGTTTTGATATTTGCTGAAAAATTGGAGGTATTTGAACTAATTTGTTCCTGTATTTTATCCTTAATTTCTTCCGGTCTATACCACATAAATAAACACCAATCCAGTTGCAAGAGAGTGTGAATTTCTTGGACGGCTGTTTCTAAAATTTGATTGAGTTCTAAGGAGTTACGAATTTGATTAGCGAGTCTAAATAATAAAGATTCGCGACTAGCCCACGATCGCGATCGGTCAATGGCGATCGCGATCGCGTTGGCTACCCAACCAAGCAGATTCCGCATTTCCTCCGTGATATTTGTTCTGCACGCTACTAATACCACCCCCAGCAGGCGCTCTTCTACAATTAGGGGATAACCCGCTAACGTTTCATGCTTTTGACTGGGGGTGATGTAAGGTTGTCGGTGTTGGGCGACAAATCCGATTAGGGAAATGCCAAAAGGGATGCGATCGTAAAATTCTGTGGCGGGAGACTGTTCCCCGGCGAAGGCTTGTAGTTCCAGTAAGCGAGTGGATCTGTTAAATATCCAAATACCCACAAAAGTAGCATCTAAGTGTTGCAACATGGCTGTGGTGCAACGGTTGAGGATTTCTGATAAGGTGGTGCTGCTGGCGATCGCGATGCCAATTTCGGCTTCTAATGTTGACAAGCGATCGCGCCTGCGCGCTACTTTTTCCGGCGGATGGCAGGTAGTTTCCAGACCTGCGATCGCAACTTCCTCCTCTTGAATTCCTTTACTTTCGCCGCGATCCAATTTTTTCAAGGCATTAGTTATCTCTGTAAGCGAAAGCATATTTTCCATATAATGTCAAGCTTAATCGCAAAAGTTCAAATTTTCACCAGCACCCACACTCTAGGATAGCACCAATTAGGGGTCAAACCCCTCACCTTAAGATTTAACCACTTAAGGAATAGAAATTAAATAATTCGCTTGTTTGTAGTAAGCGCTTTAGCGCTAAGAGCGCTAAAGCGCTTACTACGAACCAGAAAGATTTATTTATAACACTTACGCAAAAAAAATAGTTTTTCCGAAGAATTGTTACTTTCTGCGAAAGATATTAACGCAGAAAATCGAAACAGTCAATCAATTGTTTATCTCCGAATTGCACTATATTGTGTTCTTTTTTTCATTTAGAACTTTCATTACTTATACTTCTCTGTGAGGTAGGTAGCATAATCTTCTTTAGAATCGTTATGACCTGCCGCCACCGAACTCTTTGCAATTCCTCGAAGCCGAGACAAATCTCGCAGTTTTAGCATAGGGAGTGTTTCCCCTTTGAGTGACTCCAGAATAGTTTGCACTAACTGCCACCGATCGCTAGTTGGCAATTGCAGTATTTGTTTTTGCAGTTCTTGTAATGTCATCTGTATCAAAAATGTGGGTTATTAGGAAATCAGGGGCGAATAACAACTAACAACTAACAAATAATAACTAATAACTAACAACTAACAACTAACAACTAACAACTAACCCCTTAAGCCGGATAAATTCGCAACCGACGATTAGGCTCCTCACCAAAACTGTGAGACTTCAGATGATAGTGTTCAACCAATTCATGCTGCATTTTGCGGACATGAGAAGAACGAGGTAAAAGTTCCACAGGTTGACCCTTGGGAATTACAATTTGTTCCACAGCCAAACGAGTTTCTTCCAAAGCTTCAATTTCATCAGAAGAACCATTATGAGCAAATAAACCCAAATCAGCAATTTCCGGCATACTTGGATCGTCCATATCCAACAATCGGCGCAAAGACTTCGCAACTTGAGGCAAAGTGCTGGCTTTAATTGTATGTAATGGAACTTGACGAGTTTTTGCCAATTGGCGTAACTTTGACTGATTTCGCACGTGCGATCGCAACGCCAAAACCACATCCGCACTATCAATATCCTTCGTCAAAACCACAGGCAAATTCATCGTCGTAATCACCTGTTCAAGTTGATTCCTGGGAATCCCATAAGGATAAATGTGCAAAGGCAAATCCTCACCATTCGGTCCAGCACTTCTGAAATCGCGCCCCTCCGACAAAAACGGATCTACTGATAGCGACTCATCCAACAATTGCTCAAAATATCGCTCCTCAGAAACCTGTGGAGGTTTAGGCGAAAACTGTTCATTTGGCGGCGGTAAAGGCATCATTCTCCCAGAACCGCGCCATCCTTGAGCCTCTGGAAATGTAGTTTTTCCCGACCCAAAATTAGATGTCGAACTGCCTAAAATTCCCATCGGTTTAGGAACTACTGGAGCCATTTCATGGGTAATAATTACTTGCCCATTATCGCCAACACTTCTAATTTGTTGATTGGGTTGACGACCCCGCAAAAGTATATCAACCGTCTCAGAAACGTGCTCGTGGATTGCCCAGCGCTGTCTTTCTAACATCTCCACTGCAATTTCAAAAGTCGGCGGTGCTTTGCGCTCCAAAACCGTCTTTTGAGAACCCCTACGTCGCGCTTCATCATCGCCTAGCGTTACTGCTTGAATGCCTCCGATTAAGTCAGATAGAGTTGGATTTTTTACGAGATTTTCAATCCGGTTTCCGTGAGCAGTTCCTACTAATTGCACGCCCCTTTCCGCAATCGTTCGGGCGGCTAAAGCCTCCAATTCCGTGCTAATTTCATCAATCACAATGACTTCTGGCATATGGTTTTCCACTGCTTCAATCATTACTTGATGCTGAAATTCAGGGCGAGAAACCTGCATTCGGCGGGCCCGACCGATCGCCGGGTGAGGGATATCTCCATCACCAGCAATTTCATTGGAAGTGTCAATAATTACTACTCGCTTTTCTAAGTCATCGGCTAACACCCGGGCAATTTCACGTAATGCCGTTGTTTTGCCAACTCCGGGGCGACCTAGTAATAGAATCGATCGACCAGTTTCTACTAAGTCACTGATTAAACCAATTGTGCCAAAAACGGCGCGACCAACTCTCAATGTTAGGCCAATTATTTCGCCAGTTCGGTTACGAATGGCACTAATCCGGTGGAGAGTTTGTTCAATGCCGGCTCGATTGTCTCCGCCAAAGTCACCTACTCGCTCGATGCAATAATCGAGGTTTTCTTTGGATACAATAGTTTCGGAAAGATATTCGGCTTTGGATGGAAAGCGAGCTTCTGGGCGACGACCTAGATCCATGACAATTTCAATGAGTCTGTCTCGTTGCTGATGCTGCTTTAATGGTAGCCAGATTTCTTCTGGCACAATCTCTAGTAATTTATTGAGGTCGTCTGTAATCTGCATTCGCCTCGGTTCGGTGACGTTATTTGTTAACTGTTATTTGTTAACTGTTATTTGTTAACTGTTATTTGTTAACTGTTAACTGTTATTTGTTAACTGTTAACCGTTAACCGTTAACCTTTAACAGTTTCTTTGATTTGCGAAACTAATGATTGAGCTAAACTTACAGCCTGCCAGAGTAAGTTTGAGTCTGATTCTAGTTTAGCTGTAATCGGTGTTTGAGTTGCGGTAAATGTCGGCGTTATTTTGGGAGGAATTGCCGACGCTCTTTCTATTTGCATTGTTTCTAGCTGTTCCAAGATTGGTGATAGGAGAACGCGGGCGTAACTGCCGTAAGCTACACCTGCGATGTAGGATTTTTGATTTGCTTTGTTAGGCAATTTCAAATCATTTAAAAGGCGAGCAGCTTGTAATTTGTTTACAGTGCGATCGTTCGTTCCGCCTGCAAGTTGAACGTATCCCGGCAATTTAGCTGCTAACACTTTTTTTCCTAGTTCGATCGCGGCTCTAGTAGTTCCGGGTCCAATATCTCCACTCATTGGGCGACCATCGGTTTGCCAAATTAGGGGACAAGGAAGGGGGGAAACTAGGGAAGGGGGGGAAATTATTTCATAAAGCGTCCGCAGATAGTTAATTAAATCTTTTCCATCGGGGCAACTAATGGCGATGAGTTTGAGTTGGGAAAGATGAGGGGCTATGCTAGACCAAAGCCGTGCAAAGTCTTGTTCTCTCCCTAGTTGGGTGTGAATTTCTATGGCATCTGCACCGGCCTGCAATACTAAAGGGGCGATCGCGGCGGGAGCGGATACATAAGAACGAGTGAAAATTAGCTGGCTGGGACAAACTGGGAGACACCGACCGCAGCCATAGCACCGCCGATCGATCACGCCTGAAAGTTCCTGACCAGTATCTTGAAAAACGATCGCTTCGGCTGGACAAACTTGTTCGCAGGGCCGCCAGCAGTCCGTCGGACAATTCGCTGGGTTAAATTCGGCTTTGCGAAAATGTGGGTCTTCGCCATCGTTTAAACTTACCATCAGTAGGGGGGAACCTTGAAAGCCAAATTTGCGGGCGCGGGCTTCGGTTGCCAAACCATTGGCAATTAAGCAGGCTTCTTGCACTGCGGCGATCGCGGCGGGATCTGCGGCCACGTCAATACAGTCCGCGCCTGCTAGGGTGTAGGCCAAGGAGAGATTCCGCACCGCAGGCAAATGTTGGTAACTGGCTCCACAAATTAATTTGAACCAGTGCCCGTTTTGGAGTGAATTTAGAGGATGGTAGCGTTCTATCACCCTTATATGCTAATTGTTTGAGGCAAATTTGGCAATGTGAGTTACATTTTTCGTTGCTTGGCGATCGCGTTTTTGTGAAGTTATTTTATTTTATCAAAATATTAAAATTCCCCCAAATTTCTTAATTGAGAATTATTGACAATAATTTCTCAATGTCCTATACTCAAGTACGACTAAAATTTTGATAAATCTTCTCAAGAAGCATGACAGACCTACTGAAGTCTCCCGCGATTAAAACCACGAGGCATTTGAGTCGCCGCCAACTCTTGCAGTTTGGATTAGTTGGTGCTGGGGTAGCGGGAGGCGCGATCGCATGGCAACATTTCCATCGCCAACCAAAAGTTGCGGCAAGAATACCACCCATGCCTGCCGATGCAGTCACCGTCAATAATATCAATCCGATGCAAATTGTGCGGGATTTTGATTATGGCACGGTGACACGGGAAAACGGTCGCACGGTGCGAGAATTTCGGATGGAAGCTAACACTTCGATCCTTCAGCTTAACAGCGCCGTGAGTTTTAACACATGGAATGTTAACAACCGCGTGCCAGGGCCAACATTAAGAGCAACTGAAGGCGATCGCATCCGCGTTATTTTCTCCAATAAAGCTGGACATTCTCACTCCCTCCACTTTCATGGCGTTCATCCGACAGAAATGGATGGCATCAAACCAGTGCGAAACGGTGCAGCTTTTATCTATGAATTTGATGCTTATCCTTACGGAGTCCATCTATATCATTGTCACGTAGCTCCCGTCACTCGTCATATTGGGAAAGGACTCTATGGTATGTTCATCATCGATCCGCCAAACCCCCGTCCTCCAGCGGATGAAATCATCTTAATCATGGGAGGTTATGACCTAAACGACGATCAAAAAAATGAGCTTTACGCTTTTAACGGCATCCCAAACTATTACATGGAAAACCCAATTACCATTTATCAAAACCAGTTAATTCGACTCTACGTTCTGAACATGATTGAATACCAAGCGGCAGTAACATTCCACCTCCACGCCAATTTTTTTGACGTATATCGCACAGGCATGACTTTAACTCCGAGCGAAAAAACTGATGTCATTACAATGGGAGTAGCTGAAAGACATATCTTAGAATTTACCTACGGATATAAAGGAAAATATATGTTTCATCCCCATCAAGATGCGATCGCCGAAGCCGGCTGCATGGGTTTATTTGAAATCATCGCTTAACCCTAATTCTAGTTAAGAAAATCTTAAATAATCTACCAAACTCCCTTGCAAGTAGGTAGAATTAATAACTCATAATTAATTGAGAATATTTATTAATAACTTGCGAGCCAACGACAACTTTATCCAACTGCAAATTAGCACTATCATGTCACGAACATTTCATTTACTACCGATAACCACTGCTACAGCGCTCCTGCTGGCTTTGACCGGTTGCGTTTCCTCCCCCTCGGCAAATAACACCGCCACCTCATCAGTTGCCCCAGCCAGTCCCACCGCCACCAGCGAACACGGCATGAATCACGGCGGCAAAGGTAACATTAACATTAATACTGCCCTACTTTCCGAATTAGATAAACTCGAAGCTAAATTAGGAATACCAGCACTTTCTAACAAAATTCAAGCCAGTCGTCCCTATGGAAAAATAGAAGAATTAGTTACCAAAAATGTGATTAATCAAAGTCAATTCGACCAAATCAAAGAAATGGTAACAATTGAAGATATTGTACTTACAGGAGAAGCCAAAGACGTTGACTACATGATTAAAATGGGCTTAATGAAAGGGCATCTTTTCGTAGCCAAAGAACTTTTAGATGCAGGCAAACCAGACCAAGCAGAACCCCACATTGGGCATCCAGTAGAAGAAATTTATCTCGACGTAGAAGATCAACTGCAAGAACGCAAAATTCCAGAATTTAAGACTACCTTAGTTAAATTGCAGGATTTAGTTAAAGCTGGAGCCAAAAATGCGAACCAAGTAAATACCGAATTTACCACATCAATGCAAGCAGTAGATGGAGCTATTTTGGCTATTTCCGAACAGCAAAGAAAAGATCCAAAATTTGTGCTGCAAGTGATTAACGGCTTACTAGATACAGCTAATTCCGAATACGGAGCCGCAGTAGCTAACGACAAAATAGCTGCAATTATTGAATATCAAGATTCGCGGGGTTTTGTGATGTATGCAGAAATGCTGTACAAAGAGATTGCGGCGCAAGTAGCTAAAGATAGCCCAGAAACCGACAAAGCAATTGTTACCAACATGGAAGAACTAAAGAAAAATTGGCCGAGTGCGATCGCGCCTGTAGCGCCCATAAAAACCACTGAACAAGTCACTCAATTAATTAAAATAATCGAGAGCGACAGCCAAAAAGTTGTGAAACCAGCTTCCTAAAAAGTCAACTCGAATCCTCTCCGGTAAGGAATAGAAATTAAATAATTAGCTTGTTTGTAGTAAGCGCAAAGAGCGCTAAAGCGCTTACTACAAACCAAATCATCAAGTTATTTAATTTTCATTCCTAATTGGCAAATCTTTTGCCAATTACCTCCCTGATTAACCATTCCCATTACCAACTCAAAAAAAAATGAATTTTGGCGAAGCATTACCCACATTTGTAATTACTCTCCGCGAAGGAGTAGAAGCGGCTTTAGTTGTCGGTATCGTTTTAGCTTGTCTCAAAAAGTCAGGACAAAGTTATTTAAGCCCTTGGGTTTTCAGCGGTGTTGGCATAGGATTAATTGCCAGTGCTTTCATCGGTGTACTATTCGGCTGGACAATTCAAATTTTATCCTCATCCAATCAGCCTTTTGCACCAGTTATGGAGTTGTTGCTAGAAGCAATTTTCGGAGTAATAGCAATAGTAATGCTAAGTTGGATGCTAATTTGGATGACTAAACAAGCACGATTTATGAAAGCCGAAGTCGAAGGTGCTGTGAGTGCCGTCTTAACCCAAACTACTCATGCAGGATGGGGCATATTTAGCTTAGTTTTGATTGCGGTTTTACGCGAAGGTTTTGAAACAGTTTTGTTTATTTTTGCCAAGTTTCAACAAGGTATTATTCCCGCAATTGGTGCTTTAGGTGGTATCCTTTCAGCGGCAGGAATTGGCGCTCTTTTGTTTAAATGGGGAGTCAGAATTAATATGCGCCTATTTTTTAAATATATGGGCGTTTTACTGCTCTTAATTGTGGCTGGTTTAGTAGTATCTACCTTGGGACTTTTTGATAGTGCAATGGCTACCTTATCGCAAACAAATCGCGAATCCGCAGAATTGTGTTTTTACTATGAAAGGTTTACAAAAATACATTCGTGTATTCTCGGTCCGATGGTTTGGAATACCTCAAAATTGCTTCCTCAAGAACAGTTTCCTGGTTTGTTGTTAAGTGCGCTATTTGGATATACTGACAAGCTCTATTTTGTGCAGGCGATCGCTTATTGCATATTTTTAATCACCGTTGGCGGTATTTATCTCCAAATTCTGGATGGGCGAGTTTTCTTCTCATTCAAAAAAACTCAGGCAATAAAATAAGTCCTGTTTATGATTAAATAAGTTAAGAAAGGATAAATAACAAAAACATGGCGATCGCAATCGATTTTGGCACTAGCAACACGGTAATTGCTCGTTGGAATCAAGCAATCCAGCAGCCGGAAACCTTAAAATTACCAAAATTATCCCTGATATCGGCGCAAAATCCGCCGTTAATTCCCAGCTTACTTTATGTTGAGGACGCGATCGAGGGTAAAATTGCGATCGGTCAAGAAGTACGCGATCGCGGCCTAGACTTAAACACAGACTCCCGCTTTTTCCGCAATTTCAAACGGGGAATAGGCACTTCCATCCAGGGTTTTTTACCAGAATTAGACGGTCAAATAGTCACTTTTGAACGCATTGGTCAACTATTTCTTAACCGCATTATTAGCTCAATTCGGGACTTACCTTTACCTATAGATTCCTTAGTTTTTACCGTTCCCGTAGATAGTTTTGAAGCTTATCGTAACTGGTTAGGGAAAGTTTCTGCATCCTTACAAATAGAACAAGTCCGAATGCTAGACGAACCTACCGCCGCCGCTTTAGGTTATGGATTAGCCGATCGAGAAATGCTTTTAGTCATCGACTTTGGCGGCGGAACTCTTGACATTTCTTTAGTTAGATTAGATAATTCTGCTGGCAAAAAGCCTTTAGGTTTTATTCTCAAATGGGGTGAAAAATTACTAGCTGAATCTTCAGGACAAAAGGCAAAAATAGCCCGTGTCTTGGCTAAAGCTGGACAAAATTTAGGGGGTTCAGATATTGACAACTGGTTAGTAGATTATTTTTTCCAGTCGCAAGGATTGGTAAAATCACCGTTAACAACTCGTTTGGCAGAAAGATTAAAAATTCAGCTATCTTTGCAAAACAAAGCCACCGAAGTTTATTTTAATGATGAAACTTTTGATAGTTACGAATTAGGATTAGATCGTAATCAATTTGAGTCGATTCTCACGGAACATAACTTTTTTGAGAACCTTGACGAGTGCATAAATCAAGTATTGCAGCAAGCGCGTCGTCAAGGCATAGAAGTTGATGATATTGATGCAGTTTTATTAGTAGGAGGTACGGTGCAAATTCCCGCCGTGCAAAGTTGGGTAAAGAAGTATTTTGATGCTGCTAAAATTCGGTGCGAGAAACCTTTTGAAGCGATCGCGCAAGGTGCTTTGCAACTCAGTCAAGGTGTAGAAGTCAAAGATTTTCTTTATCATAGTTATGGCATTCGCTACTGGAATCGCCGGGATAATTGTCATAGTTGGCATCCTTTAATTAAGTCTGGTCAAGCTTATCCGATGAGCGAACCTGTAGAATTAGTCTTAGGTGCATCTATTGAAAATCAGCCAAGTATTGAGTTAATTGTAGGAGAATTAGGGGCGGAAACTGGGGGGACTGAAGTTTATTTTGATGGCGATCGCTTGGTGACTCGCCAGTTATCTGGAAGTGCATCTGTGCAAGCACTTAATGACAGGGATGGCGCACGGAGTATTGCTAATTTGACTCCTCCTGGGTATCCGGGAAGCGATCGCATTAAAGTCTTATTTCGAGTTGACAGTCAGCGGTTTTTACGCATGACAGTAGAAGATTTATTGACAACTCAAACCCTGTTAGAAGATAAACCAGTTGTGCAGCTAAGTTAATGATAAGATTCCCGTTAAGGTGTTACTTGATTACGCGGGGATGATAGATCGCAGTTATCGGTTGGGGAGGGCGGGTTTATAAATGTTATCGGTGGGTGGCAAAATCATCGGCGAACCCGCCCCTACCCAAACTGTTGAAAACTTTTTTAGACATGGTATCACTTCTTTAACATCCCCTCAAGTTTCCCTAAAATTAAGATAGCAACTCCCACACTTAAAGCCATTGCTAACCAAAAATTATTTGCCGCAAATTGCCCTCTATCTAAAGCCCACCCCCCCAAAGGTGGTCCGATTAAATAGCCAATTCCCCAACACTGGGAATTAATTGATAAATAGACACCTCTTAAAGATTCTGGGGCTAAATCAGCGACAATTGAAGAAGCCGCAGGAGTGTAACTCACAATGGCAATTGATAAAATTCCTAGTCCTAAAATTGCTAAGAAAATGTTACCACTTTGAGAAATTCCGGTCATCCCAATTAGGATAAATCCTATTCCCCAAAAAAGGGCTGAAATTATTAAGGATCTAGTGTGACTAAAACGTTTAAAAGCACGGGCAATTGGCAATTGCGCCCCTACGAGTAAAATTGTGTGCCAAGTAAATAAAGCTGTGAGTATGTTGGATGAAAAACCTTTGCCTGATAATGCTGGGATAAAATTGCTAAGATAGAGGGGAATTGTGCTTTGGGTTTGGGAGATGTAAAGAGTGAAAAGAATATTTACTACTACATAAACTAGGAGACTGCGATCGCGTAAGGCAATTTTCCAGCCATTCTCAATTTTTCCGCTTCCCGCTGATAAAGGTAAAATCTTCGGTTGGTAAGTTTCAGTAATTGCATAGTAAATTATCCCAAAAAATATGATAAAAGAAATACCATCAATGACAAATAATGCCCAATAAGCGCCTGTTAAAGCGATTAATATTCCACCTAAGATAATCCCGGATTGTAAGCCTAAGTTATCTGCTAATCGAGTTAAGGCAAAAGCTTCTCTTCTCTCTTCTCCTACTGTTAAATCGGTAATTGCGGCTTCCGTCGCCGGCCAGTATAAACCCACGCCTAAACCCATTAAAAGATTACCTAAAACTAATCCATTAAAATCCTTAGTAGTTGCTAAGATAAAAGAAGCTACAGCAGAAATAATTGCTGAAAGTAATAAAGTCCGGCGGCGGCCCCAAAGGGGAGAATCTGATAGGGAACCACCTAAAAATCTGCCGAAAATCCCCGAAATTTGAGCGCTACCTAAACCTAAACCCACAGCAGTTGTAGATAAACCGAGTTGATTGACAAAAAATATGGGAGCATAAAATAAAGTAAAACCTGTGCCAGTTTGGGATAAAAAGCGACCTAATGTTAGAATCCAGACTTGGGTGCTAAGTTGGGGAAACCAAGAGGGCAATTGATGTTTAGACATGAGTTTAAAATTTACCGGGGAAAATCTCAAATAAAAAATGATTAACTATCTCAAAGGGACTGTAGCAAATATCCAAAAAAGTAGCAATCGAGTAATCTTAATTTTGGAAGTCAATCAAATCGGTTATGAAGTACAAATTTTGCCTCGAATGACTGGACAATTGCCGACAACGGGGGAAGTCGCACAAGTTTTTACTCACCAACAAGTTAAGGAAGACCAAATAGTATTATACGGTTTTATTTCTGGTGCGGAACGCGATCTATTTCGGCAATTAGTAAATGTTAGCGGTATTGGGGCGCAACTGGCGATCGCGCTTTTGGAAACTTTGGGGCTACAAGACTTAGTTCAGGCTATAGTTGGCGGTAACACTCGCATTTTAGCTAAAACTCCTGGTGTTGGGAACAAAACTGCCGAACGTCTCGTCTTGGAGTTACGAACCAGACTATCAGAGTGGCGCAATCAGGAGGGTTTATCAACATCAGTATCTGCGGGCGTAAGTTCAGTTATACAAGAAGAAGTCGAAATGACTTTACTGGCTCTAGGATACACTGGATCTGAGATTATGCAGGCATTACAAGCACTTAGTCAGGATAGTAGTTTGTGTAAAAAAGGTAATGCTGAGGATTGGATTCGAGAAGCGATCGCGTGGTTAAGTCGATAAAATGGAGGATAGCCAAGGAAAAGATAGACCACATTTAATTAGTTTCAGCTATTGACAAATTATAGACTTAATAAATTTAAGTCACAATTGTTGGCAGTTGTAAATTTTCCACAAATGGGTTGACATTTTCACACTAAATCTGAGAAAATCAGACTGCTTCTACTTTATTTCGTTAATTTGACTGACTTTCTACATCGATCTGGTAAGCATTGGTAAGCGTAAAAACTTAGGAAATACACCATGAATAAACAAATCATTTTCATTGATTCTTCCCTAGAGGATTATCAAATCCTTGCTCAAAACGCCGCCGATCGCGGTAAAGTTGTTATTTTAGATAACAAATCCAGCGCGATCGCGCAAATCACTCAATCCTTGACAGGAGAAAGTGATATTGAAGCGTTACATATTATTTCTCACGGTAACGAAGGGAGTATCGCGCTCGGTGCTGAGGTGATTGATGGGAGTGCGATCGAATCTTTAGGCGATCGCTTAAAACAATGGGGAAAAGCCTTAACTAAAACCGGTGACATCCTATTATATGGATGTAATGTCGCCGCCGGAGAAATTGGTAAGAAATTTGTCAAGAAATTAAGTGAAATCACCGGTGCGGCTGTAGCGGCTTCTAATAATTTAACCGGTGCTGCGGCCTTAGGTGGAGACTGGAATTTAGAAGTGAGATTTGGGGAAGTGGAAACTCAACCCCTGAGTTTTGCTGATTATGGTTATACTTTGCCAGCTACGATCACCAACGTTACCTCAAGTTTGGCTAATGGTACCTACATGGCAGGTACAACCATTCCAATTACCGTTACATTTAGCGAACCCGTCAACGTCTCCTTCACCCCTGGTTTTCCAGGGTTCAATCTTAACTCAGGAGGAGTAGCAATTTATTCTAGTGGTGCAGGGACAAATACCCTCCTCTTTAACTACACCATCATCGGAGGTCAAACCACTGCCGCCCTTGATTATAGCTCGACTTCTCTCAACGGTACAATAACAACAATTTCTGATGGCAGTGCCGCCACTTTAACCCTTCCCGTAACAGGTGGAGCCATTGACTCCTTGCGTGATAACAAATCCTTTGTCATCACAGACACAACAGCACCCAACATCACCAGCGTTAGCGCCCCCGCCAATGGCACTTACCCCCTTAACGGCAACCTCGACTTCGTAGTAAATTTTAGCGAGCCTGTCGTCGTTACGGGTACTCCCACTATCCCCATTACCTTAAATAGTGGAGGAGTCACTGCTTCCTTCGTAGGTACGGGAACCGCATCTGCCACCCAGACCTTCCGTTATACTGTTGCCACAGGCAACCTAGATCCCGATGGCATCGTAATAACACCGAGCGTAACATTAGGCGCTGGAACTATTAAAGACGGTGCTGGTAATAATCTTAACCCTCTTACTTTCACAGCACCTACCACTACATCAGTATTAGTGGATGGAGTAGTACCTACCATCACCACAGTAGCGGGACCTGCGGCTGGTACCTACGTTGCTGGAACCAACCTCGACTTCGTGGCAACATTCAGCGAAGCTGTCACCATCAGCGGCACTGCAAACATACCCATTACCCTAAATACCGCTACGGTTAATGCTGTCTTAAACGGAACAGGAGCATCATCTACCACCCATAATTTCCGTTATACCGTTGCCACAGGCAACGCAGATCCCGATGGCATTACAGTGGGTTCGCCCATAACATTATCTACCGGTGGAACTATCAGAGATGCGGCGCTGAATAATGCCATTCTTACCTTCACAGCACCTACCACCACAACGGTATTAGTGGATGCAATAGTACCCACCATCACCAGCATTGTCCGTAAAACTCCTACAGCTGCACTAATTCCTGCTGCGGCTACTAGCGTTACCTACACAGTAGCGTTCAGCGAAACGGTTAATAATTTAGATACTACTGACTTTGCCCTCACCACAACCACAACCAGCGGTGCTGCGGTTAGTGGCACTATTGCCTCTGTTTCAGCAACAACCGGCAACACTGTAGATGTTACAGTGAATACCATTGCCGGGGGTGATGGCACTCTCCGTTTAGATTTAGCTGCATCTCCTACAATTAACGATCCTGCGGGTAATGCGATCGCAACACCATTTACCTCTGGACAAACCTACACAAGAGATGGAACACCACCTACTCTCACCAGTGTCACCTCTACTACTGCTACTGGTAGTTACAACCAATCGACTGGTATCAACGTTACTCTAAACTTTAGCGAACCTGTCACCGCAACGAGTGCCATAACTGTCGCCTTAAATAATGGTGGTACTGTAACTATTCCAGCTTTCACCACCGCCACTGCATCTGTTAGCGGCACTTATACTCCACCAGACGGAGCAACTCCAGGAGTTGCAGGAGCCGGAGATATTGCCGCTCTTGACCTTGCCGCAGGAAATCCTATAAGTTTCACAGGAACTTTAGCAGATGCGGCTGGTAATGCTATTGCCTCTCCATTGGGTTATCCTACAGGAGCGTCTTTAATTACTGGCAAAACCATAACTGTAGATACTAAGGAGCCCACTTTTATTAACTTAACAACGGCAGCCGTCGCACCTGTCACCGGCACATTTAGCGTCACGGCTACCTTTGATGAGACGGTGGGAACAACTTTTGATATCACCGATATCACCGTAGGTAATGGTACTGCCAGCAACTTTGCTGGCTCAGGGGCAAACTACACCTTTGATATCAAACCTACAAACGATGGACCTGTCACCATTGATGTTGCTGCGGGTAAAGCGACAGATGCAGCCTCAAATGGCAATGTAGCAGCCCCGCAACTGCTGGTTAACGCGAACGTTCCACCGAAAGTTACCAGCGTTACCTCAACTTTAGCTGATGGTAGCTATCCCCTCGGTCAAGTAGTTCCGATTACTGTGACATTTAGCGAACCAGTCATCGTCACCGGCTTACCGACGCTAACCCTCAACTCAGGGGGGACGGCTATTTTTGCCGGTCCTACTGCTGGTGGTAGCGGTACAAATACACTCACCTTTAACTACACTGTAGGCACTGGCCAAACCAGTGCTGACCTTGACTACAGTGCAACTACTTCCCTTGCTCTAAATGGCGGTACGATTAACGATTCGGTAGTGACGACTAGCGCTGCCGATCGCACTCTCCCGGCTCCCGCTGCCATTAACTCCCTGGGTGCGAATAAAGCCATAATTATTGACACCACTCCTCCCACTGTCACGATTAATCAAGCAAGTAGTCAAGTCGATCCGACAACTAATAGCTTGGTTAACTACACCGTTGTATTTAGCGAACCGGTGAAGAATTTTGATAGTACCGACATTACTTTCAGTGGAATTACTGGAGCGACAGCTACCATCACGGGAGATAGCACAGGTCAAAATTACAACGTAGCAGTAACAGGGTTGTCTGCACCGGGAACCTTGACTGCTACTGTTAAGGCCAGTGGTGCTACGGATGTCGCTGGGAATGGTAATACTGCTAGTACCAGTACAGATAATTCCATTACATATTCTCCCGTTGGTCCCTACGTTACGGGCATTAACCGCGTCGATACCGATCCGACTACGGCAGCAACAGTGAATTATACAGTCACCTTTAATGAAAGCGTGACAGGGGTAGATACTACAGACTTCGCCTTATCGGGAACCGCTACTACTGGAGCAAGTATTGGCACTGTCACGGGTTCGGGTAAGACTTATACTGTGTCGGTGAATACGGGTACTGCCGATGGCACGTTGGGATTGGATTTGACTGATAATAACAGCATCATTAATTCAGTGAAGGCCACTCTAGGCGGTACGGCTCTAAATGATGGAGATTTCAAGGGACAAGTTTACACTGTCAGTAAGAATATCGCTCCTGTGGTGGCTGTGGCCCTCAACGACCAATCGGCAACGATTAATACAGCGTTTAGTTTTACAGTGCCGACAGGTACGTTTACTGATGCCAACAACGATAAGTTAACTTATAGCTCGACGCTAGAAGATGGAACGGCGTTACCGACTTGGTTAACTTTTAATGCTGCAACAGGTGTTTTTAGTGGTACACCTGCAACGGCAAATATTGGCAATTTGAAAGTCAATGTGGCGGCTTCGGATGGTAAAGCTGCTACTAGCAATACCTTCATTTTAACGGTATCGGATAAACCGAATACTGCTCCAGTTGTTGCTAGTGCAATTACTGATAAGACGGCGACGTTTGATACGCCATTTAACTTTATCGCACCCGCAGGTACATTTACGGATGCTGAAAAGGATCCGTTAACTTACACTGCAACTCAGGAAAACGGTACTGCTTTACCAGGTTGGTTAACATTTAATGCGGCGACTTTGGCTTTCAGTGGCACGCCTGCGTTGGCAAATGTTGGAAACTTAAAGGTGAAATTGACTGCGAATGATGGGAAGGCTTCAACCAGTGATGTTTTCCAAATTATTGTCAGTGGGCCTGCACCTACACCCGCACCTGCACCTGCACCTGCACCTGTACCTGCACCTTCACCATCGGGAGGAGGCACGACTACAACGCCGACAACGGGACCTACTGCGATCGAAATTAATACGCCACCAATTAGTTTAATCGATCGCGGCGATCGCACTAATCAACCACAAAATCAATCGGTAAATGGCCAATATTTACTAACTGATGGAGATGATAGCAGTATTCCAACATCAGCTTTTGGTCAACCGATTCGCGGGTTATCTGGTAATGATAACTTGACAGGAAGTAGTGGTGCTGACACGATCTTTGGCGATCGAGGTGCTGATGTCATTAATGGTGGTGATAGTAACGATCAACTATTTGGTGGAAAAGAGTCGGATCAATTATCTGGTGGTAATGGCGATGACTTATTGAGTGGAAATAATGACAATGACACTCTCACTGGCGGCGCTGGTAATGATATCTTGCGCGGTGGTAAGGAAAATGATGTCTTGCTTGGCGGAGATGGAGATGATGAATTGTGGGGCGATCGAGGTTTCGATGCTCTTACAGGTGGTGCAGGAAAGGATACCTTTGTATTACAATTTACTGCTACTAGCGCATCTCAAGCTGATGTGATTACTGACTTCACTGCTGCTGATGATAAAATCAGGTTGGTTGGCTTTACTTTTAGTCAATTAACTTTTGAGTCAGTGAATGTCATCTTAGATGGAAAGGCGGCTGTTGCTTCAACAGCAATTAAGTCTGGGAATAACTACTTAGGAGTGGTTTACAATGTGAACTCTTCGGCTCTTAGTAGTAGTTCTTTCTTGTAAGATTTCGGATAATCTGACAATTCCGAATCAAAGAGGCATAATATGACTTTTAGGGGGCGCTTGTCGCCCCCTAAGTCATTTCTAAAAAAGTTTTCAACAATTTGGGTAGGGGCGGGTTCGCCTAAATATAACTGTTCCCAGTTTAAAGCATCTATAAACCCGCCCCCCCCCCACGAGTATATTCAAACTTGCCTTAATCGTCCTGGCGATTGCTATATATGATTTTTGTCAATAGTTGGGGATTTGGGCATAATTTTCAGTTAAGCTAGTAGAAACCAAGAAGTAAGCAGCAATGGGAATTATTTACACTACTTTAAAAATTAGAAATCCTTTGACTAACAGTGAGATCGTCGAACTGGAAGCGAAAGTAGATACAGGAGCAACATTATTAGTTTTGCCTGAATCAACTGTTTTGCATTTTAATTTCCCGAAGATTAGGAAACAGATAGTTAAGTATGCTAATGAGGAGACTGCGGAAATAGATATTGTTTGGGGAGTAGAGGTGGAAGTTTGCCAGAGAAAAGGAGTATTTGAGGCGATCGTCCAACCGGGGAAAAAGTATGCTTTACTAGGGGCTATTGTGATGGAGACGCTAGATTTAATTGTCGATCCCAGAGGGTTACAACTTTATCCTAATCCTCGCTCTCCTAATTTACCTATGGCGGAGATAGAATAAGGTCTTGAAGGAGCAAACCAAATATATCTTAGGGGGAAATCACAATCTTCTCCTACTTTTTTCAAATAATCCTGTATCTCGCTAAAAATATTGCATAAAATAACATAGACTATTCTGGGAACACTGGAAATCGGTATTCGTCTAATAGTGGGCGCTTTATAGCATCAATACACAAAAACTCGATCGTCACATCTTAAATTATGGCAGAAACACTTGGCTCTCTCTGCGACAAGTTGACAATTATTAAATTGAAACAGTGGCATTCGGAAGACGAAAGTCGGCTTCAAAGTCTTGCTATTCAAGAAAAACAACTTCAAGCAGAAATTAATGAATTTATTAGCGCTGCTGTCTCTGGGGAAATTCCAAAAGAAAGGCTGACTTTTGCCGCTAATAAAGTTTATAAAAAAGAAGGTAATTATGTCCCTGATGTACTGGGTAGCATTGGCGAAATTTTCTCGCAACTTGCTCATGTTAACTGTAACTTGTGGCACGAACAAGAAAAGGTGTATGAGTTTGAAAAAGTAGAAGCCGCAGAAAAAGATAAAGTTGTTAAACAGCTTGCTCTATTGAACTTGGAACGAAATAAGTGCATAGATGGAATAGATAAAAATTTCAAGGCACTTGTAGACAAAATCAGCTACGATCGAGAATAACAAGAATTAAGAATTTTAAAGGTAAACTCATGCACTTAGGTCATCGTAAAACTTGTCGCGTCTGCGGTTCTTCCGCACTTACTCCAGTGATTAATTTAGGGGAACAGCATTTGCAAGGTTCCTTTTTCAAGCCAGGAAAAGAAGAGCCACCGCTGAGAAAAATTGCTCTTTCTCTATTACGTTGCGATCCTACTAAAGATGAGAAAGCCTGTGGTTTATTGCAGATGGAACATACGGTTCCACCAGAGGTTTTGTATTCTGCATATTGGTATCGATCGGGTACTAATCAAACGATGCGAAATCACTTGCAGGGAATTACTCAGGAAGCAACAGCATTGATTAATAAAAGTGATGCGCGTGTTTTAGATATTGGCTGTAATGATGGAACTTTACTTAAGTCTTATCCGCCAGATTTTATCAAATTTGGTGTCGATCCATCTGATGTCGCGCAGGAAATTACCGGAGATATTACGGCGATTCAAGATATTTTTCCTTCTGAAGAATTGACGAAGGTTTTGCAAGGTGAAAAATTTGATATTATTACCTCGATCGCTATGTTTTATGACTTAGAAGATCCGGTAAATTTCTGCCAAGAAATCAAAAAAGCCTTAGCTCCTGGTGGTTTATGGGTTTTTGAAATGTCCTATATGCCATCCATGCTCAAGATGAATTCCTATGACACAATTTGTCACGAGCATTTGGAATATTATAGTTTAGCTGTGTTGGAATATATTCTCAAACAAGCTGACTTAAAAATAGTAGATGCTGTCCTGAATGACATCAACGGTGGTAGTATTCGCTGTTATGCAACGCATCTTGATAATTTTGCCTTCAAAAGACAAGAATCGGTGACACGCATCAAGCTTTTACGTCAAGATGAGTTTGATATGGAGCTTGATACCGATAAACCGTACAAGAATTTTCAAGATCGGATTAATGTGCATAAAGAGGAGCTAATTTCACTGTTGAAGAAGCTCAAAAAAGAAGGCAAAAGCATTCATATTTACGGTGCATCAACTAAAGGCAATACCATTTTGCAGTGGTGCGGAATTGACAATCGAATTATCGATGTAGCGGCGGAAAGAAACCCTGACAAATACGGCGCTTTTACGCTCGGTACAGATATTCCGATTGTGAGTGAGGCGGATTCAAGAGCGATGAAGCCGGATTATTATTTAGTTTTACCTTGGCATTTCAAAGAAGAATTTTTGAAACGCGAAGAAGAGACTTTAAAAAGTGGTGTTGGCTTGATTTTTCCTTTGCCAAACGTCGAAATCATCAAATACTAAGTCGAGACATAAAACAGCGCACAACCGGATAAAACCATGACTCATTTCTTCCTACATAATAGTTTTCATAGTGGCGATGTAATTTTAACAAGAGCATTGATTCAGGCGATCGGAAATTGTTTTTCCAGTGTGAAAATAACTTTAGAGTGTGTTGAAAGTTCTGCCTATCTTTGGCAAGATTTAAAGCTGCCGATCGCTTTCTATCAAGGGAAGGAATATCAAGGAATAGAGTCAACTCCTAATTGTCCGGTTGATGCCATATTTGTAAATATGTGGTTTGGGGTTTTTGATGATATTTTGAGCCTGTATGGTATGACGTATCAAAATAACGTTCATACTTTTAATCGGCAGATGTATCAGCAAAATCTTAATCATCAATATTTGCTGACGATCCCAGTTTATACTCCGATGATTACTTTTTTTGGGCAGTCAGAAAAGGAAATTGAAGTTAGAAAAAATAGTATTTTGGTAGAAAACGGAGAAGTTTTTTCTAATCAAAACTATTTCTATTTAAACGAACATTTGAAGCAGATAGCCTCTGATTTTCCTCAGCTAAATTTTTACTGTTCAAGTCAACCTAAATTTGCGGCTGCTAATATTTTTGATTGCAGCGGAATGAATCTTAAAGAGTTATCGCAGGTGGGAGACAAATGTATAGGTTTATTGATGAAAGGGAGTGCTGTAAATGCGGCATCTCAAACAGAGATTAATCGCTATAAGCCTCGGTGCATTGTGGGTTGGGATTTACCAATGAAACTTTGGGAAAATCTGGAAAATCCAGTGGTTTATGCTAAGAATTATGCCGAAGTAAAGGCATTTATTTCTAGTTTAGTTGAAACTGAAAATGCAGCAATTTTGTCATCAGCATTGCCTCAATCAGCAATGGTTGTAGAGGGAACTAAAAAACCGCGAGGTTTATTTTTAAATACTGAGAAAGCCAATTGTAGCATCTATGAGTCTGGCAAAATGGCTTATCAATGTTTATTACTTTCAGGAAAGTACGATCTTGATTATTTAGAAATCAGTCCAAATGCGGCGGATATTCCGAAGAAGTATGAGTTTTACATTTTTAACTATCATCACGTAACAATGAGTTGGCTGAATACAAAAAAAGTGTGCTTATTGCCAGGATTAAAAGCAACATTAGTGCTAGAAACGCTAACTAATAATCCCTTTGTTTTGTGTCCTGCTGATGATTTTGATGCCTATTTAGCGCTCGATCCGACGATGAATGTGGCAGACAAGAGAGTGTATGCTTTTCCGCGTCCTTTGGAAGCTTATACCCCAGTTAAACCGTACCAAGAATCAGCAATTCCTGTAATTGGTAGTTTTGGATTTGCAACGGTGGGTAAAGGGTTTGAATTGGTTGTGGATGCTGTTAATAAAGAATTTGAAAAAGCTATTGTCAGGATTAATATTCCTGCCTCAACCTATAGTGAAGATAGACACTGGAATCTGCATAAAAAACACTATGCTGATTACCTCAGTGAGTTGTGTACTAAAATAGCTAAGCCAGGAGTTCAAGTAGTTATTACCAATGAGTTTATGACTAAAGAGCAACTCATTGAATGGTGCGGTCAAAATACGTTAAATTGTTTTCTTTACAACAGAAATCAACCAGGACTTTCAGCAACTACCGATCAAGCGATATCAAGTGGTAGACCCTTAGTAATTTCAACGAATGAGACATTTCGGCATATTCATCGCTATATTAAACCTTACCCATTCCAAAGTTTGAGAGAGTCTATTGCTTCATCAATTCCACAAGTGAAGCAAATGCAAAAAGACTGGCATTCGCAAAACTTTGCGACTAAGTTTGAAGAAGTATTAGAAGATTTTGGACTACTTGCTAAAACTGAACGGAAGGTAGTTCAAATTGAGGTTAAAAAATCACCAAAAGCGACTATACTTATTGTTTCTCATAAGCAAAAACAATGCGGTATTTATCAGTATGGTGTCAATATTGCAGAAGCGCTGCAAAAATCCGATCGCTATTCCTTTGCTTATGCGGAGTGTGGCAATTACATGGAACTTAAGAATGCAGTAGATCAAATAAATCCGGCGGCAATTATTTACAATTACTATTTGGCAACTATGCCTTGGCTAACCAAAGAGGTGACTAGACAATACAAAATTCCACAGCTAGGAATTATGCACGAAGTCACTCAGGAAGAAGCAGATAAGGCTACGCGAGAAATGTTTGACTATCATTTATGTCCAGATCCGACGTTAATAGAAAATAATCCGATTGTTTTCAAAACAAAACGTCTAATTCCTGATTATATTAATATCACCAATATTCCTGATATTGTGACTATAGGAAGTTTTGGTTTTGGATTTAGTGACAAAGGTTTTGAGCGGTTAGTTACGCTAGTACAGCAAGAGTTCGATCGAGCCAAAATAGTTCTACATTTGCCTTTTAATAATGTGGTAGAACAGCAAGGGCAATTTGCCAAGGTAACTGCTGAAAACTGTCGTAAACTTATTTCTAAACCTGGTATAGAGCTTGCGATCAACCATGAGTTTTTAAGCAAACACCAACTGCTCAATTTCTTGGCAAGTAATACACTTAATGCTTTTTTCTATGATGCTCATAAAGACCGAGGAATTTCAAGTGTAATTGAACACGCTTTAGCAGTTCAACGTCCTCTGGCAATTAATAAATGTGGGATGTATCGCCACGTTTTTTCAGCAACTCCTTCAATTTGTATTGAAGATTCAAGTTTGATGCAAATTATTAATAATGGTATCGCGCCGCTTGTGCCGTTTTACAATGAGTGGAGCGAAGCTAGTTTCATTTTGAATTATGAGCAAATTCTCGATCAAGTGCTAGGTAAAGAGCAGATAGGTAAAAGCAATTTATTTCAAAAATCCTTGGCGGTTGGTATTCCGAATGTAACATCATTTAATCGCATTTTAGATGATGCGGCACGCAGCCAGTACCAATCTGTAATTAATCAATTATTTGCATTGGTTCCTGATATGATGGCGCGGAAAATACCGGAGGCTAATATTCAACAAGCCTTTATATTGGATACCGCGCACAAATTCGCCTCTCAATTAGTCAATCCTAAAATTTTATGCGTTGGTAGCCATGAAGATAGTGCTGCTGCTGCCTTAAAACAACTAGGCTACCGATTAGAAGGAATCGATCCGGCGATTAACTGCGATCTCAATACCTATTTCCACAAACCATCTACAATTAAGGGCAGTTATGATATTATTTTTTCAACATCTGTGATCGAGCACGTTCAAAATGATGAACTGTTTGTGACACAAATCGCTGAACTTTTAGCACCGGGAGGTGTTGCAATTCTAACGTGCGATTACAATGACCAATATAAACCGGGCGATCGCATTCCAGCAGTAGACTACCGCCTTTACACTCAAAAAGATTTTAATCAAAGACTTCTTCCTTTATTAAAAAACTGTTCTCTTCCTGACGTTCCGCAATGGGATTGTCCGAATCCAGATTTTATATATGAAGGATGTCGCTATACCTTTGCAACTTTTGTATTTCAAAAAAATAAATTATGATCGCTCTGATTTTTGGTGCAAACGGACAAGATGGATATTATCTCAATGAATTGTGCAAAACTAAAGGAATTAAACCAATAGGTTTGTCACGATCGGGAGATTGGATACACGCTGATGTATCGAATTACGAACAAGTTGAAGGGCTTATTAAAGAGCACAAACCAATTTATGTATTTCATTTAGCGGCTAAATCTACAACTCGACATGATGCAGTTTTTGAGAATCATGCAGCAATTTCCACTGGTACGCTGAATATTTTAGAAGCAGTGTACAAGCATAATCCTACCTCAAAAGTTTTTATTACAGGTAGTGGCGTGCAGTTCTATAATGATGGAAATCCTATTTCTGAGGATACTCCTTTTGAGGCTAGTAGCACCTATGCGATCGCGCGTATTCAATCAGTTTATGCTGCTAGATATTACAGGAGTATTGGAATTAAAGTCTATGTAGGATATTTATTTCATCACGAAAGTCCTTTGAGGAAGCCAAATCATGTTAGCCAAAAAGTCGTTCTTGCTGCTAAACGCATCGCCAATGGAAGCGATGAAAAGCTAGAAATTGGTGATATTTCAGTAGAGAAAGAATGGACATTTGCTGGTGATGTGGCAAGGGGAATAATGACACTAATAGAACAAAATCGAGTTTTTGAAGCTGTCATTGGTTCTGGTAAAATTCATACAATTAAAGATTGGATAGAAGTCTGTTTTTCTATCCTGGGTTTGGATTGGACGCGCTATGTAGAACAGACTGCAAATTTTCAGACTGAATATAAGCGATTAGTTTCTAATCCTACTTTAATGCAAAGCCTTAATTGGCAGCCAAACATAGATTTGCGGCAACTCGCAGCTATGATGATTGAAGCTAAATAAAATCACTCTCTAACTTTAGGTATTTGAACAATGAAAAAATTATCTCAGCCAGCGATTTACCCTTATTCACCGATGCACAAACATTACGGTTTTGCTGTTTTTCAAATTAATGAAATTTCGCGTTATCTAAAAACAGTCCAAGACTTGAAAAATAGCGAACCAAACTGCATAATTACCTGGTTTGTTACTTCTGAGATTGAGAATACAGTGCAAAATAATCCCCAAATTGACCAAGTAGTTGTTCTGGAGGGAAGTGGGAAATCTATTGAAAATCAGCTTATTAGTTTGCAAGCTAAATGTTCTTGGTCAGAATTTTTCACTTCTCAAAAGTCTTCTGGAAAGAGAATTTTACTAGGACAACTTGCATCAAATGGTGATTGTCTTTATGCAACTACTTTGGCTCGACAAATTAAACATGATTATCCAAATTGTTACTTAACTTGGGCTGTTTCATCCCTTTGTCGTGGCATGGTAGACGGCAATCCTTTTGTTGATGAAATTTGGGAAATTCCTGTAACAACTTTAGATCATATCCAAATGGCTGCTGATTGGTATCGGTTTGAAGAAGAGGTAAAAAAACGTGCTAATAGAGGTGACTTTGATGAAATATTTATGACGCAAATTTATCCTAATAATTATCAAAATTATGATGGAACAATTCGATCGTCAATTTTTCGCGCTTATCCTAACCCGATTACAGTTCCCGTACAAAATATTCTGCGACTGCGAGATGAAGAAGTTAATAAAGTTCGTAATTTTGCTGAACAGCACAACCTACAACAACGCCGTTATGTAATTTTATTTGAATGCACATCAAGAAGTCGTCAGTCTTTTGTCACACCAGATTATGCTATATGGTTTGCTCAAGGATTGCTATCTCGTTTACCAGATTGCAGTATTATTCTATCATCAAATGTCAAAATTTCATCAGTAGATGAGCGAATTATTGACGGTAGTATGCTGAGTTTGCGGGAAAATGCAGAGTTAACAAAATATTGTAATCTTTTGATTGGTTGTTCAAGTGGAATAACACAAACTGCGCTTACAGATTGGGCAAAACCTCTACCCATGATCCAGTTATTATTAGCATCACAATCGGTGTTTGCTTCGGTTGTCCACGATCTTGAATATTGGAATTATTCCTCAGAAAAAGTCTTGGAAATGACGGATTTACAGGCGAATCAATTAATTGAATGTGTTTACACGGCACTTACACAAAATTTTGCTGAAGCACGCCGTCAATTTCATCAGCAAATTACACTGAATTTTGATTCATATCTGAATCATATCCGCAGTTATTTTCTCCAAAAAGGAGAGTATATCAAAACAGCTTGGACGCTTCTGAATACAGTCGAGCGATATGGTTGGCATCCGCAGCTACAAAGTTTTGCAAAAATGGAATTGATGCCTAAGATTAATGTGCATAAAACGAATTTACTCACTGATGAAGAGTGTACTAAATTTTTAGCTACCTTTATTAGCCCTCAAGTAGCAAAGTCTCCTAAATTGGCGAAAAAACTAACTATATCTGGGCAGAAAATCACAAGTAAATATCGGGAAAATCAACAAAAAATTAAAGTGTTGTATGATATTTCAATTCTCGGACAAAGCCATTACGATCCTCGATCGCGCACTGGTGTTTTTCGAGTTGTAGAAAGGGTTGCGAATGGTTTATTGGCATCTCCAGAAGTTGATTTATCTTTTTCTGCGATCGCATCTCCCCAAATTTTTCAAGCTACTCAGAATTATCTCCAAGCCAATTCAAATTTTAAGGATGTGCCGCTTCATCAATCAACCGAATTAACTGAAGTAGATATTTTTCACTCTCCCTATTATGGCATCCCAACTGAAATCATTAATGGGCAAAGATTGTTAACTGTTTATGATTTAATTCCGATTAAATATCCAGAATTTTTTATGCAAGGTGCGGCGGAATTACTCAAGCAGTCTTTAGCTAAATTGAAGCCAGATGACTTAGTAGTTTGTATCTCAAACTCTACCAAAAATGACCTTTGTAGTTACACTGGGATTAGCCAAAATCGAGTTTTTGTGACTCACTTGGCGGCATCCCCTGAGATTTTTTATCCTTGCTTAGATTCTGTAAAAATTGCATCAATACGCAGTAAATATCAAATTCCCAACTCACCTTATATTTTAAGCTTGAGTACATTAGAACCTCGCAAGAATATTGACCAGGTAATTAGATGCTTTGCCAAACTTGTTAGAGAAGAAAATATCCAAGATTTAAACTTAGTATTGGTAGGTACTAAGGGTTGGAATTATGAGAAAATTTTTGCAGAGATTGATAGTAATAACGCACTAAAAAACCGGATTATTTTGACTGGATATGTAGCGGATGAAGATTTGGCAGCACTATATAGCGGCGCTTTAGTATTTGTTTATCCCTCTTTATATGAAGGTTTTGGTTTGCCGCCTTTGGAAGCGATGCAGTGTGGCATACCTGTAATTACTTCTAATATTTCTTCATTGCCAGAAGTGGTTGGTGAAGCAGGTATAATGCTAGAACCTAATGACACGGACGGAATTTGTCGTAGTATTCTCCAAATTTATAGTAATCCCTCTCTAAGAGCGGTAATGTCTCAAAAATCATTAGTACAATCCCAACAATTTAGTTGGGAAAAGTGTATTCAAGAAACCATCAAGGTATATAAAATGGCACTAAGTAACAATAGTTTATTACAATCAGACAATTCAAATTCTACAATTAGCTTGACAACAAAAGCATCGAAAATTTTGGTTGATGCTGTCATGTTTCAAATTCATAACAGCGGCATTACTAGAGTTTGGAAATCACTTTTGGAAGAATGGGCAACTCAGGATTTTGCTCAACATATTCTCGTACTCGATCGCAATGGAACTTTCCCCAAAATTCCGGGAATTAAGTATCGGCAAATACCCGCCTATGACTACAACAATACTGAAGCAGACCGCGAAATGTTGCAGAAAATCTGCGATGAAGAAAAAGCCGATATTTTCATTTCTACCTACTACACTACACCGCGATCGACACCCTCTGTGTTCATGGCTTATGACATGATTCCAGAAGTCATGGGAGCCAATTTAGCTAACCAAATGTGGCTCGAAAAACATCAAGGTATTCGCCATGCTTCTGCCTACATTGCCATTTCTGAAAACACCGCCCGCGATTTAGTTAAATACTTTCCCCATATTTCTCCTGAGTCGATAACAGTAGCTCATTGTGGAATCGATCGCACATTCTCACCAGCAACATTAGTAGAAATTAATCAATTCAAGTTGAAATATAGCATTGTCAAACCATACTTTCTCTGGGTAGGCGATCGCATCGGATTTAACGGCTATAAAAATGCTCTTTTCTTCTTCCAAGCCTTCTCTCAGTTGGAAAATAAACATGAATTTGAAATTATTTGCGTAGGTGGAAACTCAGCACTAGAAAACGAATTAAAAACATACACATCCGATATAAAAATTCATCTTTTACGACTAACTGATGATGAATTAAGAAATGCTTACTCTGGCGCTTTAGCATTAGTTCAAACATCAAAATATGAAGGTTTTGGATTGCCATTACTAGAAGCCATATCCTGCGGATGTCCAGTAATTGCCTCCCCAAATAGCTCAATTCCTGAAGTTGTAGGTCAAGCAGCTTTATATGTTAATTGCGATCGCATTGAAGAACTAAAAAAAGCACTAATTGAAGTACAAAATTTTCGCGATCGTCAAGCATTAATTCTCGCTGGTTTAGCACAAGCCAAAAAATTCTCCTGGTCCGAAATGGCACAAAAAGTTAGTTCAGCTTTAATCGCAGCCACTCAAATTTCTGAGCGTCCCATTTTTGCAAATACATCGGTCGAATCTGTTGCTACACCACCATCTATAACCGCCATCATCAGCATTGTAGAAAAATATCAAAGCAACCAATCAGATATATCAGCATTAGCAAATATCCGCCAAGCCAGAAAACAAATTGCTGATATTTTGCTCAATTTATCTGCCGAAGAACTAGCAAACGCCTACACAAACGATACAGGTAAAGCTCACCAAGCACTCCTGAATAGCAGCATTAAAGATGAAACCCTAACTGATACCGAACAAACCTTTATCAATCAACTAGCAGCACAAATTTCCCAAGGATTTGAACAACCTCAAACCATCAATTACCTCCTCGCCGCAATGCTTTACCGCCGCGCAGATCAATTATCAATAAAATTTGAACGCGCCGCTATTCCTAATTGGTTTGTTAATGACTACCTAAAATTTATGTTTTCCTCTCCCAACCTCTTCCAAGAAATAGGAGAAGCAGACAATTACTATCGCTATTTCCAAGGATGGTTAAATTACATCCATAGCAATATTTTCAACAATCCAGATGCTCAAATTTGGCAAAATATCGCTTTATTCTTCAGCCAAACTGCCAACTTTATCCCCCTATACTTCACAACAGCAAACCTGCGGGAAGTTTACACAAAGCGAGCAGATATTATGGAGTTAGTTCTCAAAAATCGCGGCTTTCAAGTTGATTATACTTTCCCAGCGCGATCGATAACTCGCTCAAAAATCCGCTTAGGAGTCCTTAACGATCACTTCGCTCCTCAAACAGAAACCTTCGCCACTCTCCCTGTTTTTGAACATTTAGATCGTCACAAATTTGAGATATTTCTTTATGCTCTTAATGTCAGCAATCATCAATTAGAAAATTATTGTCAGAGTCGAGTTGACAAGCTAGTTCCACTCAATAAAGATTTTGCTTTACAGGTACAAACTATCCGCGATGATGACTTGGATATCCTGTTTATTGGCACCAACTTAACTGCCATTAATAAACCAACTACTTCCCTAGCACTTCACCGTTTAGCAAGAGTACAAACAACATCTTTCTGTTCGCCAACAACTACAGGAATGCGCCATATTGACTACTATATTGCCGGCAAATGGACAATTCCAGATATCAGTTATCAAGAACAATATCGAGAAAAATTAGCAATTTTAGATGGCAGCGGATTTTGCTTCAATTACGCCACTCAATCCGAAATTGCCACACTTCAACCAACCAGAAATAGTCTCGGTATTTCTGAAGAAACAACAATCTTTATCTCAGGAGCAAACTTCTACAAAATTTTACCAGAATTGCGAGAAACTTGGGCAAAAATCCTCGCCGCAGTCCCCAACTCTATCCTGATTTTATATCCCTTCGGCCCCGCTTGGACTCGCACTTATCCGACTACACCTTTTGTGAATAACTTGTACGCCGTATTAGCTAAATATGGCGTTGATACTAAGCGTTTATTAATCGTAAAACAATTACCCAGTCGCGGCGATGTTAAAGAATTTTTACGATTAGCAGATGTTTATCTCGATTCCTATCCCTACGCTGGTGCAACTTCTTTAATTGACCCTTTACAAGTAAGTTTGCCAACAATAGTAATGGAAGGAAACGCTTTGCGGTTCCGCCAAGGTGCAGCAATGTTACGCGAAATCGAAATGCCTGAATTGATTGCGAATAGCGAAGCATCTTATATTCAATTAGCAATTTCTTTCGGTAGCAACCCTCAAATCCGAAAGATTTATCGCGAGAAAATCCAGCAAAAAATGCAAGGTAATCCTGCTTTTCTGAATAGTCACGCCTACTCGATTTCCTTGGGGAATTTATTCCAAGAACTTTTCCAAAAATGGCAAAATAGTCAGTTACCGGTGGGTAATTCAATCTTAACTCCCAGTCAACAATTCCTTAATCAAATTGTTGACTCAGTAAATCTCTACCACAGCAATTCATCATCAGCATCAGCAATTGCTTCTTTACGTCTAATACGGAAACAATTTGCAGATTTTTGGCTAAATGCTCCCGCAGAAAAATTGGGAAATATCTATCAAAGTGAGACTGGTAAAGGTTATCAAATGCTTCTTAGCTGTGGGTTTCAAAATCAACCGCTAACAGAAGAAGAAGGAGAATTTTTGCAGCAATTAACCCAACTTAGCAAAGGATTAATACATCCTAAAGCTATCAATTCTTTGCTGGCTTCAATGCTGTACTTTGCACCGGGGACAATGCGAATACCAGATGCTAAAAATCGTCTGCCTAATTGGTTGATCGGTGATTATGAGCAGATTTTTGAAAGCGAAATTGCCCTTAACTCTGAGTCTGGAAGTCAAGCGACATCCTCTGAATTACTAGCTAATTATATTGCTTCGCCCAAATTTTTGAATCAACTATTAGGCTGTGTGAATCTCTACTGCATCGATCCGGCTGATGAATCTATAGTATTAGAACTTCGCCAGATGAGAAAACAACTAGCTGATTTTTGGCTGAATGCACCAATCGATCGACTAGAAAATATCTATAATGGTGATGTGAGAAGTGGTTATCAAGCACTACTTTACTCTGGATTTCAAAAGGAGCCATTGCTGGAAACTGAACAGACTTTTTTACAAGAATTAATTGCGATCGGGAAAGGTTTAATTTATCCTAAAGCTATCAATTCTATTCTGGGTGCAATGTTATATTTACCTCCGGGTAAAATGCGCGTACCCGATGCTAAAAACCGTTTACCAAAGTGGTTAATTAGCGACTATGACAGAGTATTTGAAAGTGTATTTATTGCCGCAGAAACTGGAGATACTCTTGGGGTGCGATGATCAGTAGTAGGGCATAAATAAACGCCGAGTTGAAGACTTACTCATTACATTGCCAATTACCCTTGCCCCTACTACCCAAAATCATATATTGTAAAGACAAGTTACAAAACCCTTTCACAGAGGCAGTAATTAACCACCGTGTTTGCACTCAACGGCTACGAATACTTCTTAGGCTTCTTAATCATCTCCAGCCTAGTACCCATCGGCGCTCTTACAGCCTCCAAGCTGCTGCGGCCCGTCAGCCGGCCCTACGACCGGCGCACCACCTACGAATCTGGAGTCGAACCCATCGGCGGAGCCTGGATTCAATTCAACATCCGCTACTATATGTTCGCCCTAGTCTTCGTCATCTTTGACGTAGAAACCGTTTTCCTCTATCCCTGGGCCGTCGCCTTCAGTCAACTAGGACTCCTGGCCTTCATCGAAGCCTTGATCTTTATCACAATTCTCGTTATTGCTCTCGTTTACGCATGGCGCAAAGGAGCCTTAGAATGGTCTTAACTTCTGATACACAAAAACCGCAACTTGTCAACCCAGTTGAGCGCCCCGAAATCACCTCCCAATTGTCCGAAAACGTGATTCTCACCACCGTTGACGACCTGTACAACTGGGCAAGACTTTCTAGCTTGTGGCCTCTCCTCTACGGGACAGCTTGTTGCTTCATCGAGTTTGCCGCACTCATCGGTTCCCGTTTCGACTTTGATCGCTTCGGTCTAGTCCCCCGTTCCAGCCCCCGGCAAGCCGACCTCCTAATCACCGCCGGCACGATCACCATGAAGTACGCCCCTATTTTGGTGCGGCTTTACGAACAAATGCCAGAACCCAAATACGTGATCGCTATGGGCGCTTGCACCATCACCGGTGGAATGTTCAGCATGGACTCACCCACAGCAGTACGCGGCGTGGATAAACTGATTCCAGTCGATGTCTATATCCCCGGCTGTCCCCCCCGCCCCGAAGCCATTATCGACGCAATTATCAAACTGCGGAAGAAGATTTCCAACGACTCCCTGCAAGAACGGGGTAACTTACAACCAACCCACCGTTACTACACCAGAACCCACAAGATGAAAGTCGTAGACCAAATCTTGGATGGCAAATATTTACAAGTTCCCACCCGGTTCACACCGCCAGTCGCACTAACCGAAGCAATGGGAATGCCCGTACCCCCCGCCCTGCAAGCAACCCAAAAACAGGAGGTGCCCCGTGTCTGATTCCTCAGCAGCTATTGTTGAACCGGGTAAAGTTTCCCAGTGGCTAACCCAGAATGGCTTTGAACACGAATCTTTAGGGCCAGATCGTTCAGGAGTTGAGATCCTAAAAGTTAGCCGGGAATTTTTAATTCCAATGGCAACAGCACTTTACGCTTATGGTTTCAACTATCTACGGTGTCAAGGTGGCTATGACCAAGGGCCAGGGGAAGATTTAGTTAGTTTCTATGACTTAGTTAAAGTTAGCGATAACTGCGATCGCCCCGAAGCAGTCCGAGTTAAAGTCTTTCTACCCCGCGAAGATCCCAAACTACCATCAGTTTACTGGATCTGGAAAGCCGCCGACTTTCAAGAACGAGAAACCTACGATATGTACGGCATCTTCTACGAAGGACATCCCAATCTCAAACGGATTTTAATGCCCGAAGACTGGATAGGCTGGCCTTTGCGTAAAGACTACATCTCCCCTGATTTCTACGAACTGCAAGACGCTTACTAATTGGTTAACGGTTAACGGTTAACTGTTATTTGTTAACTGTTAACTGTTGATTGCTTCCTTCTTCCCTCTTCCTTCTTCCCTCTTCCTTCTTCCCTCTTCCTTCTTCCCTCTTCCTTCTTCCCTCTTCCTTCTTCCTTCTTCCTTCTTCCTTCTTCCTTCGCTTATGGCCAGCATCCCAGAATCAACCGGCAGTAACAGAAACAGCAGCCAAACAGACATCGGTAACGTCAACTTTGGCAACGTCCAAGTAGGAACCATCAGCGGCTTAAAATTTAACGACCTTAATGCCAATGGCATTTTAGATGCCGGAGAACCTACACTCCCTAACTGGCAAATCTTCCTTGACCTGAACAACAATGGTAGACCGGACTCCAACGAACCATTAACCTCAACTAATGCCCAAGGTAATTATTTCTTCGTGAACTTACCACCGGGAAATTACTTAGTTAGGGAAGTCCAACAACCCAATTTTCGCCAAACTACACCTAACCCCGGTTCCATTACCATTGTCAGTGGTACAAACGCCACAGGCATTAACTTTGGTAATAACTTTTTTGCCGGCACGATCAGCGGACTAAAATTCAATGATATTAATGCTAACGCCCAACTAGATCCTGGAGAACCCACTCTTTCCAACTGGCAAATTTATCTTGACCTCAATGGTAACAGCCGCCTTGATAGCAACGAACCTAGCACCTTAACTAATGCCCAAGGTAACTATGCCTTCGTTAATATCCCCGTTGGTAACTACACAGTTAGAGAAGTTCAACAACCCAATTTTCGCCGAACCACACCTAATCCTGGCACGATCAATCTGACACCAGGAGCAGTAATTAATAATGTCAACTTTGGTAACATTTTTTTCACTGGTAGTATCAGCGGCATCAAATTCAACGACCTCAATGCTAACGGCTTTAGAGATGCTACAGACCCCGCCCTTGCTAATTGGCAAATTTATATAGACCTTAACAATAATGGGAGATTAGACTCAGGGGAACCCACAACCTTCACTAATCCTCAAGGTAACTATACTTTCGCCAATGTAGTTCCGGGCAATTACTTTGTTAGGGAAGTTTTGCAACCCGGTTGGGTGCAAACAACTCCAAATCCTGGTCCAATTGCGATCACTGGTGGTACTAATGCCGCAGGTATCAATTTTGGTAATAATTTACCCACAGGTAGTATTAGCGGCTTTAAATTTAATGACCTCAATGGGAATGGGGTAAATGAACCGAATGAACCCAGAGTAGCCAACTGGCCGATATATCTCGATTTGAATAACAATAGTCAGCGGGACTCGAACGAACCTTTGAACTTAACTAATGCCCAAGGCAACTTTTCTTTTATTAATTTGCCACAAGGAACTTATTTGGTGAGAGAAGTTCAGCAACCAGGATTTCGTCAAACTACTCCTAATCCCAGCCCGATTATCGTCGGTAATGGTACAAATGCCACAAATATATCCTTCGGCAATAGTTTGGTTTTGGGTAATATCAGCGGTGTGAAATTTAACGATCTGAATGCCAATGGTAGACTAGATCCAGGGGAACCCCCGATCGCAAATACCCAAATTTATATTGACCTCAATAACAACAGCAGTTTAGACACAACTGAACCCTCTACTGTTTCTGATGGTCAAGGCAATTACAGCTTTCGTAATGTTCCAGTGGGAACCTACGTACTCCGAGAAATCGCACCCCCTGGTTTCATCCAAACTACATCACCGGCAGTAGTTACCATCAGTGCAGGCACATCAGCCCGAAGTCTCGATCTGATTACGGGGGATGAGAATCAGTTGGCAAAAGAATCTTTGAACGATCCCTTGACAAACAGTAGTAAATCAGGTAAAGAGAGTTTGATAGGTGAAGTCAAGCCAGACAAATTTTTGTTGGGTGCAACTGATACTAATGCCATTTTAAATTTTGGTGAGAGTAAAGATTTAGTGAGTTTAACTAATGATTTGAGCTTTGGGCAACTGAATATTTTTCAGGAGATAAAAGATAACTCGCTCCCAAGTGATGAATTAATTGTATCTGGGAGCGGGGGGTCAGGTATTGCGATCGAGGCTCACCCTTTTGGGCTTTTTTAGAGGTCATTACCATTCTTTCCCGTTTTCTCAAGAGCAATAACGGATAGGAAAGCAGTTAAAGTGCAGTTGCTGTGATAGTCTATTGGAGGCAACTTTCAATAGTCAGGTCTAGGCTTCAGAAACCTGGAAGCCAGCTTGTATATTAGGAGCTTAATTCTAATGTGTTACTGGTGCTAACCTCCGAAAGAGCGAGACTTGGGAGAACCGCAATCCGCCGTTCCCATCAGTTGTAACTCGATCGCCGCCTAGTAACAGCAAGCGCGTAGGCGAAGCCAGCCCAAGGCATCACATCTCCACCTAAAAATTTTTAGGACAAAAGATGTTAGCTTGAAATTGCCAGAGTTGTTAAAAACCTGATATACTTTCCTGCGACAAAGCTTGAAGCATTTTCCTGTTGAATGAGGAACATCAGAGCAAGTGCAAACGTATTCAGTATGAGTGAGTAGCGGTTTTCAGCCATTAGCTTTGGCTAGTGGGTGATTGACAAACCGATACATTAGTGTGTAATTTAGATGGATTTAGGTGTGAAGGAGAGAAATCATGGCAGATGAACAACAAATAGACATTATTGCCCAGCAGACACCGCCAGTCTTTGGAAATCGCGGGCCTGGTATTTTTGGGGTTAAATTCAATGACCTTAACGGCAATGGCATCCGAGAGTCAAACGAACCTGGACTAGCCAACGTAACCTTCATCCTTGAACCGGCAGCCACCGCTAACGGGACGTTTAACGCCGGCGTTGCCGGGGAAGCTGTTGTCACCAGTGGTACTAACGGTGTTTTCCAATTCCTTAACGTTGCCCCAGGTAACTATCGGATTACCGAACAAGTTCCCTCTGGTGCTTTTGCTACCACCCCTAACCCACTTCCCGTTACTGTTAGCAATACAGACGTAAACGTTTTATTTGGTAACAGCACCACACCAGCAAGCGGGATCGTTGGCTGTAAATACCTTGACCTAGACGGTGACGGTTTCAGAGATGGAAATGAACCCGGTATTAAAAACGTCAGGATTTATATTGATGCCAACAACAACGGAATCTTTGATACAAACGAACAAAGTACCTTCAGCGATCGAAACGGTAACTGGCGGCTAAATGTGTCAGCGGGAACCTACCGGATTCGGGAAGAACGAGTCAACGGTTTAACCACTGAACCTTTGGAAAGAGATTTTCCCCAAAGCACTCCTCCTAACAATGTTCCTTTACTGGATGTAACAGTAAAGGCAGGAGAAACCTTTTCCTGCGCTCAGGTTGGTAACGCACCCCTCTACCAAATCCCTGTTGAAAAATTCCGAGATTTAGATGGTAACGGCAGACGAAATACTGTTACTAATGTTAACGGCTTCACTGGTCAGGAACCTCCTATTGCTAGAGTTCCCTTTATTATCGATTTGAACAGAGATGGTCGCTGGCAAACAGATGAACCAATACTGATCACAGATGCTAATGGACAAGGCGTTTTCAGAGATTTGCCTGCTGGCAATTACTCTGTGTTGGAAATCTTCCCAACCACACTCCCATCAGTGGTAGGTGGCGGTGTCCCTGGTAACTTCAACGCTCCCATTGGTAGCACTCCTAACCCAATTCAAGTTTCGGCACCGGGAACTGGGTCGCGATTCCAGGGTTCGATTAACGAAGCTGCACCATTGCGAGTAACAGACACAAGCTATACTCGCACTGGTGCAAATATAGACGATCCGATTGTGCCAGCCGGTCAGCGCCCAATTTTTGTCAAAGAAACGTTCACTCTACCACCAAGAAATCCTCAACCTTCTGTCACTTTTTCTCCTGTGGCAGTTAATCCAGGACAGACTGGGGGTGGAGCAGTAGGAAATACCCGACCTAATATCAATGTATTCAAATACAACGATCAGAATGGCAACGGGATCTATGAGCCAAATCGGAATGAAACTCCTGTTAGTGGGGTGACAGTTTTTATTGACCTCAACGGTGACGGTCAGTTTCAGGCAGGTACAGAAGAATCTCGCATAACTAATGCTGATGGTCGGGCGGCTTTCACTAACTTACCTGCGGGTAGTTATGCTGTGGCAGAAGTGGTACCAACTGGTTTTGCAGCTTCTAATCCGGCTCGCGTTCAGTTTAACCTTGGTACTCAAGACGCTAATGTGATTTTTGGTAATACTCCTAATAGCCGAATTACTGGTTGTAAGTTTGAGGATTTGAACCAAAATGGCTATCGCGATGGTAATGAACCGGGGATTCAAGGTACTACGATCTATATTGATACCAATGGTGATGGTCGGTTCCAATCAACGGAACCCAGTACGGTTAGTGCTGCCGATGGTACATGGTCGTTCAATAATTTGACCCCTGGAACCTACCGAGTTCGTGAGGTGGCTCCCGCTGGTTTCTTCCAAACTACTCAACCGCTGGATATTATTCTAGGGGCTAATCAAGAGTTTGGTTGTGCTTTGATTGGTAATGCTCGTCGTTATGACTTGCGAGTGCCGAAGTTCCGAGATGATAACCGTGATGGCGTACAAAATAATGGAGAACCGCCGTTGGTGGGTATTCCGTTTACTTTGGATTTGAACCGGAATGGTCGCTATGATGCTGGAACTGAACCGCTGTCAAGAAGCGATAGCAATGGTATTGCTTTGTTTACCGATCTGTTCCCAGGTACATACTCGGTATTGGAAGTCTTTGGCGATCCCAGTGTGACAAATCCATTCCCGATTCCAACCGGACCTAACCCCGTTAACTTCTTAGTGCCTGGTCCGAATACAGTTCCTTCACCTCCGAGAGCAAGCAATACTACTACTCAGGCAACGAGTGGTACTCTTGATCCTTTGACTGATGGGGGTCTTTTAGCTACTCAGCCAACAAGTGATGCTGCTAGTTTTATTACTGGTGATGCTGCGGTATCTTCTTTGCCTGTGGTGACGAATACTGAAGACTCTTTAAGTTCTTTGAGTATTGTGGCGCAAGATCCGTTGATTGATGACCAGAAGTTGTTATTGGCGGCTCCTGCTCCTTCTCCGCTGTTTTAATCGCTTCTAGTTTTTTAATTCAAGGTTTGATGCCTTGAGTAATGATTTTAAGCTGCACTTCCAAATTAATTTTGGGGGTGCAGTTTTTTATTGCTTCGGCCATTCTTGTATCCCACATTCCGCACCCTCA